>JBGSIB010000048.1:0-5868 GCA_041751955.1 Crocinitomicaceae bacterium
TTTTGAGGTCTTTTTTACCTTCATACAGCATCGACAACTGATACACTCCTAAGAAATATGAAGGGGCATTTTTTAGGTTTTTGCTTCGAAAATAATGGTTGTAGGCTATATATGAATTGAAGGAAAAACGACTCTTGGCAATGTTTTTCACCCCAAAACTTATTCGTCCGCCAAAACGTGATTGCGATGAATTTTGACTCGAAAAAATAGCGTCATTGGAGACAACAACCCGACCAGAAATTATTTCTTTTCTTTCTGAAGTATTATCCGCTAAACTGTCGGCAATTTTTTTCTTCTTTTTATCTAGCTTTGGATCGGGAACAAGGCTGTCTTTTAAAGGTTCTTTTACTTCATCCGTTTCTTTACTTTCTTTTTTACTGATGCGAAAACTGTATACTTTTGCTTTTAATTCCAATGAATTTGGTTTCAAAGCCGCACATAATGCTGAAGTTGAAGATTTTGAATTGACCACAAACATTGGTTCGTACACTTTTTCAGAAAATGCTTCACCATTTGCTGTCGCTCCAGACTTTTTTATGTAAATCGTATCGCCAATTTCAATTTCAGCGGTACTTGCAAAACGCAAATAATAACTTTCATTACTGATATAACTGATAGCTCCCGCTTCATTCAACACCTTTTCTTGTCCATAAGCATTCATGCCAGCAAATGGTAGGAAAAATAGAAGAATTAAAAGGTATTTTGTGGAGTAAATCATTTATTTTTTTCCATCCGGATGACAACTATAGCATGCACTGCTTTGGTACACGTAGCCATTTACATCATCATGTTCACCAGCTAGGTCACCTGGGTTGTTGTGTTCGTGACATTCAATACATGTAAACAAAGCATAATTCCCAGGTGTGGTATGACAATCAACACAAGCATTCCATTCTCCTTCATGTTTCCCTGAATATATTGGGAAATAAGCGTCATGATTACTGAAAGTTGCAGGCGACCAACCTAAATCTGTTGTATGGCACATAGCACAATCTTGTGGAAAACCTGAAGTTACGTGATTTGGACTCACGGCTTGGTTAAAATCATCTAGATGACATGAAACGCACTCGGAAGAAATTTGAGAATATACCGGATTAATATGACAACTAGCGCAAGCCACATTCGAATGTCCTTTTTCTAGCGGAAAGAAATCGTGCCCGAATTGTCCCGTCCAACTTGTTGAAAAAGGTTCGTGACATTCACGACAATCCGTTCCAAAACCAGATAATTGATGATTCGGATTTTGAGCCGCATAATAATCTGTTCGATGACAATCAACACACTCCGTTCCTAGTCGCTCAAAGCTAAGTGTGTTGGAGTTTTTGTGACATTCAATGCAAGAAACCACCATGTGTCTTCCTTCCAAAGGAAATCCATTTTCTTCATGTATCTGACTGACATCGTTGACTAACCAATTGTCAGATGAGTGACATCTAATACAGTCATTTCCTAATGTCATTTGATGAATATCCGTGTGACAGGTCATACAATTTGTATTCGGCAATTTAAAAGTCAAATCGACATGACATTTTCTACAATCCGTCTTTTTATGCTGGCCTTCCAATTCAAAATTCGAAGTATTGTGATCGTATTTAACATCGGCCAAATTCACACTCCATCCGCTCTTCGGACTGTGGCATTGATTGCAATCAATCTTAAACTGTGGTCCATGCGGATTCTTCTTAGCATATGCTGAGTTCATGACGAAAATCAGACATATTAGTAATGGCAATCTATACATTGGTAGCTTTTTAATTTGTATTCAATAATGATTTTTCCGTTTGGACCGCTGATTGGTTTGTGGCACTCTGAACAAGCCACTTCGGCATGTCCTCCTTCCAATGGGAAATTCGTTTTTTCATGATCGAAAGAACTGATATTCCAACTGGTATTAGAATTATGACATTTCTTACATTCTGTCACCCCATTTTGGGTAAACTGATCCCCATGGTTGTGTTCATGACATGTGTAACATTCTGTACTTAAGCCTTTAAACTTCTGAACCAAGGTGTTTCTTTCTGTTTTACTATCTTCAAAATGACATGTGCGACAATTTACTCCAACATGCTTACCCTCTAATTTATAACTAGTTTTATTATGGTCAAAATTAATTTCTGACCAAGTATTAACAGAATGGCAACTTTGACAATTTTGTTCAGATAAAAATTGCTCCGAAATCTTATCCTTGTGAATGTTGTCGTGACATTCAATACAATTTTGCGACTTAAATTTAAATGTCCAGCGCGTATCAGGAGTTTTTTTATGGCATCTAAAACAAGGCGTTGCAACGTGCGCTCCTCTTAGCGGGAAATTCGATTTTTCGTGATCTTCTAACCTGAAATTACTTTGATTAAAACCGTCTTCTAAATTATGACAACGCTTGCAATCGGTAACAGATTCAGTGTTTAATTTTAATTCACCTTCATGGTAATCCTTGTGACAATCAACACATTCCGCATATTTCAAAGCCCGTGTAAAATTGCTTCCAATATGACATTTATTACACGAAACCGTTTTGTGCTTCCCAACCAAAGGAAACTTAGTCGTATTGTGATTGAAACCGTTGGATAAATCCACATTTGACCAACTGTTGATATTATGACATTTCAAACAATTATTTCCAAATGAACCGTTATGCTCGTCCTTATGACAATCGGTACAGTTTGAAAATTTAATTCCTTTAAAAACTTGAAATGGTTTATTGTTGCGTGTCGTTTTCTCGTGACATTTGATACAATCTACATTCGCATGTGCGCCTTTTAAGGGATATTTTGTTTTCGCGTGATTAAAATTTGGAGCTTTTTCAAAACCGTCCATATTGTGACAGTTCATGCAGCTAGAACTCAAAGTATTCTGATGATAATCTGTATGACAAGACAAACATTTATCCGTCAGTCCCAGATAAGTGTTTGAACGCTTTTTAATTTTTGCATCTTGAATATTCGATGCATTGTGGCACTTTTTGCAATCCACGGAATAGTGTTTTCCTTCCAGTTTAAAGCCAGCCTTATTATGGTCGAAACTTTTAGGATCGAAACGCAATGCATCAAAAGATACACCGTGATGATCGCTATGACAGCTGATACACGTTTTTCCCTTTACCGCAGAATTGGAGTGATAACCCTTATTCTGATTAACCAAATTTTTAATTTCAGTATGGCAAGATAAACACTTGTTGTTGGTTACTTTGTTTCCTAAATCATGACATTTCGTACAGTTCTTTGATCCTTCCAAATTGGAATGAGCCTTCATCAATTTTCCGGGTGAAAACTGTCCGTTGACTTGAAAATGACAAATCATCAAAAGAAACAATATGTATACTCCTATTCTCAAGATCCGTGTTTTTTCACTGTTTTTCCAAAGCTTTTCTCAACTGAAATACCTGCATTCTTTAAAAATTCCGTGGGCAATTCACCTCCTGCGAAGATAAAAACTCGATCGTTTCCTAAGGTAAACTCTTCGTCTCCTTGTTGAAGCATAACGTCCTTTTCGGTAATTAATTTCAAATTAGAATTTAACCAAACAGTCATGCGCTTCTCCGCAATAGCTGCTTCTAAATTCAAACTATTTTGAGTTTTCAATCGAGCAAAATTGGCTTGTCTATACGATAAATGGACTTCGTTTGTATCGGCCAAAAGCAATGCGGATTCAATTGCAGAATCACCTCCACCCACAACCATTATTTTTTGATTGTTTATCAACTCAGGTTCAATCAAACGGTAAGTAACTTTTTCCAATCCTTCGCCCGTTACTCCTAATTTTCTTGGTGTTCCACGTCGTCCAATAGCTATCAATACTTGATCCGATTCTATGCTGGTTCCATCTTTTAGAGTCAACGAAAAACCATTTGAAATAGGCGTGATTTTCTCAACTTTACAGTTCTCTTGAACAGAAATTCCGCTTTTCTCAATAGCATCATTCCAAATATCTAACAATTCTTGTTTGCTGGTATTCACCAATTTGATTTTTCCTAAAAAAGGTAAATCCATGGGTTTCGTCATGACAACTTTCATACGTGGGAAAGTAAAAACTGTTCCTCCCAATGAGTTCTGCTCCAATGTTTTGCAACTTAAACCCATTTTCTTTGCAGCCAAAGACGCAGCAATTCCAGCCGGTCCTGCACCGATTACAACCAAATCTAAACCAGTGGAATTCTCTGTTCGCTTTCTTTTCGCCAAATTTTCAACCGCTTGCAATCCTTGTTCCGTACTGTTTTTAATCAAACCCATTCCGCCCAATTCACCAGCTATATAAATGCCATCTACATTGGTTTCGTAACTTGGTTTTACGTGAGGTAATTCTACTCCACGTTTTTCCGTTCCAATTCTTAAACTAATGGCATCAACCGGACAGGCCAAAAAACATGCACCATGCCCTATGCAATTGGAAGCATTAATTACAGTTGCTTTTCCATCAACGATTCCTAGAATATCTTTTTCTGGACATGCCCTAACACAAGCACCGCTACCTATGCAAATATTCGGGTCAATATAAGGATGAAGCGATACAGGCTCGTGCTTCCCTTCCTCAATTGCAATCTTAACTTTTTTCTGGACAATCTTCGACTTCATTCTACCACGAAGTATATATATGGCAAGCACCACAGCGATTAAAATGGCTGTAATCGAATAAACTAAAAATTCTTCGCTTGACATACTTAATGATTAATTAAAAAATCCACCTATACCCGAGGGCAAAAGAGATTCCAATATGAATAATCACGATAATCAGCATGATAATCGAAAAGGGTTTATGAATGATGTGCCAATATTTGAACAACTTGCGCATGAGATCCAGGCGTTGTATTCTTAGTTTCAAGGCGATTTCCTTTTTTACCATTCGTCGCAATACAGACTTATCCCTTTGTTCAATCTGGAGTGTTTTAATCGATGACAAAATTGACGATTTCTCCTTGCGATGGTGTAAAAATGATTTTAATCCCCACCCAAATGGATTTTCATATTTGGAAATTAAATCGGTCATTTTCGAAGACAAATCCGCATTACTCGTCATTTTCGAGATAGCCAATTGTTGTTCTTCATGAATTTCAGATAGCGTAAGCTCTCTACCGCTAATCGTTCTCGGTATTTGCAGATAAATATAACGACCAATTATTCCACTGAAAACAACCATCGCCATACTCCAGAAACCTATGGAAACTATGCCTCCAAATTTCATTGATGTATGAAACAAAATGAGAATTGGACCAATTGTACAGAGAAAAATGTGAAATTCCAGTAAATATTTTAATCGAATGAATCGTTCGAAAATGCCATATTTCTTCCCGACTATATACATGATCACACCAAAAAGAATGATAAGCGTTCCAATCACACCCAAACCTTGCCCAAACAATCCAGAAGGTTTCAGCCATTGGTGATCGGGATGATAGAATCGTTCTTCTAAAGGAGTGTTATAGTATGAAACGCCAATATAGGTCAAGTAAATTGTCACGGCTAGCACAATAGCCGACATGGTACCAATATAAAATTGATGCATTGCTTTACTCATAATTTCAAAGTTAACGAAACAGGCCCGTAATATCAAGTTATAAAATAAGTAGTCGGGAATCTTAAGAAAATCTTAAGAAAGGTTTTTTATCAGATTCATTTTAAAAGAAGAGGAAGAGGATTTTAATAGTCTATACACCTGCGTGTCAAAAGGACCGCCATGGTTGACAGGATCTATTCACCTTAAAAAAAAGGACAAAAAAAAACCTCTTGATTGCTCAAGAGGCTTTTAAAAGTGGCGTCGACTTACTCTCCCACACTTAAAAATGCAGTACCATCAGCGCAATCAGGCTTAACTTCTCTGTTCGGAATGGGAAGAGGTGGACCATGATGCTATAAACACCTTAAATCGTAGACT
>JBGSIB010000049.1:0-45232 GCA_041751955.1 Crocinitomicaceae bacterium
TAGCACTTGCAAGTCAGAAGGAAAGAAACGGGACTTATGCAGCTAATAAGCCTCGGAGCTTACAAAACGTTTGAGTTCACCCGTTTCTCCTTCTGAAAAGTTATGATTATTTCAGAAATACAAACTAAAGGCAAACCGTTAAGGTACGACACGAAACAATGAAACCAAAAATAGAAACCGAAAAAGGCTGGACAGAAGCCTCATTTACTAAAGAAAACCAGCAACTTGTCAGCAACTTGCCAAACCGTTGTAATGCCTAACAAAATGAAAGCATCCATACGCAGAAACTATTGTTCTCCAAGTGAATTGAGAGTCGAGCAGATTGAAAAACCAATTCCAAAAGAGAACGAAGTTTTGATTCGGGTTTATGCTACGACGGTCAATCGGACAGACTGTGCGAACCTGACAGCCCAACCATTTATCATGCGGTTTGTCTTGGGTTTATTCCAACCAAGGAAAATCATTGTGGGGACAGATTTTGCGGGAGAAGTAGTATCATTAGGCAAAAATGTTAGCTCCATTCACGT
Organism: Crocinitomicaceae bacterium; assembly: GCA_041751955.1. GTDB lineage: Bacteria > Bacteroidota > Bacteroidia > Flavobacteriales_D > Crocinitomicaceae > UBA2040. The sequence continues at coordinate 528 of JBGSIB010000049.1, forward strand.
TGGAGATAGGGTATTTGGTTTCAATGACACAGGTTCAGAATCTCAAGCTGAATTCTTAACCACTGTCGAGAAGAATGTTTTTCCTATTCCAAAAAATATTGATTTCAAACAGGCAGCGGCTAGTTTGGAAGGAGCACATTACGCTTACACATTTTTGCATAAGGTAAATATTAAATCTGGACAGCGCATTCTTATCAATGGTGCCACGGGTGGGATTGGTTCGGCTCTTCTACAATTTGTCAGACAATATGATGTAAAAATAGCAGCTACCTGCAACACGAAGAACATCGAACTGATAAAAAATTTGGGGGCTGACAAAATTTTTGACTACACAAAAGAAGACTTTACAAAGAGTGACGGGAAGTATGATTTTATCTTCGACACGGTTGGTAAAAGCACATTTGGCAAGTGTAAATCATTATTGAATAACAAGGGAGTTTATATTTCATCTGAATTGGGACCTTATTCTCAAAATATTTTTTACCCACTGCTTAATTCCATCTCAAGTAAGAAAGTAATTTTTCCTATTCCATACCATAAGAGAGAAACAATACCCTATATCAGTCATCAGCTGGAGAAAGGAATTTTTAGGCCCGTGATTGACAGAGAATATGAATTAAAAGATATATCCGAGGCTTATGCGTATGTGATCAAAGGAGAGAAAACAGGAAACGTTGTAATTAATGTGATGAAAAACGAGGGTATGATCGAGTAGACGGATTCGCTGATAATTGAACGGAGGGCATATTTCCATGAGCTCAAAGTAATACCTCTCCCTGTTCTTGATGCAGCACCTACGGTTCACGTATACAGTGGTTTCCTGACAAAAAAAATCGGGACAGGCAATATCTTGATGCGTTCGGTTTTGTGTATAATCCAACATGGCCATATTTCCGCCTTGCCGAAGTCGTTTGAGCTTTACTGTCGCGTTCCTAATGGGTGTTTGAGCAATTTATCTTTGCTTACCCTCCCAAATTTGGAGTGAAATCTGAATATTAATTGATTATTGATGAAAGAATTAAGATGAATTTCAACTTTTCCGAGTAATCCTTAAAAATCCTTTAGATTGCTATTTATTTTTCAGAAACTAGAATTAGACTTTCTTGCTACAGCTACCGCCAAATCTCAAAATTCAGGGACTATTCGCCGCGGCGAATTAGTCTTCTAAAATTTTAATTTTTGTTTGGGGTGATTAAAATAGACCTCTAATTTTATGCTAAATCTGAATTTATCATTGATAATTAACGATAAAAATCATGAAAGTTGAGACTTTTCAACGAATCCCTTATATTTTATTTATTCTTTACTTTACCTAAATCAAGTTCAATTCGCCAGCAATTTTTATCAATTGAGCGGTATTCTTCACGTTCAGTTTGGTATGTAAATTTTTGCGGTGACTGTCTACAGTATCTATGCTCACAAATAGTTTTTCAGAGATTTGTCCGTTAGTCATTCCGCTGGCAACCAACACTAAAACTTCCTTTTCTCGTTTGGTCAGTTTAGGAATTTGACTTTGAAGAAGATTTTCTTGGCGCAGCAAATTTTCGGCATCGTATGTGAGGAATTTTTCTCCTCGGAAAACAGTAGTAATGGCTTTTACAATTTCCGTTTTATTAGCGTTTTTAAACAAATAACCCATTGCACCATTTTCCATCATTTTTCGAATGTAAGTTCCTTGATTGTGCGTGCTCAAAGCGAGAATTTTAAGCGAAGGAAATTTTTCGGTAAGGATAGAACACAATTGTACTCCATCCATTTTCGGCAAACTGATATCCATCAAAATCACATCGGCTTTTTGTTCCGTAAAAAAGGTCAAGCATTTTTCCGCCGTCAGGGCACTTCCTACAAATTCAAAGGAAGGTTCACTCTGTAAAAGCGCTTTGATGCCTTCCTGAACGAGCAAATGATCATCAACAATATAAACGCGGATGGGTGAATTAGACATGTAGTTCTATGTTTATCGACGTACCGTTGTTTTCAGAACTATTTGTTTCTAGGGTACCGTTCAAATACTGCACACGGTATTCAATGTTCTTCAAGCCAGCCCCTTTTTTGTCTTGAACTGAAACGGGGTCGTAGCCCACACCGTTGTCTTCTACTACCACCAATAATTTGTTGGGCAAATACGTCAATTGCGTAATAATTTCCGTTGCTTGAGCATCTTTCACGGCGTTATTGATTAATTCTTGCACGATGCGGTACACAAAAGTTTCTTGCATAACATCTAGCTTGCGGTATTCCCCAAAAGAAAGAAATGAAACCTCCATTTGGGTAGAATTTTGAAGGTTCCCACAAAAATCTTTCAAGGCATCGATTAAACCATATTTCACTAAAGCTTCGGGCATCAAATTGTGGGAAACGCGCCGTAAATCTTGAATGGTGGTATCCAACATTTGCAAGGATTGGTCAAATTGTTGGGCGTTTTCTTCCGTAAGAATCAAGTTTTCTTTCATGTGTGTGAGGGATAATTTCGTTCCAGACAGCAAACCGCCTAATCCGTCGTGTAAATCTTTAGCAATCCGACTTCGTTCTTCTTCTTGCCCTTGAATAACGCCGTTGATGGAGAGTAACTGTTTGTCTTTCTCGAGTTGGTTAATTTTTAAATTTTGGAGTTTTTGTTTATTCCTGAAGTTGCGAAACCCTAGAAAACCAATTAAAAAAATGCCTAAGGCAGAAGCAAGTAGAATTTTTATTAGTGTTGCTTTTTTCTCATTTTTTGTCTTGAGTTCCAATACTACTTTTTCAGATTCTAGTTTGGCAATGGCATTTTTGTTTTTCTGGGAAAAGAGAGAATCTTCAAGATTTTTTGATTCTAATAAATTTGTATAAGCATTTTTAAAATCACCTTCGAAGGCTTGTAAATTGGCTAAATTCTGCTTTATAAAATATAAATTATTAGGTATATTTTTGGATAATTTAATGGCGGTCAAATAGTAATTTTCTGCCTCAGCCAATAGTTTTTCTTTAGAATTTGGGATAATCTCGTTTTTAAAATTATTTTTTTCTGCAAAATGTTGTGCAAAATTAAAATAGACAGATCCTATGTTTCCAATGTTTGAAATTCTAATTGGATTGTTAGGCGCAATTTCTTTGTAGATATTTTCTGCCTCTAACATCATCAATAGTGCTTTTTCCTGATCTTCAGCATAATACACATTCGACAAGCCTGTCAATATCCAGGCGATGCTTTGCTTGTCTTTAATTTTCAAAAATAAAGTATAAGCATCTTCATAGTATTTTTTGGTCAAACCTATATTTCCGAGTTGTTGATAGCTACCACCAATATTTACAAAACATTTTGCCTTTTCCCTATCATCTGGATGTTTTTTTACAAAAGCAAGTGCTTGAAAACCGTATTTTAATGCCAAATCAGGTTTTCCTTGATTAATGTTTATTGTTGACAATTCTCTCAAGCACCTTATGGAAATTGATGGTAGCTTTTCTTTTTTTGAAATTTTTAACGATTTTAAATAATAGTTTGTAGAATTAACATAGTCACTTTTGTTTTGATATATTCCAGCAAATATGAGATAGTTTTTTGCTATTTCTGCTTGATCATTAAGCTCATTATTAATTAAATAAGATTGTTGATTCAGTTTTAGAGCTTGGTCTTCTAAATTTTGTGATGATTTTACATAAGCATTTGTGCTTAAAGCTTTGGCGATTTTACTGTTTGAATTAAAAGTTCTTGCAATTTTCATAACCCTAATTGCATAGAAATTTGCAGAGTCTGGGTAAAGTTTTGAAATCTCTTCCGTTTTTTTTCTCAATTTCTCAAACTCCTTTTCTGAAATTGGTTTTGTTTGTTGATCAAATTTTGGCGAATTCCGCTTACTTCCAGAAGGCGAAATTTGACATGATATATTGAAATGAATTACAACAAGAAAATACAAAAATGAAATTGTTTTGAATCGGTTCATGCGGACAGACAATTTTTCGTCAGGTAAATATTTTATTTTATTTTCAATAATCCTACTGAATGAACACAAATTCACCCTTTTACGTGAGATAATTCGCAACCAATTCTTTGAATTTTGAATCGAGTAAAAACAAAGCTTATGGCGGCAAAAAATCCGTTTCTTTTCTTGATACTCTTGTTTTTCGGAACGGTAATATGTTTCGATATTATTGGGGCCCTTCTCATGGCGATTCGTTATGCCTTCTGGTTGAGCAACGATAGTCTGTATTTTTTAGCCTATCCCTTATGGTCCGTTGTGGCTATTTTCAATGGATACTATTTTTCTTCAGTGGCGGTGGAGAAAATTCCCTCCGATTTTTCCAAAAATAAAAAACAACTTTCGATTGGTCTCATAGCAATTTTAACTTCTGTTTTTTTCCTTTATCTTTTTTCCTTTTTCGGACAAATGGAAAGTGGAGGAACAGACAATTACTGGGTTCCGGGAAACTTGGGTTTAACAATCACCTATTTCATTGTTCTCAATCTTGCCACAATTTTACATGTTTCAGGTATAAAAAATTAAGGTCATGTTTATCAAATTTACACTTCCTGGTTTATTGATTTGTTGGTTGCTGTATGTTGTGTTTCACAAAGAAGTTCAAGCACCTGAAGATGCCATAGTGGGCCAATGGTCGTCGAAAAGCCAGTCGGGGACTATTCTGTTGATGGTCAATAAAAACTATACGTACCACTGTAAAATGACGGATGCCAAAACGAAAGAAAAGTTTGACTTCAGCGGGAATTGAGAAATTACTGGAAGCAGTGCATTAACGCCGAGTGATGAACCTATTGATGCTATTTTTCAAGCCAAAACAGATCAAAACACACCTCTTTTTAATCACCGAGTTGTAAAAATTTCGGACACAGAAATGGAGCTTTATCTGGAAGGAGAATCCACTTCTATCAAATTTAACAAACTCAAAATCAAATAACGATGAAAACAATTCTTTTGCCTATCGCCCTTGTATTCTTTTATGGATGCCAAGAAAAACCTTGGAACAAAGCTTCCATTAAAAAAGAGTGTATGGAAAGCGCCCAAGAAGGTGTTTACACAAACGAACAAAAGCTCCGAGTGGAAACCATTTGCGATTGCTATTCAGACAAAATGCTCGAACGATTCAAATCATCGGATGAAGCCAACGAAAACACTTTGGATGTAATTTATATCACCAACGATTGTAGAAATGAATTCGATAATACGCCGCAACCTTAAAAGTTCTTCTGAATTAAAAACCACCTTTTTACGGTAGAAAAAATAGAAGAGATTGATTCAAATTTGTACTAGAAATTAATTGAATTAAACTGAAATATTATGAATCGAAAAATTACACATTCCCTACTATTGTTCGTTTGGATTTTGCTTTTAAATGCTACCAGCGGCTTTGCACAATGTCAATGGATGAAAATTTCAGCAGGAAAGAAACACAATTTAGCCATTAAAAATGATGGAACACTTTGGGCTTGGGGAGTCAACAACAAAGCACAATTGGGTGATGGTACGCTAACATCGCGAAACGTGCCAACTCAAATTGGCGCAGATACAACTTGGGTAGCCGTTTCCGCAGGTGAATCTCATTCAGTTGCCATTAAAGAGGATGGTACGCTATGGGCGTGGGGCGATAATTCAAAAGGTCAATCGGGTGATGGCAGTGGGCTTATCTTACGCATGGAGCCAACACAAATCGGTACGGATTCTTTCTGGTCACAAATTGATGCTGGTTACGACCATACATTGGCAATAAGCGCAGAGGGATTAAATACGAAGCTTTGGACATGGGGTAGCAATATTTCAGGCCAATTGGGTTTGGGTGTTTCTGATGCTTTTATTCCAGAAGTCACCCAAGTGGGAACGGGGTTGTCATGGGCGGCCATCTCAGCAGGTGGTCAGCATAGTTTGGCCATGGAATTTGTAACAGGTGGTAAAAAAATATGGGCTTTTGGTGATAATTCTAAAGGACAATTGGGCACGATGAATTTTGTTTCTTCCAATGTTCCTGTTGCCGTTGTGGCATCTTTTCTTAGTTGGTCAAGAATTAGTGCAGGCGGTGAGTTTAGCGTAGCAAGAAAGTCGGATGGAACACTTTGGACATGGGGAAATGCTGGAGGTGGTCAATTGGGGAATGGTCAGACGAGCGATTACAATACAGCAACTCAGATGAATGCCGATACGGACTGGTCTACTGGTTTTTCAGCTGGTGATGAGCATGTTTTGGCTAAAAAAGCAAATGGAAGCATTTGGGCATGGGGTCGCAATAATGATGGACAATTGGGCGATGGAACTACCAACTCAAGTTCTTCTCCCGTGCAAATAGGAACAGATGTAAATTGGAGCGGCAATTTAGTGGCAGGTTTTGCGCATAGTGGTGGTATTCGGTTGGATGGAACACTGAACACCTGGGGGTTTGGCGGAAATGGTGAATTAGGAAATGGGTTCAATTTGACTGTGCAAAATCCCACCTTGATCGACTGCCCAGTGTCGTCTTACCTAAATCTGAACGAAGTGCCAAAAGTAAACAAGGTGGAGGTGTATCCCAATCCAACAAGCTCGGGAAATTTTCAAATTCAAATGGAAACGATAATTAGTGAAATAAAGATCTACGATGTGTTGGGTCGACCCATTGATTTTTTGTGGAATCAGCAGCAAACAATTTATTTGAATGAAAAAGCAGGGACTTATTTCCTTGTTGTGATAGACCAAAACAACCAAGTATTTCGGGAAAAAATAGTATTGAATTAATTTTTAAAAAGTAAAAACGTGAAAAAAAGCACCAAATTAATTCTAGCTGGAATTTCAGCTGGCTTAGTCGCTTTTCTCGTTGTAACGTTCCTTTCAGGGAATAAGAAAAATCCAAATGAAATGGATTTGCAGCCTGTCGTTCAAGCCATAAATATAAAGTGTCCGATGAATGTAGACAACATCACACGATTGGACAGTGCCGCCAATTTCACCAATTTCATGCTTACCTATTATTATTCGGTGCTCACGGTTTCCTATAAAGAAGTGGATTTGACCCAATTTCAAGAATCTATGAAAAGCAGAATGCAAAACAAATACGAAAAGGATGCAGAATTTGAGACTTTCAGAAAAGCCAAAGTCGCGCTAGCCTTCGAATACAAAGACAAGAATGGTAAATTTCTAGCCTATTTTGTTTGCGACAACTTAAAAAATAAATTATGAAAAACTCAAAATTACGTGTAGCCATAGTACTGGCATTGGTTTCGTGGACCTCATTGACATCGGCTCAACTTAACGGCACATTGAATAAAGCAAAAGACAAAGCCAAAGAGAAAGTGAATGAGAAAAAAACGGAATCGAAAATAGAAACACCAAAACCAATGGAAACAGCACAGGAAATTATATTTGAAAGACCTTATCAAGCAGTAGATTACACCTCACCAAATGTTGTGAATTTATCAGATTTACTCAAGGATAATGACAAATTAAATCCTTTTCTACACATACGGAAAACAGGAGAAACAGGAACCATGCACTTTGCCAAAGATTACACCGAACTGCAAGGAGCAATAGAACCCTTTGTTGACGATCTGAAATTTGAATTTTTTGACGCTCAACCCAGCAGTGGTATCGAAACTTTCGGTTCGTCGTTTACTAGTCAGCAACACATTTATGTGCGAATAACAGCCACAACCGGAACCATCATAGACGTTTTTCATTTGGACGAAAACAATCCCGTGCTCCACGTTCGCATGAATTTGTATGACGACGTTTCCAATAAAATCCGTTACACTAATGAATTCATGAACACCCTCCTGCTCACGAAAGAAGAGGCCAATTTGAAAACCTTGGACATTGAAATTTTACCGCATACCATGAAATATTACCCTTATGGAAACAAAGACCAATTTTATCTCTCGCCTTTTCCGAACATGCACGATCAAACCAATTTCCCTAGAACGGGCAAATACCATGTTGGCTTTTTCCTTTATTCGCAATTGAAAGACGATTGGGGAAATGCACTAAGTGGTGAAGGTTTTACCCACGGCCAAACTTTTGAATACGATTTTGCACCAAAAGATGTAGCCGCAATAAAATCTGATCAAGATGCTGTTTTTCAGGCTAAAAAACGTGGTTTCCAGTTCGAAAACAAACCTTTACCCAAAGAATGGACCGAAAAGTCGAGTGCGTTTACCATGGGCTATAACGCCAAGCAAATTAGCGATCTCTATGTAAATAGCTACGATGGTGGTGCAGAAGTTCTAACAGTCGTGAAATGTTTTGCGCATCCTTCCAACGGCGGCTGGACCATTCAATACAATGATTTTGGCATACCACTTTACCGATATTCCAATCAGTTTTATACCCTTTTTGTGAAAAACAAAGAAGGCAGTTGCTACTTCCAACGCTTCAGCCTTCGCCAACAATACAACGGTGGTGGAACCTATGATGCCGTTTTTGGAGATATTACCTATGAAGTCAATTTTACGAAATGCGAAGACATGAAGTGACCCCTCTTTTTTAGGCTGAAAGTTAATCCGATTTGAAACATCGTTCATTTCTCATACATAATGTTTTAACCAAAGAAAAAACAAAGAAGGCGCGCCTACGAAGGAAGCAGCGAAGCTAGAGTTTCACAAAGAAAAAACCTCTACGCAACACCGCGGTAAAAAAACGTAATTTCAAGCATTTATCTTTTCTTAACCTTACAAATTTTGATTTTTCTTTTACTTATTGTATTTTTGACTATAAGTAAAATATTCAAGTTAGGTATTCATTTTTAAGGGAATTGAACTACCTTACAAGAATAGAAAAAGAAAAACAATCATGATAAAAATAGGAATCAACGGATTTGGAAGAATTGGCCGATTGGTCATGCGAATTGCAGCGCAGCGAGACAACGTGCAAGTGGTTGCTATCAACGATTTATTAGAAGCGGAATATCTCGCTTACATGCTTCAATACGATTCTGTTCACGGAAGATTTGACGGAACAATTGAGGTAGTTGACAATAAATTAGTGATCAACGGAAAAGAAATTCGTGTGACCGCTGAACGAAATCCCGAACATTTGAAATGGGATGAAGTTGGAGCCGATTTCGTGATTGACTGCACGGGAATTTTTACGAATCTCGAAAAAGCGGGTCTTCATCTCAAAGGTGGTGCGAAGAAAGTAATCATCTCCGCTCCTTCTGCTGATGCACCAATGTTTGTTATGGGTGTGAATCATACTGAAATGAAAGCTTCCAACAAAATAATCTCCAATGCATCTTGTACCACTAACTGCTTGGCTCCTATAGCCAAAGTCCTACACGACAATTTTGAAATCACGGATGGTTTGATGACCACGATTCACGCGACAACGGCCACTCAAAATACAGTGGACGGTCCTTCCTTGAAAGATTGGCGCGGTGGAAGATCGGCTTTGCACAATATCATTCCTTCTTCAACAGGTGCAGCAAAAGCCGTTGGCAAGGTAATTCCTGCGCTCAATGGTAAACTGACAGGCATGGCTTTCCGCGTGCCTACGATGGATGTTTCCGTAGTGGATCTCACGGTGAACATCAAAAAAAGCGCGACTTACGATGAAATTTGTCGCGTCATGAAAGCTGCCTCAGAAAACGAACTTAAAGGCATACTCGGCTATACGGAAGATGCCGTCGTTTCTCAAGATTTTGTGGGAGAAACTTGTGTTTCTGTTTTCGACGCAAAAGCTGGAATTGCCTTAACTGAAAACTTCATCAAGGTTGTCGCATGGTACGACAATGAGTATGGTTATTCGTCTAAAATATTGGATTTGACTGAGTTTGCCGCTTCGTTGGGACTTTAGGATTTTGGGAGTTTGGGACTTTAGGACTTTAGGACTTTAGGACTTTAGGACTTTAGGACTTTAGGACAAAAATAAAATCCTGGTTCATCCTGCAATCCTTTTAATCATGGCTAAAAACGCACACTTATATTCCTTTATTTATGCTTGATATGCTCTTCAATATCGCTCAAATGAAGCTCCAATGCTTGGGCGGAAATATTGATTTCCTGGATCAAAAGTGCCAAAGAAAGGATCAATAAAATGAGCGCCAAACCAAAAACCCAAATGGCTACGGCTGGTTGTTCGATGTAAATCAAAAACATAGACAATACACAACCCAACAAACTCGAAATTCCAAAAATCTGCATCCAGCGCGTGAGGTGCAAGCGACGTTTCAAATTCTTGATTTGCCGTATCAAAGTCACATCTTGCTTCTCTAAAAATTTGTCGTGCAAGTTGCGAATAACCGCCGCATACGCCAAAAAACGATTCGTATACGCCAACATGATAAGAGAAATGGCTGAGAAAAGTAAGGCTGGTGTGGTGAGCGTGAGTTCTTGCATTGGTTGATTTTGTTTGTTTTTGTGGTAAATTTAGGGAACCTAATCTGAAAAGTAATTAAAACAAAATATACTTCGATTTTATTTAGTAAATATTCCCTCTCTAAACCTTAATTTTAAATCAAAACAAACCATGAAACTCATCAAATCCATTGCGATACTACTTTGGTTAGTCGTTTGCATCTTCGTTTTTCTCACCTTGATGACTTCTTTGGAATTTGTAAACGAAAATGTCCGATTGATTGCCACCTTTGTTTTTACGTCGAGTTTGCCGCTTATTTTGCGAATTGGTATCAAAAACTCAGTATTGAAACGCAGTCTTTTTGTCGCTTTTGCATTTCTATTTTTGGTCACAGTTTTTGTTTTTCGCTGGGATATCGCTATGAATTGGGGAGGTGGATTCAAAACACAGGAATTGCTATATACAAGTAAAGGGAATCCGAGTCAAAGTATTGAATTTCAAATGAAAGATCTTGGTGCATTCGGTTACGCCAGACGCACTGTTGAAATCGAACCCTGTTGCTTTTTCTTTCGAAAGGTACGTTTGGTGGATGAGGAAAAAGTAGATAAAACCCAATGGAAATATATAGGGAAGGATGTGAATGAATTGGGGTTGAAGTATCCGTGAAGTGTAACCAAAAAAAAATCGAATGCCCCATGTATCCAATGAAAAAGTGATTTTTTTAATAGATACAGAGTCCTCCCCCTTTGTCCCCCTCCAAAGGAGGGGTTTGGATACAACTTCGGATTTTGAAAGAATAGAAAATATTCGTGTCCAACTATACTATTATCCGAAGGGAGGTTTAGTTTCCCCCTTTGGAGGGGGATTAAGGGGGAGGACATTTCCAAATTCAATAGAAAATCACACCTCAATAAATCTTTTTCAAAAAAAATGCAAGATTCCCAAACTTCATCGTCTTTATAGATATGAAGCACAAAATGTACTTTTGATAAGATGTCGGAAACGGATAACAAGGCGAAGCTAGGCGCATTTTTTGCACAGGAGTATGATCGACTCCAATCGTTCGTGTATTCGAAGATCGATGACGGTGCAGACAAAGATGCGGAAGACATCATTCAGGATGTAGCCTTGAAATTGTTTTCGCGGGCAGATAGCACTTCACCTATCAACAATGTCGCTGGGTTTGTCTATCACGCCATCCGTAACAAAATTATTGATGCGATGCGGACGAGAAAGCAAAACATTCCCCTCCATGATGAAAGCGAATCGCGATTGCTGGATTTTATGGAACAGTTTTACGGACATGCCGACAATGCTTATTCAGAAGCGATGAAAGAAGAATTGATTTCTGCCATTGCAAAACTGAAACCGCATTACAAACAAATTATCATCGCAGTAGATTTTGAAGGCTTCAGCTACAAAGAATTAGCAGAACAATTTGAGGTGCCCGAAGGAACATTGATGTCGAGGCGGCACAGAGCTTTATCGCTGCTAAAGAACCAGTTAAAAGAAAATAGAAACATATTAAACGAAGAAGGATGAATTATTTTAAACACAAAATGAAAACGAAAAGTCCAGCGGTGATTGCTGGATGGGTTGTATTGGGAATCATAGCTGCAGTTGCTTTTGCCATCTTGTTTGGCTTTATTCTGATGTGGTTGTGGAATTGGCTGATGCCCGCAATTTTTGGTTTGGGATTGATTACTTATTGGCAAGCTGTAGGACTTTTTATTCTCGCTAAGATACTATTTGGCGGATTTGGAAATCATTCGGGGAGCAAGGGTGCCAACAAAAGAAGTCATAACAAATGTCGCAGCAAAGGCAACAAAAGCGATTTTTCGAAATGGGATTTGTACGATAAATTCTGGCAAGAAGAAGGAGAGGAAGCATATCAAGACTATATCAATAGAACGAATGGAAACGATACTCCGGAATAAAGTCACCCGAAATATGGCATATGGAGGACAAGCTTTTGATCAATTGTTCATTTATCGCACAGACATCAAAAGCAAGAAAAAACTAAACGTCCTCCAGCCTATTTTGGACCAACATCCTTTGATTTTGCATTGGACTTTGGACAAAGAAGATGTCGACAACGTACTTCGTATGGAAGTACTAGAAGGAATTAGCGCAAGTGAAATCCAACAATTGGTTCAGGCCCGTGGTTTTAACTGCGAGGAATTGGACGACTAAAAAGAAATAATCTCCTCAATTTGTATCATCTTTTCTTGAAAAAGAGAACAGGAAGAAACGAAAAACCTTGATAAATAAAAACTTAGGTGACCCAGGTCATGTTTTAGGTCTGCATATTGGAGTACCTTTAATAACATATGGCACTTGTCAAACTAAGCATCTTTAAAAACCTCAATTCTTTTTTCGAGGAGGTTGGTGACATGGCTTATTTTACGGGTCGATTTTTCAGAGAATTATTTTCTCGACCTTTTGAGTTCAAAGAACTTTTGAAGCAATGTTACAACATGGGCAATCGATCCTTGCTACTGGTGGGTGTCACGGGTTTCATTCTTGGAGTGGTTTTTACTTTACAATCCAAACCGACTTTAGAAGAATTTGGTGCTGGTTCCTGGCTTCCTTCTATGGTCAGTTTATCCATTATACGTGAAATAGGACCTGTTGTCATAGCACTAATTTGTGCTGGTAGAATTGGTTCAGGCATTGGTGCTGAATTGGGTTCGATGCGCGTGACCGAACAAATAGATGCCATGGAAGTTTCGGGCACCAATCCTTTCAAGTATCTGGTTGTCACAAGGATAGTCGCTGCAACGCTCATGTTGCCTTTGCTTATTATCTTCGGGGATGCAGTTTCTTTGTTGGGTTCCGCCGCGGTTGAATATTTGAAAAGTGGCGTTTCATTTCAGCTTTATTTCAACATGGTTTGGACTGATTTGGAATTCACTGACATTTTACCCGCCACCATTAAATCCTTTTTCTTTGGATCCGCCATCGGTTTAGTAGGCACATACAAAGGATATTTTTGCAAAAACGGAACAGTTGGTGTTGGTGAAGCATCCAATGCAGCAGTGGTTTATTCTTCTCTACTCCTATTCGTCATTGACTTTATTGCTGTTTTCGTTGCTGATATATTCTTTAAACTATAAAATGGAAGGAAAGCAAAACATAGAACCCGTTTTACAGATTCAAGACTTGAAAAAAAGCTTTGGTGACAATCATGTACTGAATGGATTTTCCATGGAATTACAAAAAGGTGAAAACTTGGTGATTATGGGAAAATCAGGTTCCGGAAAATCCGTCATGATCAAATGTTTGATGGGTTTACTGCGACCCGACAGTGGAACCATGAAAATAATGGGCAAAGACATCACCGAACTCACTCAAAACGAATTCAATAGTTTGCGTTCGCAAGTTGGATTTTTGTTTCAGGGAAGTGCTTTGTACGATTCCATGACCGTCCGAGAGAACCTCGAATTTCCGCTTCGCACCTATCCTGAGAAATTGAAAATTAAAGATGAATTGGTTTTGGAAGCCTTGGAAAGTGTTGGTTTGAAAGATACAATCGATTTCATGCCCGATGAACTTTCAGGTGGCATGAAACGGCGCATTGCTTTGGCAAGAACGATAATATTAAAGCCTCTGATTATCATATACGATGAACCGACAACGGGACTTGACCCAATAACAGCAAAGGAAATAATCGGTCTAATGGGCGATATTCAGCTGAAATACGGGACATCTTCATTGATAATAACCCACGACGTAGATTGCGCGCGTGTCGTATCCAATCGCATCATCTTACTTATAGATGGAGTCAATTATAGTGAAGGAAGCTTCGCTGAATTGTCCACATCGGCTGATAAAAATATTAAAGCATTTTTTAAATAAAGAACCGTGGAACAGACAAAAAAACAGAAAATAAAATTGGGCATATTTGTGATAATAAGCACCCTATTTCTAATTATTGCCTTGTATTTTGTTGGGCAAAAGCAAAATTTATTTGGCAGTACTTTTCGGATTACGGCCGTTTTTAGAGATGTGGACGGATTGATGCTGGGCAACAATGTTCGTTTTTCGGGAATAAATGTCGGAACGGTAAAAAAAATAGAAATGAAAAATGACTCCACCATTTATGTGGATATGATTATTGAAGACGAAATTCTCATTCATTTAAAAAAGAATATTTTAGCTGCGATCAGTTCCGATGGTTTGGTAGGAAGCATAATCATCAACATTACTCCTATGAAAGGAAATGCGCCCCCATTAGTTCCAGGCGATACCATACAAACCTTCAACAAAGTTTCATCCGCTGATATGATGGCAACGCTGAACAAAACCAATGAAAATGCAGCGCTACTGACCATCGATTTATTGAAAATAACCAAAGGAATCACCTCTGGAAAAGGAACTTTTGATTTGCTGATATCTGATGAAAATATGGCAAATGATTTGAAGGCAACCATGTATAATTTAAAGCTAACAAGCGAAAATGCCAACAAAACGATAAGTTCTTTAAACCAAATGGTCGCCAAAGTCAATTACGACGAAAGTGCGGCAGCAGTTCTTTTAAGCGACCCTAAATCTGCTGCCAAATTAAAATCTTTGATTGAGAATTTAGAAACTTCAGGAAAAGGAATAAATACGGTTGTCAAAAACATGAACGATGTAGTTTTGGAAATGAAAAATGGAAAAGGAACCATCAATTACTTAGCCACAGATACTGCTTTGGTCAACAACATAGATGTTACCGTTAAAAATTTGCAGGAAGGAAGTGTGAAATTGAATGAAAATTTAGAAGCACTTAAACACAGTCTGTTATTTAAAAGATATTTCAAGAAATTGGAAAAAGAGAAAGCGAAGGAGAAATAATAAGCTGTGTTCGATTAATGAGCAATTCTGCTTTAGGATTGGCATAATCCATCCGATTTTATCTATCTTGCTACGCAATCAATTTTTGATCTATGAAAATCCTCGGAATTACACTTGAAGCCAATAAAGCCATTTTTTGTGCCTTGGAAAAAGATGCCAATAATAACATTGTTGAGATGGCCAATTCCTTGAAAAAATTGGAACTCAAAGACCATTTGGATTCTGCCGAATTGCGAGCTTTGATGGTTGAGCTACATCAGTTTTTCGACCGTGAAAATTTCGACAAAATCGGCATCATCACACGTGGAATAAAGGGTCGCTTCGCTGCTTCGCCAATCTCTTTTAAAATAGAAGGATTGATTCAAGCTTATGCTAAAACCGATGTAAAATTTTTAGCGCCCGCAACACTCCGAGCATTTTACAAGAAAAATGAAAATCCAATTGAACCGAAATATGGGTATCAGAAGGATGCTTGTGATTTGGGTGTATTTTTGATGGGATGAAACTTGTTTTCTTAGGATTCTACGGGGGTGCCCAAGACAAAATTGGCATACCGCTTTTCGTGAAACTCTTTCTGCCATTTTTCAGTATGCATCATTTTCAATCTAATCGCTTCAAAATCAGTATTCGCCACAATCTCCTGGAAATTGTCCAATGAATAATAAACGCTTGCACCTTGCATTTCTTCAATAAATTGGTATTCTTCATGAATGAGAAGCGGAATTTTATAACCAAAGCCAACGTTCATCGCTCCCGAAATCTGATGTTTTAAATATTGTTCTGAACTGCTTGTATTGGGATGAACGAGCAGCAGAATTGCCGTAGATTGTTGCAACTGGCGATCAAACTCTTCTTGAGAAATAAAGGTGTAATATTGTTGGATCCGTTTTTCGAGTCCATTTGCCTCAATTAATGTGTTGAATTCTTCGACATCCTTTTTGGTTTTGTCACCTCTTCCTAAAAAAACAAACCGAACATTTTGATCTTTCCATCCTTTGATCATTTCTACGAAACCGGTCAAATCCTTTCGTCTATTTTCGACTCCACCAACAATTGTGATGATTTTTTCTTCACTTTTCTCAATTCCTGATTGCACAGGAAAATGCAAGGGATAAAAGTATTCAAAGGTCAATCCTTTTCTTGCTCCCACTTTTTTCAATAAGTATTCGCTCAAAAAGAAATATTTTTTGATTTTAAAATTGATGAGTTTTTGCGTAAAACTGCCCTCAATTTTTTTTGTGGTATGCACAATTCCGAAATAATTCGTTCTACGTAAAAGAGTTGTCCAACAAGCATTTCTAACGTGTCCGCCTTGAGCCGTATTGAAAACAACTGTTTTGGCACCCGCTTGGCGAATCGAGCGCATCATTTTGCTGGCTAGTAAAAAATTCTTCAAGGCAGAAAGGTTAAATTCTATTTCAATGTATTGATCTATCCATTCTTCAAAGTGCGGGTTTCTGGAACGAATCTCTTTTGTGCAAACTAAAATCACTCCACAATTTCGATTTTTCAAAGCTACAATTTGCGTGAAGAGACATTCGTCATGTGAACCACCAATTTCGACTAGCGCTACAATTTCTTTCTTAGAATCTGATTTCAAATGTTGGATTTTAAAGCTTACTCCTGCAAATAAACAAAAAAGTATCAAAGATGTCTTCATTCCAGTTGTTCGTCGAGGTGTTTTGTTTGTATTAGTTTAGGGTTACCACGATAGATGGCAAATTTTATTTAAAGTCATGAATTTTATAAAATTTTGTTTGACTTTATGGCTAAAGCGCCAATGAAATCTCATAATTCAAGGCCTAAACTTTTAGTCTTCTAAAATTCTCGAATTTTAGAATTTTAGAATTTTAAAATAGGGCTTTTGAGATTGAGTTTTAAATTCATTCAAAATCTTGATTTTCAAAATCAACTAAAGGTCAAAGTCATTAAAACAATGACATATCCTAGAAACCCTTTTCATAATTCTCCCTAAACTTCCTTACATTTAAAGAAGAAATTCCAAAAAGTATGAACGAACTTCTGATGCACACGCTTATTGTTGTTGCTCCTTTGATTGTGTCCAACACACTACACATGCTTGTGGTTAAAAAAGGGTATTTCACCTTTTTAGAAAAACCACTTTGGATTTGGGGATTTGGTGAAAACAAAACTTGGCGGGGATTTATCATTTTACCTTTGCTCAACGGTTTTTTAACTTGGCTCATCCTTTCTTTAATTTCTACATTTCATACCAATGGATTCTTGCTCGGACTTATCTTGGGATTGGCTTATTTGGTTTTCGAATTGCCCAATTCTTTCCTGAAACGTCGCTTAGGAATAGTCGCTGGGGAAGCTTCCCAGAAGAGGAAATGGCTCTTTACAACCATCGACAAACTGGATTCATCCATCGGTGTTGTTTTGGTTTATTTTCTCCTCGATATGATCAAATTTCCCATGGCGATTTATCTCTTTCTTATCGCTTTATCGGCACATTTTCTTTTCTCCTACATTTTGGTTTTGATCCGCATTAAAAAATCACTCTAAACCATGAACGAAAAGATTATTAACCTTCCGAATTTACTGAGTTTTTATCGTTTGCTGATGTTCCCGGTCTTGGTGTATTGGATCATCGTAGAACAGGAAAATTTATTCGCTATTTTCTTCTGCATCAATCTGATAACAGACATACTAGATGGTTTAATCGCACGAACATTTCATCTGGAAACTGCCTTTGGTGCCAAACTGGATTCATTGGCCGACAACGGAACATACATTTGTGCCTTCTGGGGAATTTTAGTGTTCAAACAAGCCGAATTGGGTGAAAGTATTTGGTTGCTTCTCCCCTTTTTGTTTCTTTTTCTAGGCGGTATACTTACATCTCTGGTCAAATTCAAACAATGGCCAAGTCTTCATCTTTATTCCAGCAAAATAGGCGGCTATGTTCAAGGAATTTATTTCTTCATTCTATTCGCTTGGGCACATTATCCTGTACTTTATTTTGTCGCGATAACAATTGGATATTTGTCTTGGACAGAGGAAATTTTAGTTCTTCTAAAACTGAAAAAAATGAAGTCCAATGCAAAAGGTTTGTATTGGGTTTTGAAAAAGGATAAAAAACGGTAAATTGTAAATTTTCAGTTCTATTTTTGTTCGTAATGGTGAAAATCTTTTTGAAAAAAAACGCCTGAAACCGTTCCCAAAACACTGGTATCTTTTTTCCGACGAAACAAGCCAATAAAAAGCGAAAACCAAGAAAGATGCGCTGCTTGGTGATGAACCTCATGATTACCTATGCCCATTCCCAAAGGAAACCAAAACGTATTACTTTCTCGATTCAAATCACGACCCAAATGTTCGCACCAATGACGAAGCGTACTGAAAACATTGACAAAAAACAAAGTCCCCAAGAAAAAATACAGAGACAAAGGCAAAAAATAAAATAGTATTCCGCTCACTGCAAAAGCCCAAATGAGGTGATTATAATTAATCGTTGGTCCTTTTATCTGTTTTTCTTTTTTTGAATTGGCTTTTGAACTTTGTACGAGCAAATAAAAAGTGAACAAAAGCGGAATTAATTCGCACAAAACATAGAGCCAACGTCGTTCTTGGTACAATTTTTTTTTGTGTGGTGGCCAGAGAGGATCCTCCGTAGAATTAGTATTGCCGTGGTGCATCAAATGATACTTTCGGAAACCTTCGCCATAAAAAGGCAAGAACATGAGTGCTGAACCTAAGTTCAACAAAATTCGATCAAATGGACTTCTTGTTATGGATTGGTGCGCTCCATCGTGTACAATAACGATGAAAAAAGCATGTGCTACAAGTCCTGCGGGAATGACCGTCCAATGGTAGCCTGAATTAAAATAATACGCGCAAAGGATGAGCAAAAAATACAGCGCAGCTCCCGTAAAAAGGGTAATGAGTGGAATTAGAATTGGGATTTTTCGCCAACGCTCTTCCCATTTTTGTTCAAAAGAAATGCTGTGTTTCATATTGAAAATAAAGCAAATGAATCAGCAAGTTACGAAATCTATTAAAAGATTTTACGCCTCTTCTGTCACAACTTTAAAACTGAACTTGTTTTGCAAGATGTAACTATAAACCACGGTAACAATAATGGTGATGAAACGAGAGGGAGTAGGATAAAATCCCAACAAATCAACAAAAAATTTCATGCAAAGATAACTGAGTAAAATAGCGCCCATTCCTACCATGAAATAACGAAAAAACTGTATTCTTGGGTGCAAATTCGACTCTTGGAAAGTGATATATCGCATCAGTAAGAATCCGGTCACAAAAGTAATTGGAAAGACAAAAAACAAGGATGCGATATAGGGACTCAAGACCACAAAACCCATATCCACATTTTGTTTTTGAAAAACGAAATGATAAAAAATAAAATAGAGAACGGTATCCAAAACCAAATTTCCGCCACCGCATGCCGCATAACGAAATGTCTTCAAAGGCATGAAGCTTTTGAAGAGAAAATAGAAGGCGTCAATAAATTGTAAAATAATTTTTTGCATAAAATAAGGGCGCAAAGGTAAGCAGTTAAGAAAGAAAGTAAAACAAATTGAAAACTATTTTAGAAAATGACCAAAATCAATTTCTTTTTTCAATTTCATGTAAATTCTCTAACTTGCGTCCGAACAATCGTTTTTTACCTTAAGAAACAAACCAAATTAAACATATGAAGACACTATATTCCGTTGGATTTATACTAGCCTTTAGTCTCATCCATAACTTCATTTCAGCCCAAACTTCTGAGAAACTTATCCAGAATTATTTGACGGAAAAAACGACCGAACAAGGATTATCCGCTAAAGACATTGAAACTTGGATTATTACCGATGATTATGTCTCCAAAAAATCGGGTGTTCAAAACGTGTATGTTCGACAAACATTTGACAATATTGAAATATACAATGGCGTTGGCAATTTCAGCATAAAAGGAGGTAAAATAATCCATGCAGGACTTCGCTTTCAAAACAAGATAAACGATAAAGTCAATACCTCAATTTATACACTTTCGCCCAAAGAAGCAATTGAATCTGCAGCTCAGCAACTTAATTTAGTTTCGAGAGATGCCGTCCGATTAAAAGAAAAACTAGACGACAAAAACTTCTTGTTCAATGGAACTGGCTATTCGACAAAAGACATTCCGGTGAAACTGATGTTTTTTGCTCTAGACAATGAGAATCAGGACATCCGCCTAGTTTGGGATTTGAGCATTTACGAATATTCAAAAGATCATTGGTGGAGTGTGCGCGTAGACGCCGTAACCGGAGAAATTATCGATAAAATAGACTGGATAGTTGAATGTACTTTTGAAGCATGCGATCATTCTGAAACCGCCCACAGTTCCCGAAGACCAATTTCAGAAACCGTTATGGGCCCTGTCCCTGCTCCGCCGCCTGGAACTGACCAATACCGTGTTTATGCCATTCCAGCAGAAAGTCCAAATCACGCACCAAGAACCTTAGTCGTTGGTCCTTCCAATGCAATTGCTTCACCTTTTGGTTGGCATGATGATAATGGCGTGGCCGGAAATGAGTATACGATAACACAAGGAAATAATGTTCGCGCAACGGAAGATGTCAACGATAATGGCGGTGTAGGTTTCATGCCAAGTGGAGGAACAACTTTGAATTTCGATTTTCCACTAAATTTCAATAATGCACCATCTACTTATCAGAGTGCCGCGATAACCAATTTGTTTTACATGAATAATGTCATGCACGACATTTGGTACCAATATGGTTTTGACGAAACTAGCGGTAATTTTCAAGAAAATAACTATGGAAACGGAGGAGCAGCTTCAGACATGGTATTCGCCGAAGCACAGGATGGTGGTGGCACCAACAACGCCAATTTTGCAACTCCCCCCGATGGACAAAATCCGACAATGCAAATGTATCTTTGGTCAGCTTCCACTGCTCAATATTTATTGACAGTGAACACTCCCGCAGGCATTGCAGGTCAATATCAAGGTGTTGAAGCAGGTTTTGGCCCTGGACTTCCTGTTACACCAATTACGCAAAATTTTGTTCTGGTCAACGACGGTACTGCCTTACCAGATGAAGGTTGTAATGCTTTGATCAACGGTGCTGCAATGAACGGCAAAATAGCCTTAGTAAAAAGAGGATCGTGCAATTTCATAACCAAAGTTTTAAACGCACAAAACGCAGGAGCGGTGGCCGTAATTGTTATTAATAACGCACCTGGTGCACCTTTCTCAATGGGAGGAACCTCTGCTGCTATCACCATTCCTTCGATTATGATTTCACAAGCAGACGGCGCACTTATTTTGGCCCAACTAGCAGGTGGTGTCAATGGGACTTTGCAAAGCGCAGGTGGTGGTCAAATGATAGACGGAGACTTGGACAATGGAATTATTGCTCACGAGTATGGACACGGTATTTCAACGCGTTTAACGGGTGGTCCATCCAACTCAGGTTGCTTGAGTAATGCTGAACAAATGGGCGAAGGTTGGTCGGATTGGTTTGGATTGATGTTGACTATCGAACCCGGCGATACAGCAACTGATGTTCGTGGAATTGGAACTTTCGCTATCGGTGAACCAACAACGGGTGATGGAATTCGTCCGACGCCATACAGCACAGATTTCGCCATCAATCCTTCAACGTATGGAACTACGAACAACACAGGTGCCATCTCTCAACCGCATGGTATTGGTTATGTTTGGTGCACCATGCTTTGGGATTTGAATTGGGCCTTTATCAATCAATACGGATACAGCAGCGATTTGTACAATGGAACTGCCGGAAACAATATCGCGATGAATTTGGTGATTGAAGCTTTGAAATTACAACCCTGCAGTCCTGGTTTTGTGGATGGTAGAGATGCCATTTTAGCAGCAGATGTTGCCCTTTACAGTGGTGCAAATCAATGTTTAATTTGGAGTGTTTTCGCCAATCGAGGACTTGGATTTTCAGCTTCTCAAGGAAGTACATCAAGTCGTTCAGACCAAGTAGAGGCTTTTGATTTGCCTTCATCTTGTATCGTGCCAACAGTGCCTCCTGGAGCTAGTTTTTCAATCGATGTGAATGACTGTTCAGGAGAAGTGAGTTTCACAGATAATACAACGCAAAATCCAAATGCATGGAACTGGACATTTGGCGATGGCGCAACAAGTACTTTGCAACATCCAATTCATACCTATGTATCCAACGGAACATATACAGTAACCTTAATTGCCCAAAATGTAGTTGGTTCAGACACGATTTCTTTTCCTGTAACGGTGAACATGCTTACCGTTCCTTTAGTTGCAAATCAAACTATTTGTGCGAATCAAAGTACGTCTATAACAGCAAGTGCTTCTAATTCAGTTATTTGGTATGACAATACAGGCACAACGCCCTTGGATACGACAGCTACATTTGTAACTCCAGTGCTTACTTCGAACACCACATATATGCTCGAAAATGTGGCTTTAGAGCCTGTTCTGAATGTTGGCCCTTTGAATGCTTCCTTTGGAACAAGTGGTTACCACAACCAACCGACGAATTTCACCTTGAACTTTACCTCGAACACGGCTCAAGGATTCACCATTCTTTCCGTTTGGGTAGATGCAAACACAACAGGTCCAAGAACAATCAACGTTTGGAATGATATCAATGCAACAGGAACTATAATTGGTTCAACAACAGTAAATATTACGACAACAGGCGGTCAACGAATTCCTATTAATATTGATGTTCCCGGTCTTGGTTCATACAGTATTGGGGGAACTAATATGGACATGAGGCGAAACAATGCAAGTGCCGTTTATCCGTATTCACTTCCTGGAATTGTCGATATTATCGGCGCTTACGTGACCGCTCCAGTAGATTTTTACTATTACTACTACGATTGGGAAGTTCAAGAAATTGCTTGCCGAAGTGCTATGGTTCCCGTTACAGTGACGGTTAACAATGGAAATAACGTAGTACAAAATGTTACAGCTTGCGTTCAATATACTTGGCCAGCATCAGGAGCAATTTTGACCAATTCAGGAACATACATCTCAAACTTAACCAATAGTTTTGGTTGTGATTCAATTGTTACTTTGAACTTGACCATAGGACCAAATTCGCTTGGATCCGAGACTGTTTCCACTTGTAATTCCTTTACATGGCCAGCGAATGGAGCGACTTACACTTCATCTGGTAGCTACACAACGACTTTATCAAGTTCCCAGTTATGTGATTCTATCGTTACACTAAATTTAACCATTAATCAACCCAATTCTGGAAGTGAATCAGTGAATGTTTGCAATTCATTTTCTTGGCCAGCTTCAGGTTTAACGTACAATTCCTCAGGAACTTACACCATAAATTTGACCAACGCACTAGGATGTGATTCCTTAGCAACATTGAACTTGACAATCGCAACGCCAACAACTGGTAGTGAGACAATTACAGCATGCAATTCGTTCACTTGGCCTGCAAATGGAACAACCTATGGCGGAACAGGAAGCTATTCAACCGTTTTGCAAAATGCTCAAGGTTGTGATTCCACGGTAACATTGAACCTGACAATCAATTCAAGTTCTACAAATACTATTTCGACATCGGCTTGTGACTCATATTTTTGGTCGGCGACAGGAAATACCTATACGAGTTCGGGACAGTACAACGTTACATTCCAAAACGCCAGCGGCTGTGACTCTATCGTAACTTTGGATTTGACCATAGATTCTGATATTGGAAGCAGTTCATCCGCGACAGCGTGTCAATCTTATTTTTGGCCAACGGATGGAAATACGTACACCAGCTCCGGTATTTACACGTCAATTTTGAGCTCAGCAAACGGTTGCGATTCTACCGTGACTTTAAATTTAACGGTCAATTCCGTTACTTCTGGCATTTCCTTGATTGGCGATATTACTTTGCAAGCAAGTACCAATGGAGCAAGTTACCAATGGATCAACTGCGATGGAAATGCGCCAATAGCTGGAGCCAACAATCAAACTTTTGTAGCAACTGCGAATGGAAATTATGCGGTCATCACTACTGTAAACGGTTGCAGCGATACATCCGAATGTTTGACAGTAGCAAAAGTGGGCATCCTTGAAAATGATTTCGGCAGCTTATTTAAAGTATATCCGAACCCGACGGAAGGAATTGTCCAAGTTGAATTAGGAGCAAAATATGCCTTTGTCAGCACCAAATTATTCGATATGAAAGGACGATTGATTCGTTCCGATGAATTTGAAAACACCCCATCTTTCAACATAGAAATTGAAGGAGAAAGTGGCGTTTACTATTTGGAGATTGTTTCGAATGAAGGAGAGCGTTCCTATGTGAAGTTGGTGAAAAATTAATCAGATTTTTGTAAGGGAGACAGCACTTATTCAGGAATTGTTGGTTTAGATAAAAACTAGGGCTCTTTAATTAAACGAACTGGCTCATCTTACCAACCTTCTTTCAAAATCTCTCCAACCGCATCATGATATGCTTCAATCGCTTTGGCTTTTTTGATTTTTTTAAACGTCCGATGTGGATCGGGAAAGGTGTCGGCAAAATATTCCCAAAAAGAAGTCATTTTTATTAGAACGTGACTTTTGCCCGATAAAGCTCCAGCATAACCGTTGAACAATTCCGCAATAAATTTCCCGAAAATTTCCAAACGATTTTCTGGATAAATCTCGGTGTCTGCTTTGATCATGGCGGGTAAAAAAGGGTCGGCAATCAAGCCTCGACCTATCATCCAATGGTCGATGCTGGGGAACAAATCTTGCATTCGTCGGAAATCAGCAACGGTTCTGATATCGCCATTGTAATAAATTTTATGCTTGGTTTTATCGAGGCAATTTTGAAAAGAAACCAAATCTACATCGCTTTTGTAAAGCTGCTTTCCAATGCGCGCGTGAATGCCAATGTTCTTGATCGGATATTTGTCGAGAATCGGAAATACATCCAAAATTTCCTCCGGATGATCGTAACCCATTCGCATTTTCATGGAAACAATTATGTCTGATTCGTCGTGTACTTTTTTCAGAACGGCATCGATTCTTTGGGGATCGTTTATTAATCCTGAACCCATACAACGCTTCGTCACCATGGGATACGGACAACCCAAATTCCAGTTCAATTCCTTGTAACCCAAACTTTGAACGTATTTGACTACGAACATAAATTCGTCGGGGTCATTCGTCATGACTTGCGGAATCAACTCGTTGACAGTATTGTTTTTAGGCAGCAAATCGCGTTCATAATTCGCTTTGATTTCCAATTTTCCGTTGAGTCGAATGTAAGGCGCATAATAGGTATCTATTCCCCCAAAATATTTATCAATCCCGTTTCTAAACCGAAATTCGGTGAAACTTTGCAAAGGGGAAGAAATGAGTTGGAAGGACATTGACGTTTTTTCTAGAGTGCAAAGATGCTTGTTTTTATTCGCAAAATAGACCGAATTTAAGTTTCAATTTCTGAATAATAATAAAATTTATTTTCACCTTTTTTACCAATCCAGTATATACCAATTACCTATATTTACTTATAAATCAGTCTTTTCATTCAAAACTAAATGTTATGAAATCAGTTATCGTCCTGTTAATATCATCATTTTTACTTTTCTCTTGTGCACATATTTATTTCACAGAGGTTCAGCCCAAAGAGGGAAAACAACTCAAGGAAATTCCAAAAGAACTTCTTGGTGAATGGAAGACAGGTGAAAAAGAAGTATTGCGTTTGGAAAAAACTGGTATGACCACCATAAATTTTAAAACTGACGATACAATTACCATTGAAACACCCTTGAGTGATACTTTCCAATTATTTATGGCAGATGGTATTTACGTGTTCAACTATAAGGAAAGAAATTCGCCATGGGAGATTATGGTAGTGCAGGTGCAAGAAAATGGCGATATTAACTTGTATCAAAATCTTGACCCAAAACTGTACACGAAAGACAAAAATCTGAAATTATTGAGCAGTACTTATGAAGTAGATGGAACTGAGCTTGAATTTAAAGATTTACAAACTGGTGACGAATATGAGTTCGTTCAAGCAACATTTTCGGGTAAAATGTACAGCCAAACGCTACGATCTATAATAAACACCGATAATTTAGTGAGTATTTTGAAAACAGATGGTACATCTTATTCCCCTTCTGAGGAATAAATGCTTGTATTCTAAAAACGGGGGTTCTCTCCTTCCCCCGCTTTAACTTGTTGTTTATCTAAAAGTTCAACTAAAACTTCACGACTTTCATTTGTTTTTGTTGTTTGTTTTCATAATCGAGAGTTAGCGTATATGTTCCTTTCTTTAAGAATGACAAATCGATATTTTTTCTCATATCAACTTTACATTTTTCATGGAAAACCAAGCGTCCACTCATATCCAATATGTTTATTTCAATCGTTTCCCTTGTTATTTCAGAAAAATCAATTGTCAAATAATCCGCAACTGGATTCGGAAAAACTGAAATCGAAACCTCATCATTCTTTAGCGATTTAGTAACATGGGAATTAGCCTGTTTATTTTCAACCGTCGGCATGGTGGACGAACCTCCTTGGGTGCTATATACTCTCATGACACTCCAATCGCTCTGAGAACCATTGGAACAATGTGTCCGGACTTGAAAATCATAAGCTGTTGAGGAAACTAAGCCTGTGAAAATTTTGCTACTCACACTTAGTCCAGCCGTACCTCCAGAAATCCAAGTGGAAGAAGAAGATTCTTTGTACTGAAAACTATACCAAGCGGCACCAACCACTGGTGTCCAAGAAATTTCAATTGAATTCAGAGTAGTTATGGCTGTAGGAAATAAATTTGGTGGTAATTCACAATCCGATAAATTCCCTGTCGTAAAATTTATCGTACCCCATGCACTAGGAATGTTGTTGAAACAGAATGTTCTAGATTCAAAATCATAAACCGTATTCGGAAGCAAACCAAGGAAAGTTTTACTCGTTGTGGAAGGACCTGCTGTACCACCACTGATCCATGTAGAGGCAGAACTAGGTTTGTATCGGAACTCATACCAAGCCGCACCGACTATAGAAGTCCAAGTCATAGTAGCAGTCTGACCACCTACTAGATTTGCGATCACTATTGGTGGCGCAGAACATCCTGAAGGCGTCGGTGTAACAAAAGTCAAACTCGAGGACCAAGAGCTGTGTGGTATTCCCGAACAATATCTTTTCGCTTGGATATCGTAAAAAGTGTTGCTAAGCAAACCAGAAAGTAACTTACTTGAGGAAGCATTCGACAAAGTTCCACCGAAAAGCCATGTGCCAGAACTACTTTCTTTGTATCTGAATTCATACCACGAAGTCGACGGTAATACTGACCAATTCACTTGAACAGTTGAGGCGGAAGTAGATACCAAATTTAAAGACATAGGCGAACTACAATCCTCAATAGTTGAAAATGTATAGATGGAACTGTACATTCCAAGGGAAGATGATGAACAAAAGGATTGGACTTGAACCTCATAGTTGGTGAAAGTTGAAAGTCCTGTCAAGGTCGTCGAATTAGCATTGTATGGAACGGTTCCTACTGAAATCCAGGTCAAAGCTCCAACTTCTCTATACTCTAAGGAATAATAACCTGAAGTTGGCATGCCGATGGGATCCCATGAAATTTCTGCACTTGAACTTGATATATTACTACTCGCCAAATTGCTCGGCGCTGGTGGAGCAAAGACGTTCAAAAATCCTGGGGCAGATGGCGGACTGATGGTAGCACAAAGTCCATTTCCCAATTTTAAGACGTACATATAACCGTCCATACTCGCTGTTGTGCCTGATATTGTGAGCGTTGTCGTTGAATTACCTGAATAAGGTGCAGAATTAGGCACTGGAGCATAACTTGCACCATTGTTCGTACTATACATCCAAAAATTAGAAGGAAAACCATTTGATGTAAAACTTGCTGAAAATTGAACCGTTTCATTTTCACACGTACTAATATCAATCGGTTGAGATGTAAATTGTGGTCCAACCACAGTCAAATTGGCAAAATTACTAACGGCATCTGGCGAACAGGCTCCATAGACCAAACAACGATATTTGTTTCCTGACAAGGAAAATGAAGGATTTGAAATAGATAGAACGGCGGTATTCACATTTCCAAATGTTGCATTGTTGTTCAGTGGGAAAAAACTTGTACCACCATCTGTACTCTCTTCCCATTGATAGGCAGAGGCATCGCTTGCGTTAACCGACATACTTCCTGAGCCGTACGCGCAGACATTGGCGTTATTGGGGTGTGTAGTAATTGCTGGTGGTGTGCATTGACTCCAAAAGTATTGTACAGAAAGTACGCTAAGGAGCGTAAACCATGTTTTTAAACTTCTCATAATTATTTGGTTTTCATTAATCTATATGTGCTTTCGTAATTTGAGTTGGTTAAACATTTTAACACATAAACACCGCACTCAACTCGGGATAAATCAATCGTTAACTCTTTTGCATTCATTTCTTGATCCTTCAAAAGTTTGCCGTTCAAATCAAAAATTTGATAGCGTATTATTTCTACAGAAGATTCAATATTTACATTTCCATTCGTTGGATTGGGAAATACCTTCAACGAAAGTTTTTCGAGATTATCTACCTCCAAATTCGCCATGACAAAACAATCCGAGGTGTCTGCACAACCATTCTCAGATACAATAACGGCGTAAGAGCCATTCGAATTGATCATAAAACTTTGTTGGTTTGCTCCAGGGAAAGTAGAATTACCGTTGTCGCAATTGATCCAAGCGTAATTGACCCCGACTGCCGAAACTGTTAAGACCGAATCTAGAAATGTGACTGTTGTGCTTGGAAAGGGTGTTATGGTTAAATTCACTGTAATGACAGAATCACAACCGTAAATATTCGGGAGCGTATCGAGATAAGTACCAGAAGATGCCCAAGAATAATTCCCACTTGGAGAAACATACGGATCTTGACATTTGGCCGCAGTCAAAATTCCCGTATTCGGTCCACCGATAGACAAATGTAAATTGACGACTGAATCGCAACCTTGCTGATTGTTGTACAAAACAGACTAGTCGCCACTTGTGGTATACGTCTGATTATTTTCTGCCCATGTATAACTTTGGCAAGCAAGCTGATTAATATGAATCGGACTGCGACAAGAAATTTTGGAAATAAACATATCCAAACTACTGTTTAGCCCTGTAAGATTGTACACTGCTGGATTTGGATTAACATCCACAGTTCCTGTCAAATCTCCTGAAATATATAAATCACCACCCGGATTAATATCAAAAGCCAAGGATCGGATGTTGTCATTTCCTGCGCTTTGAATAGCTCCTGCCCACACGAAATTACCTGCGGAAGTCAATTCCACCAAAAAAGCATCTTTTCCTCCGGCAGAAGTTATGTTAAAAGTGCCATTTCCAGGATCAAAATCACCAGAATTTTGAAATACACCAGCTACATTTATATTGCCATCCGAGTTTATGCCAATTTTGTTGGCCAAATTTTGATTGCCCGTAAAAGCTTGAAAATCTTTGACCCATAAAAAATTTCCAGAGGCATCCAACTTCAAAACAAAAGGATGCGTATTCACCGTTGCAGAGGTTGAAATGTAAACGGTTGCTGGTCCGGGATCGAAATCCGCCGTGCCAGAATAAGCACCGACAACATATAAATTTCCTAAAGCATCTACTTCTGAATTATATATCAAGATATATGAGTTTCCACCTCCAATTGCTTTTGCCCATATCAAGTTTCCGTTCCCGTCAAATTTTTCAATAAACCCATCATAGGTGTTAGGAACTGGCGTAAGCAATGTAACTCCAGCACTTGGGTCACAATCAAATTCAGCTGTATGGGTACCCACGATATACGTATTTCCATTATACTCTGTGGCATCATATCCAAAAATATGATAATTGATGCTTGTACTTGGCGCTTGTGAAAAAGACCATTCCAAATCACCATTGTTGTTGAGTTGAATGACAAAAGTGCTGTACCCATTTCCAACTGAAGATAAAATATTTGTCGTCACACCGGGATCACTGTCCATAGTTCCTCTAAAATTGCCCGTCAGAGTTAGTTTTCCGCTTTGACTATGCACATCCATGGCAAGAGTTTCTGTTGTCAGGAAGCTTCCACCAGCGTTGATTCCTTTTACCCACAATAAATTGCCAGCAGTGCCGTATTTAGCAATGAAAATATTTTCACTAGAAGTCGAACCCGTAAGACTGACCGCTGCACTTGTTGTATCAAAATCAACTGTTCCATAATATAATCCAGCGACATAAATTTCACCTGAATTGTTTACATCAATCGCTCGTCCAACTGTTTGACCTGACTGTGGCCCGTTCACCCAAATAAAATCACCCGAACTTGTTGTTTTTTGTAGGAAATAATTGTTGGGCGGTGTTGGTAAGTAGTACGAATTAACAGGGCTTGGGTCAAAGTCAACTTGACCGGATAACCAACCCGTTGAATACCGATTTCCAAAGGCATCCACGACCATGGCATTGCAATTGTCGTTGCCCGAAACACCAAATTTCTGTGTCCAATCCAAATTTTGGGAATAGGAATTTGTCACTAGAAAAATGATAGCAATTTGAAGTATTATATTTTTTTTCATCTCGGAATTATTGTTTCGTTATTTTGACCGTATACGCTTCACCTAAACTTGTTCTTAATTGCACCAAATAGTAACCTGAAGAATACTCTTCGGTTTCGAGGGTATGTGATTTTGCATTTTGAAGCGATATTTGATCAATGATTTTCCCAGTCAAATCCATGACTTTTATAGCTGATAAATCGGTATCGGCTTCAATTTTTATTTGATTTTGAAATGGATTCGGAAAAACTGAAATTTGATCCAATACTTGATTTTCTTCTAAACCAACTGTTCCATCCCACGTTAATTTGAGTAAGCAAGCCCGGTAATTATAGCCCACATTTGAGACGGCTGTGTCAAAATTCACAATTCCATCAAAAGGATTGAAATCAAAAGCATCATGAAAAGTACCGAAGGTATAAAAATCTCCATTGGGTTCAATTATAGGACTTCTCATATCAGCCCAACGGTCATAAATCAATTCAAAAGGAATGTAATTTGTCAATTCTCCGGTTTGTGCATTCAAGGCGAGAACAAAAAATTCGTAATCCGAGGATGGATTTAAAGTGTCATGTGTAAATTCATCTGAAATCAGAATATAGGAATCGTAAATATCCCCTATAAAACCGAGGTAATCGTCTTTGCCCAATTCAATTCCAAGTTGCTGGAATAATTGATAACGAAAAACGGATCTTGATTCTCTGTATTCAGCAATTGAACAAGCGGAGATGGATCCACGTCAATTGTATCCCCTTGATATATTTGTCCGCTAACACTCAGATTTCCTTGGTCATCTATACCAGAATAATAGATCTCCGTTTCATCGCTTCCACCAAAAACAATCGCATTTTGGTAAGCACCGTCATAATCATATTGGGAAATAAAAGACCAAAGCGTGCCTATAGATGAACCTAATTTTACTTGTTGGCCTATGCTTGGATCAAAATCTATCGTATCACTTTCAAAATCGCCTAGCACAAATAATTTGCCATACTGCGCATATATTTTATCTGCTCCTTCGTAAGCATTTCCTCCAAAAACTTTACTCCAAACGTAATTTTGATTCGACAAATCTATCTTTGAAATAGCGACATCATAACTACCATTTGAAGGTGTAAAATTGTCGACACCGGCCGTAAAATCTAAATCTACGGTCCCGTAAATTGCGCCAGACCAATACAGATTATTGTTCTCATCAACATCCATTGATGAAATCGAGACACTGCCTGTGTATTCTATGTGTCCTGTATAATTACCATTACTGCTGTAAAAAGCAATATACTGTCCATTATTGGTTCCGCTATACCATCCAGCTGAATTTGAACTTGGATCAAAATCAACTTCATTTGTCGTTTTTCTTCCAGCAATAATTAACTGACCATTGTTGTCAATCAGGAAATCGTGTACATATAAATAACCCGAACTATCACTGAATTCAATCAATTTTTTGGAACCTAAATAGGCCCCGGTATTTTTTTCATATTTACTCATGTAAACAATACGACTTGCACCAATCGGATCTTCGTCTGTGATCCAGTCATATCCGGCTCCTGGATTTAAATCAATAGAATCTTCATAGCTCAAAATTCCAATAAGAAACAAGGTATCACCATCAATTCCAGAAAATTCGTAATCAACCGTTTCAAAGTTTGTACTTGGTATATTCTTATGCCAGGCATAATCAAAGAGTTGTGCGTTGGAGGCCAAATGAATCATGGAGATAAAGGCCAAGGTGAGTAGATTTTTTTTCATTGACTATTGCGTTTAATTGTTTCAAAATTGAGATCTCAATGCCTTACAATTATTTAATAAACTGTTGCAAAAAGAGCAC
Organism: Crocinitomicaceae bacterium; assembly: GCA_041751955.1. GTDB lineage: Bacteria > Bacteroidota > Bacteroidia > Flavobacteriales_D > Crocinitomicaceae > UBA2040. The sequence goes on from JBGSIB010000049.1 coordinate 32,963, forward strand.
TCGTCACTCAAAACTAGGCAATAGATTTAGTGATAAATTCGATTATCCATAAGTGATGGACAATACCTTTTAAATGCTTGATTTGGGTTTATATTCGACTAAAATAAATTTCTTTATTGGTCAAAAATACAATTCCACTATTTTGCGCTTGACTTCCAAAATGCGAAGACCACGATAGGGAGTAGGTACAAAGCCACTACAATGAACGGCTTTGCTATTTGAAAAGAAATTTCCTTCCAGTTTTTTGCGTTTTTATTCGCCATTTTTAAATTGAATTTGACGAGCTCATTTACGCGGAAATAGCGAATAAGTTTTACGTACAAGTATCCAAAATGGACAATGGCCACTAAGAAATAGATACAGATAAAATAAATCACTTCTCGGAACTACTGGACAACAACTCGTGTTTGAAACACTTTTCCGTCCTTCAAAAAACGAAGTACATAAGTTCCTTCAGACAAATCACTTACACGAATAGATTCGTTCTCTATTACCAAAACAGAAATTTTTCCAGAAACATCAATCATTTGTACTTCGCGCAAAGTTTCCAAATTTTCTATACCGCTGATTTTTAGCACATCCATTGTTGGATTAGGGTAAACACTCCAGCTCGTATTTTCTTTCATCTCAGCTAAACCAACGGTCACCAAAGCTTGCTGAATCGCTGCATACGCATTGATTTTTCCGTATCCCCAAGCGGAGTCTCCAGCTGGTCCGATAGCCCCTGTAAAGTTATCCAAGCGTGCTGTTTCTATAATAATTTGTTTCACTTGTGCAGGCGACAAATACGGATTCGCATCTAAAATCAAGGCACAAATTCCTATTACCGCTGGCGAAGACATGGACGTTCCAGAAAATGCTGCAAAAGGATAGGTTCTACCTTGAAAATCAACAGTTGTTACTGTAAAAAAGCTATTGTCCGTATAGGAAGAAATAGAGGATTTGACTCCAACACCAGGAGCAGAAATTTCGGGCTTCAAAACCTCATCATAACGCGGACCGATGCTTGAAAAATTAGCGCGTGCACCACCGGATTGATTTCCACCATTTGTGATATAACTAGAAGCGTGTGCTGCAACGGAAATACAATCTGTGGAGGCTGCTGGCTCACCAATTCCATAAAAATGATCGCCAGATATCGTCCCCGTTCCACTTGGAGTGAAGGGCATTCCCCAATTCCCGACATCATTTGAAAGTTCTGTAACATTCCAAAAGTGAACACGACCAGAAGTGGCTTTGGCATACAACATGATGCGCAAAGCTGTATTTGTGTTTTTCACGCGAAAACGGGCTGTTGGTCTGCTGTTCAGAGGATGTGAAGCTTCTGCTGCGATATTGTACCAAACAGTATCTGTTCCACTAACCATAAAAGTATCCACGTAGGCATTCATTGAACTAGGGAAATAAACGGTTTCATTCAAAACCGTATTCGAACCGTTGCGCATTTGGATTTTCAACTCAAAAGCTTCTCCAACTTCTCCCCATGCGTGCAAACTTTGTCCCCACATATTTGGATTGGAAGCGTAACTATAAAAATTCACGCGAGTCGCAATGGAATCGTTGTTGAAGTCTTTTTTGATATGGAAATTGACATCACCATTGTTACCAGCTGATGTCGCAAAAACAACACCCTGATTCGTTAAATTTGAAATCGCCAGACTCAAAAGTGAAGTTCCGTCCATGGTTCCTATATGATACAAACCCCAACTCATGTTCATAACCAAGCGTTTTCCCTGACCATCTGCAATAGCATACATCCATTCCCAAGCGTCTAAAACACCTGCTTCGTCTACCAAAAAAGTCGTGAACAAAAACTGAGATTCAATGGCCATTCCGCGGTACTGAATTCCAGCTCCTCCTCCACCGGCTATTCCCGCAACATGTGAACCATGCGTAGCATAAGAATAAATATTTGCCGTATCGGCGCCCGCTGCAACAAATTCTGTTGGCGTGGAATAAACGGTTCCGTAATTGTAGCCACTTGGCGCTGGACCATTTGTTTTGAATTGATCCCAAGCTGCATAAATACGAGTTGCTTGCATGGCCGTATCGTAAAACATGGGCGAAGAATAATCAAATCCCCAATCGGTGATGCCAATGAAAACTTCTTTTCCTGTGTATGCTTGCGGTAAACCGTAACCAGCGTGAACGCTATCTACACGTGTATCGTAGACGACACGATCCAAATTCGGTTGTATTTTTCCAGCCAATTCGAGGTTCGCAATTCCATTTAAGTTGGAAATGGTGTTCAATTTATCCAAACGAACGCGCACGCTAAGGATATTCCCAACTGCTTTTCCATAAAATATTCCGTCTTGATTATTGGGCGTAAAATTACCTGTTTTTCTTCCTAAAAAAGACACATAATAAGCTCCGTTCAATTTCATAATTGGATACAAATCAATGACTTGTTGATCACCTTTTGCAATTTTAGCAGAAAGTGATTGTATTTTATTGACGTCATATTTCGTTTTTACAGAAAGGGTAGTTCCTTGCGATATAGCGAGACTTGAAATGAAAAGTAAGGGAAGCAATATGTATTTCATTGTAAATGTTTTTTTGGAAATGGAAAGATACGGAAATTCATTTTGAGTTGGGAAATTTAAAGGTATATGAGAAAGTGCTTCGTTGATTTTTTAAACATTAAGTAATTAAGATTATTAAGGTTTTCGTTGAATAATGTTAGGTAATTGAGGCGTTTCACTTTATTTTTTGTGAGGTTTTGAAACCCGAAATTTTGTCAATAGGAATGACATTAGTTTCTGATTTTAATTGAATTAAATCATCCACATCTTTTTCATTTACCATTTTATAATTACAAAAAACAAATAAATGAGAAGCATCCGCAATCTGCGATTGATTCCAAGAAAGCGGTTTTAATTCTTCTCTTAATTTAATGTTCTTAATTTCTAAAATCTTCTACGGTTGTAAACCATAAGAAGAGGCAGACAACTTTGTTGCCTCTTCTTATATAGTCTATGTTCTTCTTAGATACTTTTTTTGAAGCATCCATTTTTTTCGGGGCGTATCGATATTTTAAATTTTATATAAACTGCTTATTAGATTTTAAGCTTGTTTTATAAATTGTACGTCAATTACTAATTTTACTTTATCAGATACAACGATACTTCCAGCTTCTGTAACTGCACTCCAAGTCAAGTTGAAATCTTTTCGGTTGATTTCTCCTTTTATTTCAAAACCTGCTTTTGTTTGTCCATAAGGGTCAACTGCTATTCCATTTAATTCAGCAATTAAAGTTATCTCTTTAGTAACATCTCTTATGGTTAAGTCGCCAATTAATTGATCACCTATAAATGATTTTGAGACAAATTTCATTTCAGGATATTTTTCTGAATTGAAAAAATCATCCGATTTTAAGTGCGTGTCTCTGTCAATATTTTTTGTGTTTATAGAGTTTGTTTTGGCACTAAATGCTATGGTGGCATTATTAAAATTGTCACCATCGGTGTTTGCGTTTGCTTCAAAATCTTCAAAATGTCCTGTTACAGTTGAAATCATCATGTGTTTTACTTTAAAAGCAATTTCTGAATGTGTGTTGTCTATTGTCCAGTTTGTGTTGTTCATTTTATTTGTTTTTAATTATTATGTTTTTATTTAATTCTGTTTATCTGCTCATTGGTACTTCCATTAATAATACTCTTGCATTTTCAGACGCTTTTACCTTGAAAGATTCTGTATCCCAAATCCCAAAACCGTCTCGTTTTGATAATTTTTCGTTGTTTATTTCAACTTCACCCTCTAACACAAAAGCATATACACCGTTCCCTTCTTTTCTTATTTTGTAAACGTCAGAATTTCCCTTGGTAAATTTGCCAATATGAAACCAAGCATCTTGATTTAGCCAAACACCTTGGTCTTCTTTATTAGGAGAAAGTACTTGATAAAATTCGTTTTCCTTTTCAATATCTCTGATAGAAATTTGGTCGTATCGAGGTGTAGTGTTTTTTGTTTTTGGAAACAACCAAATTTGAAGAAATTTCACTTCCTTATCTTTGTTCTTGTTGTATTCTGAATGCGTAACTCCAGTTCCAACACTCATTATTTGCACGTCACCTTCTTTAATCACCGTAACATTTCCCATACTATCTTTATGCTCCAAATCGCCTTCTAGTGGAATAGAAATAATTTCCATATTGTCGTGCGGATGCGTTCCAAAACCCATTCCTTCTTGCACTATATCATCATTTAGGAACCGCAGTACTCCAAAGTTCATTCTTTCTGGATTTTGATAGTTTGCAAAACTGAAAGTATGACTTGAGTTTAACCAACCGTGATTTGCTTTTCCTCTTGTTTCTGCTCTGTGAATTACGGTGTTCATTGTATTTATATTTTTATTGGGTAAATGATTAAATCCTACTTGTTCCATTAAAGTATCGTAGGTAGATTTTATAGCTTTGGTATTTTTTGCCGTTAATATTTGCGGAGCAATAGCACCAACAACTCCCGTAAGTACCGCATTTTTGATAAATTCTTTACGTTCCATAATGTTTTCTTTAAACTATAATGCAAATATGGCGCAGTTTAACCGGCTTTGGAATATGAAAAGTGGAGAGAAACTTATGAAAATCCGATATTAGGATTTATTTTCTCTCTTTTTGAAGATTGAAGGGGATAATTGGGTGTTTTTTTTGAAGAAAGCACTGAAATTGGCAGGCTCATTAAATCCTAATTCAAAACCAATTTCTTTATTGGATAATTCAGTAAAATAAAGTAATTTTTTAGCTTCTATGATTATTCTTGACTGAATATATTCTTTGGCTGTTTTACCAATTCTATTTTTAATTGTTCGGTTTAAATGGTCAGGCGTAATAAAAAGTTCATGTGCATAATATGTGGTAGAATGTTCTTTCCTGAAATTGGTTTCTACTGACTCTTTAAATTTTCTTATGAGGTTGTCTCCCGAAGAATCAATATCCGTTTCTATTGGATTGATCGAGCAAATATTGTTGCATTCTATCAGCAAGAGCTTCATATATGCACCAATAGATAGATTTTTCATCAGGGCATCACTAGAAAATAAATCAAAAATGGTACTTGAGAAATGTTCTATTATGTCAAATTGCTTTTTATTGGGCAATAAAGGTGGTGTTTGCCCATAATTTTGAAAAAGATTTAGACCACTAATAAATGTAAGTGGAATAGAGTTTTCAATTAAAAACTGGTTGGAGAAAGTCATTGCAAATCCTTCAGATTTTTCAAACTCTATCACTTGGTGCACTTGTCCTGGTGCAACAAAGAAAATTTGCCGGTCTGATAGTTCGTATGAATTGAAATCTATTTTATGAAGTCCTTTTGCTTGTTTAATAATAAGCACAGTGTAGTAATTATGTCTATGTGGTTCATCAACTTTTCCGTTTCGTTTGACATAAATATCTTCCATTTTGGATATTCCAAAACTTACCGCATCCTTTTCAGAGTTTACTTGGTTATATGTTTTTACGGAGTTCATTTTATTTACCTATAACGTTAGCCCTATGCTCCGCGCAGTGGTGGCATAGGGTGTGTTATATGTATTTATACAACACATCATATTTCAAATATACAAATCCATCATTATAAACTACGACTTCTTTTTTTAGCGGTACCCAATTTTTGTCGTAATAAACTTTAATGTATTCGTTGATTTCTTCCTTATATCCAGAAATTGTTGTTTTAGTTCTTTTTTGATCATCATAAGTATGTTTGAAATATTGAAAATCACTTATGTCTTCTGTTGGTAATGCATAACATACTTGTCTCTCTTGCTTATCAAATATTTCCCAAGAATATAATTTGAATGACCCTATATATTTATAAAATGTTGTGTCTCCACTGTAGCTTACCTCAACATCAGAATCACAACCTTTAATGCATTTCATTCTCACTATTTTGTCATTCAAGTAAGTTAAATTAGTAATTGATGTTGTGTCGCTATTTTTAATATTGAATCTTAAATTTTGGGAAGGTTTTGTGTGAAATTCTGAGTAAGAAGAATCTCCTTGGCAAAATTCAATTCGATATTTCAATGAATCATTTATTGTTCTGTTAATTTCGTAGCAGCTGTCGACCCAAATATCGAATTGTTGATTATAAACTTGTTTACCATCTTGATAGTGTTCTTCCGAATAAACTTTACCTACAAAACTAGAGTCGGTATCACTGTCTGAATAAAAGCTTTCAAAGTAACCAATCACACTTGTCGTTTTTTGCGAACATGCAGTGTTCGTTAAGATAATTAGGATAAAAAAAAAGACTTTTCGCATGAATAACTTGGTAATAGGATTTTCAACATTTAGTTACATATAACGGCCACGCGATGCGCCGCGCAGTGGTGGCATAGTGTGTGTTATCTTTATTTTCAAATCAAGTTAGCCAATATGAATTACATCACCATATTTAGCTTCGGTTATTTTTCTTATAATTTCTTCACCATGAGCTCTTGACCGACATGGAATAATAATTTTGTTAGGGGCATTTTTAATTTCATTCATAACAGCCAAATTCCCAGCCATCATTTTTTGAATTTTCAATGTTCCAATTATTTTTGGTCTTACCATAAGTAGAAATTTTATTCTGGGAGCAACAGTTTAGACAATTTACCAACTACATATGTAAGGAGCAATTGTTCGCCTATAGCTGCACCCATTTTGAATGTTTTGGCAATGATCTTCTGAAATTTGTTGACGGTATTGAATTTTGTGTTTTTGGACATTTCGATTGTAGCCTCTTCAATTAGATTAAGAATCTCAAGTTTTTCAGATGCATCATCAGTCTTGTAGTTTTCTATCATTTCTTTTATCTCATTATATACAGACGCCAATTCCTTTTGTTGACTAATTGAGAATGGTCGAATATGAGCATCTTCATCAATAATAGTAAACTTTGGGGCTATTTCATCATAGTAACTTTGAGCAATTAGATCGTCAAACAAAGGGCTTGGCTTATTTGACTCTAGCAAATTATTTGACCAAATATCAAAATGAACTCGAAAACTTTTAAGGTCTACGGTCGCTCTGTGATTTGTATTTGACTCTTCGCTTAACGGCTTATAATCAATTAAGTAGCTTGATTTCCCATTAGTAGGAGGGTTTACTTTGGTAACTTGAAAATAATAATCACTCTCTGTGTCGCTATCTTGTATTTTCGCAACATAATCATCACCGAATATTATATTAAACAACTCTGGGTTTGTCAAATAGACTTCGTCAATTATTTTTCTTAAAGCAATAGGAATCTCCTTTTTCATTTTAAATAATAGTTTTAAAGATAACAATTCGCTATGCACAATTGCGCATATCCCCTTTATATATTCGTATTCTTTTAATCAACCGAAAGCCAATAATAAATAGTTGTAACCGTTTGTTGTCGAGCAAACAGCTTTCGTATTCGTTTTCATGCCGTAAATATAACAAAATCGACATGACCGCCGAAGGCAAAGCAGCGAAGCTAAACCAAAAAAGCCGAATTCCTTTCAGAACTCGGCTTTCAAAAGTGTAAAATATTTTACTATTTCATATTGCGCTTGTCGTCTACTTCAACAGCCGCCATTTCATCAGATTGGTATTCACCAGCATCCAATTTCGTTTTGATTTTTTTGAAGGTTTCAACAGTGTACGCTACGTCTTCCAAAGTATGTGCAGCCGTTGGTATCAAACGCAACATGATTACATCTTTAGGAACGACTGGATAAATAACGATAGAACAGAAAATATTGTAATTTTCACGCAAATCGAAGGTCAAATTCGTTGCTTCAGCCAAGCTTCCTTTCATGAAAACGGGTGTTACAACTGAATTGGATTCACCCAAATCAAAACCTGCATCTTTCAATCCAGCTTTCAATCCGTTAGCAATTTCCCACAATTTGTCTTTCAATTCAGGACGTGTACGCAACATTTCCAAACGTTTGCGAGCACCAATCGTATTCACCATTGGCAATGCTTTGGCAAACATTTGACTACGCATGTTGTATCGGAAATATTCAATGATGCTTTCTTCAGCACATACAAATCCACCAACAGATGCCATGGATTTCGCAAAAGTTCCGAACAAAACATCGATTTCATTTTGAACACCTTGCGCTTCACCAGCACCTTGACCTGTTTTACCCAAAGTACCAAATCCGTGTGCATCATCAACGAACAAACGGAAATCGAATTTTCCAGATTTACGGAATTCAACGATTTCTTTCAATTTTCCTTGATCACCCGCCATTCCAAAAACTCCTTCGGTAATCACAAGGATTCCACCACCAGTTGTTTCAGCAAGACGTGTTGCATTGGTCATTTGTTTTTCGAAACTTTCCATGTCGTTGTGTTTGAACACGAAACGTTTTCCATTGTGTAAACGCATTCCGTCCAAAATACAAGCATGTGCTTCGCTATCGTAAACGATAATATCATTTCTATCTACCAAACAATCAATAGCCGAAACCATTCCTTGGTAGCCGAAGTTCAAAAGAATAGCATCTTCATATCCCATGAAATCCGCGATCTCATTCTCAAATTTTTCATGCTCACTTGTCTGACCCGTCATCATACGCGCACCCATTGGGTAGGCCATACCGTATTTTTCAGCTGCAGCTCTATCTGCCTCACGAATTTCGGGGTGATTGGCCAAACCTAAATAGTTGTTTAGCGACCAAACCAAACATTCTTTACCGCGGAAAACCATTTTGTTTCCCAACTCGCCTTCCAATTTCGGGAAAGTAAAATAACCGTGAACACCTTTAGAATATTGTCCAATTGGACCTCGGTTCTTCTTGATTTTTTCAAAAATATCTGCCATAAAAGCTTTATTAGGGTTTTTAACAGGAAATACATCCTGATTGAGAGGGCAAAGATAATTTAAATTTGCGGTATTTTATTACCAAGTTAACTGAAAATTAACCCCTATTGTTTAGAAAAGGAATTAGAAATTTTAATTGAGAAATATTTTCAAAGGGAATCATACATCAGATTCAGTATTTTTTTTAAAACGATGACTGCTTAATTTTCCAACCTTTACTTCAGAAATTTAGTTCTATCTTTAAACAAGCAAAACTAAATACGCATGAAAAATCTTCTGTCGCTTTTCATTTTTGTAATACAGCTAAATTCCTATGCTCAACTGACGAATACCGAAGTATACGATTTTGAGGTTGGGGATGTTTTTTATTACATTGCTCAAAATAATGCTCCAGGAGGACTTTATACCTTGGACACAATTGTCTCCAAAATATGGAGTCAAAATCTCGATACTATTTGGTATGGCATAAAACGCAAAAGCTTCGTGCCTGATGTATCAGGTCAAACGAATGGAGCTTACTCTTATACTACTCCGACCCTACTGATTACGGATTTGAATTCTGCGGCCTCACATTTTACAGACGGTATTTGTGGACCGGATACAACGGGATTTACAAAATTGACTTTAGACTCGAGTGCCTTGTGCGGAAATCAAATGGATTTTTTGACAACCTATTTTGATCCAAATGTTCCGCTTCCGTGCCTCGAACCACTTCAGTGGACATCGAAACTTTATGCAGGATTGGGTGGGCCATATTATTCTATAACAGACAACAGTGCTTTTGGTACGTCAGCTTTTTATTTCATAAAATACTTGCACTATTTTAATACACAAATGCACGGTTCTTGTGGCCCTTTTCCTAGTTTCGCTGAAGTTCTGGAATTAGAAAAGATAGATTTCATGATTTATCCTAATCCCGTTCAAACGACCCTTTCAATTAAAACCAATATTCACACCTACAATTATAGAATCCTTTCGACTACAGGGCAGATTATTCTGAATCACATGTACCCAGCGAAAGGAGAGATCGATGTGTCTCATTTAGAAAGAGGAATCTTCATCATTGAACTTTCTAGTCCGACTGGGTTTGCTCGAAAATTATTCGTGAAATTGTAAAAAATAATTTTAGAAAAAGCTTTCCATTTACAAATACCTTTCTTCCATCACTTTCCCATGATGAATGGCATGTCCAATAATCAACCAAGCCAAACTTCTGGCCGAAATAGGTTGATTGTTTGCTTGACCAACAAAATCCAAATTCGCTTCGTTCATTCCAGTAAACATTGTTATACTGCTTTTGCGAAGCGTATCAAACTCAGCTATGATTTGTTCCGGTGAACGATTGTCCAAATTGGCATATTTGTCGTATTCATTTTCATCGAACCCCAACATGGCTGACAAATCTTCACGCGATGTGCGTAAAGCGCGGTATTGAAAAATACGTTCGGTATCAATCGCATGCGAAACCACTCCCTTGATAGACCATTTTCCGGATTCGTAACGAAAATTCCATTTTTCAGCTGGTATCGTTTTTAAAAAAGTGACAAATTCTTCTCCTTGTCTTTTCAGAGAATGGAGTGCATCATTTTCTCCTTCAATGTATTTGAAGTAATGTTTTGACCACGAAGGGGCGTGTTCTGGATTTGGGGCTTTTATTTTCATATTTTCCTGTTAAAAGAGTTTATATCGCTTGCCTTCGAATCTGAAAACCGCACACTGAGCGGAGTCGTGCAGGCTGAGCGCAGTCGAAGCCTGCATTTTATAAATTTATATCAAGTAAGTAAAGCAAACTAGCCACCGCCGCGCTGCCCAATTCCAATTCGCGTTTATTCACGTTTTCGAAAACGTCGCTCTCGGCGTGGTGAAAGTCGAAATAGCGTTGCGAATCGACAGCAAAACCGAAAAGCGGAATACCATCAAATTGATCTTTTAAAGGATTGATATCTACGCCACCGTATCCTTTTTCAAATTGGTTGACGAAGTACGGTTGAAACAAAGGAGCAAAGCTTTGAAGCATTTTCAAATTTTCATCTGAACCGTCTAAATCAAATCCTCGTGGTGAAAATCCACCTCTGTCACTTTCAACCGCGGCAATTTGTTTTTCACCTTTTTCTTTGGTCCAGGTTGCATAGGTTTTTCCACCCATGTTTCCGTTTTCCTCATTCATAAAAAAGACAAGGCGAAGTGTATGTTTTGGTTTGTAATTCAAGGTTTTAAGAACGCGCAATGCTTCCAAACAATGCATCACTCCTGCCCCATCATCATGCGCGCCTTCGCCCGTATCCCAGGAATCAATATGTCCGCCGAAAGTGATAATTTCATTTGGTTTTTCACTTCCCCTTAGTTCTGCTATAATATTGTACGATTTAACATCAGGATAATTCTGGCAATCCATTTCCAAAATGAATTTGCACGTTCCTTTCTTTAATTCAGCCGAAAGCAATTCGCAATCTTGCGTGGACAAAGCAGCAGCTGGAATTTTTTCGATACTGTCGTTGTAATTCATCGAACCTGTATGCGGATGATCGTCTACAGGCATGGCAAGAGAACGAATAACAACAGCTTTTGCGCCCAATTTACTTCCTTCAATTGCACCCAAACCGCGAATAGGATAACATGCCCCATAGGCGCGAAAAGTAGAAATTTGTGTGGCATCCATCGGTTGATTTAGGAAGACAATCTTTCCTTCCACTTGACTTCTTGTCGCCTTTTTCAGCGCTTCAAGTGAGGTAAATTCAACGATTTCAGCTTCCATGACTCCATCTGTGGCGATTGACCCGCCCAAAGCCAAGACTTTTACTTTGCTCAAAACGCCTTTGCTGTTCTTGAAATAGGCGCTTTCTTTCGTTCCTCTTTCCCAGTGCGGAACTTTGATTTCTTCGAGATAAACTTTATCGAAACCATAGCTTTTCATTTTGGCTTCCGACCAATAAACAGCCATTTCAGCCGCAGCGGAGCCTGAAATTCTGGCTCCAACGTCTTTGCAAAGTGAACGAAGATCTTCGTAGGCGTGACCTTTTAATAAGGCTTCATCGTATATTTTTCGAATAAAAATAGAATCGTTCTGCCCTATTGCTGAGAAGGCGAAAAGGGAAAGTATGAGGATTAGTTTTGTCATGATTGTTTTTGTAATTGCTAAAAATAGGAATTTGCCTTGTTATTGAGCAAAAGTGCTTTCTTTTTAAATTTAATTTTCTCTTTTTGACTCGTCGCAAACATACCATAAGAATCAATCTTGAATAAATAACGAATTGATAAACAAGTGATTATTTAAAACATTAAGGAGTTTAGGGAAATAAGAGCGTGTGTTTGAAGTACCCCAAAAGCTATCGGGAGGTAATTAATACCGATTATGTAATCAATATAGTCCAATGAACTGGACTATTTTCATACTATATCGGCATAATAGCGAAAGTTATTGGACTAAAATGTATATATGTTTGCTATCAGGTCCGCTGGCGGCGATAAGAAAAGAAATTCGACCAT
>JBGSIB010000050.1:0-166566 GCA_041751955.1 Crocinitomicaceae bacterium
GATTCAGCTTATATCGTCGTTACGGTAAGTCCAGTTGTGGATGAGCCAAATGTGGCACCGATTGCTGTAGATGACTTGGTAAGTATCCCTGAGGATTCACCAACAGTTACGATTTCAGTATTGACAAATGATTCAGATCCAAATGGTGACGCCATTAGTAATCCAACTATACTTGCTGGTCCGGGCTTTGGTCCAAACAATGGAACAGCTACACCAAATCCAGATGGAACAATAGATTACACGCCAAATCCAAACTTCATTGGAACCGATACATTTACGTATGTCATCTGTGATAATGGTTCCCCAGTTTTGTGTGATACAGCGAATGTAATCATCAACGTTTATCCAGCGAACGATGCACCGACAACCAATCCAGTGACGGTTGTTACACCAATTGGAACACCAGTACCAGTGAACGTAGGAGCAGGAACTTCTGATCCTGAGAATAATCCATTGACGTATACGTCATACGGTCCAGCTTCTGAGCCATTGACACAAATTTCCATAACAGGAACTGGAGCAATCGTGGTAACACCTCCTCCAGGCTTTGGCCCAGGAACGATAACGATTCCTTTCACAGTTTGTGATTTGAGTCCTTATGCAGTGAATGTATTGTGTGATTCAGATACAATTTTTGTGGTAGTAGTTGACACAACAGGTCCGGGTAACAACCCACCAGTTGCGAATACAGATCAAGCAACAGTTGTTGTAGGAACACCATTAGTTGTTATCAATCCATTAGCGAATGATTTCGATGCAGATGGCGATACACTGAATGTTACGATACCGAATGGTTTTACACCAAACGGAACATTTACAGTTATTGGGCCGAATGGAATCGTAAATTACGTTCCCAATCCAGGATTCACAGGTCAAGACTCTGTTTTATATGTGATATGCGATACAGGTTCACCAATTGAATGCGATTCTGCTTACATCGTCGTTACGGTTAGTCCGGTTGTGGATGAGCCAAATGTTGCACCGATTGCTGTAGATGATGATGCAACAATTAACGAAGACTCACCAGGAATTGATATTGCTGTATTGATAAATGATTCAGACCCAGATGGCAATACAATTGGTAATCCGACAGTTGTTATAGGCCCAGGATTTGGTCCTACTTTAGGAACAGCAACACCAAACCCAGATGGAACAATTAACTATGTGCCCTTTCCAGGAACGAGCGGTGTGGACACATTCACGTATGTGATTTGTGACAATGGAGTTCCAGTGCTTTGTGATACGGCTGATGTCATTGTGACAATTGTGCCGAATAACTTGCCGCCAGTTGCAGTTAATGATAACTTAGCAACGAATGAAGATACTGCATTACCAATTACTATTCTTGGGAATGATAGCGATCCTGATGGCACTCTTGATATTTCAAGTGTCGATTTAGATCCGACCACCCCTGGTATTCAGGATAGCGTTTGTAATTCGTCAGGGTGTTGGGTTTACGATCCAATTACTGGAGTTTTAGTTTTCACTCCAGTGCAGGATTCGTGTGCATACAATGGTACAATTAGCTATACGGTTAACGATAACCTGGGGCTTACTTCCAATGTAGCAACGGTATCTGTTTTTGTTCTTTGTGTAAACGATGCACCAGTTGCGTTGGGTGATTCATTGGTAACATTTGAAGATGTGGCTATCACTGTGGACTTAGAATTGTTGACTGATGATATCGACGATTTCGTTGACCCAGCGACCTACGATTTGATTCCAGGTTCTGGAGGATTTGACAATACTTTAGTCAATGCGGATGGAACTTGGTTTGTTAATCCAACTGGATTATTGACATTCACTCCAGCAGCAGATTCTTGTAATTATGATGCTGTTTTGACATATACTGTTAATGATATCAATGGATTGACATCAAATGTTGCAACAATTGTGATTAGCGTTCTTTGTGTAAACGATGGACCAACAACATCACCGTTAACAGTTATTACTCAGATGGATTCACCAATTGGAGCAAACGTGGCAGCAGGTTCTTCTGACCCTGAGAATAATCCATTAACATATACGTATGACTTGACATTGGTGCCAGTTGATGTTACAATAGACACGACGGTAGGAAATGGAGTTATCAATGTTATTCCAAGCAACGGTTATACGGGAACTTTCCCTATACCTTTCACGGTTTGCGATTCAAGTGCATATCCAGTTACTTCAATTTGTGTGACGGATACAATATTTGTAATTGTCATAGACACAACTGGTCCAGGAAATAATAATCCTGTTGCAAATAATGACCAAGCGACGATTCCAAGTGGAGGAAGTGCCACAATCAATCCATTAGCGAATGATTATGATGTAGACGGAGATCCTTTGAACATTTCAATTGCGAACCCTGTTACGCCAAACGGTACATTTACCGTGGTGACTCCAGGTGGACCAGTTACGTATGTTCCTAACCCAGGTTTCACAGGTGTGGATTCTGTCCTTTACGTGATTTGCGATACGGCAACAGTGCCAGGTCCTTTATGTGATTCAGCGTGGATTTTTGTAACGGTGAGTCCTATGTTGGATACGAATAACGTACCTCCAGTTGCGACAGATGATTATGTGACAACAACAGAGGATACACCAATAACGAATATTCCTATCCTTGGAAATGATTCAGATCCAAACGGTGATCCATTAGGTATACCATATATTGTTTATGGTCCTGGATTTGATCCATTGGGTTCACCAAATATCAATCCTGATGGAACAATGTATTACGATCCTCCATTTGGATATATAGGAAATGATACGGTTACTTACGTAATATGTGACTTGAACGGAAATCCACTTTGTGATACGGCGCAAGTAATCATTACCATTTTGCCAGGAAACGATGGTCCTTCGACTACAGATATCACTGTGATAACATCAGTCGATATTCCAGTAGGAGTTAACACGGCAGCAGGTTCTTCTGATCCTGAAAACAATCCGTTAACGTTCACTTACGATTTCACAGATCCTTCTATTCCTATTGGAACGCAGTTTGACTCTACTGGAACAGGCACATTTACCATAACACCTGCTCCTGGATTCACAGGCACATTCACGATACCTTTCACTGTTTGTGATTCAAGTATCTATGCGCCGAACATTTTGTGTACAACAGGCACAATTACTGTAATTGTGGTCGATACAACAGGTGGAAATAATGAAGACCCAATCGCGAATAACGATTTGGTAACAACACCTCAAAATACACCAATCATTGTCAATCCGCTTGGAAATGACTTTGATGCTGAAGGTGATACTTTGTTTATTACAATAGCCACAACTAACGTTTCTAATGGAACACCAGTTTTGAATACGGATGGTACGATTTTATATGTTCCGAATCCAACATTTACTGGATTAGACTCTGTGCTTTACGTGATTTGTGATAACATACCAGGTAACAACTGTGATTCAGCTTACATCTACATTACGGTAAGTCCAGTAGTTGATACTCCGAATGTTGCACCAAGTGCTGCGGACGATTATGCTTACACGACAATTGGTGTTCCAGTCACGTATCCAGTAGTGAACAACGATTCAGATCCAAACGGAAATGGATTGGGTGATCCAATAATTGTTGCAGGTGGTTCAAATGGAACAGGTACAGTAATTCTGGGTACACCAACAAGTTTACCTCAGATTACTTACACTCCGACAAATCCAACTTGGTTTGGTATAGATACCATTACTTATGTGATTTGTGACAATGGTATTCCAACCTTATGTGATACAGCCTTGTATATTATTACTGTGATTAATCCGAACTCACCACCAACAAATGGTAATGAGACACTTTCAGTATCAAAATGTGATACATTGAGAGATATTAATCTAATTGCGAATAACACTGATCCTGATTTGGATTCAATGGTTGTTACAGGTTTGCCAGCAGTGTCTTCTTCAACGATGGGTGGAACAGTTCTATTCAGCTTTGGAACAGGATTCTTAACGTACATTCCTCCTACAAATTATGTGGGTGCGGATACTATCATCTACACAGTTTGCGACACATTTGTGCCAGCAGGTTGTGTTCAAGATACCATTTTCATTCTGGTTCTTCCAGACAACGATTGTGATGGCATTGCAGACCCAGATGATATTGATGATGACAATGATGGTATTCCAGATATAGTTGAATGTGCTACTGCAAATGGAGCATGTGATACTGATGGTGATGGTATTCCAGATTACTTCGATTTAGATTCTGACAATGATGGTATTCCAGATATCGTTGAATCTGGAGGTGGTCAATGGGATGCAAATGGCGACGGAATAATTGATAGCATGATTGATGTCGATAACGACGGATTAATGGATGTTGCCGATCCTGATGCAGGTGGTATTGCCAATCCAAACGCAGATACTGATAATGATGGTCGTCCTGACTTCCAAGATTTGGATTCGGATGATGATGGAATCAGTGACGTTAATGAGTCTGGAGGATTAGATGCTGACCATGATGGTTTATTGGATACGTGGGTTGATGCCAACAATGATGGTATGGACGATACACAATCTATCTCAAATCCATTGGATACAGATTTAGATGGAGTACCAAATTATATCGACTTGGATTCTGATAACGATGGAATATCTGATGTTCTTGAATCAGGTCAACTGGATGCCAATGGCGACGGTCAGATTGATGCGAATGCAGATGTCAATAATGACGGTTTAGCGGACTCACAAGTTGGTGTGTTTGCCCAAGACTATGATGGTGATGGTATACCGAATCATATCGATCTTGATTCTGACAACGATGCGATTCCAGATGTTATTGAAAATGGATACGCGGATACAGATCACGACGGATTGGTTGACAATTATACTGACTCAAATAACAACGGGTGGGATGATTCTTCGGAAGGAACCCCATTGGTGAATTCTGATACAGATTTATTGCCAGATTACCTAGACCTTGATTCTGATCAAGACGGTATTCCAGATGTAGTTGAAGGAGGTCATGCTGATGTAAATATGGATGGTATCCACGATAACCCTACGGATGTGAATAACAACGGATGGGGTGATGATGCAGAAGGTGATGACATTGCAGATACAGATGCAGATGGTACCTATGATTATTTAGACGATGATTCGGATGACGATGGTTGTTTGGACGTTGCTGAAGGTGGATTTGTAGACGCTGACTTTGATGGAGTTATTGACAACTTTACAGATGTTGACAATGATGGATGGGATGATAATGGTTTCGGTTGGACGGTTCCTGATACTGACGCGGACGGTACTTTCGATTTCATAGATCTCGATTCAGATAACGACGGTAAACCAGATCAATTAGAATGTGGTTTAGACTGTGATAATGATGGAGTTCCGGACAACTTGGATCCAGACGCATGTTTGGAAACACTTGAAATACCAGACGGATTTACTCCGAACGGTGATGGTTCAAATGATAAATTCGAAATACCAGGAATTGAACGATTCCCAGGAAATGAGTTAGTCATCTACAACCGTTGGGGT
Source organism: Crocinitomicaceae bacterium (assembly GCA_041751955.1). Taxonomy (GTDB): domain Bacteria; phylum Bacteroidota; class Bacteroidia; order Flavobacteriales_D; family Crocinitomicaceae; genus UBA2040. Next base: position 5,485 of record JBGSIB010000050.1, read on the forward strand.
AATGTGGTTTACAGTGTTACTGATTACAACAACGACTGGACAGGAACAACGAACAGTAGCTTGGTCATTGGAGGTGGAGAAAATCTTCCTACAGGAACTTACTATTATGTCTTCGATACGAAAGATCAAAACTTCGGAGATGGAGGAGTAGTTACAGGATTCATATACATTCAGAGATAATAACAAAGAGTAATGAGTACCCGACTATAGGGTTGGGTGCTCTATATAAAACAAAGAAATATGAAAGCAAAAATGAAACATATTGTTCTAGGCGCCTTCCTTAGCATCACTGGTTTGTCCTTTGGTCAACAGGAGCCTCATTTTACGCAGTATTTTGATAATACACTTTATGTCAATCCTGCTTATGCTGGCAGTAAAGGAATTATGAATGCTTCACTTCTTCACAGAGAACAATGGGTTGGGTTCAAAGGAAGACCTCGGTCTACATCTTTTAGCATTCAAACACCATTGAAATATGAGTCTTTGGGTTTAGGTGTGACTTTTGTCAATGATGTAATTGGGCCTTTAACGCAAACCATGGGATACGTAGATTTGTCTTATTCATTAAAGTTTAAGAACAATAATGGCAAATTGGCTTTTGGTGTTAAAGCGGGAGCTAATTTGATAAACATTGGTTTGACTTCTTTGCAAACGACGGATGAAAACGATCCTTTGTTTCTGTCAAATGTGAGAAACAGAATTAATCCAAATATTGGTGTGGGTATTTACTACCACTTTCCCAGATTCTTTATTGGTGCGAGTACACCGAAAATCTTGGAGCGTTCATATGATCCGTTGGATCCAGACCATTTGGAACAAAGACACTTTTTTGCCATTACAGGAGCTGTTTTCAATATGAACAAACTTTGGAAATTACGTCCAACGGCTCAGTTTAAATTCACCGCAAATGCTCCATTTAGCTTGGATGTGAGTGCTGCGGCTATTTACAACGACAAATTCTATATCGGTGCGATGTATCGTTTAGAGGCAGCAGCTGGCGCATTTGTACAGTATCAAATCTCTCCACAGTTTAAAGCTGGGTTTGCTACTGATTTTGGTACTCAAAAAATTCGAAATTATAACGATGGAACTTTTGAAGTGATGTTGTCTTATGACTTCTATTACAAAACTTCAGGTATCCGTTCTCCACGTTATTTTTAATAGTTGAAAAATGAAAAAAGTATTATTCATATTATTGTGTGTTGCATATTCTCACATTAGTTTTGCGCAACGAGGTGTATTAAAAACTGCCGATACCTACTACGAACAAATAGCATATGCATTGGCAGCGGATAACTACGAAAAATTGCGTGGCTCCAAACAGGAAACTCCTCAACTTTTAGCACGTTTAGCCAATTGTTATTACCAAATTGGAGATACAAAAAAAGCTGAAGAAGTTTATAACTTGATGATCAATGATCCTTCTGCAAACTATGAGGACATTTATCGTTTTGCCATGACTTTGAAAGAAAACGAAAAGTATGGTGAGTCTGAAGAATGGCTGAACAAATTTATTGCTCTTCAACAGTCTGACGTTCGTTCAGAAGAATACAAGGATAACATCAATTACCTGGAAGATTTGCGTGCCATTCCAGAACGTTTCGAAATTAAAAATTTGGATGTCAATACAGATAAAACTGATTTCGGTGGCTATTATAACCCAAACAATCGAGAAATAATATTTATTTCTAACAGAGCTTGGGAAGGTGTTGTTCAAAGAGATTGGGCAGGAAACGATATGCCATTCTTAGATATTTTTAAGGGTACGGTAGGTGGAAACATGCAAATTGAAGATACCAAAAAGTTTTCAAAACGCGTGAATACTAAATACCATGAAGGTCCAGTAGCTTTTTCTCCAAATGGAAGACGCGTTTTCTTTACCCGAAATAATTTAGGTGTCAAAGGACGCCATAAGTATGATGATAAAGGTATCCAAAACTTGAAAATGTATTATGCGGATGTTGATGCAGATGGAAACTGGGTGAACATTAAAGAGGTTCCGTATAATAGTCAGGGATTCTCTGTTGGTCATCCAACTATTTCGAAGGATGGTGAAACTATGTATTTCACGTCTGATATGCCAGGTGGATTTGGTGGAGCCGATATTTATAAAGCAACTATTTCAGACGGATTGGAGGATGTAGCCTTTGGTACACCAATCAATTTAGGAAATAAAGTTAATACTGAAGGACAAGAAATGTTCCCATGGATTGATCTTGAAACCGATAACTTATTCTTTGCGTCGGATGGTCATCCAGGATTTGGAGGATTGGACGTCTTCGTTGTCCAAAATATTGCTGAATCTAAGAAATTGGAATCTGAGAATTTAGGTGCACCAATCAATGGAAACCGTGATGATTTTGCTTTTATCATGAATCCGGATAGTGAAACAGGTTATTTCTCCTCCAATCGAAAAGGTGGACACGGCGATGATGATATTTATTCATTCATTCAGTTGGAACCATTAAAGAAACAATTGACGATTTGTGGTTTGATTACAGATCAGCGAACAAATGCCATTCTTCCCGGAGCAACCGTGGATTTGAAAGATGACCAAGGAAACTTAATAGCTCAAACGGTTGCGGATGATGATGCAAAATATTGTTTCCCTGTTGAACGTGAAATGAATTATGTTATTGGTGTTCAAAAACGAGACTACTTCGACAAAAATGAACCTGTTTCAACAATGGGAATTGGAGATGAAGTTTCTGAAATCAAAAAAGATGTTGCCTTAATGAAAGATCCAGGATTAGGATTGTATGCTCTGGTAACGGATAGACAAACAGGTCAACCTCTGGAAGGTGTTAGCATGAAAATTGTTGATTTGGTAACTGGAAAGATTGTAGTTGACGAATTAACTCCAACAACGGGCGATGTAATGAAACCTCTTTTAGAAAACATGGTTGGAGATTGTTTGAAATATCAAATTATTTTGAAAAAAGATGGTTATCTGGGAAAAACTTTGCCTTTCAATCATTGTATTGATAAACCAGGTTTGATTAGTTTACACCAGAAATTGGATTTCACCTTGGTTCCAATAAAAATTGGTGATGACTTAGGAAAAGCTTTGAATATCAATCCAATTTATTTTGATTTAAATAAATCAAATATTCGTCCGGATGCAGCATTGGAGTTGGCTAAAATTGTTGAAGCAATGAAGGAATATCCAAATATGGAAATTGAATTAGGTTCACACACAGATTGTCGAGCAAGCTACGCATACAATGAGAAACTTTCTGATCGTCGTGCGAAATCTTCAGCACAATGGGTAAGAGAGAAAATCACCAATCCGCTCAGAATTTACGGCAAAGGTTATGGTGAATCAAAATTGACGAATGGTTGTGCCTGCGAAGGTGATGTCAAATCTACTTGTTCTGAAGAAGAACATCAACTCAATAGACGAACAGAGTTTATCATCAAAAAAATAAAATAGTAATTGAACTTAGTTTAACAGAAAACCCTCGATATTCTCGAGGGTTTTTTTTGAAATATCGTTTTGGAATAAAGTTCAATTCTAGAAGCGATAAACATATCCGAATTGAACACCAATATATTTTAAAGGACTAGTATAGAGTTCAGCAATTTTATGGTCATGTAAATTGTTGCTACCCAAATTGACAAATTGCGTGTTGATGTCGCGACCTTCGCTATCAACTCCACCGTTTGCAGGTGGGTTAGAGGTCATACCATGAACTTCATCTTCCATGTAACGAATGTTAATGTAGTCGAACGATTTGAAACTGCTCAGATAATTTACACTAAAGAACATTCTGTGGTTGTCTTTAATTTTGGTTCCGCTTATTACTTTATTCATTTGGATATCCAAGCCTGCTTCTAATCCATAAAGAAATCCATTGTCGCGCTGAACAATTGTATTTTCTAGGGGTTTGCAATCGTCTTCGTCCTGTGGATCTGCAATATAAATGCGCGACCGCATACTTCCAAAACCGATTTGTGGTGTCAAGTACAATTCCATTCCATCCATCGCATAACGAGTAGAAAAACGGCTTCCTAGCATCACTTTGTGAAAATTACTCGAATACGTTACGTTAGTTCGCGTTTGACTTCCATCCATGAATTCGTAGGTTTGCTGCAATGTTCGGTTGGAATATGTACCCAAGTTGCCTTTAAGTTCAAGAGCCACAGGTAAACGGCTTTCAGGTGCAAAATAGGCACTCAAACCAAAACCACCAGCAACACTAGCCTTTGGCATTTCTGATTTCATTGGAATATCTAAAGGAACAAATGCGCCAAATTGATCGGTTTGTCCGATTGTATAACCAGAAAAAAGTAAGAAGAATAGTAGAATTTTTTTCATGATATAAAGTGTTTGAATTGAATTATTTGCTACAATTTTCATGCCTACTTTATGACAACAACATGCATGTTTTCGAAGATTTGCGAAGTACAAACAAAATAGAAAAATTTGCTTTGTTATCTCTTTTTCAGAATATTGGTTGTAGAATATCCTTGCACTAAATCAATTACTACAACTTTTCCGCCTAATGCTCGAACTTCTTTAGAACCTACAATGTATTTTTTAGAAAACTCATCTGTTTCTTCAGGATTATAGTCAGCACCTTTTACCAAGACATCTGGTTGAAGGGTTAAAATCTCTTTTAAAGGAGTGAAATTTTCAAAAAGAAAAACGGCGTCAACGAATGCAAGCGAAGCAAGCACTATTAGTCTCGCGTCTTCTGGATTAATCGGGCGATCAGGACTTTTTCCCAAGGACTTTACCGATGCATCCGTGTTCAATGCGACAATTAATTTATCACCCAAATCTGCAGCCTTGGCAAGATAGGTAACATGTCCTTTGTGGAGTAAATCAAAACAACCATTTGTAAAAACAACTTTTTTTCCAGATTTTTTCCAATTTTCAGAAAGAGCCTGAATCTCATCTAGAGAATGTATTTTATTGAGTATCTGCTGGAGTTTGGACATTTTCCGAAGAATAATTTTTGGGTAATAATACCAAAGATAACAAACCTAATACAATCATCATTATCGTTTGAAAAACCCACATAAGCATCCCTAAAGCATTTCCAATTCCTTCCGCTGTATCTGCATTGCTGGATTTGAGGTAAAAGGCAATAACCAAACCCACTAGAAGAGGGTAGGATCCAATTCCACCGTTGGTAAAAGTTATACCTATGGAGCCTGCAATAAAACCAATGAGCATTCCTTTTATAGGAACAGAGGATGTTTCATCTAATGCGAAAAAACAAACACCGAACATGAGCAAGTAACAAGACCAGATTATGAAAGTATGCAAGATATATCCACCTGGATTTTTAGATTTAAAAATAGAAAAGACACCACCAAAAACACCTTTTATGAAGTTCTGAATTTTTTCTTTGAACGTAGGTAACTTGAGGTACATTACGAAACCTACAATTGCACCTGTTGCCATCAAGCCAAAAATCAGGTATTTCCATTGAAATCCTCCTTCATTTGCAGTTTTTCCTCCAAATTTAGTGATCATTTCTTGCCAGATTAAATCGAAGTCTTTTCCTCCAATTAATGTCGTGATGAAAAAAATAGACGCAAGCATCACTAAATCTACCGCTCTTTCCGCCACAATAGTTCCAAATGATTTTGAAAAAGGCACTTTATCCGAACGATACAACATGACCGCTCGTGATGCTTCGCCAGCTCTGGGTATGGTGAAATTGATGAGATATCCTATTAACAAAGCGTGATATCTGTTTTTTAAAGGTGTGGAGTAACCCAAAGGCTCGAGTACATATTTCCAACGATGTGCCCGAGAAACAAGGGCAATCCAGCCAAAAACGAGAGAAAGGAAAATCCAAAAATAGTTCGCTTCTTGAATAGCAGAATAGAATTGGTGTTTTGACTCTTCTGACATACTCAAGAAGAAAAAAGCAATCAAATATACGCCTAGTCCAAGGGGAAGTACAGTTTTTAAAAAAATGGATAGGCCTTTTTTCATTTATTTTAGCGTATTCGTTGTCTCATCTGGGAATACCAACCAAGGTTTGAAAGTTTTTGCATCTTCAAAATCCATGTAGCAGTATCCTATGATGATTACCAAGTCACCCATTTGAACGCGTCGAGATGCAGGACCATTCAAACAAATTGTGCCCGAGTTAGCTTCACCGGCAATCACATACGTTTCTATGCGTTCGCCATTGTTAATATTCACAATTTGAACGCGTTCACCTTCCAATAAATTGGCAGCCTCCATTAATACACGGTCGATGGTAATACTCCCAACATAATTTAATTCCGCTTGGGTAACTTTGACGCGGTGTATTTTAGATTTTACAACTTGAATTTTCATGCTTTATTTTTTGCGAGGCAAAGGTAATTTAATTTCAGAACACCTAAAAGGAAGATTTTAAATTGAAACGATTTCCATATTGTCTATTAGCCTGACTTTTCCACAATATGCTACTATACATGCAGTGGCTCCTGGCACCCATAGTTTTGTTAATTTTTCGAAAGTAAGTGGGTGAACAATTTCTAGATATTCTAATTCAAGTTGGGATTTGGTAATAATGGACTTAGCTTTTTCTATGCATTCCATTGGGCTTTTCTCATCTGACCAAGTTTTAATCTGATTTAATACCTGCGAAATGATTTCGGCTATAGTTTTCTCTTCCTCTGTCAAAAGTAAATTTCTGCTGCTCATAGCCAATCCACTTTTTTCGCGTATGGTATCGCCTACTCGAATGATTACTGGAATTTTTAAAACATCAACCATTCTCTTGATAACCGCTACTTGCTGGAAATCTTTTCTACCAAAATAACTACGATCAGGCTCTACAAGTTGGAATAATCGTTGTACGACTTTCACTACGCCATCAAAATGACCAGGTCTAAATTCGCCTTCTAAAGTTTCATCTAGAATTCCTAAATCAACTAATTGAGCCTCGTAATCATCAGAATAAATATCCTCGACAGAAGGAGCAAAAACAACATTACAATTAGCTTTTCCCAATAAAATCTCATCCTTGGCTAAATTCCTAGGATATTTCTTTAAATCTTCAGAGTTATTGAATTGTGCCGGATTAACGAAAATCGATACTATAGTGATGTCGTTTTCCAGGCTACTTTGCTCAACCAAAGAGATGTGACCTTGATGAAGTGCACCCATAGTTGGCACAAAACCGATGGACTTATGGTGTCTTTTGCACCATTTGATGTATTCTTGAAGTTCCTCCTTTTTCTCTATTCGCCTCATTTTCAATTTGTAACGATTATGAAAGGGGGTAAATCTATGTTTTTTAATTGATTATCCGATATTTTTTTTATATTTTTGTAGCCTATAATGACAATCAACAGCCTTCATGGATAAGAAAAGAATCCTTTTTGTTACGCAGGAGATTAACCCCTTCTCACCTAAATCAGAAATAGCCAACACTGCCCGACGTTTGCCACAAGCAACGCAAGAGGGAGGAAAGGAAATAAGAGTTTTTACTCCACGGTTTGGAAGTATAAACGAAAGACGACACCAATTACACGAAGTAATTCGTTTGTCTGGTATGAATCTTATCATTAACGATACTGATCATCCGCTTATTATCAAAGTAGCTAGTGTTTCTGCAGCGAGAATGCAAGTTTATTTTATCGACAATGATGAGTATTTCAAAAGAAAAAACACAGTCGTAGATGATAAAGGAAATGAGCACAAGGACAATGACGAACGTTCGATGTTCTTCTGTCGAGGTGTACTTGAGACAGTTAAAAAATTAGGTTGGCAACCAGACGTGATTCATTGTCATGGATGGATGTCAGGTTTGATGTCACTTTACGTTAAGAAATTGTACAACAAGGACCCACATTTCATGAATACAAAAGTGGTTTATAGTGTGTACAATGATTCATTTAACAAAGATTGGGATGCTAATTTTTCAGCAAAACTTAAATTTGATGGCTTTTCAGATGAAATCGTTGAAGAGTTAAAGGACACAAGTTTCTTAAACGTTTCACGGGTTATGATGAAATATGCAGACGGAATTAACGTTGCAAGTGAAGAGTTAGATCCGGCATTACAAGCTATCGTTGATGACATGACCTGTTTGAAACAAGAATATGTGGCTGAGGAAAACCAAAATAAAGTTTTATCTGATTTTTTTGATAAAGTAATTGAAGAAGAAGTACTTATATAATTTAATGATACATCGTTTTAAGCACGAGTGGCGGAAGGTTTTTATACTTTCCGCTACTTTTTTGTTAGCCATTTTTTTCATTGTGGCTTGTAAGAAGAAAGACACATTGGTTGGTAATACTGGAATAGATGCAGCTGGTCTCTTAGCTGCGGGTGCTGTGGATACCTTTACATTGGAAACATACAGCATATTGGATGATTCGATTAATACGAAAAATCCACTCTTGAATGTACTTGGTGAAATGAATGATCCGGTATTCGGAAAAATCAAATCTTCGTTTTATACGCAATTGCGACTTGAGGCCAGCAACCCTGACTTTGGTGATCCAAATGATATCGTAATGGATTCTATGGTGTTGGCTATGCAGTTTAGCAATTATACCGGTAAATTGACACCTCAAACTTTTGAAGTGTATGAGGTAGATGAAACGATTTCTAGCGAAGACACAGTTCAGTATTATGAATTTTCTAGTTTAAATACGAAAACCACAAATTTAGTAGCAGCTGGTCAAGGCACAATTACTCCAGAACCTATTGCAGATGCAATCGTAGATACAATATCTGTTCAACCACAAATGCGTATTCCCTTGGATACGAACTTTGCTAAGATTCTGATTGTAGAAGCGGAAGGTCCAGGAACGAACTTCAGTAGCAACGATAATTTTTTGACGTATTTCAAGGGACTATATATTACCACGAACAATGCGCCGCAAGCGTCGGGAACTGGTGGCGTTTTCTCATTTAATATGTTGAGTAGCGCGTCTAAAGTGACCATGTATTTTAGAAGATGGGAATTGGTAAATGGCGTAAATACCTTGGTGAAAAAAGAATACGACATGGTCATCAACGGAAGTTCAAATTCTTTTAATCGTGCAGAAATATATCGAACAGGTTCCAAAGTTGAGCAAGTTTTGAATAATCCAAGCAGTGGTTTGATTTCATTTTATGCTCAAGCATTTGGATTGAGAGCGGTGGTTAATATTCCTGGATTAAGCAATTTACCGAAAACTGCCATCATTCACAAAGCGGTTTTGTACTTGCCTATTGAATATCAAACGGGTTCAATTTATTCAGCTGGTACAAATGTGGTTATGTTTGAAAAACAAACGGAGACAGGAAATCTAGCAAAAGAATGGTACAAACCAACGGTTAGTGATTTTACCAAAAGTGTTACACAAGATATTGGTACTTTTGCACAGGAGGTGGTGTCTGGTCTAAAGGAAAATAAACCTATTTATGTTTCTCCTGACCGGCGCGCTACATCTGCGGATCGAATAATTTTCAACGGTCCAAATACGGTGAATAAAAAGAAACCGAAACTTTATATAATTTATACCGAATTTTAGAATTATGTGCGGAATAGTAGCTTATATTGGAAAAAAAGAGGCGTACCCGATTCTTATAAAAGGATTACAAAGATTGGAATACCGTGGTTACGATAGCGCTGGAGTGGCACTATTGTCGGATGGAGATTTGAATTTGTACAAGAAACAGGGAAAAGTTGCCAATCTGATTGAGTATGCTGAAGATAAAGACAGATCTGGAAGCATAGGTATTGCGCATACACGTTGGGCAACGCACGGTGAACCGAATGATAAAAATGCCCATCCTCATGTTTCAGAAAATGGTGATATTGCTATTATTCACAATGGAATCATTGAGAATTATGATGTTTTAAAAGAAGAATTAATTTCTCGTGGATATGTTTTTAGAAGTGAAACAGATACAGAGGTTTTGGTTCATTTAGTAGATGATATTCAGAAAAAAGAAGGTGTTTGGTTTGGTGAAGCATTACGTATTGCACTACTAAGTGTAACCGGTGCTTATGCTATTGTTGCTATTTCCAAAACAAAACCTGATACGATTGTTGCAGCGCGTAAATCTTCGCCTTTAGTAGTAGGTATTGGTAAGGAAGGTGATTTCTATTTGGCTTCTGATGCAACTCCTATTGTGGAGTATACAAATCAGGTGGTGTATTTGAACGATGAAGAAATTGCAGTTATAGATTTAAAAGACGGAATGAAACTTTGGAACATCCACGATGAGGAAAAAACACCGTATGTTCAGGAGTTAGAAATGCAATTGGAAGCTCTTGAAAAAGGAGGTTACGATCATTTTATGTTGAAAGAAATTCACGAGCAACCGCGTTCTATTAACGATTGTTTCCGCGGGCGATTGAATGCCAAAGAAGGTTGGGTTTCTCTAGGAGGAATCAAAGATTATGAGCAAAAATTGGTCAATGCAAAACGTATTGTAATGGTCGCTTGTGGGACATCTTGGCATGCTTGTCTGGTTGGAGAATATTTATTTGAGGATTTAGCACGCATCAATGTTGAGGTTGAATATGCATCTGAGTTCAGATACAGAAACCCAGTTATCAATGAAGGTGATATCGTAATTGCGGTTTCTCAATCGGGTGAAACAGCTGATACACTTGCGGCACTTGAATTGGCGAAATCTAAAGGAGCGATTATATTGGGTATTTGTAATGTGGTTGGTTCATCCATTTCGCGAATTACAGATGCTGGTTCTTATACACATGCTGGACCAGAAATTGGTGTTGCTTCTACAAAAGCATTTACTGCGCAGGTAACGGTATTGACTTTAATGGCTTTATCTATTGCGCATAAAAAAGGAACTATCAATGAAAGCAAGTTCCGTTCGATGATCAATGAATTGGAAGCTATTCCTGACAAAGTGAGTAAGGTGCTTGAGAACAATGCGCACATCGAACAAATTGCTGCTGAATATAAAAATGCTGCAAATGCGTTGTACTTGGGAAGAGGAAGTTCTTTTCCCGTTGCTTTGGAAGGCGCTTTGAAATTGAAAGAAATTTCTTATATCCATGCAGAAGGTTATCCAGCTGCTGAAATGAAACATGGTCCAATTGCGTTGATTGATGAGAACATGCCTGTTTTTGTCGTGGCGACGCGAGGAACGTCTTACGAGAAAGTTGTTTCTAATATTCAGGAGGTAAAAGCTAGAAAAGGAAAAATCATTGCGATTGTGACCGAAGGTGATACGCAAGTGCGTGCTATGGCGGATCACGTGATTGAAATTCCGGATACAGACGAACATTTAGTTCCATTATTGGCGACGATTCCTTTTCAATTGCTTTCTTATCATATCGCTGTGATGCGTGAATGCAATGTGGATCAACCAAGAAACTTGGCGAAATCTGTTACTGTAGAATAAACTACAAAGGTATATTCCTGTTTAACGAAGCGAATTGCTGCATTGCCTTCTTTTGTTGAAAGTTGAAGGAAGTAAATACCTTTTTCGTAATTTTCCAAAATCATTTTCTTTTCATGGATGGATAGAAGTATTTCTGTCATTATAATTCTTCCTGATGCTATCATCAACTACATGAATTGAATTCTATAACGGTGCATCACCATTTAAGGTGTATGAACGAATCAAACGATTATAGCTTTATTTGAGAACTGAGTTCTGATTTTATGTCATGTATGTTGCGAGCCATATGCAATGAATTAAAAAAAAATCAAAATGTCAATTTGACGTAATCTCCTTGCAAAAGGGTTTGTTCACGATTAAACTAATTTTATTTTCAATAAATATTGAAAGTTTAATAAATTTGATTATATTTGTTCCATGAAGTTAACAGAACAACAACAAAAATTCGTTCAAACCTGGGGTTCTTTGGGGAACAATTGGGGGATTAACAAAACCATGGCACAGGTTCATGCTTTGTTGTTGATTTCTGACAAAGCCTTGAGCACCGAAGACATGATGGAAATGTTACAGATTTCTCGAGGAAATGCAAATATGAATGCTCGTGCGTTGGTCGAGTGGGGCTTGGTCAACAAAGAAATGGTGCCAGGAGATCGTCGCGATTTTTATGGAGCAAAAAAAGATATTTGGGTGATTGCAAGACAGATAACGAAAATGCGTCGTCAACGAGAAATTGAACCAATCATCAGTGCTTTGGTTGAATTGAAATCAGAAACACCCAATGACCAGCAGCACAAAGAAATGTTGAAACGAGTGGATGATATGCAAGACTTCACTATAAAAATCAATAAAATATTCGAGAAATTTGAAAAATCAGATGAAAATTGGTTCTATAAAGTCCTACTCAAAATGATGTAGTGTTTTTTTAATCCAAAGTTTCAATAATAATTGAAAGTATAATAACATGAATAACTTGACAATATACGCCTATAGCATTTACCTCTTCATTTGTTTGATGGTGACTTTCTTCATTGGTCGTGACTTGCACAGAAAAGGGTATTATTTGATTCTTGATTTATTTGAAAATGAGGAATTTACGACAACGGTCAACAATATTTTACTCGTTCTTTATTATCTAGTGAACATGGGATATGTCACGGTAACCTTGCTTCAAATCGGAGAGGTTATTGACATCGTTCAACTTCTCGAACATTTGTCCTTGCGTATTGGATTGATTCTTTTTCTCCTTGGCTCTTTACATTTCAATAATATCATCATGCTTCAACTTTTGAGCAAGAAGAAGCACAAAATCATTCAATTTTTTAATCATTAAATATCAGAAATCATGAACACTTTAGTCTTAATTACCTATTGTATCTATCTACCCATCGCATTCTTTTTGACTTTTTGGGTAGCCAAAGTCTTCTTTAAAAACGCTTACGCATTTATGCTAGAAATTTTCCATAAACGCGAGGATTTGGCAAAAAGCACGAATCATTTGTATGAAGTTGGCTTTTATCTCATAACACTTGGATTCGCCCTAGGTTTCATGCGTATGCGTTACGTTGCGGCGGACTTTGACAAACAAGCTGTGTTTGAAGTACTCAGTCAAAAAGTAGGTTACTTGGCCATTTTCTTGGGCGCGATGGTCTTCTTTAACTTGTACATGTTGTTCCGTGGCAAACACAAAAGCAACGAAAACAGAAGAGAAAGAGAATGGTTGCGTCAGAATAGAATGAACGATGTTCCGACGACAGATCAACCAGAAGTTTAATTAAAAAACAGAAATCATGTACAAATGGAATCGCGTAATACAGACAATTTTTATAGGAATCTATCTTTTTATTCTCCTTGCCAGTTTTGCCCAAGGGGATGGAATGTCCGGCAGTTGGATGATACTCACCATGCTTTGGCTATTTCCAATTGGTGTCACGCAGTTTTTGGGTTCAATTATCGACGTCGCTGAAAAAGGAAAAGACGGACTGTTGTATCATCATCTCATTTTCGCTCTACTCAGTCTTATTACTTTGTTTCTGAGCTATATATTTTACAAATTTGGCATCACTTTTCTCGGAGATATATTAGTTTTTCTGGGTTTTTCGGGAGCAGGAATAATGCTGTTTTATTATTGGTATCTCGTTTTCTTCGGCTACAAAACACAGAAACGGGAAATGGAAATTATTCAAAAGTTAAGAAAAGAAACTAAAAATTTGAAATCATGAGTACTTTAAAACGAAACAAACTGATAATGTTATTGATCCTTTATTTACTGACGGTTTTAGTCATGTCAAGTGAAAACCCTAGTATGACAGCACACAACTTTATTTTCTATGGAGGACTTTTTCTAATTCCAACGGGTATTTTGCAGTTAATAAGTTTGAAAACGGATCACGTTGAAGCAAGAATAGATCAGAAAACAACCAAATTCATGATGGGCATTTTAATTGTTCTTTTAGGTATCGTGATTCTTCAGATTGAGCAATTTGGAGACTTGTATACGACGATTTTAATTGGAGCGTCTGTAATGATGGTCGTATGGCAATTCCTTCACAACAGAAAAGGAAGCGGACATGGAGAAAATGGTATGATGGGGCATCGTGTTCATCAAATGGGTGAAAAAACTGTTGGTTTTATTAGTTGGTAAACCGAAAAGCTTGAGAAGCATCGATCATTCAATGTGCGAATTCGCTAAATGACGTATTGTAAATCTTTTTGAATCAATACTTTATCAATATAATTGGGAGAGAATGTTTAACGCTAGAGTAATTAGCATTTACAAGAGGATAAACCGAATAATCTGAGAAGCATCGATCATTCAATGTGCGAATTCGCTAAATGACGTATTGTAAATTTCTATGAATCAACACTTTATTCATATACTGACAAGATGTTAATTTAAACTAAAGCGAATAGCATTTACTATTTGGTAAACCGCATAGCTCGAAATGCCTCAAGTGAATAATCCTCCAATTTTTCGCGGTCATTGCCTAAGAAAGTGATGTAAACATCAGCGACAAAATTGCGGTGAATGACCATGGCAATAGCGTATTTGTAACCCAAGTTGGTTTCACTAGCGAGAGGAAGGAAGCAGATGCCACCACCATCGCCAACAAACTCTACATTGAAAGCCTCTTCAGAAAACTCTCGAAGCTCTGGGGAGGTTTCTTGTTTTTCGGCTAGTTGCGAGATTCGACTTCGAATTACAGTTTTCCAAAGAAAATTAGGGTGAATCAATTTCAAAGTTGGGTTCTTCAAATTCTTTTTGTAGGCTTTCAATTCCTTTTTCAAAGGTGCAATTTCATAGCGAATTTCAAAGTCTTCACCGCCTTTTGTAATGGTATACTCATTTGGTAAATTCGGATTTTGAAGCACTGGAGCATTCACGTATCCTGCTGGAATAAAAAATTCAAGATTGTATTTTCGCAGTTTTCTTTTGAATTGACCTTTGGGCTGAGCCAAACAGATTGTGCTGAAAGAAAAAAATAATAGACTGAAAAGCGACACTTGAATGAATCTCATATTTTTTAACTTAGAATAGACAAGGATAAGAATTTACTTTTATCTAATTCAAGATTAGTTCTCCAAAGTATGATTCAAGAAAGATTTGGCAAAGGAGATGAAAGTTTCGATATCGGCTTTGTTGGTTGATATTCCAACAGAAATGCGAGTTGCACCTCTTAAACGTCCCATGAAATCTAATTTATTTCCAAATTCACCATCTTCGTGAACTGTGAAATATTTCGTTAATTCATCTGAAGATATTTCGCATTTCATTTCGTCTATGCCTGGATTGCAAAAGCAACCCGAACGAACAGAAATCCCTAAACTATTCGCCTTGCGCTCTATTTTTTCAATTTGGAAAGGATTGCCGCTTTGATCCATAAAATTCATCATGATTGTACCACCCACTTTTGCACGGTTTTTTGGTCCGTGTATTTGAATTAGGGGTTTACCATTGGAATGTTTTAATTCTCTCAATTCTTTGCAAAGCACCTCACTCAATGCAGAAATTCTATCTGTAATGCGGTGCATACCTATGTTGCTGAGATAATCCAGGCCAATTTTTACCGCCGGAATATCCAAGTAATTGATGGTTCCATCTTCAAAACGTTCGTGGTCGCCAATTAACCAATGCTTGTTGTCATTTACCCCAACCATTTCTACGGTTCCTCCAGCAAACCATGGTTTTTGGAGGGTTTCAAATTTTGATTTTTTGATCAACAAACAACCTATACCCGTTGGGTAACCAAACATTTTATAAAAGGACATGGAAACAAAATCGGGTTTGATTTTGCTCAAATTCAATTCGCTTGTCGGAACGAAAGCTGCGGCGTCCAAAAGAACATCCCAACCTTGATCTTGTGCTTTTTGTACCCACGAAAGATCGTGTTTCACGCCGGTCACATTTGACTGTGCAGGAAAAGCAAAAAGTTTTTGATTTATGGTTGATTTGGAAGCCAATTGCTCTGTCATTTTCTTTTCGTCTATGGTGAAATCTTCAGCGTTTAACTGTCCGTAATCAAAAGCACCACCTTTCTTTTTGCAGTATTCACGTATGCCATTGACCGAATTGTGGTTGTCTGTTAAAAGCAAATAACCCGAATTTTCATTGAATGGATAACTTTCGCCTACGATGCGCAATGCACCTGAAGCGTTGGGTGTGAATACGCAAAAATAATCGTCTTCTGCATTGAAAAAGCGAAGAACAGTTCGTCGCGCTTCTTTTACCAACAGAGTTGCGGCTAATGAAGTGGGATTGGTCGAATGCGGATTGCCGAACACATTTTCTTTCAACATTTTGTGGTGCTTGTCCAACTGCGATTGAGCATACAAATTCCCCCCAGTAAAGTCGAGATAAACCTGACCTTTTTCATCCAAACGGCTGTATTCTTTTTGGCGCAATTCCTGAAAAAAGGACTCGAAAGGAATGGTGTCTACGCCTGAAACAACGACTTTGGACTTAGAAAAGGGAAACTTCATGTTTTGCTAATTTTTTCAAGATTTAAAGGTAGGGGATTTTTTGGACTTTAGGATATAGGTACTTTAAGACATGTATATATCAACATCATAAATTATTGAAAACACCTCAGCTTGATAATCCAAATCTACCTAAAGAGTCCTAAAATCCTAAAATCATAATGTCCTAAAGTCCAAATAGCTGCTGCCAGAACTAATTTTTAAAAATCTTTTTGCGAATAATTCCCTTCAAATATTGTGCGAAATACTAGACATTAAAAAAAGGAAAGCTCTTCAACTCTCCCTTTCATTTATTGTGTGGTATTTTTAATTCGTATTATTTCTTTCCACTGAACATGCTTAGGATTTTCGATAAGAATCCGCCACCGCCGCCACCGCCGGATTTTCCATTGTCGTTGCCTCCAGTAACCATGGCCATCAAACTGCTTATATCAAAGCTTCCACCTTTTTTTTCACCCATCATTTTCGTCACTTGACTCAAAATCATTTCTTGGATTCCACCGGCTTTGCTTTCGTCAATACCAAGGCTAGAAGTAATTTTGGAAATCATATCTCCACCGATTTTGGATTGCATGGCATTTCCTTTGTCGTCATTGGCACCTTGTGAAAACATGTTCAACAAACCTTCTAATCCACTTCCAGCTGATTCTTTTTGAACGTTTTCTTTGATACTATCCTTTGCAGCTGAAAAGGCTTTCTCTTTTTTCTCTTCGTCCAAACCGAATTTCTCCATCAATTCTGGACCTAATTGACCTTTTAATTGGTCTAAAATGTTGTCTAACATGGTATTATTATTTTTTTGAGTGGTCAATAATACAAAAAAATAAAGAATTCAATGTGAAATTTATGTTAGTTCTGTTCCGTATACGATGACGTCCATGTCCATGTAATTGCTTTCGAATAAAGGTTTCATTCCATTTTTTTCGGCTACCCGCATAGAGGCAAAATTCTCTAGATGTATAATGGAAATAAACCTTTCGGCTAGTTGATGATCACGACCAAATTGATGCATTTGAATGGCCGCTTCGCTTGCGTAACCTTTGCCCCAAGTGCGAACCAAGTAGGAATAGCCAATTTCTTTCTCGTGTTTCCCTTCAATTTCTCGACTTAAAATTCCCGTCATGCCGATAAGGTCGCCTGTCTCTTTTTCAATAACGCCAAGCATCCCGAAACCATCCTCTTTATATCTCTCTAATTGACGATTGATCCATTCGGTGGCGATGTCCAAATGCGTTTGATTTTTTGATTCATCGACTCCAACGAAACGAACACTAGGATTGTTATGAAAAAATTCTACCCATAGCGGAATATCTTCTAGGGTAAGCGCACGGAATTTTAATCGCTCGGTTTCTTGGTGGAAATAGGAGTCGGGTATTTGGTGGATCATTTTTTGGTTTTTTTGATAAATATAGTTATTTGGCTTTTGGGACGCTTCGCTTTGGCCTTTAGCTGTTAGCTTTTGGGACGTCTTCGGCTTTGGCTGATGCTCTATCCAAGCCAAAGCGCAGCATCCCAACCGCCTATCACCAGCTGCCAAAAGCGACCCACGACCTAATCAAAGCGATAGTGTCCAATAATCGTATATGAAAACAAACAATCCGCTAAAACTTGTCCGCCGCCGATATTGTGTACAATCAGAAAACGTTTGTCGTCGTCTGATTTTTGATCGGAAACTAATCCGATGTGGGTAATGGCTCCACCTAAATTCCAACAAACGATGTCACCGGGTTGGTAGTCGCTTGGAATTTGACTTTTCGATAATTCAGTTCCTTTTCGGGCAAAGAAAACCATTAAATTCGGCACACGTCTGTGGTCTATGTTCGTATCTGTTTTTTTTAAACCCCAGTTTTTTGGGTAGAGTTGGAAATTCGCTTTCATGTCTTCGTGCACCTCTTTTTGTAAATCGATTCCTAGTTTTCGGTATGCGCGAATGAGGACATCGGTGCATACTCCTTTTCCTGCGGGAACATCGCCGTTCGGATAAGGAATGGAGAAGTAGCTAAGATCGTAAACAACATTGTCTTCGGTCAATTCAATTGCGGCTTTCGCTAATTTTTTTTGAAAATCGGTTTGCGCTGAAAGTTGAAACTGAAAGAATAGAAAGCAGATGAAAATGAAAAAGGATTTTGACATGACGATTGAAATTTAGAATCTCCGACTTGCGGTACAATAAACTTTCGTTTTCGTTCACAAAAAAGTCCAGACAAGAAATGCCTGGACTCCCGATGTATCCTAGATTTACTTTTAGTTGTAAATCATTGGATGTAGATAGTAGTTTATCGGTTAATGGGCATTTTGCTTTTTTGTATGTTGAATCCTACGTTCAATCCAACCATTCCTCCGCCTTTTTGTGAGGAATAGAATGCATTGACTGGAATATTCAATGCTCCTGCATGGAATGTTCGACCAAATCCAAAGACAAAAGACGTATTCAATTTAAAATCTCCTCGGCTATCCCCATGTTGATTGAAACTATATTTTGAGTTAATGTCACTGGGCGCGGGTCTTTGATAAAACCCGTCTACTTGATAGTTGGGGTCAGTTTGGTAAACTCTATCTGCATAAGCTCTCCAATCACTTTCTGAAAAATATCCACCTTCTTGACGGAATGTTTTGTCCGTATCAAAGAATCCTTGTGATGTTTTTTTCAAACCAATACCTGGACCGAAGGCAAATTCCCATCCGGCATTTCCAAAACGGAAACCATTCATGATGGTTACAGTTGGAATGAATTGTCCTTGTTCAATTCCAGAAACATTCATGATACATTCTACCAATGCAGAGAAGTTATCCGTACCAACATATTGTTTTTCATATTGATATCCGATCATACTAACGAATGGCTGAATGCCCAATCCTCCTTGGTTTTCTGGACGAACTGCAAATTCATTTATCGATCCGAACAAGTAGGCAGCTCCAACTCTTGGTCCTGAGTTGTTAATTTGACCAACATTTGTTGAGGTAATCGGTTCGTTTTTGTATTCCAATCGACTGATAACTTCTTTTTCCATAGGAACGGTATTGAGTTCTTTTAACACGATTTCTATCATGCGTTGCAATTCAAATTCTTGGTCATCAAACTCTTGCACCACAGATTTGAATATCGTTTTGTTTTTCACGTCAATCATTTTCATGCGTACAACGATACGATTAGAAAGAGCATCGAAACTTCCGAATAGTATGTAATCGGTTCCCAGTTCATTTCCCATTCTGATTAAACATGCTTGTCCGTAACAACCCGTTTTAAATTCTTCTTTGGATTGAATGATTTCGTTCATATCGAATTCATCGTAGACATTGAACAAATTCAATTTGATTAATTCGAGCCGCATCATTTTGGAAACGCTTTCGGCATTAGAAGCCAAGTTATTCACGTAAGGTGATGCAACGGCTACACTTTTTCTTGTGTTTGTTTCGGTTTGAGCAAAGTTTTTAACTGAAAAACTTACTAAAAGAGTTGAAATTACTATCCAATTTTTCATCTTGTTTGTTTTTTGATTCGAACAAATATTTCGGAAAAATCAAGGGATGTTTCAATTGAATTGACGAAGAAGGAAAACTGAATTTGTGGAGGATGAATAAAAGAGGAGTTTTTAGAATGGATGAGTTTGATATTTTGCGAATAATGTATATTTCAAATTTTTCACTTGTGATAATCGCAAATAAAACACAATAAAAATTTAAATTTTTATTTAGCTTGGGGAATTTTTTGCTAAATGGACAAGTCTGCCTCTATCTTTTTCCGAAAAGCATTAATCGTTCTATCGAAATCGTAAAAGAAATTATTGCGTTCACGTTCATTGACTTGAGAAATCAAACTGGAATTAGCCAATTGTTTTTCGAGAATGTTTTTGGTATCACTCACGTAGGCCTCATTCGTTGTTTCCAAATAATTCATGATGTTGTGCGTGATGTAAATTCCACTGGTCTCGCGACTCTTATAGTAAAAAGTAGCGTCAGAGTTGATGGTTTCATTCAAATACATTTCGAAACTATTCCCTGATGCAGGCGCTTCGGTGCCGTACATGAATTTTTTTCCAACATTCGCCTGGTTTTTCAAATGCCCAGAAAGCATCAAGATACGGTCGTGCAGGAAAAGTGCATATTCTGGATCTTCAAACAAATGCGCTTTGTAATAGTAATGGATTTGTCTCAAGTACCCGCGCATGTACTCTGGGTCATATATTTCTTTAGAAGGAATGGAATTATAGATCTGTAAAATTTCTTTTCCAAGAGAAAAGGCAGTTTCACTTGTCCTCTCATGCTTAAAAGCTAAATCCTTGTAATCATCTATTTGCAAATGCGTTTTGGCCCAAAAATATAGTTTGAAACGCACCAATTGGGGGAAATTCAACAACTGGAAAAGGGACATATTGTTGACAGAAAGAATCATTTCTGCCGAATCCAAAGATTTAAGTCGTTTGAAGGCGACAAGGATTCCTTCTAAATAGGATTCCAAACTAAAATCGAAAGTATTCAAAGGTGGATAGGAGAAAATCACTTTTCCGTCGCCCATTTCGCACAATGCATCAAATGAAACATTATAATGCATACAAAGTTTTTTGATTTCGTTGATGGTCAGTGCAGTTTCGCCACGGTATCTGCGATAAACGGCATCAGGACTAATGTGCAGTACGTCTGAGAGCGCATTTCCTAAGGCGTCTTCTCCAGCTATTTTTTGTTTGATAATCTGAAAAAGAGAATCTTGAATGTCGGGTTTCATAGGTTTAATTGTTTTCCAAAATTTCTCTTAAATCTTCTAGATTTTCACTGTGGTCGTCAGTGGTGTCTTCGTCATGCATGATTATTTCATCAAACAAATCTCTCATTTCTTTATTATTTTTTCCGAGAAAAGGGTTCTTTTTTGCAGCCCGAATTCGATCTTTAGACAATGGGTGGGTATTTAGAAATTCGGGTGGCTCCATTCCTCGAGTTTCTTGGGATAATTTTTCAAATAAGAGCTGGAAACCTATACTATTGACTTGATTCTTTTTCATCAATTTCATGCCTTCGGTATCGGCCTCTGTTTCTAGTTTTCGGGAATAGGATAGTCCTTTGAGTTGATCTGCATTCGATATCAGAATGTCTGTGAATCGACTGACATCCCCTAAAATAGCGGATAAAAAAAGTTTTCCAGACAATTCCCTCAACAATGCGCGCATGGAATGCCGTTGATTGACATGCGAAACTTCATGTGTAAGCAAAGCGGCGAGTTCTTCGTATCGTTCCATTTTGTCCAAAATTCCGGTGTAAACAACTACGTGTCCGGACGGCAAAGCAAAGGCATTCACTTCCCACGAATTCACAACTGTGATGCGAATTTTCTTTTGATTATCCAGTTTCAAGCGATTTGCAAATTTTTGGACCAATCGCGTTTTGTCCGCATGAACATCGGCATAACGCATGTATTCGTAATAGTACGTTTCGCCAATTTGGTCATCGAAACTCGGTGGAATAAGATAAACGGCTTTTTCGGATGCAAAAGGAATGGCATATTGACTCATGAAGAAAATAATCCCCAAGGTAACGAGTGCCAAACCGATGTGAGCGGCAAAACCGGCGCGAATCATTCTTGTGTAAAATGATGCTTGGGCAATCCCATCAAACCTTTGTAAAAACGGCACGGCAAATCCAGGATCTTTTACCTCAAAATTGGAATAGTCTTGACCATTGAACAAGATTAATGTGGCTCCACGCTTTTCAAAATGATAGGTGTAAGGTGCCCATTTTTTTATTTCTCCGTTTTGGTCAAAAGTCAATTCGCCTGTTTCAATGTCGAAAAAAAGAACGACTTCGTTTGCTTTGGCTGTGATGCCGTCGTGATATGTTGCTTCTCCGTGATACTGCATTAGAATCCTATATTAATGTCCAACATATCGCCTATATCTTCTCCCGCAGCGTTTCGGAAATTTGCTTCTGTTTGCTCAATGTCCTCAAAATCTAATGTTCCGCGCATGTCCAAGTTTTTGAAAACATAGTTCATTTCGCGAACAACAGTATAGGGATATCCAAAGCCTAAAGTAAAAAGGATAATCAATAAATTTCCAAAGAGAATGGGGAATAATTCGTTGCCCGTTCCTCTAAAACGCATGAGCATTTTTTTGTCGTCGAGGTGCAAACTTAAATGATCAATATAAAAAGTGATGATACTTCGTCGCCACCAAGGGTAATAAATTCCTAGGGTCAAAAAAGTTAATATGTAACCGACTAAATTCAAGGCAAAGTAGTCGCCACCGTTACCGTTGAATTTAAATTTGGCATTTCCAATTCTGGTGTTTTCGAATACGTAACTGCGAATATTCATGGTCATCCACGACCAATAAATCCCAAAAGTGACGATTGTCAAAAGTCCCCAAGCGATGAATTTTAGCATGAGTTCTTTTCGACTTCCACGATAACCAAAACGGATACCGCGCCAGCTTGTTCGCGACATTCGATAACGCATGGAACCGTGAATGGCAATGGGAATGAGAAGTGAATAAGCAATGTAAATCAGCAACAAGCCTAGATAAAAATCATTGTAACTGCTGAGGAAAAATAGAAGATTAAGACTGATTATAACGACAAGTGCAACAACAAATCCTTTTAACATTTCTCTACCCGTTCCTGAGAAATATAAACGACTGCCTTCAAAAGAGGTTTCGCCGTACAAATAATGCATCGTTCTGGCACGGGCAAATGGATAATAGATTCCTATGCTGAGTATGGTAAAAAGCCAGTTCACCACGAAAATTCCAAAAAAGTCCCTTCCTTTTCCAGCAAAGGTCATTCGGTATCTTCTGACAATCGGCTTTATTTCTTCCTCGAATGGGATTGCGTCCATATTTTTTCTGGCAGTAAAGTGTTGGACTAAAATAAATACTTTTTCGGTATATATGGCAATTTCACGATTGGGGTATTTTTTTAATCTTTGTATGATGCAAATAAAACTTTCCGAAGAAAACAAAGATTTTTTCCAAAGGGTCTATCAAGTTGTGCGTTTGATTCCAGAAGGTAGGGTGACAAATTATGGTTCTATTGCTAAGTATTTGGGCACCGGGCGATCCAGCAGGATGGTGGGCTGGGCGATGAATGCAGCTCATTCGCTTTCGGATGTTCCGGCGCATCGCGTTGTGAATAGAGTGGGACTTTTGTCAGGAGCGGCTCATTTTTCTACACCAACTGAAATGCAAAATTTGCTGGAAAAGGAGGGAATTGTCGTTCGTGAAAATCAAATTGTTGATTATAAAAAGCATTTTTGGGACCCGCAAGTGGAACTGAGAATTGATTAACTTTGGAGCATGGTAATTGTCATTGGTGGAACAGGTTTGGTGGGTAGTCATTTGTTAAATGAGCTTTCCAAAACCGAAAAAGAAATCACCGCCACTTTTCGTACAAAATCGAATATAGAAAAAGTTCGTAGCCTTTTCCATTTTTACGATTCTGGCAGCGCCGAAGCACGTTGGAAAAAAATACAGTGGAAAGAAGTGCAAGTCAATGATCTTTATGCATTGGATCAATTGATTAACGAAGGAGATGAGGTGTATCATTGCGCTGCATTGGTCTCTTTCCATCGCAGGGACTTCAATAGATTGACCAAAATTAATCGGGAAGGAACGAGCAATGTGGTCAATGTTTGTCTGGATAAAAAAATTAAAAAACTCTGTTATGTGAGTTCGACAGCTGCGGTCGGTGGTGGTGCAGAAAAAGAAGTCAGTGAGAATACGAAGTGGAAAAAAGGACCGGAAACAAGCGGATATTCCATTAGTAAATATGGTGCGGAACGTGAAGTTTGGCGAGGAATTACGGAAGGCTTGAATGCTGTAATGGTGAATCCTTGTGTGATTTTGGGAGCAGGAAATTGGGAAGAAAGCTCGTTGACGATTTTGAAGCAAATCAAAAAGGGATTATCATTTTATCCACCTGGCGGAAACGCAATTGTAGATGCACGTGATGTGGTGAATGTCATGCATCAATTGATGAAAAGTGATATTGAAGCTGAACGTTATTTGCTGATTGGAGAAAATATATCCTTTCACAATTTATTTTCGGCGATCGCTACTCAAATGGAAAAAAAACCGCCAAAACGTGCCGTTGGTGCTTTTGGATTGAAATTCGCCCGTTTTGTTTTCTCCATTTTGTATCTGTTTTCTTCAAAAAAATCACCGATAACGAAAGATACTGTGAACAGTGCGCTATCCACAGTTGTTTACTCCAATGAAAAGGTGCGAAAAGAATTGAATTATACTTTTTTTCCGCCAAGTGAAACCATAGAAAATGCCGTTACGGGTCAAATAAAATAAATGTCAAAACAGGAGTCAATATCAAAACTTCGGCAGTTTCAGTCTTCTGAAATTTTTTGGATAGTTTTCTTAACTATATTTTTCTCTGTAGGATTGGTGGGCATTTCTTTGCCCCAATATCGAGATTTTATGGTTACTCTCAGTCCATTTCATCTGCTTTTGACATATTTCGTTTTATTCATTTCTCGAAAAGATAAAAGGGATCAATTCATTTATTTTTCTTTCTTGATTTTTGTGATTGGCATCTTGGTGGAAGCCATAGGAACCAACACGGGATTGCTTTTTGGGTCGTATAAGTATGGACAAACACTTGGTTTAAAAATGTTTGGCGTTCCGTTAATCATAGGCGTGAACTGGGTTACGATGGTAGTTTGTTCTTCAACTTTGGTGAATAAATTGCCTTTGAAATTTGTCTACAAAGTTCTGTTGGCTGGTTTTGTGATGACTTCTTTGGATTTTCTCATTGAACCAGTTGCCGTCAAATTGGACTATTGGTCGTGGTCAAATAGTGAAATTCCCTTGTACAATTACCTCTGCTGGTTTGTAATTTCACTGCCAATGCACTATTTTTATATGAAATGGAAATTGGTGGAGAACAATAGGGTGCCAGTCGGTGTTTTTGTTTTGATACTTTTCTTTTTCCTTATTTTAAATTTTGTCTAAATGTATTGGTGGGGTCCTATAGTTTTGTTGCTGTCTTTCCTCGGAATGGAATTCATGGCTTGGGCAACGCACAAATTTGTGATGCACGGTTTGATGTGGAGTTTTCACGAAGATCATCACGTGGAGAAACCTGGATTTTTTGAGCGAAATGACGTTTTTTTTCTAATTTATGCCATTCCTTCTTGGTTGTGTATCATGTTGGGAATGATGTACGATCAGTATGTTGCCGTTTGGATAGGATACGGAATTGCGAGTTATGGATTCGCTTATTTCATGTTCCACGATGTATATATTCACCGTCGTTTCAAATGGTTACGAGATATTGATCATCCCTATTTCATGGCCATTCGAAAAGCGCATAAAGTACATCATAAACATTTGGGCAAGGAGCATGGCGAATGCTTCGGAATGTTGATTGTTCCCTTGAAATATTATCGCGAAGCCAAGAAAACTTTCCGCCGAAAATACGCGAAATCGTGAGTTTGTATTTTCTCATTATGTTGGCCACCCTTTTGGGACCTTTTGCTCTTTCTTTCGATAAAAAAGTAGCGTTTTACAAGAAATGGAAATTCCTTTTTCCATCGACTTTTGCCGTTGCAATAATCTATTTGCTTTGGGACGAATTTTACGCGAGATGGGGTGTCTGGGGTTTCAATCCGGATTACTTGCAAGGAATTTTTGTCGGAAATTTACCTTTGGAAGAAATCTGTTTTTTCCTTTTTGTACCGTATGCTTGTATTTTTATTTACGAATGTTTGGTCGCTTATTTTCCTGCTATTCAATTGAAAAAAGCAAGTCCGATTGTTGCTGGAATTGTGGTTCTACTTTGTACAACTCTAGCCATGATTTATTGGGATAATTTATACACTTCTGTGGCTTCAATAGTGGCCGTATTCCTCACTGTTTGGCTTTATTTCATTAAAAAAGTGCATTGGTACGGACGTTTCATCTTTACTTTTTTGATTGTACAACTTCCTTTTTTTATAGTGAATGGAGCTTTAACAGGAATGTTCACTACAGAACCAATAGTTTGGTACAATGAAGCTGAAATGATGGGGCCACGTTGGATAAGTATTCCGGTGGAAGACACGATTTACAATTATGGTTTTCTGCTCTTGGTTTTTCACCTTTATTTTGGGTTTCAAAAAAAGAAAAAAATTACAGCTTAATTAGAAAGAAGGAGTTCCAGTTGTGTTGTCGAATAGACTGATTGTAAAAGCTAAATCAGGATGTTCGTTGTCCAAATTGGGAACTTGAATTTTTAGATTTTTCCCCCATCCAACTTGAACTTTTTGTGTGTATTCAGGTAGTAATTTTAGATTTTCATCGGGTCCGGTAGCATAAAACTTAACAATGTATGTCACCTTTTGTTTACCATCTTTTTTCAATAAATCTTTGATTTTCATCGTCGGATTTTTTTCCAATCCTTGGGAAATGGGTTGAACACCATGGTCTGAATATCGGTCTTTGTGTCTTTCGTTTGCATAATCTCGAGGAGACTCGTTTCGTCCCATTTGAATATTGTCACCGACCATGCATTTTATTTCTACGTTGCTGCTGTCTAATAATCCTTGCACGCAAAGGTTATCCTTCGCTAGATTTCGCCAATAATAAGTAGCGTTGTGTAACCAACCATAAACTTCTTTTTCATCATCACTTTTGAGGGCAAACACTTCGAGGGTGCGGGAGTTTTCTTTTCCGTCGGTCCATAAATAGGGCGTAAAAATTTGTTCTGATTTTGCGATGGGTTCCATGAATTTTTGAAGCGGTTTGAGATCCAAATGATAATCAAAATCCATCACACCTCTATCCCACCACCAATCCAAACCGGGGCCTGCACAACCCATAAAAGCGGTAGACCAAATACTGTTATGGAACTCTATTCCAGTGCAACAATACAAGGGTAATTTATCGTCATTGATACCCATTTCTTCCAGGAAAACAGGTTTGCCGTAGTAGTTCCAAAAATCGTCCACATCCTCAGCACGAACTCTAGAATTAGCATCTTTTATCGTAGAATATTTATGAATTGAAACGATATCGGATACGCTTAACACACCATCGTAACCGCGCTGTTCTTCCAATTTATTCATCGTTCCATAGGAGTTGGCGAAAAGGGCATTGGGCTGCAGTTCTTCTCGAATATATTTGTTTTGGTTGTCAATCCAAGTGGTGAACAGACGAATGGCTTCCTTATCTGAAATACCTTCTTGTTCTATAATGGGGTTAAAAAATTTCTCAACTTCAGAATAGCCGTAAAATGCCCAATACGGACTATAACCCCAGCGCGCATACATGTATCTTAAGTTGTTTTTTTGCGCTTGAATGGCTTCTGGATTCGTAAAGTAATCGCTGATTTTTTCCATGTTGAAATATTTCCTGTAAGGATTATTTTTCCAATTTGGAATATCCCAATCGGCGCCCATTATTTCAACATGATGTCGGAACATGATTGCATAAATTTGCTTTTCTTCTGCCAAACTCATCAAGCGATCGAAGGCGTACATTTCATCTTGTTTGGAAGTGTAATTATGAATGTCGTTCCAATCCGGCAACGCTCCCTGGGCGCCAACTTCAAAACGAATGAAGTTTCCATCTACAGCAGCTATTTTCTCAACTCCACCCATTTGCCGACGGTTTTGGGATGGTTTGTAGCTGAAAAAGCCTCCGCTTGATACATTCATGCCCGTTGCGATGAATCTTTCGCCCGTTTCTTTGTAATATAAAAACCTGTCTTTTTCTGTATCAGTGTTTGCCACCACGAGTGATCCTTTGTGTTTGGAAGGATTGCAGGCAAAATTTACTTTGAAGGTTTGAGGTATTTCACTTCCTCTTGCCACAACGGTCATTATCACTTTCCATTGGCCCAATTCATTTGGAGAGAATCTCAAACGCCAAGGGTAATCGGTGAATTTCTCTTCAAAAACATCTTCTTGCAATTTTTCACGAAAATCTTGATAAAAGAAACCAAATCCTTTGTGAATTTTTCCAGAAGGCGAAGAGAAAGTCGCCGTAAAGTCTAGGTCTTCAGGAAGGTATGGATTCAAAAAGTCACCTTTTACTCCTGAAATGAAATTATTGATTTTTGCTTGGGTGCTTTTGTCTAATTGAAGGGCTATTTCTAGTGTTTGGTGCAAATTTGCCATAAAAGAATTCGCCATCGGTTTTACCCATATCACATTGGAAGCTATGATTTTCTGATCTTCTTCAGCTCCTTGAACATTGGAATAAAAACAAAAACTGAATAAAAGCAGAACTAGACAGTGCGTGATACGAAGATTCATTTTCATGGTGTACGATATTAAGCCCTTCGAAGGTCGCATATTTTTGTAAATAAAACCAGAAAAGTCCTAGTTTTCTCTTTCCATGAGGTAAGTTGCCAAAGCTCGTAAGTTTTCTTTTTGGCTTTCTTCGATTGAAATGGCAGCTAAGGCCTCCATAGCATATTTGCGGTGGATTTCCATAATAATACTTACCTTTTCTCTGATGTTGAGCGTGTTAAACAAAGTTTTTACACCGTCAACTTTCTTATCGAGGTTGGACTCTTTTTCTAAACCTAAAAATTCAATTTTTTGTGCTTCGTTGGCATCTTTAAGAGCTGTAAGATAAAGCAATGTCTTTTTGTTGGAGATAACATCTCCCCCGATTTGTTTGCCGAATTTTTCCGGATCTCCGTACAGGTCTAAAATGTCGTCTTTGATTTGAAAGGCAAGTCCAATTTGTTGTCCGAATTGGTACATCAATTTCCTATCTTGTTCGCTAGCATTACCAATTATTGCTCCCATTTCCAATGCACAGCCTAACAAAACGGATGTTTTCAAACGAATCATTTCAATGTATTCAGGTATGCTGACATCCTCACGTTTTTCGAAATCCATGTCCATTTGCTGGCCATCGCATACTTCTGCCGCGGTGCGGTTGAATAGGTTTAAAAGTTCTAATACATGTTCAGGTTTCTGTTTCGCTAATTCCTGAATTGCTTTTATCATTAAGACGTCTCCCGATAGTATCGCAATATTTTGGTCCCATTTGGTATGAACGGTTTCCATCCCACGTCGCAATGGTGCTTCATCCATTATGTCATCGTGGATCAAAGTGAAATTGTGAAACAACTCCACGCTTATTGCGGCGTGCATAGCATCGTTGGCTGGAGTAGAAAATAATTCAGCCCCCAACAAAGTTAAAACGGGACGAATTCTTTTTCCGCCCAAGGTCATTATGTAACGAAGTGGATCGTATAAATTTGTGGGTTTTTGTGGAAAAGTATATTGTTGAATTTCTTTTTCCACCAATCGAGAAAGATCAACTAAATGTCCCTTCATTTGATTAATTCCATCAAGTAATTTCCATAACCACTTTTTTGAAGCGGTTCGGCTAGTTGGTGCAATTCAGTAGCATTAATCCAATTGTTTTTAAAAGCTATTTCTTCGATACAACCGACTTTCAAACCTTGTCTGTCTTCTATGACTTGAACAAATTGACCGGCTTGCATCAAAGACTCAAACGTACCTGTGTCTAGCCAAGCGGTTCCTCTGTCCAAAACAGCCACTTTCAAAGCATTTCTTCTTAAATATTCTGCATTGACATCTGTGATTTCGTACTCACCACGTGCCGATGGTTTGAGGTTTTTAGCAATTTCAATAACGTCATTGTTATAAAAATACAATCCTGGTACGGCGTATTTTGATTTTGGATGCTCAGGTTTTTCTTCGATAGAAATGGCTTTCATATTTTCATCGAACTCAACTACACCGTATCTTCTTGGATCGCTGACGTGATAGGCATAAACAACACCACCTTTTGGATTGGTGTTTTCTTTCAAAAGCTCATCCATTCCTACTCCGTAGAAAATATTATCACCTAAGATTAGGGCTACATCGTCCTTACCAATAAATGATTCACCAATAACAAAAGCTTGAGCTAATCCATTCGGAATTTCTTGAACTGCATATGTGAATTCGCAACCGAGATTTTTTCCATCGCCTAAAAGTTTTTCGAAATGAGGCAAATCGTGCGGAGTTGAGATGATTAATATTTCTCGGATTCCAGCGCTCATCAATATGGACAAAGGATAATATATCATCGGTTTGTCATAAATGGGCATAAGTTGCTTACTTACTGCAAGCGTCAAGGGATGAAGTCGCGTGCCTGATCCTCCAGCTAAAATTATTCCTTTCATTCTATTTTGTCAGGTTTAGCTTCTTGAACGTGAAGATCGTCCAAATCGAAATCCGGCTCTTCATCGTAAACATCGAAGTAAGGTTCTACAAACGATTTGGTTGTAATTCTTCTCTCAAGGGATAAAAGTAAACTAGGTAGTACAATGAGATTAGTGACCATGGCCACTAATAATGTCAATGATATGAGCAGACCAAGTGCTTTTGTGCCTCCAAATTCAGACAAAGTAAACACGGAGAATCCACAGAAGAGCACGATAGAAGTATAAAACATACCTAATCCTGCTTCTTGAATGGCTTTCAGGACACATTGCTTTAAATCGTGCGGATTTAATTTCAACTCCTGTCTGTATTTGGCTAAATAATGGATGGTGTCATCAACTGAAATACCAAAGGCAATACTGAATACCAACAAAGTTGATGGTTTCAAAGCAATACCAAACCAACCCATGATTCCGCCTGTGAAAAGAAGAGGAATGAGATTGGGCAATAAGGATACCAAAACCATTCGCCATGAACGGAATAAAATTGCCATTAGTATCGCTATACCGATGATAGCAAACAACAAACTGGTGAAAAGATTGATGACCAAATATTGTGTTCCTTCCGACGCGACTACTGCTGTTCCTGTGAGACTAATGTCATAATAATCTTCGTCGATTGCGCCCCGCAGTTTTTTAGAAAATCCTTTATCCTTGTAGTGGGTTTTTATGCTTTCAGGATTCAAATCAAAGGCATAGAGTTTATCCGCATTACCATTTGAAATTGATGCTGCGAGATTATTGAAAACACCCGAATTTCCAAAAACGATGCTGTCTACATAATTTAGGTTTTTACCATCGTATTTTTTGAATTGTCTTTCTATTTGGTTTTTTTCAGGATTGAAAATTTTATCAATTGCCGTTCTCATAGAGTCGACTTTTTGAGCAACTTCATACGAACCTAGGTCCATCATTTGTGTTCGAATACGCACATTATACGTATTGGTATCAACTAATTCTTTCAAAGTAAAACCACCACCGTTGGCGTTGGTGACATTGAAGTTGTCCATGTATTTTTTCAGTCGAAGTTTATCCTGATTGGAAATTAACTTGTATTGGCTGGGTTCATTTCCATAAAACGCCATGTTAATTACCTTGATGAAATCTACAATTGAAATTGTTTTGCTGAAAAGTGAATCATTTGAATATTTCTCCTGAACCCGTTCCATTTTTTTTAATGTTTCAGACGAGAAAAGTCGATTTTTAGATTTATAATTAATGACAATTTCAAAAGGAATGGATCCTCCAAATTTGTTTTGCATGAACTCAATGTCTTCCAAAATCTGATTGCCTTCTGGTAAATCACTGGTAATGTTACCCGTCGCCTTGATTCGCGTCATACCTATGATACTCATGACGATAATTGTAATCACCACAACATAAATAATCGGACGTTTGGTCTGCACCAAATTCGTAATAAACTTTAAAAAGCCTACAGCCAGTTTTCTGTCCAAATGTTTGAGATGTCGTTTTTTAGGCTCCTTTGAAAAAGAAATAACAATAGGTAGAATGGTAATTGATAAAAGGAAAACAACCAGGATATTCAAAGAAGCCACAATTCCAAATTCAGTCAATTTTTCAGAATTGGTCAGAATGAAGGTGGAGAAACCCATTGCTGTTGTGAAATTTGTCAAGAAAGTGGCAGTTCCTATTTTCTTGATGACTCGAGTCAAAGCTTTTACTTTGTTCCCGTGTTCCCGTATTTCCTGATGGTATTTTGTCATAAGGAAAATACAATTTGGAATTCCAATAACGATCATCAAAGGCGGAATAAGAGCCATTAAAATTGAAATATTGAAGCCCATTAAACCTATTGAACCCATGGACCAAATTACTGCAACAAATACCACGACATTGCAAATGATCACAACACGTATAGATCGGAAGAATAACCAAAGCAGGAGAGAGGTGACAAATATGGAAAGTCCAATGAAAATATACATTTCATTGATTACTTTTTTACCAATAATTACCCTTAAATGTGGCAGGCCTGCATATCGAATTTTCCCAAAATATTTTTCGTAGGAAGCAGCAACTTTTTCTATTTCAACGACAACGTTTGCCTTTTTTTGATCCGCTAAGAAACGTTCGTCAATGTCTATCATCATGATAGAAACATTTTCTTTATCGTTGTAAAGTATACCGTCGTATACAGGATTGTTACGGATTTCTTTTTTGATTTCGTCTATACTTTTTTCTACATAGTTAACATCTGAAAATATTCGCTTAGCTTCGAATTTATTTTCACTGACATTGTTTTTAATGGTAAAAAGGGTCGCTTCGGAAATTATGGATTCTACTCCTCTGTATTCTAAAATTGAATCACCAAGTTCTTTCCATTTTAGAAAATTCTCTTCGCTGTAAAGTTTATCATTATCTATGGCTAAAACTAAAGCACTTCCATCCTCGCCAAATAATTCTTTGAATTTTAGATAAGCGGATTGGGCGGGAGACTCTTTGGGCAACATGTTGCCATATTTATTATCAAGTTTTAAACCGGTCAAGGCAAAGTACCCGAAAAAAACCGTCAAAAGAGTAATAATACCGAGAATAAAGAATCGATTTCTGAGTATCAAATTAGCAATTTGTTGCCACATGAAGGTTCCTTGTTTTATTTAAGTGTTAAAGCCTGTAAAATTACTCAATTCCTTTGTTCTAGCCAAGTGCCTATTATTTCAAATCTTCTTCTAGCCATTTAAAAAATTCACGTTGCCAAAGCATGCCGTTTTGTGGCTTTTGAACCCAGTGACCTTCCGTTGGGAAATACAAATACCGACTCTTCAATCCCATCAATTGAGCCGCTTGAAAAGCTTGCATTCCTTCACCTTCTGGCACTCTAAAATCCATTCCTCCGTGTATTACCATAATAGGCGTATTCCAGTTTTTCACCATTTTATGTGGACTATTTTTTGCATACAATTCCTTGTTTTTAGGTTCCCAGTATGGCCCGCCTATGTCCCAATTGGCAAAAAACAACTCTTCTGTTGTACCATACCAACTCTCCAAATTAAATAGGCCACAATGCGCAATAAATGTTTTGAATCTGTTGTCGTGAATGCCCGCTAAATAATAAACAGAGTAACCGCCATAAGATGCTCCGACCGCTCCGCGCTTGTCTTTATCGACATACGATTCTTTTGAAACTTCGTCAATTGCAACCAAATAATCACGCATGGCTTGTCCTCCCCAATCTTTTGAAATGGCATCATTCCATTCTTGACCAAAACCAGGTAATCCTCTTCTATTTGGCGCGACAATAATATAACCTTGTGAAGCCATGAGCATTAAATTCCATCGATAAGAAAAGAATTGGCTTACCATACTTTGCGGACCACCTTGACAGTAGAGCAAGGTTGGGTATTTTTTGTTCGGATCAAAGTTTGGTGGAAAAACAACCCAAGTCAACATTTCTTTGCCATCCGAAGTTTTAATCCAGCGCTCTTGAATTGTGGGTTTCGTGATTTGGGCCATTTCTTTGGAATTGACTTGTGTCAACGACTCTATTTTTTTGGTTTTGCGGTCATAAACATACAAATCAGTTGGGTCAAGCATGGATTGCATGCCTAAAACAATGATTTTATCAGACAAACTGAAACTAACGATATTCTTTCTGCCAGTGGTTAATTGTGTTGTAACATTTGTTTTCAAATCATGCGAAAAGAGTTGTTCAACTCCACGGTATGGTGCAGTAAAAACAATTGATTTTCCATCAGCTTCCCACAGAAAAGTGCTCACTGTCAAATCCATGCTCAAGTTAATAGATGCCGTTTTACCACTGGTTAAGTCGTGACTTTGAATGATGTTTTTATCCGCTTCAAATCCATTTTGAGCCATACGCAACCAAGACATTTTGATACTGTTTGGTGACATCACTGGTGAATTGTCGTAACCTAAACCTTCGGCTGTGAAGTTGTTGGTTTTGCCTGTAGCCAATTCGTAACGATAAATATCACTGTTGGTGCTCAAGGCAAATTCTTTACCTCTTAATTTTTTGCTGGTGTAGTAAATAAATTTGCCGTCATTAGAAAAAATAACGCCTTCGCTGCCACCAAAAGGGGGAACAACTCCATCGAAAGCTTCTCCTTCAAGTAAGTCTTTTCCTACAGAATTGACTCTGTCGTCAATGATTTTATGTAAAAATAGATGCGTTTTGTACTCATCATCCCATTGATTCCAGTGGCGGTACATCAAATCGTTTTCTATTCGCGCATTCGCCTTTGGTAAATCGGGATGTATATCGTGTATCGTTTTTTCTGTTTTAACGGATTGAAGCAAGATAACATGGTCTCCTTGTGGCGACATGACGTATCCTTCTACATCATTTTCTATATTCGACAATTGATTTTTTGAGCTTCCTGTCTTGTCTATTTTGAACAATTGAACAGAGCCTGCTTCGGCGGTTAGGAAAAGTATATCTCCGCTTGGGGACCATTTCACTTCAAATTCAGAATTGGCTGTTTTGGTGAGTTGTTTCGACGTTCTTTCTTTCAGGTTGAAAATGTAAATGTCGGTATTTCCTTTGTTGTCCTCCATGTTGTAGGACGTCAAAGTGTATAGAATGTTCTCCTTATCTGGTGATAATTCTCCACCTCCAAGCCGATTCAATTGCCATAATTTTTCGGGTGAAAATATTTCTTGTGCAGAAAGGGTTAAGGAAAAAAGTCCCAAACCCAATAGGAGTATAAATTTCATATAAATTAAGATTTTGTTTCGTGAAGATATTAATTCTCGCGAGACTGACTAGACTGCGGGAAGGATTTCTTGCCTAGTTTAGTCTTCAGAAATAGACCATACCCTAAAAGAAGCCCACCAGCTATGCACATGCCAATCATGGCGTGACCGAGTGCCGTACTTATCTCACCGTAAAATGAACTAGAAAAAACAAGAATATTGACGCCAACGAGCAGCACAATCATGGTTCTTTGAAATCGCCGAATACCTTTCATAGATGTATTAATCAGAGGAAAAGTATGAAATTTCTATGAGAATTGCAACGAAACAGCTAAAAAAATATCAACTAGTCCTTTATTACCAATTTGAAACCTTTACCATGAACATTCATGATTTCAATATTCGGATCTTCACGCAAAAGCTTACGAATTTTGGCAATGTATACATCCATGCTTCGTCCATTGAAATAGTTATCATCACCCCAAATTGCACGCAAGGTTGCCTGGCGATCTAAGATTTCGTTTTTGTTTTTCACCAACAGGTGTAAAAGTTGATTTTCTTTTGTTGTCAATTTCTTGTCACCTTCTTTTAGGTGCAAAATTCTATAAGTTGGCTCATATTCGATGATCCCAACGTGGTATTTTTCGTCTCCTTCATTTTTATCTGCCTCGGTACGACGAGAAATTGCTTCAATACGCGCCAAAAGTTCCTCCATGGAGAAAGGTTTGGTCAAATAATCATCCGCACCAATTGCAAAACCTTCCAACTTGTCTTCCTTCATTGCTTTTGCCGTCAAGAACAAAATTGGAATTTTTTTATCCAGCTCACGGATTTCTTTTGTCAGGGTAAAACCATCCATTTCTGGCATCATGACATCGAAAATGCAGAAGTCGAACTTTTTCTGATTGAAGCGTTCAAATGCTAATTTTCCATTGCGTGTGAGATCCACGGTATATCCTTTGCTCTTTAAAAAGTTGGAAAGCAATTCTCCTAAATTCAAGTCGTCTTCTGCTAATAATATGTTCATTTTGTCAGTTATTTTCGTTTATTTCTATGCCAAAAGTTGAGCCTTCACCGTATACACTCTTTACCGTTAAATTCCATCCATGCATTTCCGCAATTGATTTTATATAACTGAGTCCCAATCCAAATCCTTTGACATTGTGGACGTTCCCAGTCGGTACACGATACAATTTATCAAATATTTTGTCAACATGTTCTTTTTTTATTCCAATTCCTTTGTCTTGCACCTCAATTTTTGTTTTTCCTTTTTCTTTTTTGAGGTAAACGACTATATCAGGAACGTCTTGGCTGTATTTTATTGCATTGTCGATGAGGTTATTAACACAATTTGACAAATGCATTCTATCTGCCACTACTTCGATTAGGTCTGATGAAAGATTAGTTTTCAAGCTCCCTCCTAATGAGTTAACTCTTAATTGAACATTCTTACAGATGTCAAAAATCAATTCATTGAGCACGATTGTTTCTTCTTGCAAAGAAATTTTACCCTTTTCGAGAACATTACTTTGCAAAATACTTTCCACCAATAAGCTCAACCTTTTGTTTTCTTCGTTGATCATTTTGACATACGGCGAAGCTTTTTCAACTGCAGTGCCCATCATAGCGTGATCACCCATAGCTTCGCAGGCAAGTGAAATAGTACTTATGGGAGTTTTGAATTCGTGTGTCATATTACTCACAAAATCGTTTTTCAAATCTGAAAGTCGTTTTTGTGCAAGAATAGTGCGGAACATGAAGACGATGGTGATAATGATAATCAGCATGAGGGCTAAACTGAAACCAATGGTTCCCAACATTTCTTTTAGGATAAAGGCATTTTTATTGGGAAAATAAACATGTAAAACCATGTGATCATCCAGCATGTTGTTGGGGAATAGCTCAATTCTACTGTTCAAGGTAAGGGTTGTATCTATTTTGGCATTGTATCTTTTTGGAGGATTTTTGAAAATAACGGGTAATGTATTTTCATTTTCAACCATAAATTGAAATTCTTGTGGAAGTCCATCCACTTCTAGTTCGTTACGAATTATTGAATCGAGGAAAACGGCATCAATTCTATCCTCGGGATTCATGTAAACATTGTTGCGAAAGGTTTCTACCAACATTTCATTGACAAATTTTGCCTTGCGAAACATCTGCTGCAACACTTTTTGATCCAAGTGAATGGCTACAGCAACAGAATCATTTTGTGGAATCGTTTTTTTATTTTGATTAAAAAGTTCACGAAGTTGTCGCACATCCCTCGCCAGAACTTTATGTTCGGCAGTAATTCCAGATAATGAGTCAAATGATCGACCTTTAACTACCAAATAATCGTGCATTCCATCGACTTCCATTATCGAAGTGTCCTTGATAGAAATGGATTCCTGCAGACTCAGCAAATTTTGAAATTCCTCTTTCAGGATGTCGCGATACTGACCACTAAAATCTTTGTTGACAATCTGCATATAGCGCTGAATGTCTTCAGATTTTTCGTGTTTTTGGGCAATTTCTTCTAGAGAAATATTCAGTTTTCTCTTGAATTGAAAATTTTTACGATCGTAAAGTTGACCAACCTGAACAGCCTGAATAACAAGCAATGCGAATAAGGCTGTACCTACCAAAAGTGAAACAAAGTTGATTCTAATCTTGCCCAAACAATTACTTTTTTTAACGAAATTAAACCATAACTCTCGCCTTTGTTTCGGCTTAACCTTTTTTAACGCGTAAAGGAATGGGTTTCGATCACTTTATAATTCAGGGAAAATTGTACTTTCGAAAAAAAATAAACCGAATTATGGCAAGTGTTTTTGATCCGAAAGATGTTGAAATTGTCCTTTCACGAATTGAGAAATTGACACCTGAAACCCAAGCTCAATGGGGAAAGATGGATGTTGCAAAAATGTTGGCACATTGTAATGTTAGTTACGAAATGGCCTTTGAAGTCAAACATCCTCCTGCAAAAGGATTGAAAAAAACTGTCTTAAAATGGTTTGTTAAACCTATCGTTGTCAGTGAAAAACCGTACAAGAAAAATAGCCCGACTGCCTCGGCTTTCAAGATTGTAGATTCCAAGGTATTTGAGACTGAAAAAGAACGACTAAAAAAATACATTCAGACTACATTGAGCAAAGGAGAAGCATATTTTGATGGTAAAGAATCGAATTCATTCGGGAAACTGAGTTCAAGAGAATGGAACAATATGTTTTACAAGCATTTAGATCATCATTTGAGCCAATTTGGAGTTTAATGAATTATTTCATGAAGTCTGACCGAATAAAGAAATCACTGAAATGGACTCTTCGCAAAACACTGCGGGGCTCGCTGTTTTTTGTCATTTTTATTTTGCTTTATTTGTCTGTAGGTTTTTTATTGTCTCGTATTTCGACTACAAAAGAAAATGCAAAAGACCAAAGTGTTGAAATATTCGTTCATTCAAATGGTGTCCACACTGATCTTGTGATGCCTTATTGTCATCCTTTGAAAAATTGGAAAGAAATTTTTCCTGGAAGTTTGACGCGAGGTAAAAGTTCGGAATACAAATGGGTTGCCGTTGGTTGGGGTGACAAAGGTTTTTATTTGGAAACGCCAACGTGGGGTGATTTGACCGTGAGAACAGCTTTTAAGGCTGCTTTTGGTTTGAGTTCGGCCGCCATTCACGCCACTTTGCACGAAGAAATGAAGGAGAGCGAAATCGCTAAATCTATTCGTATTAGTAAAAAGCAGTATCAACTTTTAGTTGAATATGTGGAAGCTCATTTACAACTGAATGCGTTCGGCAAGCCTGTTCATATCCATACTTCCGCAGTTTATGGAGATACGGATGCTTTTTTCGAATCTAAGGGTGTTTATTCGATGTTTCATACGTGCAACACTTGGGCGAATGCAGGGCTTAAAGCAGCTCGGCAAAAGGCTTGTTGGTGGACGTGGAATTCATCGTCGATTTTGAGGTTGCATGAGAAGTGATAGAGTCATAACTATTTGAAAAACAGTATAGTTTCGAAATATTTCGAAAACTAAAATTCGCGAATTCTGAAATTCGAAAATTCGCGAAATTTAGGTTCATAAAATGGATAATTTTCACCTGTGTTCAAAGCATCTATTGGAGATAAAAAACTGAATGTCAGTATAGTTTCGAAATATTTCGAATTCTAAAATTCACGAATTCTAAAATTCTAAAATTTTTCTTTTCAGGATAGAAGTCCTAGTTGGTAATACAAGCAAAATCACCTTATCTTTGCCCTCACAAACAACCCATGGAAGAAATCAAACAAACACGCATCAACAAATTCCTCAGCGAAATTGGCTACTGTTCGCGAAGAGCAGCCGATAAACTCATCGAAGAGGGACGTGTAACGATTAACGGAAAAGTTCCTGAAATGGGAACAAAAGTTTCCGAGGGTGACGAAGTAGCTGTAGACGGAACTATTGTGACAAAATCTGAAGAAGAACATGTGTACATCGCTTTCAATAAACCCATAGGAATTGTATGCACCACAGATACACGAGTTGAACCGAACAACATCATAGATTACATCAATTATCCCAAACGAATTTTCCCGATCGGACGATTGGATAAACCCAGCGAAGGTTTGATTTTTCTGACCAGTGATGGCGATATTGTCAACAAAATCCTCCGTGCAAGAAATCACCACGAAAAAGAGTATTTAGTTGCTGTCAATTACCCCATAACCAAAGGTTTTTTGGAAGACATGCGCAATGGCGTAGCCATTTTAGATACCGTTACCCGCCCTTGTGAAGTCGAGCAAATGGGTCGTTTTGAGTTCAAAATCATCCTCACACAAGGATTGAATCGACAAATTCGGCGCATGTGCGAGACATTGGGTTACGAAGTGCAAAGTTTGAAACGCGTTCGTATCATGAACATTCATTTGGACACACCGCTCGGACAATGGCGACACCTCACCAAAGCAGAACTCAAAGAAATTGATCGGATGACGGTGGATTCGGTTAAAACTTATGAGGAGGAAATAGAGAATTCAAATTTAGACGAAAACGAATAACAGTTTAAACGTCGAGTAAATCACAAAGGGAAACATTTAGAGCCAAGGCTATTTTTCTCAAAATTACAATACCTGAATTGACTTGCCCCAACTCAATTCTTCTGATGGCGGCTTCCCCGGTATTGATTTCAAATGCGAGTTGAACCTTAGAAAGGTTTTGTTCTTGTCGCAATTCGGTTATTTTCCTACCTAATTTTTCTAAGAAAATTTTTTCGTCAGCGTTCACCTAGCCAAAGTGCTGAGTATTGAAAAAATTAATCGCTCGTATTTGTGCGATATTGAATTATTTCATACATTTAAATTCTAATATTACTTGTGTGACAAAAATATTCAACCTAGTCCCTTGTTGCTTCGTCCTAATGGTTTAGATGAAAGGCACGTTTTTCCTCCAGCAGTTGCTTTAGGTTTTGAACGAAATCAAATCTTTATTACATTTAAAAACAAATCTTATTAATTGCTGAACTCTTTCAAAATATCAAAATTGTTCGGTCTCGACTTTTCGTCGGGGATAAAACCTGTTTTTTATATTGTTTTTTTGTTTTTTACTCTTTATGTTAAGGCTCAGGAAAATTTGGTGCCGAATGGTGATTTTGAAGAGTACATTACTTGTCCAAGCAACAACTTCCCTTATTATTTTGTGGATAGAGCAACCCAGTGGTTTATGCCGACAACTGGTTCTGCGGATTATTTTAATGCATATAGTTCGGATCTTACTGCTAATGGGATTTTAGCTTTTAGTGTGCCACAGAATTATGAAGGATATCAAGACGCACATTCAGGCCAAGGTTACGCAGGCTATTATGCGGGATTAGTGCCTGCCAATAATAATTATCACGAATATTTGAGTGTGAAGCTAAATAAACCGCTCGAAAAGGAAAAATGGTATTATTTGAGTTATTATCTTAGCTTAGCAGATTCAACATTCCTAAATGGTGATCCACAA
This sequence comes from Crocinitomicaceae bacterium, assembly GCA_041751955.1. Taxonomy (GTDB): domain Bacteria; phylum Bacteroidota; class Bacteroidia; order Flavobacteriales_D; family Crocinitomicaceae; genus UBA2040. The sequence goes on from JBGSIB010000050.1 coordinate 46,592, forward strand.
CAATTTGTCAATTATTCTGGAGCGTATTTTAGCCCTAAAATGGAGTTCATAGATAATTATTTCAGAATAGAAGTAGAAGCGCAGTTTCGGAGTAATCCAGAGGTTTTTTTAGACGACTCATTGGGATGGCAAAAAGTCGATGGATATTTTTTGGCTAGCGGCGGTGAAGAATTTTTAACCATTGGGTATTTTTGTAAATATCAAGATGTATTATTCAATTATGCTAGCTCAAGTGATAGCGGAGTTCTTGCATATTATTATATCGATGATGTTCAATTGATAGAAACAAATGTTCAATTTCCAAATGTATTTACACCCAATTTTGACGGAACCAACGATATTGCTTTTAAATTTGAAAATGTATCCGAAATGGATGTTGAAATATTCAACCGTTGGGGAAATGAAGTTTTGAAGACAACTACTTTGGTCGGGTGGAATGGAAATGATAAAACAGGACATGAACTTTCTGAAGGAACTTATTACTACATAGTAAAGTACAAAGGAAAAAAACAAAAAACAGGATTTATTCATTTGGTAAGATAAATACTTATCAATTATGAAATACATTTTAAGAATCGCAATTATTTCTTTTGCGTCAACTCAAATTTTGTCACAAGCAGATCCCACAGTGGGTGCTGGAAATGCCAATTCGGATTTTTGGTCAAGGAGCGGAAATAACACAACTACAGGAGGCAATATTTTTGGAACACGCCTATTTATTTTTATACCAACAACGCCCACAACGCATGAAAATAAACGGAACAACAACCCTCGCAGGTGTCAACACTACTGGTTTCATTGGCATTGCTACGAACAATCCTCTGGCTCCATTGACCATTAGTGGTTCACAAAACATCCTCTTAAATGCTCAGAGTTGGCGAAGAGGATTGAACTTGAAAAGTATTAACTGTCCAAATAAATATACTTGAGGCATCGAATCCGTAAATTTTAAATAGTAAAAAAAAATTTTGCAATTCGAAATTAATGTCTAACTTTCTAATTACTAATGGTATGAAAACTTAAAATACAAAATAAACATTTCATCTTAAATACTTTTGTACATGATTTTGTTTCAACGATATTTATCCCTTTTTTTGGCAATATGGATATTTTCCGCTTTAAAAGGAAATAGTCAGAATTTGGTGCCGAATCCCAGTTTTGAGGATACAGTAAGTTGCCCAAGCACTCTTGCAGACTTAACACAAACGTCATTTTGGAATGCACCTACTCAAGGTTCCCCAGATTACTTTAATTCCTGTGCAAACAATATTTTAATTGATGTTCCTAATAATGGTTTCGGAACTCAATTCGCACTTTCTGGTAATGGCTATGTTGGGATTCAAGTCTATGATACTCAAAATGTATATAGTTACAGAGAATATATTCAAGTACAATTAGATCAAACTCTTTTAGTTGGTCAGAAATATTGGGTTAGTTTTAATGCAAGTCTATCGGATATGAACGATTATGGGATTCAAGAACTAGGAGCTTATTTTTCGACGACACAAATAAATGAGAATTCCATGGATACTGCTTTAATGGTAACCCCGCAGATTGAATTTTCTGATGGTGTAATTTCGGATAAAAACGGATGGTCACAAATAAGCGGTTCTTTTGTAGCAGCTGGTAATGAGAGCCATATAATCATTGGTAATTTTAATAGAAAACAAACGACTACATCAACACAAGTAAGTAGCAACAATATAAACTACGCTTACTACTATATTGATGATGTTTGTGTTGCTGATGATTCTTTAACTTGTACCAGACCTTTGGGTTATCTGGAAGAAAATGCAGCAATAAATTTCACAGTTTATCCAAATCCTACATCTAATTTCCTAATCGTTTCAAATGAAGGTCAAGAGCCTTATGACATTACTATATATAATGTATTAGGTCAATTGCTTTATTCTGAAAATGGAATTATCGATACTAAAAAACAAATTGATTGCCAAAATTATGCTAATGGTGTGATTATGATATCAATAAAGTCTAATGAAAAAGTTCTCTATTATAAATTCCTAAAATCCAAATTATGATGAAATTAAATTCTAAACTTATCGGGGCTATTACGTTATCAATGCTCTCAACCGCAATCTTTGCACAGGATTGGCTTGTTGGTGGAAATACTCTTGGACAAATGGGCGGTAATCCTCCAAGCCTTGGAACTATGGCTGGAAACAACCAGCCTCTTAATCTGCACACCAACGGCATACAGCGGATGAACCCTTATGTAGTTTTTTGTTGTTATTGCAGTCCGCCCAAATCCTCAACTTTAGCCCATTAAAAAAGCCTGCCGAACCAATCCGACAGGCTTTTTTGTTTTTCAAATGTCTTTCATTTATCTAACCCTAATCGTTCTATTGGGTGAACAATACTAAGTTTGTATTTTAACTTTTCCTTGTCCGTTTTTTTGTACCTAAGCAATGAGGAAGAATGTCGTAGCCCTGAAAAGTATCTTGCTTTGCTTATTCCAAGTTCATTGACCCAAATAGACATATTACTTTGCCGTAACTGCATAAATGAAACAAAATCTACAAACTCTCTTCTAAAACGCAAAATCATTTGATTAAGAACATCTGTAAGCACATCATTACTGCGTGTTGAAAAAAATAAACGGTCAGATTGTTTGCTAAAAGTTTCCATTAGTGCTGGTCGGGTATGATTGATATAACTTTCCAAATCTCTTTTTTGAACGGGATTAAGAGGTAAATACCGTTTGTTGGTTATTTTGGTAGATGATACATAGACACGCATTTTTTCAAAATCAATATGTTTTACTTCCAGTAGTTCCATTTCGTTGCGTGTAATCCCTTGAAAAATAAACATACCAAGCATTACCTTATTTCGGATAAAAACATTCCTTAATGGCTTAAAATCAAGGTACATTTCTATCATTTGTTCACGGGTTAACAGGTTCTTTGGCAGTTTTTTTTCTACTCTGTCGGTTTCCACTAAAACGGCAGGGCTATCTTTTCGCTTGCTAAAACGGTAGTAAAGTCTTAAAAGGCTCATTTTAGCCCACATAGTTCGGGGGCTGTTGCCTGAATTTCGGTTGTGGTTTTGGTAATCGTAAAGCTCCTCTATGCTTGCTTTTTTGTAATTAGCCCCGTTATCTATGCACCAGCTAATAAATTGTCTTAAAAGTCGAATATAGCCCGTTACGGTTTTGGGTGCGTAACCAAGACCGTACAGGTAGTTTTTAAATTGCGTGATATGTGTTTCCATTATTTAAGTATTTCGTTTAAGTGAATGTATTGCTGTGTTGAGTCAATAGTTCTGTGTCCTAAAAAATCGGCTATTTCCTGAATACTCAGGTAATCAACTAAATGCGTTCCTATGGAATGCCTTAAAATATGTGGTGAAGCCTGTTTTTTTATTCCCGTTTCCCATATCATCTTTTGTACCCGTTGATAAATGGTGCGGTGGGTCATAGCTTTTCCTCTTAAATCAATCAGTACACGGGTTTCGTTAATACTTTCGGGCAATAAAAAGTTACGGGCATTGTAAAGGTATTCTTCCAAATATTTTACAACGGTGGGCGACATTGGCACATCTCTTTCATAGCCGTTTTTGGTGTTAGTGAGCCGTATTTCGTTTTGGGAAAAATTAATGTCGTTCAATTCCAAGGTGTGAAGTTCCCCTTTTCTTAATCCACAACCGTACAACAAACTAAGTATTGCCCTGTTGGTAATGCCGTACAGGGTGTTGTCCGTTGCCCCGTAGATTTGCTCAATTTCTGCTATGGTAAATACTTCTATGTCTTTTCTTTCAAAGTTTTGAAACGGGAAGTGATACCCACTTTTTCCTCTTGGTTTGTGGTGCAACATTTCCATAAACCTAAGTACGGCTTCACCGTGTTTGCTGATGTAACGTTCCGCTATTGGTTTACCTGTATGTATATGGGGTCTTTTTTTTAGATAATCGTAATAGTCCAAAATAGCTTTTTGATTAATCTTGTTTACTGTTGTTATTTCCCTCTGCTCCAAAAAATAAAAGAACTCCTGCAAGCGGTTGGGTAGTACCGTACAACTACTTTCACTTTTGCCTTGATCGGTGAGCCGTTTTTTTAATGCTTTTTGATAGTGGATAAATTCAATACTGTATAATTTAAGTTGCTTCATATTATGTAAGTTTTTTTGTTTCTCAATTTTTGGTTTAAACTCTTTGTTTACTTAGCTTTCAGCTGTAAGAAACAAATAAGTTTCTCAATTTCTTAAAGTGATTTTAGTTGCTCTATTAGTTTACTGAACTGCTCTACATTGGTGGTGCTTTCTTCCCATTCTCTAACGGTGTATAAATATCCTGTTCGGTTATCGCCTCCGACACGTTTTATTTTGCTGTACTCATCAAGTAATTTAATATGACGGGAAAAGGTGGCAGGCGATGAACCGACTTTTTGCCAATAGTCTTTTACCTGAAAGGTTTTTTGTTTATGTTCTTTCGGGAACTCCTTTTTTAAGACCATTTTTAAACGGTTAAATGTGCCTGTAACCGAAAAATAAAGGGCTTCATCTTTAGTTAGCCAAAGTTCTTTAAACAGTTCCAGCACTTCAATCATATATTGGGGTTTGACTTCAATAGTAACAAGCCCATTTTCTTTGGTTCTGCCAAGTTCGTTTTGATGTAGTAACGTTATGAGTTTGGTGAGCCATAAAAACAAGCGGATTTGTTTGATATTGGTTTTAAAAAACGGTTGAAAGTCTATTTGGTCAAAATAAGGGTTGATTACGTTTAGAGGTTGAATACTCCGCTGGATATTGACCAGCATTTGAATACCTTCCTGTCTTTTTTTGTCATCTAACAGCCCAGCGTGTTGTTTTATTTCTAATTCATATAGTTTGGCTTGTAGTCCTTGTTTATCGGGCAGGGGTAGGCATACCACATTTGAAGCATTGAATACAGGCATAAAATCTTTGTTGGTATAACTCAAAATTCCAAACACTTCACTATTGTTTTGTTCGGTGCTTTTTCTGACCCCTATTTTATGGTTATCTTCCGTTACAATCCTTTTCAGTTGTCCGCTATTGATGTATTCTTCCATTAGCGACCCTTTTTTTAGGGAAGCATCCAGCCTGTCAAGTACCAGCGTTTTGTGTTGCCAATAATCGTGATGAGGCAAATAAGATAAAGCTGTACTGCTGACGGAAGTGGCTTCCCTTAGTTGTTCTTCGGGCATACAGGGTTTAAAACTCTTTATGACTTCATGGCAATCAAATAAATCGCCTTGTAGTATGGTATGAATAGGATTTTGGGTTATTCTTGATAAAGACAATAAGAGTAATTTTAAGCCAAGTTCACCGTTAGGAACACCAGCAGTTTCAAAGGTTTTTTGTAACCTTTCCAGCAGATTTTTACTTTTTAAATAGTTCTTTACTTCTTGTTGTGCCTGTACAGAAATTCGTTTTTCGGTAGCTTCTTTGGGCTGGGTTTGTTTGTCTATCCGATAACGTTCCAGCCTGTCGGTAAGGGAGTAAATGGCTTGTTTTACTTTGGTGCGTTCTACTTTTATCCGTTCCGATACGCTAACAATCAATCTTTCTAAAAGATGTTCGTTAAACAAGTCGGTTTGCTGGCTTCGGTAAATTTCAGTTGGGGAAGTGTTGCCGTTTTTGTAAATTTTTAAATTAACTTTTAGCTGGGTAATTACTCTATCCTGAACGCCTCCAACTACTTCAATGGTAATATGTTCATCAGAATATTTAAGCAGGTCTTTATGAGTAAGGTCTAAACCGTAGCTGTTCAATAGTGGTTCTTCAATAGGAACTGCTTTAGTGATGTCAATTTTTACGTGGTTGATAGTGTTCTGCGATTGTAATTCCTTCATTTAAAATTTGTTTTTATGATAATCCGAACCATAAAATAACGAAAGATTAGCAGAAGAAAACAAATAAAAATATGAACAGCAGAAGAAAGCGGAAAAGCCCATTCCGTCTAATTTAGAGGGGGTAAATGATGGGGTAAGAGATAGTTTATAAGAGCCTTGAAAGTTGGAATCCTAAAACAGACCTTAAAATAAAAACCATAACCAATAAAAATACAAAAATTTCATCTAAAAACCAAAAAAAAGCCCGAAAATCAAACAGAAACATCAAAAAACTACTATTTTTGAATGATAAACCCATAAAATCGAACAAAATGAACAAAGCAGAACTAATAAAAGCAGTAGCCGACCTTACAGGCAAAGCACAAACAGAAACAAAACAATTTTTAGAAGCCTTTACCGAAACAGTAACAGAAACTTTAAAAAGTGGCGACAAAATTACTTTAATTGGTTTTGGTACGTTTGACGTTCAAGATGTTCCAGCACGAACAGGAAGAAACCCACAAACGGGAAAACCAATCCAAATAAAAGCTAAAAAGAAAGTACGTTTTAAAGCAGGTTCAGACCTTACAGAAAAAGTAAATTAAAATCCATCATAAAACATTAAAACTATGAATAAACAAGAATTAGTAAGTGCTTTAGCACAAAAGACAGGAAAAACACAAGTAGAAGCAAAGAATTTTTTAAATGCTTTTACAGAAACAGTAACAGAAACTTTAAAAAGTGGCGACAAAATTACTTTAGTTGGTTTTGGTACGTTTGACGTTCAAGATGTTCCAGCACGAACAGGAAGAAACCCACGAACTGGAGAGCCGTTACAAATAAAAGCTAAGAAAAAACCACGTTTTAAAGCAGGTTCAGAACTAGCAGACAAAGTAAATTGAAAAAGTGCCGTGAAAACGGCATTTTTAGGAATCCAAGCGGTGAGCCACCGCAAGCAATTAAAACAGCCTTTAAAAATCCAATAATACAGGTTTAAATTAAAAAAAGTCGGTCGAATGACCGCTAAAACAAACAAAGCTGACCGCCAACAGGCACAGCAGGGAAAGGAATAGAAGAAGCCAGCCACAGCGACCCACCGCAGGGAGCAGAACCAACTGGGCGAAAAGAAGAAACAAGAGAACCAAACCAAGCACAGCCAACACCAGCAGGAGCAACAACCAAAACAGAGCAAGCCGACCCAACAGCAAGAGCAACAGAACCCCACGAACCTGAACCACAGCCACGAAAAGAAGAAGAAACAGCCACACCAACAGGACAAGCACCCAAAGGAAAAGCAACGAGCAAACCACCACGAGAAGCACACCACGACACCAAAGCAGACGAACGCAGAGCAAACGAAGAACGACACACACGACCACCAACCAAAAACGAGGAAACAGAAAACACCGAAGCGGACGGAAAAGCAGAACGGACGAGGCAGTCAACACCCGAAGCACAACCAACAGCGACCGAACCGCTGAAACCACCCAAAACAGGCAAAAAGGAACGGCAGGAAACCGAAGCGGAAGAAGAACCAACACGAGAACCCGAAAAAGCAACACAAGGAAAAGAGCAAACAAAAGAAGAAACTGAAACCATGACAAAAACAAAAAAATGAATGCCAATTAAAAAGAGCATGAAAACAACCATTAAAACAAGGGCGGAACGCTTTGTATTACCCTTGTAGAATGGTTGAGAATGCTCAATTTTGCATTTTATTTTATTGTTTGTTGTGGTTGTAAGTTCTGAATGTTTGCTTTTACTTGTTGCTTTTGGGATCTTCTTTGTGTTGGTTCTTTAGCTTTAAAAATCTGCCGTTTTTTGCCTGTTTTGGGCTGATAAAAAAATCCCACTTTTAGAAAAAATCTTTGTATTTACTTGTTTGTTATATAAATACAAGCATTGAAAAAATCCCACTTTTAAAAATTTAAAAACCCTTAAAAATCAATTTATTTACTAAAAAAGACAAAAAAAGCCCAAAAAAAAGAATTTTGAAAAATCTAAAACTCTTGAAATCTCAAAACCAAATTTAGCCTCTAAAAACAATCTTTAAAACCATCATTTACCCCCTCTAAATTAGACGGAATGGGCAGAGGGAAGAAAAACTACAAAAAACACCTCAAAAGCACACAGCACAAGGCTTTGAGAAGAAAAAACTAATTGTTGATAACTTTTTTGTTTTTGAATGATTTTTTTGTATATTTATGCCCATTAGTTTATGTTATGTTCCGTTTTTTTAACATATTATTTGCATTTTGTTTGTTGTTTTGCACAACATACAAGGGCTTTGTGTACGGACAAACGAATTTAGTACCTAATTTTTCTTTTGAGAACTACACAATATGTCCAGATGGGAGCGTAGGTATTGAAACTGCTACTGGTTGGGTTAGTCCAAATGCCTACTCTCCTGACTATTATAATTCATGTGCAAACTTGTCCAATCCGTACAGCGGTGTTCCTAATAATGGTTACGGATTTCAAAACCCAAAGACAGGCGTTGGCTATGGGGGTATTTACTTACCCGTAAATGCTGGAAATGATATAAGGGAATACATTCAAGTAGAACTTACCGACCCCCTTACCAATGGCGTTGAGTATATTATAACATTTTATGTTTCATTAGCAGACAGTTCAAATTTTTCGGTAAATTCTCTTGGGGCATTTTTATCAAATACACCTATAAGCAGTACAAATAATTTGGTGTTCTCCGTAACTCCTCAAGTGGTAAATGACCCAATAGTAAACCCTTTGACGAACAAAAATATTTGGCAAGAAGTATCAGACACTATAACTGCAATGGGTGGAGAAAAATATATGACCATTGGAAATTTTCAGTTTGATAGTAATGCAGATACCACTTCAGTTACGGGGGGGGGGGGTAGTCCATCGTATGCCTCATATTATTTCATTGATGATGTATCAGTAACAGAGATATTCCCAAATTCAGTCGATGAGAATAACCAAACTCAAATCTCTATATATCCCAACCCGTCAAACGGGATTGTTTATATAAACTCCCCGACATTAATAGAAAGCCTTACAATTTATTCTGCTATGGGTCAGATGGTTCTAAAACAATCTCCAAAATCGGAATATTTTCAAGTTGATTTATCTCAATTTTCAGAAGGAGTTTACTATATTAACATAAATACACATAATTCAATAATCACAAATAAAATAATTATTAACCGTAAAATTTAAAGTTTATGAAAAGAAAATTTCTTACTCTCGCTGTGCTTCTCGGAAGTACATCTGTGTTCGCACAAGGACCTTGGTTTACAAATGGAAATATTATTACCCCTGCTAACTGGTTAGGTTCTCAAAACAACCAACCGTTAAATTTCAGAACGAATAACATACAGCGGATGAAAATAAACGGAACAACAACCTTCGCAGGTGTCAACACAACTGGTTTCATTGGCATTGCAACGAACAATCCTCTGGCTCCATTGACCATTAGTGGTTCACAAAACATCTTCTTAAATGCTCAGAGTTGGCGAAGAGGATTGAATATGGTGGATAGAGCCTGTATCAACTTTGATGCCGGACCTCCTCAAAACGGGCAAAACATGGGTAGTTATTTTTTGGGTTTTCCATCTTCCAACCCACCTGATAATTTTTTTACAGGCATCAGTGCCGGTCAGAGTCCGTCTGCTACGGTGAATTATTGTTATCAAATTTATGTAAATACTCAATTGGGAACAAGCCCAATCGGTTCAACACATTTTTTCAAAAATGTGCTCATTCAGGACAATACTTTTGAAAGAAGTTTTGGGGTGAACACATTTTCTCCTGCTAGGGTTACTGATATTCACGATACAGGTAATGACAATATAACCGATGCCCAGCTCAGACTTACCACAGTCGTCAATAGTGCTTATACGGATTTTAGAAATACTTCACTTGGTAACCTCTTAATAAACCCTAGTGCACAGAAGGTTGGTATAAATTTAATCACTGACCCTACAGCCAATTTAGATGTGAATGGGAACGTAAGAATTCGGAACGTGCCCATTGGTCCGCCAAATTGCCTTATTATTGGTGAAAACGTTACTGTTGCAGGTGATGTTAATGTGCGTCGATTGGATTTTACGGGTAGCAACAACCAAGTATTATTAGGCAACGGTACTTGGGGAACGTTACCATCTGGAGGATATTTTCGTGTACTGATAACACGGCTTTAATGCCTTTTGACTCTCGGTTTAACTTGAACAATCATAATTTTTACTTTGAAAACAATAATATTCTAGGACTAAATCATGTGGGTATGGGGTACAATTGTGGTACAGTTCTTACTGCAAAATTGAGCGTACAACAAACTCATCCAACATCCATAAATTCTAATTCAACCGCTATTCTTGGCGAAAATAATGATGTTTCAAACATTGTTTTAATGACCTATACAGGGGTGAATGGTACATCAACAGGTGTCCAAAATCCGAATTTTAGAATACTAAATCAAGGAGGCGATTTTTTAGCTAGAGGTGGCTCTCGAAATTTTGGTGTATCTGGTACGGCAGATGATAACACGGGATCACCGCAATTGACTGTAGGGGTGAATGGTGCTGCCTATGGCTCACCAGCTAGTGTGGGCGTGAGAGGACTAGGTAATGGTGGAGCGGCTTTTTCGAAAGGTGGAGATTTCACAGGAATTGGAAGTCCGAATGATAATTATGGAGTTTATGGTTTAGCTATTGGCGGAAATGTTGCCACCGGAGTTTGGGCTGAAAGTGCAGGTGCTCCTTTTGGATTTGCAAGTTGGACAAACGGAACGGCGGCTAGCTCACAACAAGGTATTTTCCTTTCCGACCAACAGTTTAAAACGGATGTTTCGGATATGGAAAGCGCTCTTGAAACCATCAACAAACTGCAACCGAAAAACTATTATATGGATACGGTAAATTATCCACACATGCAATTTGCAACAAAAATGCAATATGGATTTATTGCGCAAGAGGTTGAGTTAGTGCTTCCAGATGTAATTCATGACAACTTGTATCCGGCGAAGTATGACGAAGATAATAACATTATCGCGCCTGAGATGCCCATTAAATTAATGAACTACAACGCAATAATCCCCATCAATACCTTGGCTATTAAAGAACTAGACCGTGAAATTCAAAATCAAACTTTGAGTGACCAAACAATCAAAACCAATGTTGTTGATTTGAACAATTCTTTAAATAAAGTTTTAGCAATGCGCGGTATTTCCTATGATTGGACAACAAGCGCACAAACAAACTATGATTTGGATGCTGCAAATCATATCGGTTTTATCGCTCAAGAGATTCAGCAAGTTGATTCTCGTCTGACGTTCATTGGTCGCGATAGTTTGTTGCATGTTGAATACGAAAAAGTCGTTCCCATCCTCGTAGAAGCCATCGAAGAATTAAACGATGAGGTTGAAGCAAAAGACTCTATTATCAATGACATGAATGCGCGCTTGACTACTTTGGAAAATTGTCTCTCTAGTATTTTGCCCTTCTTGTGTCAATTGAATCAATCTGCTGTGCAGGCCAATACACCTGCCTCTCAGGAAGCTATTCGTGCACAGCTGTCAGTGAAATTAACCAATAAAGAAACCATTGTTTTGGATCAAAATGTTCCGAATCCTTTTGCGGAACAAACGGTGATTAATTTCTCCATTCCTGAAACGGTTCAAAAAGCACAAATCCATTTTTACAATTCCGAAGGTAGAATTATTCAATCTGTTGATGTTGTAGAGCGTGGTTTAGGCAGCATCACGGTTTTTGGTTCAGATTTGAGTACTGGAATTTACACTTACACTTTGGTGGCCGATGGTATTTCAGTTGCAACGAAAAAAATGATGAAGAATTAAACTTAAATTGACCATTTTATATTTGAAACCCGCTTGAGCAATTGAGCGGGTTTTTTGTAATTTGAATCAAACGCCAGCTGATGCATTCTTTCCTTAGGTGCATTAAAATATAATAATGGGCCATTCCCTAAAAATGATGACATTCGCATGAATTAAATAGTTTTGATGTGAAGAAAAAAAATATACAATTTATTTCATTTTTTTTCCCAACTTTCTTCGCCCAAAAAGGCTACCACCGACTCACGCATCCGCATAGCCACAAGTTGCGCCCGCACGAAGAAGTGGTGCTCGACAAAGCTGAAAAATCGATTTTCAAATACGGTAGTTTCGACATACAAATGTATGAATGGAAAGCAGGTCCTGAACAGGTTTTGCTGATTCACGGTTGGGAAGGTCAGGCGGGAAATTTTGCCGATTTGATTGAGAAATTTTTAGAAAACAATATTTCTGTTGTGGCTTTTGATGGTCCTTCACATGGACAGAGCAGTAGTGGAAATGGGCAAACCAGTTTGTTTCAATTTGCTGAATTGGTGGGTGTTTTGGTGCGAAAAACGGGAATAAAAAAGTTGGTTTCTCACAGTTTTGGCGGAGTAGCGACGACGTATTCTCTTTCTAAAAATCCTGATCTGAAAATAGAAAAGTATGCACTTTTTACCACACCTAATCGCTTTGTGGATCGAATAGACGTTGTTGCCGAGCAAGTTGGTTTGCATGGACGTGCAAAAAAGAAGTTGTTTCAAAAATTGGAAAAAGAACTGAATCTCGATTTATCACAAATCAATGTAGAGGTTTTTGTACAAAATATTCAGGTGGAAAAAGCTTTAATCGTCCATGATACTTACGACAAAGTTTTGAGTGTAAACGAATCCCGTGAAGTAGCTAAAAATTGGTCTCAAGCTCAAATGAAAGAAGTGGAGGGAACGGGGCATTTTCGTATTTTACGCACAGACGAAGTGCTCCAAATTGTTTTGGATTTTATGGAATTCGATAAAAAAGGATAAAGTCACTATTTTTGCACCAAATTATTGTCATGCGCGAAGAATTACAAGGTCCAAAAGTTGAAAACGTAGCAGTTGCTGTTATTGAAGAAATGACAGAACTGAATGAGAAGATTTACAATGTTTTTTTGGCCAATTTCCGCGATGATATTATGGAAGGTATTATCATCACAAGCACAGGATATGGCAATAATGCCAATACTGGAGAGAAAGTAATCACGTCAACTTTACGTCATTGTATCGAAGTTTTAATGCCAGGCGAAGTCGCTAAAATAGAACCTATAATGGAAGATGTTTTCGGATTAGCGAATGAATATTGGGTGAGCTTTTGGATAGAAGATGTGATGTACGACAAAAAATACATCTTCCTTCCAGAAACAATTCAAGAAAAAAACATCAAGCGCATAGAAAAAATGAATGCCAAAGGCATCATGATTATTTGATAGCAAATAGCGGTTCCAAATCTTTTGCCGTTTCTACCGAGGTAACCAATTTCTTTAATTTTTCACCTTCTAACTTCATCTGATAACCTCCAGAAAAAATGGGAATGTCACCAACATCTTCTTTCATTTTTTTGAAAAGATTAAAATAATATTTGTCGTCTGTTGCAGTTAAAATTGAGGTAAGAATCGCCTTCGGCTTCAGTTTCTGTACGCATTCGATCAAGGCGTCATAGGGCAAACTTTGACCTAAATAGAAAGAATGAACACCTTTTGAGCGCAGTATGTAATGATAAAACAGCAAACTGATTTCATGCCATTCATGCTCAGGAAGAAAAAGCAAAACTTTAGGAGAATCTTTTTTCGGGATGGGCAATCCTGAAGTTGCTGCAATTAATCTTTGTCGAATCAAATGGCTGATGAAATGTTCTTGACTAGGTTGAATAGTGCCCGTGATCCACATGATGCCAATTCGTTCTAAAAATGTGACCAAATGATTGCTGAACGTTTCTTCAATGCCGTATTTATCGAAAAGATAATTGATGGTTTCATGAAAAACGCCTTCATCCAATTCTATAAGAGCTAGCAATAGCTTTTCGAAATGAATATCGGCTTTCCCATTGGAATGAATATCAATGACCTTATTTTTCCTTTCAATCGAAGGTAAATCAGCTATGTGCGAAATTTTCCAACCGTTTTTATTTAAAATAGCGACGTTCAATATTTCCGTTAAGTCTGTATCGCTGTAAGTCCTTATTTTCGTCTCTGTACGCTCAGGTGTCAAAATACCGTAACGCTTTTCCCATATACGAATAGTATGAGATTTTATCCCCGTTAGCGTTTCTAAATCCTTTATTTTATATTCACCCATAAATTTAGTTCGAACTTTTCTTTTCGCATCACTTAAGAAAGATAAAATTAATTCAATTATATTTGCTTCGACATGTTTCGACGTACAAATACTTTTTTATACTTCATGCAACAAATCAAAGCAACAAAATGTTCGCGTGTTTTGTTTATTGTCGCAATCAGTTTATTACTGGTTCAATGCAAAGGAGATGCTCCTGAAAAAGGAGATGAAATTGATTTAAGCGACAATTATGAAGCATTTCAGTCTTTTGACTTAAGCCCATTTGATATTAAAGGCAGTATCATGTTGCCAGATGAATCTGCAAATATCGGTGCATCAATGGTCCCGGAAGTATTTCATGAGGAAGATGGTTTCAAATGGGACATTCAAGTAGGACTTAATTTCAAAGTTCATGTTGAAGATTGGGGTGCGAATCGCGGATTGGTTGCCGACAAAAAAAGTCAGAATGAAGATTTAAACATCTACGAAATTCGCTACATTGTTGACGAGCCTGATTTCATCATTTACGAAACAAAATTAAAAGTGAACGGATTAAAGAATGCTTCCAAATCAGTTGGTGTTCCGCACATTTCTTATCACGTTTTTGCCGAAAAAGTTTTGGACGGTATTACCTACGAATTCCGCAGTCCAGATGAAGGCTATGAATTGGTCATCATCGAATTAATGGCCAAAACCATACGCTCCGTAAAAAGCAATAAGTAAATTTTTTGATATCGTTTTAGATACGATTTCAAACGCACCCTAAATACAGTAAAGCTGAAACCTTAATTTTAGTCTCGCTCAAGCACTTTTCTATAAAATCCTTACATCTCAATGTTTTAAACAAAACTCCAATCAAACAAAATCAGCGCAAACACGCAAAACGCAATTACCTTACATTTCTAGTTATTTCATTTTTCGCTTCATTAGTTTATCCGTAAATTTGTCCTCTCAAATCACAGCATGGATATCAATCGCGAAAATATATTGACCGTTCTTGGAGGAATCCTCGAACCAGATCTTAAAAAAGACATCGTTTCATTAAATTTTGTTCAAGACATTTCGTTTACGGACAATTCTATAGATGTCATGGTAACCGTTTCTAATCCAGCACTGCACGCACGAAAACGCATGCAAGAAGCACTTGATTTCAATTTAAAAAGAGCTTTCGGAGAAAAAATTACAGTGACCGCTCAAGTGAAAGGAGCTTCTTCAGAAGTGCAATCTGCGCACCGTAAAATTTTGCCTGATGTTAAAAACATTGTGGCCATCGCTTCAGGAAAAGGAGGTGTAGGAAAATCTACGGTTACCGCAAATTTAGCGGGCGGATTGGCTAAACTTGGCTACAAAGTTGGTATTGTGGACGCTGATATTTACGGACCGTCTATTCCAACCATGTTTGACGTGGTAAATGAAAGACCAACGATGATAGAAGTGGATGGTGTTCCAAAAATAACGCCTGTCATCAGTTATGGGATTTCGATTTTATCCATTGGATTTTTCACTGAAGCAGATAATGCAGTGGTTTGGCGAGGACCCATGGCCTCCAAAGCATTGACACAAATGTTCACGGATGCACATTGGGGAGAATTGGATTATTTGTTAATCGATCTTCCTCCAGGAACGGGAGATATTCATTTGAGTTTGGTACAAACGGTTCCTTTGGACGGCGCTGTAATTGTCAGTACACCGCAAGAAGTGGCTTTGGCCGATGCGCGACGTGGAGTGAATATGTTCCGTATGGAAAGTATTAATGTGCCTATCATTGGCATCGTAGAAAATATGTCTTGGTTTACACCAGCCGAATTGCCTGACAATAAATATTATTTGTTTGGAAGAGACGGAGCGAAGAATTTAGCGGCGGGAATGGAAGTTCCTTTTCTCGGACATATTCCTTTGGTGCAAAGTTTACGCGAGGCTGGAGATGCTGGACGACCTGCAGTATTCCAAGAAAATAGCATAACTGGAAATGCACTTGACGAATTAGTTCGTACTTTTATAGAGAATTTGAAAGTGTTGAAAAACAAAACATTACATAAGACCGAAGCATGATCTTAAACAAACCAGAATTAACAATCAAAATAAACGATGCATTGGCCTCGCTTCGTCCTTTTTTTGAAGCAGATGGTGGAGACATGAAATTGGTCGATATCACTGATGAAGGTGTGGCACAAATTCAATTACTGGGTGCGTGTAGTGACTGCTCCATGAGCCTTATGACTTTGAAAGCTGGCGTTGAACAAGCCGTTAAGAAAGTAGCACCGGAAATAGTTTCTGTGGAAGCGGTAGAATTAAATACTTCTATTTAAGGCGAACTGCTGTTAAAATTGTTGTCAATTCCAGCTGGAATAATAAGCTTTCGATTGGTCAAGAATTTTGGCGCAACTATTTAATAAACAGGACTTTTTATCTTTTTTTATTTGCTGAATTGTTTTCATCCCAACTTTGTCTATTTTAGCTCAAAATTTAGACTTTGAGAACCATTGTTTATGCTTTATTTGTTCTTCTGTCCTATACGGTTTATGGGCAAAGAGAGTTTTTAAACAATACGCAACTCACTTTACAGTACAACCGTGGAGTCGCACTTCCAGAATATTCATTTGTCTCTTTCCTTGTTGATCAACCGATACAAAGTGTTGCTTTTAATGTATTGAAGCAAACTACAGGAAAAAACGATTGGGAGCGATTGTATAAATTTCCAGAATATGGTTTTTCTTTTTTTTATACCAATCTAGGCAACGATCAGTATCTCGGTAAAGCCTTCGCTTTGAATTACTTTTTCAAAATCAATTTCATTTCCAAAGAAAAATGGAAAGTCTTCAACCAAACGGGTATTGGCTTGGGCTATCTTACGCGAAAATTTGATTTGGAAGAAAATTATCACAACGTTGGTATTGGTTCGCAGGTGAATGTGCATTTTAATTTCAGGCTGGGTGCATCCTACCGATTTGCCCAAAAGTGGAGTACTGATTTCGGACTTTCATTTGATCACTTCTCGAATGGGAATACAGCAGATCCCAATTTAGGATTAAATAATGTGACAATTTTTACGGGGATTCGCCATGATTTGGGAATTATAGAAGACAAAAACATACAAGCACTAAACCCCCATGTTCGCAAAAATAATTTTGAAATAGTGGCGAGCATAGGCGGGAAGAAAACGAGAGCGATTTCATCAAAATATTTTTTAACTTCTTCCCTAAGCGCGGGAGTCAATCGAGAATTTTTTCGAGGATTTAATTTGGGTTTGGGAGCCGATCTTTTCTATGACGAATCGATTGAAACTCAAATGCAGGCCAAAGGGGAAACATTTCATTCTTCTAATAATTTCCAAACTGGAATCCATCTTTCACAAGAATTTAGATACAACCGTTTTAGCCTGATTTTGCAAGAAGGTATTTATTTAGGATTGACGAATAAAGGCAACAATAAAAGCATGTATAATAGGGGAATCGTTCAATTTCAATTCAATAAAAACATCTTGTTGCGAATTGCTATGAAGTCGCATTTACACATTTTAGATTATCCTGAAATTGGCATAGGAATCAAATGGTAAGAATCGTTTACATATCGTTATTCAGCTTGCTATTTCTTTTGAGTTCTTGTCAAAAAAATAAGGCAAAAATCTCAAAAGTTATTCCTCTTGAAGCTTTTGAAGAAGTGCGCTTGAATTCACCGTTTGAAATTATTTTGGTGGAGGATACTGTTTATTTCATCGAAATAAGTGGTTTTGAAAAATCAGTAGAAAAAATAAATGTTCAGGTTGAAAATAAAATACTTACGCTTGAGAATACGTCAAAATCGAATTTTTTACACCCAAAAACCAAGGGTTTGACCATCTTTATTCATGCTTTACCATTGAAGAAAATTGAAGCCAATGAAACTTGCCACATCACTACACAAAATCCGATAACTTCTGCAGATTTTGGATTGATCATGCGAAGCAAAGCTAACTTTGCTGACCTGGAATTGAATGGAACGGTATTTTATTATTGGAACAATTATCCGTGTGGTGGCAAATTGACCTTACGCGGAAATACGGACCAATTGAAAATTTGGAATACGGCCATTTTTTCTGTCGATGCAAAAAACTTGACTACGAATTACGGTCTTGTTGAGAACAGTTCGAAAGGAAAATGTGAGGTCAATGTAACTGGCAATTTAGAGTACAGCATTACCGGTGAAGGTGATATTGAAGTCTACGGAAATCCAAGTATAATCGTTGAGAAAGCACTTTCTGGTAAGGGAAAATTGATCATTAAATAAATGAAAATTCTAAAGAGTTCAGATTATCAAACAAGTATTTGGACTGGAGGAACGACCACGCAGCTTTATATTTTTCCAGAAAACGAAATGTTTGCCGACAAAACATTTTTATTTCGCATTAGTTCTGCCAAAATCGAAATGGAACATTCAGATTTTAGTCAGTTTACAGATTACAAACGCTTGATCTTGACCCTTGATCGTACCATTCGATTACGACATAATGGAGGCATTGAAATGGAGTTAAACCCTCTTCAAATTCATAATTTCGATGGAAATTGGGTAACTTCTTCCGAAGGAAAATGCCGCGATTTCAATCTAATTTTTCGTCCGGAATTAAGTGGAAACATAGAAGTGATTCATTTGAAAAAGAATAAAAAATATCTTTTTTGCCGCGCTCAGGATGAACAATTTCGACTGACGTTTCTTTACAAAGGAATATTGAATAGCGATGATATTCTAGTTGCTGAAGAAGAATCAATTATTTTGAAGGAAGATGATAAGGAAAACTATGAATTTGTTGCCGTGGAAGATAGCATTTTGATTTCGGTTCATATTTCTAGTTGATCAACTAGCGTTTCAAACTCCATTAAAAAAGGTTATTTTTGCCCAATACGTCCAAAGCATGACCAACAACGATATTCTCCGCAGACTCCGATTTACTTTCGATTTTAATGATGAAACGGTAATGAATCTTTTTCGTGACGGCGGAATAGAAGTTACGCGCACGGAAATCAGTGATTGGATGAAAAAAGAAGAAGACGAGGCATACAAAAACCTAGGTGACAAATATTTGGCCGCTTTTCTGAATGGATTCATCACCAAAAATCGTGGAAAAAAAGAAGGTCCCCAGCCTGAACCTGAAAAAAAATTGAACAACAATATCATCCTTCGCAAATTGCGTATCGCACTGAATATGCAAGACGAAGATATGCTGGAGATATTAGATTTAGCCGATTTGCGATTTTCCAAGCACGAATTGAGTGCTTTTTTCCGAAAACCCGATCATAAACATTACCGCGAGTGCAAAGATCAAATCGTTCGAAATTTCTTACACGGTTTGCAAATTAAGTTCAAGATCGGAAACTAATTCCCTATAAATTCTTGTGTGTGCCGTCGCAAAACGAACCGTTGTGGCTGTTTTTACATCCACACCAAGCCACCATTTTTTTTCTGTAATTTGCTCAATGTTTGGTGAAAATTCTGAACCTTTGTGTGAACCATCACAATAAGGTTGTTTGCTCGAATGACCACATGCGCACCAAGCGTATGTTCCTGGTTCTAACTCCATTACGAAAGGTGATTTTTGTGCTATTTTCTTATCCATCTTGAAAGTAAATTTAATTTATTTACCAAGGTAACTAAATTTATCCAACTAAAAGCAGATTTTTACTTACTTTCGGAAAAACCTTATAAAAATTTATTCTCAATGACAGCAATTATTGGATACCTCGCTTCGGCCATTGTTTTGCTTTCTTTCGTTATGAAAGATATTCGCACTTTGCGTTGGGTGAATATTGTTGGTTGCGGACTATTTATCGTTTGGGGAATTTTGATCCAAGAAATTCCTGTTATTATCACCAATGTTGGAATTGTTTTGGTGAATTTGTATTACTTGCTGTTGAAGAAACCATCCTAAACGCGTTTTCCAAAAGAAAACTTCCTTTTTACTTATATTTGCCACTATAATTAAGCGGTAAAGATTATGAAGCAAGAAAACCTGAAAATATACAATACGCTCTCTGGAAAAAAAGAAGCTTTCCAGCCTATTCAACCGGGAAAAGTGGGCATGTATGTTTGTGGTCCGACGCTCTATAGCGAACCGCACATGGGCAATATGCGAACCTTCATCAATTTCGATTTGATTTATCGTTACTTGCTTGCTCTTGGTTTTCAGGTGAAATACGTGCGCAACATTACGGACGCTGGTCACATAACCAATAGCGCTGGCGATGAGGTCGATTCCATTGGCGTTGCTGCAAGAGCGGAACAAATGCAGTCGCTGGAAATTGTGTACAAATACAATGTAAAGTTTCAAAAATTGCAACATTTGTACAACATGTTTCCGCCCAGCATAGAACCAACCGCGACTGGACACATTCAAGAACAAATAGAAGTGATTGAAAAAATACTGGAGAACGGACTAGCTTATGTAGTCAACGGCTCGGTTTATTTCGATACCAAAAAATACAGCGAAAGCTTCAATTACGGGATTCTCAGTGGACGAAAAATTGATGAATTAGCTGAAGAAACAAGAGATCTCAACGCCCAAGACGAAAAACGATTTTTTGCCGATTTCGCCTTGTGGAAAAAAGCCAATCCCGACGACATGCAAATTTGGCGTTCGCCTTGGGGAGACGGAAATCCAGGTTGGCACATCGAGTGCACGGCCATGAGCACCAAATATTTAGGAAAAACCTTCGACATACACGGCGGTGGAATGGATCTGAAATTTCCGCACCACGAAGACGAAATTGCCCAAAGTTGTGGGTCATTAGGTTGTTCTCCAGCCAACTATTGGTTACACGCCAACATGCTGGAAGTCAACGGACAAAAGATGAGTAAATCCTTCGGGAATTACTTTTTACCTATGGAAATTGTGGATGGAACTTCCAAACTTTTCGAAAAACCCTTTTCAGCGAATATCGTTCGATTCTCCATGATGCAAGCACATTACCGCAGCACGATGGATATTTCCAACGAGTCGCTTTTGGCTTCAGAAAAAGGCTTGAACCGTTTGTTGGATGCTATGAAAAATTTGGAAACACTTGCCGCTGGAGATGAATCTTCTATCGATGTTCCCAATTTGACAGCTTCCTTCTTCAATGCCATGAACGACGATTTCAACACACCTGTTTTGGTCGCCAATTTGTTTGAAGCCGTGAAATACATCAATTCCTGCAAGGACGGAAAAGCTTCCATATCAACCACCGATTTGTCTCTTTTGAAAACCGAAATGCAGCGTTTCGTTTTCGACGTCCTCGGGCTCACCAACGAGAGCGCCCATAGCGACAACCGTTTGGCACCTGTCATGGATCTCGTTCTGGAACTTCGCCAAGCTGCTCGCGAAAACAAAGACTGGACCACTTCGGATCAAATTCGAGATGGTTTGGCAAAAGCTGGGATTGTGGTGAAAGATGGGAAAGACGGGACGGAGTGGGGTTAAAGCACATGATTAAACTATTACGGTCTAATGCTTGTTATGAATAGGTCCTTTGAATTTGGTAGCGATGAAGTACTTTTTTATTCTGGCTCTTGCCCACATTTTAGTAATCCCTATGACTATTTTTAATTTTGAACTTGGAGCTGATATTCAGCAATGGCAGGTAGTCAATGATGGTGTCATGGGCGGATTATCCCAGGGACACTTTTCACTGAACGAACAGGGTCATGGCATGTTTTCAGGAAAAGTTTCAGTGGAAAATAACGGAGGTTTTTCTTCCATTCGTTGTGCGTTGGACAAATTAAATATAAAAGGTCTCGAAAAATTTGTGATTCGGTTGCGTGGTGATGGCAAGTCCTATCAATTTAGAGCAAAGTCAAACAAAGGAGAGTATTATTCATACATCTTTACCTTTCCAACTACTGGAGAATGGGAAGATATTGAAATTTCCTTGGATGAAATGTACCCATCTTTTAGGGGCAGAAAACTCAATCAACCCAATTTTTCAGCTGCTACCCTTGAGGAAATTGGTTTTTTAATCGGCAACAAAAAAGCCGAAGATTTCCAATTGCTTATCGATAAAATTGAATTGCGCTAATTGGCTAGTTGTGCTTATGACTTGACAAGCAAAGCACGACGCCTAAGAGCGGTTTGACTTAATTGCGGATACGTGCTTTGCAGAATCATTTTTGCTATATTTGAAATCTGTGCTTCGTATTAACATTTGTGTCAATTATCCGCTGGTGCGCCAAGTCGAAAAACGTTAGCAGTAATGAAATGATTCTAATTCGCTCGAAAATAGTTGACAAAAAATAAAATAATAAATATGGAAAAATACCCTTTATTGTTCTTAGCATTATTTGGAATGGTCGTAATTACTGAAGCACAAGAAGATAAATATCAATGGTTAGAAGAAGTTGATGGCCAAAAAGCCTTAGAATTTGTCAAGAGTCAAAACAACGCTACAATTGAGGAACTGAGCAAAGAAAAAAACTATCAGCGTTTTTATGACAAGAGTTTGGAAATCTATAATTCTACTGAAAAAATAGCTTATCCGACTATTCAAGGCAACTACGTTTATAATTTCTGGAAGGACGAAAACCACGTAAGAGGAATATGGAGAAGATCTTTATTAGACAGCTACACAAGCGGAAATCCGGTTTGGGAAACGCTTCTTGATATAGATGAATTTTCAAAAACCGATGATGTAAAATGGGTCTACAAAGGGAGTGTTGGTTTGTATCCTGATTATAATCGTTTTTTAGTTCAACTATCCAAAGGTGGGGGTGATGCAGTCGTGACCAGAGAGTTTGATGTAAATAAAAAACAATTTATAGAAAATGGCTTTTCAATTGATGAATCAAAAGGTACTGCCAGTTACATAGATGAAAATACCTTGATTGTCTCTTCCGATTTTGGAGAGGGTACCATGACAACATCTGGTTATCCTAGTCAAGTAAAAATTTGGAAGCGCGGAACACTGTTAAAAGATGCTCAATTAATCTACACAGGAGAATCTTCTGATGTTGGAACTTGGGGAGGCGTTCTTCGTGATGGCTCACAAACAATTGCTATGATCAGTCAGGCGCCGACATTTTTTACGCACAATACGTTAATTTGGGATAATAATAGAGCAATTAAACTAGATATTCCTGAAGATGCCAGTGCGAATACTGTTTTAAATAATCAAATGATTATAGAATTGAAATCCAATTGGACGGTAAATAACAAAACCTATAAAAGCGGTTCACTACTAAGTCTAAATTTTTCTGAATTATTAAAAGGTAACAAGGAAATTAAACTAATTATAGAACCAGACGAATTTTCGAGTATTTCAGGGGTTTCGACTACTAAAAACAAATTACTTGTCGGCCTGCTGACCGATGTAACAAGTCAATTATACATCTATTCGTTCAAGGACGAAAAATGGACTAATCAAAAAGTCAATGCACCGGATTATGGAACGATTTCTATAGCCGCTACCAATGACCTTTCTGATCAGTATTTCTTTGACTTTACGAACTTTATAACACCAACTACTTTGTATTCGGCTGATGCAAGTACCAACACTTTTGAAACCTATAAATCATTACCCTCGTTTTTTAACGCAAGTAAATATGAAATAAAACAACTAAAAGCCAAGTCAAAAGATGGAACGATGGTACCTTATTTTATGGTAGCGGCAAAAGACATGAAATATGACGGCAGTAATCCAACACTTGTTTATGCTTACGGTGGCTTTGAGGTTTCGGTCTCCCCTTTTTATGCGGCAACATTTGGAGTATCATGGCTAGATGAAGGTGGTGTCTTTGTATTGGCAAATATTCGGGGTGGCGGAGAGTTTGGTCCAAAATGGCATCAAGATGGAATAAAAGAAAAACGTCAAAACGTATTTGACGATTTATATGCCGTAACGGAAGATCTAATCGCCAAAAAAGTGAGCTCGCCAAAACATTTAGGGGTAATGGGTGGAAGTAATGGCGGCTTGTTAGTAGGTGTTGCTTTTACACAGCGCCCTGATTTATACAATGCTGTGGTTTGTCAAGTGCCTTTGTTAGATATGCAAAGGTACAATAAACTGTTAGCCGGCGCGAGTTGGATGGGCGAGTTCGGCAATCCAGATATTCCTGAAGAATGGGAATACATTAAAAAATATTCACCCTATCACAATCTTAAAAAAGGCGTAAAATATCCAGAAGTATACTTTGAAACTTCTACTCGTGATGATCGAGTTCATCCTGGTCATGCCCGAAAAATGGTTGCTAAAATGAATGATATGGGATACAAAACCTATTATAATGAAAATATAGAAGGTGGTCACGCGGGTTCTTCTACGAATGAACAACACGCAAAATCTCACGCTTTAACTTTTTCTTATTTGTTAATGAAGTTGAAGTAATGTAGGGGTGTCGACTGAATTGTAGGAAATCCGAAATATGAGCACAGAACCCATCATAGATTATTTTTCCAATATTCTACCTCTTGATAATGAGGAAATAGATACGATAAAAAATGTATTTAAAGAAAGAAGATTCAAACTCAAAAACTCCATTACTTTTGATTCATGTATTCATTGAAAAATAGAACAACAGGGATATTTAGCTCATGGCTTTTCGTTTTTGTAGTTTGCGGTCTGCTCACATGGATTAATGTCTATTTGAAATTAGAAAATACACCAGCATGGTTTAATGGCATGTAGGAAAGAAATCAAGGGTTGCTTCTTGCATTTGATTGCTGGTATCATTGCTGAAACTCGACAAATGTTGCCTTTAGCCTTAATTGTCATCCCAGCTGCTGTTCATTCTATTTTAGAAATAAAAAGCATGTATTTGAACAATAAAGATCGCTTTCACGATTACCTGAGGCGCAATATGAAGCGAAATAAAAATGAAAAACTGAGTTAAGGTAGAGTTTTATTCAACGGATCTAACCTGAATAATTCGCGACAAACTCCTCGTTCCACAACCATCGCTTACCCTCTGAATAACTTCGTATTCGCCCATTTGCATGTAGACGTGGCTTGGGTTTTCTTCTAATGAGAAGTTGCCATCGCCAAAATCCCACTCCAAATGCGTGAAATGAATGGCTTTGTTGACCAATTCCAATTGGTTGTTTTGCAAAATAATGTCGAAGCCTTCCAGCATTTTTGGTCGGGGCGGTGTCAAACGGTATTTACTCATGTTAAAGAGCACAGTTTTAGCGGCAAAACCTTCGATAATTTTTTTTTGATCGACTGGCAAATCCACTAAACTGTGGTTCCCTTGTGGACTAGCACCGAAAATACTGGTAAAAAACGTGCAAGCGCTCAGGTAGGAGCCAGCCAAAGAAGGGTGTTTCAAATCTTCAGAATACAAATTGATGGAAGCGTCCATTTGTCGAACTTCCGCCCAAACGCGTCCAACTGGAGAAACGGGAACATTGAATTCATTGGACATGCGCAAATAACCGCTGGCCACCATGTCTTGCATTTTGGTGTAGGTATTGATTTTGTCCCAATTCGGATTACCACTTTCATAGGCCCAAGTCATGTAAAAAAGCACTTGTGAGCAGCTATTATTCGCTTTGATGCTGTCCATTATTTTTCGAACCGCTGGAAATGTCACTGTATTCGCAACAGATTCAGGTTGTGCAAATTCATCACTGTGACCTTGCAAAACCACATAGTCCCATTTGTGTTTGCGAATGGTTTCATAGGTAATCGCTTGCTCCGAATGGTATTTCAAGTTTTTCCCGCCCATGACAACGGTATCCACAATAACTGCTCGATCAAATGAATTAGCAATTTTTTTAAAAATGTCGGGCATATCGTTATGAAACGTGTAACTGTTTCCTATAAACAAAACCGATGTCTCTTGTTGTGCGTTGGCTTGATGGATGGTCAACATAAAGAATGCAATTAGAAAATAAGCTATTTTCATGGTTGAAATTTGAGGCGAAGTTAGGTGAAAAAAGTGTTCAATGTAAAACTCATTTCTTAAATATTGTTCAGCTTTTCAATTCCAATATTCGTACCTTTCTGTTTCAAAAATTTAAAATCATGAAAAAAGAATATCAAAAAGAGGACATGACCATAGTTTGGGACAATTCTAAATGCATACATTCTGGGATTTGCGCAAAAGGATTATCGTCGGTTTTCAAACCCAAAGAACAACCCTGGATTCAAACCGATGGTGCTGATAAGGAAACGATTCGTCAGCAAGTTTTGGCCTGTCCTTCAGGGGCTTTGTCGATTAAAGATTGATTCTTTCTGAGATGAAAATTAAAACGTGTTGTTTGTCCTTGCTAATTGCAATGTTTACCTTGTCAGCAATTGGACAAGAGGAATATGAATATTTTGATTGTTCCAACTCCGTTTTTAGAGAAAACTTTGCGGATACAATCTTTACTACGTTCACCAATAGGAAGGTGAAGGATCGTTTTACTTTTTATGTGCCTAAAGGTAGAATCCACGATACATTTTCCTATTTGGAAATCACAAACGCTGCTGGCGAAATCATTTACAGCAAACGCTTTGAAACTTTTTTATTGGTTAACGGATATGCCTTGAACGAGATAACGACAGAGGCTGAAATGGAATATTATTTGGTCAATAAGGCCAAAACTATCCTTGAACCAGATGCATTCACCTACATCGCAAATATTGTTCCAGGAGAAGGGATTTTAGGCCAAAAAGATCTTGATGAATTTGATAATTTTGTGGTCTTTTTGGAGTGCGAGCGGGAAAAACGGCCTCTTTTCTCCATTGGTTTGGGTGAGGAGGATATTTCTTTTTTCGGGTATTCCAACAAAGAATCTCGGGTTGTGCTAGTGGCATCTTGTTGTTGAGCGAAGACATAGAACTGCCATCAATTGGATAGTTAAAAACCACCAAAATTGTCTTTTTTTCTAAGAACCTTGCTTATTAATGACAAGATCATGATTTACATTTGTCGTAAATAATCTATTGCCTTTATCAAGTTTAATTTATATGTGTATTATCCCCTAATTCCCCATTCGGAACTCTTATCCCAAGAAAAAACACTACTTTTAAATCCCAATAAAAACACATACATTTTGAAAGAAATTGTGCTCTTTTTCGGCTCGTTTTTTTTCTTTTCTCAAATATGAAAATATGCTTACACCCATAGTCGATAAAAAAATATTCCTTCTAGACGCTTTTGCATTAATCTACCGCGCTTATTTCGCTTTTGCAAAGAATCCAAGGATCAATTCAAAAGGTCAAAATACCTCTGCTGCCTTTGGTTTTACCAATGCTATGATTGATATCATTCAAAAAGAAAAACCGACGCACATGGCGGTTGTTTTTGATGCGCCAGGCGGTGCAACCAACCGAATGGAGGACTTCGCTGCATACAAGGCAAATCGCGAAGAAATGCCAGAAGACATTCGCAGCATGTTGGAACCCATCAAGGAAATCATCAAAGCTTTTCATATTCCCATGCTCATGCTCGAAGGTTATGAGGCGGATGACATCATTGGAACTTTAGCCAAAATGGGCGAAAAAGAAGGTTTTCAAACCTACATGATGACGCCAGATAAGGATTTTGGTCAGCTCGTTTCGGAGAATATTTTCATCTACAAACCAGGACGTGGAAAAGATCCTGCGTCCATTATGGGAGTGAAAGAAGTTTGTGAAAAATTTGAAGTCGATCATCCTTTACAAGTCATTGATGTACTCGGAATGTGGGGCGATGCCGTGGACAATATCCCAGGAATACCGGGTGTTGGCGAAAAAACAGCCAAGAAATTCATCAAAGAATACGGTTCGATGGAAAAACTTTTCGAAAATACCGCCGACCTGAAAGGGAAGATGAAAGAAAACGTAGAGAATTTTCAAGAGCAAGGTTTGCTTTCTAAAATGTTGGCCACCATCATAATTGATGTTCCTGTTCCTTTCGATCCCATTGATTTAACGCTAGACAAACCCGATACCGAAGCTGTTCTGAAAATATTTACGGAACTGGAATTCAGGAATTTAGCGAAAAGAGTTACGGGGGAAGAGATTGTCGTTACCGCTGCTGGAAATGCCACAGATGGCCAATTGGACTTATTCGGCAAACAAAGTTTGGTGGTGGATCAAGAACCGATGGCAACTTCTGAATTGAAAACAATCGCTACAGAAAAAGCATCGTATCATCTGGTAAATACTCCTGAGGAAAGAACGAAATTATTGGATTTGTTACTGCAACAATCCCAAGTTTGTTTCGATACAGAAACCACAAGTATTAATGCCATGCGAGCTGATCTGGTGGGAATTGCCTTTTCTTTCAAAGCGCGCGAAGGATATTATGTGGCTGTACCTCGCGAATTTGATGAGGCCAAAAAGATTGTCGATTTCTTCGCACCCTTTTTCGAAAACGATAAAATTGAGAAAATTGCCCACAACATCAAGTACGATTTGCAAGTACTTTATCGCTATGGTATGAAAGTGCACGAACCGCATTTTGATACGATGATTGCACATTATTTGATTCAACCAGAGGCGAAACAATCCATGGATTTTCTAGCCGAATATTACTTGCGTTACCAACCGGTTTCCATCGAAGCACTCATTGGGAAAAAAGGTAAAAACCAAGGAAATATGGGTGATTTAAAACCGGAAGAAATTTCGGATTATGCCTGCGAAGATGCGGATATTACTTTCCAATTGAAGCAAATTTTCGAACCCGAAATTCAGAAAGATCACCTCAAACATCTTTTCTACGAAATGGAAATGCCTTTGGCTGAAGTTTTGCGCGCCATGGAATTTGAAGGCATTGCAATAGATGTGGACGGCTTACAAAAATATTCGAAAGAATTGGAAGATTTGCTCCACACTTTGGAAAAAGAAATCAAAGATTTGGCGGGAATGGATTTCAATATCGATTCCCCTAAACAACTAGGTGAAGTGCTTTTTGACCACTTGAAAATTTCAGCGAAAGCGAAAAAAACAAAGACAGGACAATACGCGACATCTGAAGATATTTTGGTGAAACACGAAAAAGATCACCCTATTATTCCTAAGATTTTAGATTATCGACAAATGCGAAAATTGAAAAGCACTTACGTCGATCCATTGCCAACTTTGTGCGACGAAATCGACGGAAGAATTCACACCAGTTACATGCAAACGGTAACTGCAACTGGGCGTTTAAGCTCCAATAGTCCGAATCTTCAAAACATTCCAATTCGCAGTGCGCGCGGGAAAGAGATTCGCAAAATGTTCGTGCCGAGAAACAAAGATTTTAAATTACTTGCCGCGGATTATTCTCAAATAGAATTGCGGATTATTGCAGCCTTGTCGGAAGATAAAAACATGATCGAAGCCTTTCAGCAAGGACATGATATTCATGCGGCAACGGCTTCTAAAGTTTTCAATGTTGCCATGGCAGATGTTACCCGCGACCAAAGAAGTTCAGCAAAAGCGGTCAACTTTGGAATCATATATGGGCAAGGCGCTTTTGGTTTAGGTCAAAATTTAGGTATTTCACGAACTGAGGCAAAATCTATTATCGACGGTTACTTTGCGCAATACGGTTCCATCAAAACTTACATGGATCTTACCGTTCAAAACGCTCGTGAATATGGCTATGTGGAAACAATTATGAAGCGTCGTCGCTATTTGCCAGACATCAATTCGGCAAATGCAGTTGTTCGAGGTTTTGCGGAAAGAAATGCTATTAATGCTCCAATTCAAGGTTCCGCAGCTGATATTATCAAGTTGGCCATGGTAGAAGTTTATCACGCTATGCAAGCCAAAAATTACCAATCGCGTATGATTTTGCAAGTGCATGATGAGTTGGTTTTCGATGTACACAAGGACGAAGAAACAGAAATTAAAGCATTGGTAAAATCTGCCATGGAATCGGCCATTAAACTCTCTGTTCCGATGGAAGTAGAAATGGAATTGGGCGATAATTGGCTAGATGCACATTGATAATCAAGACTTTAACATAATTCTAACAAATGAAGAATGTAACCTTGATATCTAATTGTTTTTCAAGCTTTTAAAAAATAAATAATCCTTATTTTTGCCACGTTATTGGATGGTTTGCATCTATAATTAAACAGGTAGATTAAAATTTTAACATTTTGGCACAGTTGTGGAATTTCATAATGAAATCACAAAAAATTACACCATGAAAAAAATTTACACGCTCATCATTTGCTTAGGATTTATGCAAATGGCCTTCGGTCAGGTAACGACCAACTACAATGCAAAATGGTTTTTTGGAGTGAACACTGGTTTGACTTGGCAAACAACCGATGTTTCCAACCAATTCCGCACAGGATGGGGATTGACATTGGGAAAATCTTTCAATTATAACTCTGCAACTTGGATGAGTTTTGATGTTCGCGGACGTTTTTTACGTGGATTTTGGTATGGTCAAGATAAGGATACTTCCGACTTTTCTGTTCCAAATATATCTTTAAGCCAAGGAGCAACGAACTACAAAGACACGTTGGGCTATGCCATTCATAACTTTCAAACGGAGAATTATCTCTTGAATTTGGAATTGGTGGCACACTTCAATCGTTTCCGAGAACGTACACGTTGGGATCCATATATTTTTGGTGGAATTGGTTTGAACTGGAGCCAAACTTATGGTGATTATTTGAATCGCGATGACGTCAATGGTGATTTGAATCTTTACGATTGGGATGTCAACAATTTGAGCAAGCGCAATATCCGCAATACACAAGACGGTGTGTACGAAACAGCATTGGATGGAAGCTCCCAAAATAGTTTCAATTTCTTTACGTCTCAAAGTTTAGGATTTGGTTTGGGTTACCAAGTTGGTAGAGCTGTGACTATTGGTGTTGAGCATAAAACAACTTGGACAAACATTGACCATTTTGATGGTTTTGAAGATGTTTCAAAACGTAAAAATGATATCTATCATTATACCAACGCCTACATTCAGTTCCGTTTATTTGGTGGTAGACACGATGAACAGGTACAAACTGATCCTGTAAATGAGAACGTTCCACCGGTGGTTATTTATACTCAACCAAGCACTGCTGGAACTATAGTATCTAATCCAAATTACACAATACAAGCGAAAATCAGCAATGTTTTCGACAAAGGTAATGTGTTCTTTGTTCACAACGGAAATGCAGTTTCCAATTTCGCTTACAATACAAAATCTGACTTGTTTGCAGCAAACGTAACTTTGGTGGAAGGCGAAAACACTTTCGTTCTTACAGGAAATAACCAATATGGAACAGATAGCAAAACGACCCTCATTATTTACAAACCAGAGGTAATTCTTCCACCGGTTGTTAATTTTGTGCAGCCAAATATTAATCCGATTACGGTTACAGATCCAAATTACAATGTTGTTGGGAATGTGCTTAACGTGAAAACCAAAAGCGGAGTTGCAGTAACGGTCAATGGAGTGACAAGAAATGATTTTAATTTCAATGCGAACAATGGAAACGTGACTTTAAACCTTACTCTGAATTCTGGCAATAACACTGTTCAAATTACTGGAACTAATACGGCAGGTACGGATACAAAATCTACTGTAATTGTGTACAAATACATACCAACAGTAACGCCACCAGTTGTCATCTTCACAGACCCTTCTGGAGGCACTAAAACAGTAGCAACTGGAAATTACACGGTAAAAGGAAAAGTTCAGAATGTAGAGAGCAACAGTGGAGTAAGCTTTAGCCAAAATGGAAATAGCCAATCTAACTTTAGCTTCAATCCAACTACAGATGACTTTAGCTTCAATGCGACTCTGGCAGCTGGACAAAATACTTTTATTCTTACTGGAACGAATGTAGACGGAACGGCTTCGGCGACAACAATCATCATATACAACAGACAAACAAATCCGCCTGTTGTGAGCATTTCGAATCCGAGTAACCAAACAACAAATGTAAGCGTTAGTCAGTACAGTTTTGTGGGATCGATTTTGAACATTACTTCGAAAAGTCAAGCGACTTTGAAAGTGAATGGTTCAACATTCAACAGTTTTACGTTCAATAATTCCACAAAAGGAATTGCTGCCACATTAACTTTGATTCAAGGAAACAATACCATTGAATTGAGTGGAACAAATGCGGATGGTTCAGATAGTAAACAAGTAAATATTATCTATACACCTGTTGTAACGGTTCAACCGCCTGTGGTTTATTTCACAGCGCCTTCCAGTTCACCATCTAATGTGAATAGCAATAGCTATACTTTACAGGCGAAAGTATTAAATGTTGATGGTGCTCAAAACATTACATTCAAACGTAACGGTTCAGTGATGTCAAACTTCACTTTTAATGCGAGTACAGATGAATTTACAAGTACGCAAAGCTTAAATGCTGGTCAGAATATTTTCGAAATTACTGGAAGCAACTCTGCTGGTTCAGCTTCGGCAACAACTATTCTTGTTTACAACGTAGCAACGCCAAAACCACCGGTTGTAACGATTTCCAATCCTAGCGGAAGTTCTGCTACTTCAAGTGTTTCTCAGTATCCCTTCGTCGGGAACATTACCAACGTAAATGTAAGAAGCCAAGTAAATATGACCGTAAATGGTACGATGTACAACGGTTTCAATTTCAATGCCGCAACAGGTGTTGTGACGGCAAATCTTACCTTAAATTCAGGCGCAAATGCTGTGGAATTAAAAGGAACAAATGCGGATGGAACAGACAGTAAACAAGTGGTAATAGTATATACGCCAGTGGCCACTGTTAATCCACCTGTGGTGACTTATGTGAATCCTGGAAGTAACCCGACAACAGTGAGCAGTGCTAACTATAATGTTCAAGCAACTGTAGCGAATGTGAGTACTCCAGGTGGTGTGAACATTATTCATAACGGTTCAAATGTAGGTGTCTTCAATTTTGGAAACAACAATTTAACATTCACTTTGAGTCTTGTAGAAGGAGCAAACACTATTACAGTAACAGGAACCAATGCAGGAGGGGTCGATTCAAAAACGACCACTATAGTTTATACACGACCAATAGTTGTTCCACCACCAGTGGTAACTTTTGTTAATCCTGTTTCCAATTCAACAACAGTTGTAGTAGCTAATTACAATGTAAAAGCAACGGTATTGAATGTTGGAGGTACAAGTGATATCACGGTAAAAGTAAACGGAGCGAATACATCTTCTTTCACGTACAATAGCACGACCAAATTGGTGGACTTGAACATGAATTTGAATGAAGGAAGCAATACAGTTGAAATTACAGGAACGAATTCTGCAGGAACTGATTCGAAAACAAGAACGATTGTTTATGATAAACCAATAGTAGTTCCGCCACCAGTGGTAACTTTTGTCAATCCTGTTTCTAATTCGACAACAGTTGCAGTGGCTACTTACAATGTAAAAGCAACGGTATTGAATGTTGGAGGAACAAGTGATATCACGGTAAAAGTAAATGGAGCGAATACATCTTCTTTCACGTACAATAGCACGACCAAATTGGTAGACTTGAACATGAATTTGAATGAAGGAAGCAATACAGTTGAAATTACAGGAACGAATTCTGCAGGAACTGATTCGAAAACAAGGACGATTGTTTATGATAAACCAGTCGTTATTGTGCCACCAGTGGTAACATTCATCGATCCTGCTTCTAGCCCGACCAACGTAACCATTGCAAGTTACAACATTCGCGCAACAGTGCTTAATGTTGCAGGAACCAGCGACATAACCGTAAAAGTTAATGGTGTAAACACAAATAGCTTCACTTATTCTTCAACAACGAAAATAGTTACATTAACAGCCAATTTGAATCAAGGTTCGAATACTGTTGAAATTAAAGGTACAAATGCTGGTGGAAGTGATACGAAATCAACGGTCATCAATTATACGATACCTTGTGTTCCGCCTGTAGTAAGCGCAATTACACCAAGTT
This sequence comes from Crocinitomicaceae bacterium, assembly GCA_041751955.1. Classification (GTDB taxonomy): domain Bacteria; phylum Bacteroidota; class Bacteroidia; order Flavobacteriales_D; family Crocinitomicaceae; genus UBA2040. The sequence goes on from JBGSIB010000050.1 coordinate 80,305, forward strand.
CATCGGCACACACAACAGATCAGGCCACACTTGCCATTTCTTTAAGTGTTACGGGTATCAATTCTGGAAGTGAGGTAATTGTGAAAGTAGGCAGTACAACTGTGAATTCGAGCTACAATGCTTCGAGTAAAATAGTTACCGCTACAGTTCCTTTGAATATTGGAATGAACTCCGTGACTGTCACCGCGACAAACGCTTGTGGAACCGATAAGTTCACCTACAAAGTTGTGCGAACATCGTGTGACAAGCCAACCTTAAGTCTAAATTTTGCGAATGTGGCAAACAATCAAACGACTTTTGCGCCTAAATTCACAATGGTAGTCAACGTAACAAAAATTACAACTAGCAGTCAAATACAAGTTACTTTGGGTACGAAACCAGTACCATTCAACTTCGATTTGGCTTCAGGTACAATTGAAGTAGATTATGCAGTGATTGTTGGAACTTCAAGCTTTAAAGTTGTGGCGACAAATAATTGCGGAAGTGTTGAATACAATCATACGATAACTCGACAAAAATCGGCAACGAAAGTGGTTCCTCAGGTGACAATTACATCCCCTGCAAGTTCCCCTTCAACTGTTAATGCGACGAGCACAGTGATTCAGTTCTCAACGGTTCAGATTATCGATAAAGGAGAAATAATTGTAAAGGCCAACGGTGTGATTATTCCAATCACATTTTCAAGCGGAACTAACAGTGGAACAGCTTTGGTTCCTTTGGCTAGCGGAAACAATATGATTGAAGTAATAGTTACGAATCCAATAGGTTCGGCAACAGCCTCTGCAGTAGTTGTGAACTCGGGTAAAGGTTCAACAGGTACGCGCACAAATACAAGAGGTAAATAATAAAAAGTTAAATTGAAAAGAAAATCCCGCTCAATAATGGCGGGATTTTTTTTGTGCTTGATTTTTTATCGAACTAAATGAAAAAAGCCTTGTCCAGAAACTTCTTCCTCTTGGTAACCAACTGCTTTGAACTTATAAAAATAAACACCATCTTCAGCAGTATTTCCTTCTTGCGATTCTCCATTCCAGAAGAAGGTAGAGGCATCCGTCGTTTCATAAACTATATTTCCCCATCTGTTGAAAAGAATAACTTCAAATTCTTTCGGATTGATTACTTCAAAGGTGAAAAAATCGTTTACTAAATCTCCGTTAGGCGAAAACACATTCGGAATTTCACCAATGGTCATAGGAACAAATGGAGGAATAACCGGTGGTGGCGAAACGATAATAGTTTGATAAGCTGTATCCGTGCAATTCCCGTTGTAGGTAATCAACATTACTGTGTATACTCCAGGAGTTGTAAATTCAAAATTAATAGGGTCTAAATTATTGGTGTTTTGAGTGCCGAGCGTATCAAAAGTCCATAAATAATTGGTTCCACCCGTACTGTTATTCTGAAAAACAACTGGCAAAGGTGCTTCACCAATAGTCGGTGTTGCAGAAAAATCTGCAACTGGTGGATTTGAGACAGTTACTTCCGCAGAATCATATATAGTGCAACCATTCGATGTTACTGATAAATAATACCATCCTGGAGACAAATTTTGAAATACCGATGCATTGATTGAACTAGGATTATTCACTCCTGGACCGTTCCAAGTATATAAAAGGTTATTGGGGTAAGGTAATGTAGGATCAACAGTATCCATAATGGCAGAAACATATCCATTTGTTTGGCCACAATTTGCTAAGCCGATAAGTACGTCAGCTACTTCCCAATTGATTGGTTTGACAATAACTTGAACAAAATCTGAAGCTACGCATCCCAAAGGTGAGGTGGCTGTAACTTGATAATTTCCTGTAGTCGTTGGAACCAAAGTATCACCAGGAGTTCCAGCAAACGTCCAAATTACAGTATTGGCTGGATTGTTCGTTGTTGCGATAAGCGTATCTGAATCGTTCTGACAAAATGTAATATCTGCTCCACCATTCACGGTAACGACGTCATATGAAACGAAAATTGAATCTTGTTTTTCGCAATTTGTCGCGAAGAAAATGTCGTCCACGGCGAAGTCATTTCCGCCAACGGCAATACTTTGATTAATAATACTCAAATTGGCACTCGTGGAAGCTCCTGAATTCCAAATTCCAGTTATGGGAACCCATTGACAAGGTGTCACGGGAGTAGGTGTCACTGTAGAAATAGGATTTCCGTTGATGTACAATTGTAATTGCGCTACATTGGGATCGTTGACTACATTCGTAACCCAAAAACGAAACACGTAGTCTACATTAGGTTGTGTAGTTACCGTCTGACTCCATACATTGGTATTTGCAGCCGACGAACCGTTCGCAACTAGCATATTACCAGGACCTGTCGGTGTGTGATCCTGACAAGTAACAAAATTGACGTGTGCTAAATTTGGTGAGGTAACAATGGCATATTGACCTTCAAGTGATAACAATCCATAAGTCCCACCAGAACCTGGTGCATAAGCTGTAGTGAAATTATTGGTCGCTGCCGTCGTGCCAGCTTCAAAATCGCCATTTTGAATAAGGTTTGGACCAGTTACTCCAGTAGTTACAGCGTACATACCTGGCGAGTTTACCGTTATTGAAATTCCAAATGCACCCGTTGACCAATCATAATAGTTGTAACCAGGTGGAACGCTTAACTGCAAAGTCTGACCAGGACATAAAGTCGTGTCTGGACCAAAGTCAAATTGTGGTTCGCTACCGTCGCACTGCGAAAAGAGCTGCGGACTAATAGCTATAACAAATGCAAAAAAAAAGATTTTCATATTTCTGGTTTAATCAATTGAATGACGACGTTAAACAAATTAAAGTTGTCTATAAATTTAGTGTTTTAACCCATTGATAAATGAGGATTACAATCTTTATTTCCCCATATAAATGTCAGTCAGCAATTTTCTGTCCGCTTTTCCATTCTGATTTAGGGGAATATTGGAAACAAATTTGAAATCACTGGGCACCATATAATTGGGCAGATTGGCAAGTAAATTTTCTTTTAATATTTCTTTCGCTTCAGCTTCATTTATTTCTGTTTTCAGATGGACCAACGAAACTATTTTCTTCACTTCTCCATTTCTCTTCAAGGCAATGGTGGCGGAGTTTTCTACACAAGAAATTTTTAAAATATTCGCATTTATTTCATTCAATTCTATACGATAACCATGGAGTTTTACCAAATCATCATTCCGCCCACTGAAAAAAAGCATTTCGTTTTCTAAATATCCTTCGTCTCCTGTTTTAAAAGCTCTTTGCCCGTCTAACTCAATAAATTTTTCGGCATTCAATTCCGGACGATTCAAATAGCCAAGCGATACATTCGGTCCTTTAATTATAATTTCTCCCTTTTCGATGATCAATTCACTTTCTCTTTTGGTTTTCCCGACGGGAAGAGGATTGTGTTTTTCATTGATTTCTTGGGTTATTTCAACCAAGGTAGTAGCAACTGTAGCTTCTGTTGGACCGTATGTGTTCCAAACTTTAGCAGAAGAAAAATTAGTCAATAAGGCGCCGGCCAAATTATTGGGTAAAACTTCTCCACAAAAAAGAAAATGGCGCAAACTGAGCATAGTAGAATTGGGCTCCATTCTCGAATACAACAAGGCAAATGATGGAGTGGATACCCAAATGGAACCTTGGTATTTATCTACTCGATCTAACAATAACTGCGGATTGGCATGTGTCAATTTATCATTTAAAACTATGGTCGCACCCATGGCACCAAAGGTCATCACTTCAAAAACAGAAAGGTCAAAACTAAGAACAGCGGTATTGATGAAAACATCTTTTTCGGTAAAACCAAAATCATTTGCCATCCAACGGGTAAAAGATTGTACTGCCTCCGAACTGATTTGCACCCCCTTGGGTTCGCCAGTACTTCCTGATGTAAAAATAATGTAGACCAAAGGGTCTGACACCTTCAAATTCTCAGGTTTAGTCACATTTGAAGTGGATATTGTTTCAATTGCATCCTGAGAAATCAACATTTCACTAATTTTTTTGAAGGACAAATAATTATTGGAAGTGTTCAAAATCCAATTCACTTGGGCAATCTCTTTTACCTTTTCTATTCGGTCTATCGGATATATTTCGTCAATGGGTATGTACGGAATTTCGAGTTTCATACAGGCATACATCGCCACAATCATATTCGCACTTTTGTGTCCGTAAATGATGACAGGAATCTCAGCGTTTTTTACGTTTTTGTCGTGCAATGAATCGGCAAGTTGATTTACTTTTTCTTCGAATTGAGACCAAGTCAAATCAAAATCAGAGCCTGCAACAGCTAATTCGTCTGATCGGTTTTTCTTTTCTACAAAATCCTTTATGTTAAAATCAAATCGCATAGTTAAAAAAGCTTTCCACTAAAAATATAAATGGCAAAAGCCACTAAATTGAACATGATAAAAATTGACAGAAATTTGATCCATTTTTCTGAAAGATGGCCGAAGAAAACCTCTTTTTTCTGTTTTTTACACTGATAAAAATAATAATTATGTACAACGGAATACAGTCCAAAAAGCATCCCGCTGACAATGTAATGCAACTGAAAACCATTCCAGAATCCCATTAAAGTAAAGGTAAGAAACAAAGCCCAATTTTGTCTTTGAATGGAAGTTCCATATTTTTTTTGCGTAAAAAACTTGAAAAGCGGTTTGAAGAAATAGTCATTCAACCATTCTCCCAATGATTTATGCCATCTTTTCCAAAATTCCTTCGGATTGATGGCAGCAAATGGTTTGTCGAAATTTATAGGAACATGAATGCCAATAAAATTTCCAAAAGATATAGCCAGCAAAGAATATCCTGCAAAATCGAAGAATAAATACATCAAATACGTGTACATGTAACTCAAATGATAGAGGATTGAACCATCGTCAACCAATTGAGATAGTAACAAACGATGAATGGCTTCGGCTAAAATAAATTTGTATAGTAAACCAAGTAAAAAGTTGTTCCATCCTTGAAGAAAAAGACTGGAAGTTATATTGCTGTATCCTGATTTGACGTCGGTAGTGAAACGCTGAAATCTATCCAGTGGACCGATTAATAGAGTAGGAACAAAACTGGTGAAATTAAAGAAGTCCAAGAAATTGATTTTACCCGGTTTTGAACGTTCATCAATGTATAATCCGATTACCCTAAAAACGAGATAAGAAATACCAGCAATTTGAAACAATTCTGGCGTATGTTTCCACCAATTCGTATCTGAAAATGTGATATTCGATAAGAATTTCATGAGTAACATCGGCAAGGAAAGCAGTACCATCGGCAGAACGATATTTTCACTTTTGTACCATTTTCGCAAAGCCAATAAACAGTAATAAGAATAAACCAATAAGCCGATGATATGAAAAGGTTTGGGGAACAAAATGGCTATATAAGTCAAGGACAAAAGTCCCATCAAAATGCGATAAGGAACAATTTTTTGCAGGAAGGCCTTGGAAATCAAGACGAGCAAAACAACAATTCCCATGAAAACGAAAAATGTAGGCGATGAAAAAGGAAGAACTTTATCGAACCACATAATTAAAACTGTTGGTAAACAAAGTCCACTTTCGATTCAACTTTGGTGTCTTCAGATGGATATACAATTTCTTCAATATCAATCACATATAACAGGATGTAACCCAGTAAAAGCAGAAAATACAAGAGTATTTTTTTCATCATCCCTCTCATAATCCGTAGGTTTTTAAAAGAAATCGATTGATTTGCATCCACCCCAAATCGCCCAAATGCATTACGTCGTTCAAAGTTCCAGGCACGTATTGACTTTTGTCTTTGTTGTACATATTCAAATAGGGCATACCAGCTTTATCCAATTCTTTGCAAAGATTTTGGACCAACTCATCATAAGCTTCCATATTTTCATAGTAGTGCGGATTTAAAGTTTGAATAACGAAACATGCATTGGCATGGCGGCTTTTCAAAAGATTCAAAAGCAAAAGGAAATCTTCAAATTCTTGATTATTTTCCATATTCACGTCCGCAATGATTCCGGGACGAATCTTACCGTTTTCATCCAATAAATTCACTTTAAAATAATTGCTGTCCACAAACATGTTGTTGTTTTTGGATTTGCGGATAGCCAAAGTTTCTAGTGCTTTGAAGTTGGAGTCGATAGCTCTATTTTTCTTTATATCAAGCGTATTTTCTTTCGTCAAATATTTTATGTTTCTTGTATTCTGCAAGGCGTCACCGTATCCTTTTGAAAGCCATTTTTTTATCGTGAGGCTAATGGAAAATGCTTGCTCTCTTTTTTCAGCGTTAGAACTCAATTCCGCCATCGGTTTGGTTAATGACGTGAAATCTTCTTTGTGCTGTGAAATGTATTTTCCGACGGCATCTTTTTCTTCGTTACTTGTTTGCTGATTGTTCAGTATGTTTTGAATGAAATTTTGAGGGACAAATTCAACAAAAGCTTCAGTATTCGTGCCTTCTGTGACAAACCAACCTGGACTCAATAGTATGCAAATTTTTGAATTTTCTAGTTTTTGTTCACAAGCCAATAACTCGCAAAACATGGCAAAAGTTTGATGGAAAGCATGTCCAAAGCCCATGGCTGGAATACCGAGTGAATCAGGTAAAAAATGGTAAGAGGCATAAGGTGAATCGTTCATTTCAGATGAGCCTAAAATCGTTATTTGATTCAATCGCTGAACACTGGAAACGAAGTTCAATTCACCATTTTTGTTCGATTCGAAATTGGCTTGTGTGCCCCGAATAGAACTTATTGAACCGGAAATGGTTTTGGTTTGGGAAAGATTGGATTTTGAGACAAAAAATGAAAATGAAAAAAATAGAATTGCCAAAAGGATTGCAGCAATTCCGAAAGCCAGTATTTCTTTAAAAAACCAATTGATATTAGTTTTCATTTTGTTTGGATTGAATATACTTCACCAGCAAATCAACGCTTTCAAAATTATCTTCAACGATCTCCTCAAATGGAATTTTTATACCATATTCCGCTTCAACTTCTACAGCTAACTCAACTATAGTGATAGAATCCAAAACGCGAGATTGCCATAAAGAATCTTCTTTCTCAACTCGTGTAAACGAGATTTCTTCAATTTTATCTAGGAGAAAGTCTTCCATTTTTAAGCGATTTTTTGTGGATAAAAGTAAGAAATATTCCCTTCAATTAGGCCATTAATGCTTCTATCCATTTTTCTACCTCGTGGGCTTCTTTCACGTCAAAATCACCGGATTTTGTCCTGCGAAGTACAATCAAGGTTGCGCCAGAGTTTAGTTTTTGACCAAAGTCATGTGCTATGGATCGAATGTAAGTGCCTTTTGAACAAACGATTTCAAAGTCAATTTCTGGGAATCTTGTCGTGTCTATAACAAAGGAAGAAATGTTTATCGTATTGGATTTCAATTCGACTTCTTTTCCCGCTCTCGCCAAGTCATATGCCCGTTTTCCATCTACTTGTTTTGCCGAGAAAATTGGTGGAAATTGTTGTTGTTCCCCCAGAAAGGTTTGACGAACATCTTCCATCATTTCTTCCGTAATGTGATCCGTGGGATATTCCGCATCAAAGTCTTTTTCAAGGTCGTAGCATGGTGTCGTTTTACCCAAAAGGAAAGTTCCTGTGTAGGTTTTTTCGCCTACCATGAAAGAGTCAATTAACTTTGTGTTTTTACCTGTGCAGATGATGAGAAGCCCAGTGGCAAGCGGATCCAAAGTGCCAGCATGACCGACCTTTATGTTTTTAATGCCTAACTTTTGTTTCAAATGCCAACGCATTTTATTCACCACATCAAAAGAAGTCCACTTGTAAGGTTTGTCGATGAGAATAGTTTTTCCCTCCAGAAATTCACTCATTATTGAAAACTAAAGAAGGCGATAAGCAGTAAGCCAATAACTACACGATACCAACCCCATATTTTAAAACCATATTTTTCAATGAAACCAATGAAAAATTTAATCGCCAAGGCAGCAACAAGAAAAGCTACAACATTTCCAATAGCAAAACTTGTGATGTTTTCAGACGAACTCATAATCATCTCATAACCCTTTTGTTCTTTACCTTGATAATTCCAATCTTTCAGAAATATAGAGTAGCAAGTTACAGCAAGCATGGTCGGGACAGCCAAAAAGAAACTGAATTCTGCGGCCATTTTTCGCGTTAAACCTTGCTGCATCCCGCCTATAATTGACGCAGCGGAACGACTCGTGCCAGGCATCATGGCCAAACATTGCCAAAAACCGATCGTAATCGCCTTTCTATTGGTGATGTCCTCTTCCTTTGCAATGCGCGAATTTTTAAATAGTTTGTCGATGAAAAGTAGAACTACACCGCCCAATACCAGCATAATCGCTATCGGTAGTGGTTTTTCCAAAATGGCTTCAATTTTATCGTCAAATAATTTACCGAGAACCAAAGCAGGAATTACAGCCAAGGTCAATTTGATATAAAATTTCGGGGACTTAAAATCAAAGAATTTTCGCCAATACAAAGCTACCACTGATAATATCGCACCAAATTGTATGGAAACTTGGAACATTTTCACGAATTCGTCATCGCCAATACCAAACATGGAACTGGCAAAAATCATATGCGCCGTTGAAGAAATGGGAAGAAATTCCGTTAATCCTTCAATTACGGCCAATAAAATGGTTTGAAATAAATTCATGAAACTATTCCTCTACTGAATCGTTTGTGGAATTCTTGGGTTTGCGCATGATAGAATACAGCATAATTACGTAACCAGCAACAATCAACAGAGGTGCAACTGTAATTCTTGTATCACTAAACAATGCATCTGCATTAAATTTCGTTGGATCGTCTGTTCCTCCACCTATCATTAAAATAAATCCTAATACGTTTATTCCTAGGCCAATCAACAATAATTTATAATTTTCCGGTTGGAAAGCAAAGTGCGGTTTATTATTCTCCATAGATGCAATATTAATACAAATCGTCCAATTTCATGCGCAAATATTTGTTAAGCGCGAAATAGGTAGAGACAAAAGTAATGATTACACCAATTAAGACCAAACTTACGAAGATGAGCACAAATGTCATCGGATCGAAGCTAATCTCTATGGTTTCAAGGAAATTATTCAAAGCATAAAACAAGGTTACTAAAAGTGCCATGCCTAAAATGGCAGAGACTATTCCTTGTAAAATGGATTGTCTTAAAAATGGATTGCGAATGAATTTTCCAGTCGCCCCAACCAATTGCATGGTCTTGATGGTAAATCTTTTAGAATACAGTGCCAAGCGAATTGTATTGTTGATCATGGCTACTGCAACAACAATGAGCAATAAAGCGACAATCAAAAAGAGAAAGACGAATTGTCGGAATCCTAAATTCACCGATTGAACACTTGCTCGGTCAAAACTTACTTCGTCAATTTCCTTCGGAAATTCTGTTTTAATTTTTTGAACCAAGGCCTCCATCCCAGAAAGTGTTGCGTGTTGAACCTTTGGTCTAAAAGAAATGGTTGGAGGAAGTGGATTCTCACCTTCGAAAATGGATAATATTTCGTCTGCATTTTGTTCTTCTCCTGTGAAAGTTTCTATCGCTCTATCCGGCGAAACGAAAAACACTTCGCTGAATTCTGACCAAGTTTTCAGTTTTTGTTCTACTTGTTTAATATCTGCTTCTGAATATTCGGGTTGAAAAAAAATGTCGCCTTGTAAATTTTCTTTTGCCTGTTTTTGAACGCGATCAAGTCCAAGTACACCACCTAGCACCAATCCAATGACAAAAAGGACCAAAGAAATTCCAACTACAGTGGAAATGTAACTGGTGCGAACACCTCGACGACTATATTTTTCTGCTCCTTTACCCATTGACTTACGAAATTACATGAATTAAAGGCCTTTCTTTTTTGCCAAGGCAGAAAGCTTTGAACAAAGTTATTCACGAAAAAACACAAGGCTTGTTAAAATCTTGAAATCGAATAATCGAATAATCGAATTTTCAATTATATTTATCGCTATGGAACTTTTTGATAACATGGACTCGATGCTACGCATATTTTGGTACATCGCTATTCCTTCAAGTTTATTTTTTCTCGGTCAGACCATCATGACATTTGTTGGATTGGATTCTGGTGATGGTCTCGATGCAGACTTCGATAGCGATTTGGATGCTGGAGACGGCGGTCCGAGCCAAATATTCTCTCTCCGCAACCTCATTAATTTTCTTTTGGGTTTCAGTTGGACGGGTGTTTCTCTTTACAACAAAATTGACAACAAGTTCTACGTTGGACTGATAGCCACGGTTGTTGGTTTGATATTTCTCTTCCTTTTCTTCTTCGTCATTCGTCAACTAAAGAAATTAGCCGAGGATAATTCATTTAAGCTTCAAAATACAATTGAAAAAATAGGAGAAGTTTATTTGACTATACCTGCAGAAAAAAAAGGTTCTGGAAAAATATTGATTAGTGTGAATGGCGCCATGCATGAATTGACTGCTGCTACAGAAGAAAATGTTAATTTACAATCGGGTTCGCTCGTAAAAGTCCTTCGTATTGAAGGCGATAATTTATTAATCGTAAAACCAATTTAAAAGCATTATGCCAGAAATTTCACCACTCATAATTATTGTCGTTGCCGTCGTTATTGTAATAGCGCTAATAGCAGCGTTAACAGCACGTTATAAGCGTTGTCCATCAGACAAGATCTTAGTTGTTTATGGACGAACCGGCGGAACTTCTGCTAAATGTATCCATGGTGGAGGATCCTTTATTTGGCCAGTTATTCAAGATTATGCCTTTTTGGATTTAAAACCTATGTCCATTGAAGCGAATTTGACAAATGCATTGAGCCGTCAAAACATTCGTGTGGATGTTCCATGTCGATTTACCATTGCTATTTCAACGGAAGCAGACAACATGAACACGGCTGCTGAACGTTTATTAGGATTAAAACCAGAACAAATTCAGGAATTGGCGAAAGATATTCTTTTTGGTCAATTGCGTTTGGTTATTGCGACTATGACTATTGAGGAAATTAATTCTGATCGAGATAAGTTTTTGGAAAATATTTCGAAGAATGTTGACAGCGAGTTGAAGAAAATTGGTTTGAAATTGATTAACGTTAACGTTACAGATATCAAAGATGAATCGGGTTATATCGAGGCACTAGGAAAAGAAGCTGCTGCCAAAGCGATTAACGAAGCAAAAATCAGTGTTGCCGAGCAAGAAAAAATTGGTGAAACAGGAAAGGCTCTTGCGGATAGAGAAAAGGACACACAAATTGCCGAAACACACCGTGATCGCGATGTGAAAATTGCCATTACACAAAAAGATAGAGAAATTAGTATTGCCTCCGCCGCAAAAGATGAAGCTATTGGTCGTGCAGAAGCAGAAAGAGATACACGTGTAAAAACGTCTGAAGCCAATGCCATCGCCATCCAAGGGGAGAATGAGGCAAAAATCAATATTGCCCAATCTGAGGCTGCTCGTCGTGAAAAAGAAGCTGAGTCTTTGCGTTTGGCGATGACAGCTGAAAAAGTTCAACAAGCAAGAGCTTTGGAAGAGTCGTACATAGCAGAGCAAAAAGCAGAGTTGGCGCGTTCGGAAAGAGAACGTTCTTCACAAATCGCCAATGTAATTGTACCTTCCGAAATTGCCAAACAAAGAGCTATTATCGATGCACAAGCAGAAGCAGAAAGAATTCGTGAAAATGCACGTGGTGAAGCCGATGCGATTTTTGCGAAAATGGATGCGGAAGCACGTGGTTTGTATGAAATATTGACAAAACAAGCCGAAGGTTATCGCGATGTGGTTGCTGCAGCTGGCGGAGATCCAACGAAGGCATTCCAGTTATTGTTGATTGAGAAACTTCCTGAATTGGTGAAAACACAAGTGGATGCCATTAAAAATCTTAAAATCGATAAAATTACCGTTTGGGATTCTGGAAATGGCAGTGCGAATGGGGAAGGCTCAACCGCGAATTTTGTTTCTGGTTTGATGAAATCTGTTCCACCATTGAATGAATTGTTCAATATGGCTGGTTTGAATTTGCCAACTTTCTTGAAAGGCGAAGATGTTGATGACCAAGGTACGGCGAAAGAGGTGAAATCTCCAAAACCAAGCGCTCCAAATAAAGGTCCTAAAAAAGACGAGTCATCCTCTGACGAGAAATAATTTCTAAGACATGTGGAAGAAATATCGGAAACGAATCTTTCGTTTTTGTGTGGCAATTTTTTTGTTGATGCTCGTCATTTTGATTTATGGCAATTACACCGTTCGGTACTTTTCCGAAGGGAAAACATTTACATCCATTTCTGAAATACCCAAAAACAAAGTTGGGATGGTACTTGGAACTTCAAAATTTGGAAGGAAAGGGAATATCAATTTGTATTTTGAATACCGTATACAAGCTACAGTCCGATTTTATAAGGCAGGAAAAATAGAGTTTGTTTTGGTTAGTGGCGACAATGGGAATGTAAATTATGATGAGCCCACCGACTTTAAAAATGAGCTCATTGCGAGAGGCATTCCAGCTGAAAGGATATTTCTCGACTATGCGGGGTTCAGAACCTTGGATTCAGTCGTTCGTGCAAAAGAAATCTTTGGACAAGAAAAATATACGGTGATTTCTCAGAAATTTCATAACGATCGTGCGATTTATCTAGCCACAAAGAAAGGAATGGACGTGGTTGGCTACAATGCAAAAGATGCGGTCAAATACGGTGGTTTCAAAACAAAAGTCCGAGAAGTACTTGCCCGTGCAAAAGCTTTTCTAGATATACTTTTTGGAGTGCAACCGAAATTTTTGGGAGAGAAGGTTCAGATTGGATAACAAATAGGCCTTTCGAGTAGTAAGGTCAGTTTATTGTTCATGAACTTGTTTTGCTATAAAGGAATCAATCCTTTTTATCGGTTGAATCCTTTTCATCTGTGTTCTAACTTCCATTAAATTTATCGTAAATTTGTACCCACGAAATATTGATGATTATGAAAGTTCCTGTTACCGTTTACGCCGAAATGACACCGAATCCCAAAACAATGAAATTCGTTGCGAATAAGTATTTGCTGGTACCAGGTGATTCTGCTGAATTTACGAGCATGGTGGATACAAAAGGTTTTTCGCCAATTGCTGAGGCTTTATTCAATTTTCCTTTCGTTAAAGGGGTTTTCTTAGCTGCTAATTTTGTGACCATTACCATTTCGGATGATATTTCGTGGGATTTTGTTCAAATGGAATTGCGCGATTTTGTTCGTGAGTGGTTGGCCGATGGAAATGATGTATTAACGAAAATGCCCGCGCCGAAACCAGTGGAATTGAAACAAGAAACAGGTGAATCAAAAACGTACGAGCCTTCTGAGTACGACGATGCCATTCGTGATTTGTTAGACGAATACGTTCGACCAGCAGTGGAAAACGACGGAGGAGCGATTGATTTTAGAAGTTTTGAAGAAGGAACGGTAACTGTGGTCCTTCGAGGTGCTTGTTCAGGTTGTCCATCCTCCACAGCAACACTAAAAGGTGGTATAGAAACTTTATTGAAATCTCACCTCCCAGAAGTGAAAGAGGTGGTGGCTGAAGAAGCGTAATTAATTAAGAATTAGGAATTAATAAAAAGGGTTCGATCAATTGACTATTAATTCATAATTCACCTACAGCCATCTAAACAACTCGTCATACATTCGTTTCCCCCAAGGGCTGTTCGCAAAATCTTTTTCAAGCTTGGCTCTGAGTTCATCAGGTGTATAAACATCTTTTTTCTTCGTGTCAACTACAAAGGTTTCTGCTTTTGGTGTCAAGACCTCAACTTCTTTGGCAAAATAAATGATTCCTCCATCCTCCGTTGCTAGACCCAAAATAGCTCCTGGTAGTCCGAAAAATCCTTCGGGACCTATGCTCGGAACTATCTCTATGGCATACCACGCGTAAAGACGAGTAGAATCATTTTTCTCATAAATCGCTTTTCGACATTTGTATTTTCCAATCGTTCTTTTGTTTTCAGTGATTTTCCATTGTCTCACCGCATTGGAATCTTTCACATAAATACTTTGACCGGAAATATCTAAAACAGTAAGTTTGTTATTGCTAGAAAAATTTTGCAATACCGTACTTTTACTGGTTGCCCAGCTCATTTTATCTACTTCATCAGATTCGATAGGTTTGAAAATAGAAATTGTATCGTTGAAAATCAATTCGAATTGATCAATTTTGGTTTTGTTTCCGCGCAACCATTCTTTTATTCTTTCATCCGTGAATTTCTTTTCCAAATTCGTTTTGCGCTCAAAGACAATTCTGCCAGACGTGATTTGTGCTTTCGCTGAAACGAAAAAAGCCAAAAACAGCATGGAAACTCCAATTTTTTTAATGCCAGCCACCTTTTCCATCTTCTTCAGTTGTTTTGTTGTTATTGAAACGATACGTTAATTTCACTAAGAAATAGCGAGAAATGATTGTTGTAAAATTATCGGTAACTACGTTTTGAGAAACATTTCTTGAAGCATTAATATTCTGATTTAAAATATCATTTGCCAAGAACATCAATTCGAGATTCCTTGTTTTTAAGAACGTTTTGCTTACAGCTGCATTCAAAATAATGAAGTTGATATTGTAACCAACCGCTCGTTGACCATTTAAGGTATAGTTTACATTCGATTCCAATTTAAATCCTCTTTTCAATCTCCAAGTAAAACCTGCGAAATATTCTTGTGTGGTAAATGGCTGGGTGTTAAAATTACTAAGACTATTTTTTGGACTGTTATAAGTTAAGCTACTTCGAACTGAAAACTCTAATGAGTCTGATTGGTATTGAAATTCTAAACTTGGTCCAAAATAGGAATTCGTTGCGGTGTTTTTTTCATCGTTGAGGTAGCTAATGTTTTGACTTATACTTGCAGATATATTAGGTCGAATACTGTATTTTCTGTTTTTCAATGGAATTCCAGCTCCCATCCAGATGGAACTAGATCCAGCATTTTTCACATTCACTTTTTTCACAATTTGTTGACCAAATGAATTGATACTTGTCGAATCACCGAAAGGATTCGTTGCGTAGTAACCGTTACCACCGAGGTAGATATATCTTCCTGACAGGGCATTCCAAGTATTAAAATTCACACTCAAATTATGGGAATAATCTGGTCGTAGATTCGCATTTCCTGTTTTTAAACGATTAGGATTGTTATTGTCTTGAACAGGTTGAAGGTCAGAAATAGAAGGTTGTCGAGAATTAGTGTTATAATTTACTCTCAGTCGTGTACTTCTTGATGGATTATAAGTGAATCTGAATACTGGTAAGATGTTCGTGAAATTTTGAAGAATCATGGTGTCGGTCACTCTATTTCTATTTTCAATGTCGATGTTTCTCACACGAGCACCACCAACGATAGTATATTTTTTACTCTCATACCACAATTGAAGACCAGCTTTATGCTGCGTTCTAAGATTCTCAAAATTATTGGAGAAAATAGTATTGATTTGATCAAATAAGCCAGTTACTGGATTGAAATCTCTTGTCTCCTTATTTTGATTGGTGTTGCCTCGTTCAAACGAATATTCGGTTTGTACTTTGTACTTCTTTCCGATCGGTTCGAAATAGGAACCTCTAATTGAATGGGAAATACCATTTTGATAATTTATTTTTTCTTGATCAAAACTAGCAACAGTTTGTGTACTATCGTAGAAACTATTGGTGGTGTTCAAGGTTCCGTCCGAACGGTTATCTTCCAAAGAAAGGTCGTAGTTCAATGCGAATCTCCTTCTCTTTTTCATAAAATCTCGAGTGAATTCTATACGATTGTTTAGAGAGTTACTAACGGCTTTGTTTTGTTTGCCGATTACGTTTGATCGTGATAAACTATTTTCAGAGGTCAGAAAAGTAGTATAATCTTTTATGTCTTGTTCTCCCGTTGTCATGCTAAAACTTGGACGAATTTCAATTCTTGTCAAGGAGTCAATTTGAGATTCGAATCGGAAATTTACACTGTGAGAGATATCAGCGCTTATATTTCGAGTAGAATCATCAGTATAAAAAGATGAATCTTGAACAAAAAATTGAGATCGGCTTTGACTCAACGCGTTGTTTTTTGTATTGTAATACGAATAGTTGAAGCCCATTTCTGTCTGTTTCTTCTTGCCTATTTTATCGGCATAATAAATACCTGCTTTTAAAGTAGTTGGTATTCCTGGGTTTGATCCATTTTCGGAATAAACATAATCACCTTCGTCGTTAAACATACGCGTGCTTCCTTCATTCTCCAAGCCAAATTTATTTCTATCTCCAAAACCAAAATTACTTTTTGGGGTATTCGCACCTAAAACGAACACCGATATTTTCTGACTTTTGTTGAAATGATTCAAGAGTAGTTCACCTTCATAAAACTGAGTAAAATCAGAAGCTCCGGATATCCTACCGAAATATCCTTTTTTTGCATCTTCTTTTAACCTCAGATCGAGGATTTGTATTGTTTCTTGACCGTCCGCCGCATTTTCTTGTGTTTTTTCATAAACTTGAACTGTTTCTACGCCTTTCGCACCTAAATTCTTGGTTGCAACGGTAGGATCTGTACCAAAAAATTCATCCCCATCTACCAATACTTTGTCAATTGCTTTCCCCTGAGATTTAATTTTCCCATCCTTATCAATTTCCAAGCCGGGCAACCTCTTTAATAAATCTTCAACTACTGCTCCCTCTGCAACACTAAATGAATCGGCAACATATACCAAGGTGTCACCGTTATAAAATATCGGATTTTTATTGGCGTAAATGACGATTTCATCCATGTTCAAGGACTCGGTAGGCATGGTTATTTTCGTAATGTCAATTTCAAAGTTGTTTTCATTTCCGAAGATGTAGTAAAATTTATCATCATAACCGGGTGCGCTAATAATTACAGTGAATGTGTCAGCGGGAAATCCAGATAATTCAAAATCACCATTTTTGTCCGTTCTTTCGTAAGCTAGCATGAGTGAATCACTAACTCTCACCGCCAAAGCTACTGCTCCAACTACTGGCTTTGTTCCAGTACTGTCAAAAACGTGTCCTTTCAGATTCATTTCTTGACTGTAACTAATATTTGAACTAAGAAGGATTAGGAATAAAAGGGAAAAAAATGCGCGAATTAGTTGCATAACTTGGATGTGATTTAACCACAATATTAAGGATAAATCGGCCTAGACGTTACCCCAAAAAATGTTAATGAAACTAAAAATCGGTCAAAGGTCGATTTTCTAAGATAAATGGAAACCCATGAATTGAGTTGGCAAACTATCTTTTTCGCCCTTTTTGTAAACTCAAAAATTCAATGTTTATAATAACTTTACGCTAATTAAAACCTGAAACTCAAGGTTTTTCTCATCTATCATTTTTTCAAAATTTATAGACAAAGGTTGATTTATAAAGGATTTTTCATTTTGTTTTAAAGTCTGGATAGTTTTGTCCGCATATTGCACTGCTACTGCTGATGCAAATCCGCTTTCGCCTGGTCCACCAACTAATAAATAAGTTAGATTACCATTGTCCAAAAAGCCTTGAAATGTTGTGGCAAAAACACCTTCATTATTCAATACTTGTTCAGCTCTGAGCATAGAGCAGTCGTAATTATTTGTGTTTTTATAGGCTTCTTTTTCCAAATCTTCTTCAAAAGGAGCCAAACGTTCCTTAGTTGAAAGTACTTTGCCGTTTTTATCATAATAGCTAATACGCTCTCGGTAACTTCCTTTTCCATTTTCATTGTCGCCAAAACGCTCATGAGAGATGAATTTCTTTCCATTTTCAAGATAAAAATAGCGAACACCGGTATTGCCTGTTTTTCCATTGGCAAACTTTTCTTCTATTTTCACAATTTCTCCTTGCGCATCCAAAAAAGCAAATACTTGTTCGAAAGATCCATCATTGTGTCTGAAATCCAGACTGTTGGCCACTGACATTTCTTCCTCATTGGCCACAATGGCCAACTTTTTTTCTTCTAAATCTTGATGATTGGATACAGATTCACTGCCTAGTATTTCTGGATTTTGATTTTCGTCGTTTTCCTGTGAGCAAGATAAAATTGCCGCCGCTACGATAAATAACATGAATTTTTGCATAAGAATGGGTTTTATTTGTTGTAATAAGCAAAATACCTTGTAAAGGTAACAGGTAATAAAACTAAAACGGAACTTTTTGTAGATTGTTTTCGTACTATAAAAAAAAACTTTTTATGTCTACAGCTCACATGCATCTTCTTCTGAATCATATTCCGATTCTCGGGACTTTTTTCGGTATCATTCTTTTATTTCTCGGTTTGACCAAAAAAAGTAAAACTTTACAGAAATCAGGATTAGCTACTTTTGTCATTGTCGGATTGATTACGATACCAGCATTTTTAACAGGCGAAGGTGCAGAACATGCTACTGAACATTTCGTTGGATCTTCACATGCAATGATACATGAGCATGAAGAGTTGGGTGAGAAAGGATTAATTTTGGCATTGATTTTAGCTTTTGCATCAGCTATTTTTTGGTGGTTTTTGGCGAGAAACAGACATATTCACTATCTCAAAGCATTGTGGTCTATTTTGATTGTTGCCATTTTATCCTTCATTCTGATGGCTTTGATCGGAAATCATGGTGGAAAAATCCGACGTCCAGAATTAAGAGGTGAAAAAGTTGAAATTCAAAAAAGCGAACATAATCAAGAATTTGATGAAGATTAACTTACTTTTTCTTGTCAAAAAGAAAAAAGTACGTATCTTTGCACACGCATTTGGAAACGACCATTGCGAATTTGAAAAGATAATTAAGCAATAAAGATATATTGCGGGGTGGAGTCAGCCGCAGCTGAGTGCTCGTCAGGCTCCCATTTAGTTTTGAAATAAGCAATAAAGATATATTGCGGGGTGGAGCAGTTGGTAGCTCGTCGGGCTCATAACCCGAAGGTCGTCCGTTCGAGTCGGGCCCCCGCTACTAGTAAAAGGGAAGTTGGAAACAACTTCCCTTTTTTTTATGACATTTTTTTGGTTTTTTCATCCCTTCGTGTCTCCCGAAAGTTTTCGGGACCGCTACTAATAAAACGGGAGGTTGGAAACAATTTCCCTTTTTTCATTTTATAGAATTCCACGTTTCTATTAATTTGCAATATGAGCAGCCCCATTCTTCGTTTACTCTATTATTTTTTTAATTTATCTTTAGTGTCTCATCATTAAACATCAATGGTTTATGAAATTTTCGATTATTCTTCTGGTTCTATTTTTACCCATTTTTTCATTCGCTCAAGCTCAACCTGATTGGGTGCAGGAAATGTACAGTGAAAGTCCAGATCCTGGTGTGGTAAGTAATTTGTTTGAGACCTATTATGCCACTCATCCTTTTGTTAAAAACAACGATACACAATTTTACAAAAGATGGATTCGTTCTTTTAGCAGACCAGAATCCTATGATTTGAATGCCCCCGATGTCAAGGCCTACTTAAAAGCTTCCGCTAAATTGATTCAAGCAAAAGATACGAACTCAGCTTGGGTTGGTGTAGGTCCATTTGATTTTGACAAAGATGCAGCCAGTAGAAGTTATGCTTCTGGCGCGGCTCATGTTTATACCGTGGAGCGATCGGTTTCAAATCCAAATATGATGTTCGCAGGAACAGCAACTGCTGGCTTATGGAAGTCGATAAATAACGGCGCGAATTGGACATTAGTAACACGTAATTTATTGGTAAATAGCATAATTGCTATTGAAATTGACGCGACAAATCCGAACATTGTTTATTTCGGTTCTGGAGGAAAATTGTATAAAACAATAGACGGTGGAACAACTTGGAATATAATTGGTGATCCAGCGTTTCAAAATAACTTTCAGGACATAACTGAAATAGTATTTTCTCCAACAAATTCTAGTTTACTGTTTGTGACTTCTGATCATGGTTTTTTCCGCTCAACAGACAGTGGGGCTAATTTCACCACAATTTTATTTGGCGAATTTCAGGAAATTGAATTCAATCCTGTCAATCCCAACATGATTTATACCGTGAAAGTCATCAATTCTCACACTGAATTTTATCGTTCAACAGATAACGGATTGACATTCACGCAACAAACCCTGGGTTGGCCAATTCTCGCCCAAGCAGTTGACCACCAAGAACGGGTTGAAATTGCTGTAACAGCTGCTAATCCCAATTTAATTTATGCCAACGCAACCGGAAAAGCGAATGGTGGCAGTGGTACATATGGAATCTACAAATCATCTGATATGGGCGTTACGTGGACTTTCCAATGCTGTGGCACTGGTCCAGCGGGCGTTCCTTCACCAACGAACATCAACATGATGGGCTGGGACAAACTAGGACAAGATGATGGCGGACAATATTACTACGATGTCGCTTTGGAAGTAGACCCCAATAATGAAAACAAACTCCATCTGGGTGGAGTAAATCATTGGGTTTCCCAGGATGGTGGTGTAACGTGGACTTGTCCTGCAAAATGGTCAGAGCCTGGACTGCCAGGTTATGTTCATGCCGATATCCACGACATAAGATATTTAGATGGTGAACTTTGGTTTGCATGTGATGGTGGACTTTTTAAATCAACAGATGGCGGAACGAATGTAGATCGATCCATGGTTGGAATTGAAGGCTCTGATTTCTGGGGATTTGGTGTTAGTCCACAATCGGATGTCATGCTGGGAGGTGCCTACCACAATGGAACGCTTTTGAAAGATAACAATACATACATCAACGGCTGGATTTGCATAGGTGGTGGAGATGGCGTTCGAGGATTCGTTAATTTCGGAAATGACCGCATTGCCTATGACGACTACCAAGGAAGAAAACTTTCTGGCGACCGACTTCAAAATATTCAAGGTTTCTCTTTTGACTCTTTGCCGAATGCTTCGTATATAATTGGCGTTTCCAGTGACATGGCTTGGGATCCAAGAAATTATAACCACATTTATTTGGGTCGAAATAAAAATTTGCTCAAAACAGAAGATAATGGCGTGTCCTATTCCATCATTTATACTTTTCCGGATAATGTCGCTGCGGTAGAAATTGCCCGTTCAAATCTGAATGTGATGTACGTAACAACCTTCCAAGATTGGTGGGGCGATAAAAAAGTATGGAGAACAAGTGATGAAGGTGCATCTTTTGTAGAAATTACTCCACCGAACAGCTCCTTGAATGGAGAAGAATGGGTCCCTTACGATATTGCTGTGAGTGCAACAAATGAAAACGAAATTTGGCTGGCTCGAACATCTCAATACAGTTCTTACCCAAACCTGAACAACAAATCCGTTTTTAAATCTACGGATGGTGGAACAACTTGGACAAATTATTCGACGCCAACTTTGAATGGCGAATGGATTTCGAACATCGTTCATCAAGCTGGAACGGATGGAGGAGTTTACATTGGAACAAGAAGAACTGTTTATTATCGCAATAATTCAATGGCAGATTGGGCATTGTTTAACGTGAATTTACCATTGAGCACCCCATCAACCAAGTTAGTTCCTAAATACAAAACTGGTAAATTGATCAATGCAACGAGTAGAAGTGTATACGAAGTGGATTTCTACGAGACGTCAACACCAATAGCTCAAATTGCTGCGGATAGATTCCAAGCAAATTGTTTCAATAATACCATTCAGTTTGTCGATTACTCTGTTTTGTCGAATCAAAACCCAACATGGTCTTGGTCTTTTCCAGGAGGATCTCCAAGTTCGTCTAATCAGCAAAATCCGTTGGTAAATTATTCCTCGGCTGGATTTTATGATGTGACGTTAACGGTAACCGACGATTTTGGAACGAGCACACAAACCTATACACAGTTTATTGAGTTTGTATCTCCAACGGTCAATGCTAATTTGATCGAAGGATTTGAAGGTGGCGCATCACCAGATTGGACTTTTCAAACGGATAACGGTGCCTATAACTGGACGCCAAGAACTTTACAATTCGGCCCTCAATGCGACAGTACGGAAGTCATCTGGGTGGATAATTACACAATTAATTCACCAGGCGCCGAAGCAGAATTTATATCTCCAAAAATAGATTTCAGTAATGTTTCCAGCGCAACTTTGAGTTTTGATTACGCCTATTCTCAGTACCAAGATTCTTATTTGGACGGTTTACGTATCGATATATCTACGGATTGCTGGAATACTTATGATACCTTGTTTTTAAAATATGGCGATAGTTTGGAAACGGTACCCAATCATGGAAACAATTGGACACCAGAAGGTTGCGCGGATTGGTCTATTGCTAATTTAATCGATATAAGCGCTTACGCAGGACAAGAAGTTATGGTTCGTTTTGTGGCCATCAACGATTATGGAAACAGTTTGTTCTTGGATAATATCAACATCCAAACCAATCTGGGAATTGCTGAATTGGATGATGTTCTGTTCAACGTGTACCCGAATCCGAACAACGGTTCATTCACCATCCGACATGACTTGATTTTACCAAAAATGTCGGTTATGAGTTTGGAAGGCAAGTTGATTTTCGAAGGAGAATTAACGGAATCCATTGTAAAAATGAACTTGAATTTGGCAGCTGGAACGTATCTCATTCAGCTAGAAGAAAAGGGTAATCGCAGCGTGAAAAGGATAGTGGCTCGTTAAATTCAAGTATTGCCTTCCTTGGAAAATTACTGTTAGAAAGGTGCTTTTACCTCAAATTCAATTTCTTCATTGGTAAGCGGATGTTTGAATTTCAACCATTCGGCATGCAAATACAAACGGTCGGCTGGCGTACCATATAAATCATCGCCAACTATTGCCGTATTCAAACCTCGGAAATGAGAAGCATGCACTCTGAGTTGATGACTTCTTCCCGTGATGGGGTAAAAATGAATGCGGGTTTTTCCCTCTTTTCGAGATACGACTTCAAATTCGGTTCGTGATTTTTTGCCAAATTCTTCACAGACTACTTGATACGGACGGTTGTCAATATCCAAACGAATGGGCAAATCGACCACTCCTTTATCTTGCTGGAGATTACCATCTAAAATGGCAACATAGCGTTTTTTAATCGATCGTTTGATAAAAAGACTTTGCAACTTTTTATGGACATCTTTTGTTTTGGCGACAAGCAACAATCCTGACGTAGCCATATCCAAGCGATGAACCAAAATTGGTTTTTCAGCATTTGCAAACCTTTTCTCCATGCGTTCTTGGACAGAATCGGTGAATATTTTTCCAGGTACAGATAAAAAGTCGTGTGGTTTGTTGACCACCACAATAGCCTCATCTTCATAGACAATTTCCAATTCCTTTTCATAGGATTTGTGAGCCAAAATTGGATTTTCGTCAAGCCGCAAACCATGTAGCATATGTCCTAAAATGGGCTCACACTTACTTCGACAAGCAGGATAGAAATGTTGGTGTTTTCGAATTTCCGAACTCGGCTCTTTTCCCCACCAAAATTCAGCCATGCAAATGGGTTCCAATTCATTTTCAAACGCATAATGCAAAAGTTTGGGTGCTGCACATTCACCTGAACCTGCTGGCGGAAATCCTGGAGCAAGAAACGCGAAAATTTCCATGAGTGATTTGCGTTCGCCCTTTGCATTCAAGAAAGTATAATGGTCGAATATCTTTTTTTGCAATTGAGCGGACCTCTTACCACGTCTGTCGCGAATGGAATTCAGTTCGTCTTCCAATTTTTGAAATTCAGACCCTACAAGCGCTACTTTTTCTTTCCAATCCCGAATTTTGTCTTTTAGAAAATACTGTTCTGCAATACTTTCTTTACCCAGTTGTTGGAGCAAAAGTTCAAATTCGGTTGCATTCAATTCACTTTGACCTTTATTTCGTATGGCCTTCCGCGTAATACGATTCTCACGAATTTGAGCCTGGATGTTCTCAATATCAGCTTTTTGTTCGGCTTGAATGGCTAACCATTTCTGCTCTGTAGTAATCAAATCGAGATTTTTTTCCGCAAGATCCACCACACGATTCAATTCATTCACCTCTTGTTCCTCAATTTTGTAAAATCCATCCGTTTTCAAAATATCAAAAACGGGTGGAACGAATTTTGGCCAATGATTGCTTTCGGCTAATTTTCCCGAAAAAGCGGACAAATATCCCAATTCACCTTCTCTATTGCGCACCACCAAAACCCCAAACATTTTACCAATGGCTTTTTTAGCATCAGGATTTTCCAATCCGAAATCATGTTGCCAATCTTTTTGATTTTGAATGTGTTCTTGCAATTCTTCTGCAGCGATGACCGCCAAAGGATGAGGTTCGTAATAGAAGGGGAAGGTGAAACTTTCGGGAATGGCAATGTTGTACTTTCCTGTATTTGAGAGTGATATGAACAATGTTAAAGATTTGAAATGTTGAAAAAACGATCAATTATTTTTGTAAGTTAGAAATTAATGTCTTATTTTCGTTTAGAAGTATCAAAACTACGTAGCGTATGAAAACAATTCAACAGACTATAAAATTTTTAGTTGCTATATTATTTGCACAAACTGTTACCGCACAGACACCCGCCACAGACCCTCATTGGCAGTTAGTATGGGAGGATAATTTTGTTTTTTTTGATGGAAATAAATGGAACAAAGAGCATTTGGTTGGTCCAGCAGGAACATCATTGGTTTTTATTGACAATAATGTATCCGTTTCAAACGGGAATTTAGAATTAGGCTTAAAGTTGGAAAATTACTCTTGTCCACCATGGGCAATCAACGCTAATTATTTCTTTGTAAATCAGTATCTTACAGGTTTGCCTTACACGCATACTGGCGGTGCAGTGAAGGCTACACCGTTATTTAACGTTCAGTATGGTTTCATTGAAGCACGAATGAAAATCCCTTATACTTCTGGAATTTTTCCAGCTTTTTGGACTTTTACGGGCGACGGAGTAGTCATTAGTGGAGGAGCTGAAGAAATTGATATTTTCGAAATTATAGCATCTGATGAAAACGGCAATATAGATGAACCATATATTTTACATACAAATATTCACGATTTTCCATTTCCAATTGACTTATCCTCTGACGATTTTTCTGCATTAGCAATTGATCTTTCTCCGAATTTTAATTATTCTGACTGGCATGTATATGCCATTGAATGGAATCCGAATAGAATTACTTGGTATGTTGACGGATTAATTACAAGAATCTTATTTAATCATAACGTAGTTGACCCTCAAAAAATAATTATAAATCATGGTTTAGCTTCTCCCGTGCCATTATCATCAAATCTACCAACAAAAATGTTGGTGGATTATTTGAAAGTATATGAGCCTATTAATGATTGTAATACTTCACTAAATGTTTGCAACTATAACTTTTCGAATCATGACAACAGGGTAAAGAAACAAATAATAATTGGAAAATTCCCATTATGTTTCAATACGCTTCAACCAGGCGATAACGTGCACTTAAGGGCTACAGATGAGGTTCAGATTAATAGGAATTTTGTTGTGCCTATTGGGGCAGAGTTATTCATTAATGTTGATCCCTGTCATTAACTGTTAAATTATGAGGAGGTTTTTTTTATTTTTTATTTTCTGTTTTTGTTTTTCGGTATTTTGGTCATGCCACAAAAGGAAGGCTGGGTTTTACAATCTCAACTTGACATACAATGTAAATGGTGTTATTGAAATAATTCCAATGGAAATAGTTAAAAGTAGTAAAAATTGGATAATCCTCGGTTTATCCACTACAAACAATAACCAATACGACACACTGTATAAAGAAAAGAAAAATGTTTCAGGAAAACTGAATGTTTATTCTGGACAAAATTATGTTACGATTGACGGAACTCTCGATAAGGACGGTATAAATAATTATCTTATACAAGGAGAATTTATACGGTTTTCTTATTCACAAAGTTCGGGTTGGATACAAATGCAGGGGAAATTTGTTTTATCACGATAGTATTTCTTTTCAAGATTGAGCGAACTACTTCTAATTTAAAGAATTTATGTGTAACAAGATAATTTGAATTTTAATGTGGTTTTAGTTGAATTTCCTTTAATATGATTTTAAATTTAAATTTTAGCTTATGAAAAATACATCATTATTAATTGCCATTCTTATCTTTTCAATGGGCTTCGTAAGTGCTCAATTGAAAGTAGATCATAATGGACGCATTGGATTCGGGACAACGACGACCCATCCAGATTTCATCGCTTATTTGAAAGGTAATATGGTTTTAACTAATTATCCGCAATTAGGACACAACTCATTTTATTTTAAAGTTGGAAATGGTTGGCCAGGAGCTGAATTAGGAAATACAGGATCAAGTGATGGAGTCGCTTTTTGGACAGGATGGACGGGTTTCAACATTTTGTATGCAGAAAAATATATTAAAATGTCAGATACTAAATTTAAATTTGACATTGTGAGTATACAGTCCCCGATAGAAAAATTGATGTCCTTAAAAGCCTATAAATACAACTATAGAAGTGTAGTGTATAATGAATATAATCCAAACGATAGTCTAGTAACTATGGTTCCATAATATGGTTTTCTTTCACAAGAAGTAGAAACTACCCTTCCTGATATTAAAATTATTCATGATGCGAAGGGATGCAAATTAATGGATTATGACCAAATTATCCCTTTAATTGTTTCTGCCGTGCAGGTTCAAAACCTCAGGATTGAGCAGCTACAATCTATGACCGCTCTGATGATGGCAACGAACCCCAATTTTACAACAGTGCCGTTACCAGGACAACCCGAAACGAATCGTTTGTTGGACGCATCACCCAATCCATTTACGAGTACCACAAATCTAAGATATAACTTATTACCTGAAGTAAATCAAGCCCAAATTAAAATATACGATATGCGTGGTGTTTATCAACTGAATTTAGATTTAACCCTTGTTGCTGGAACGGGTCAAGTTTTATTAAGATCAAGTGATTTGGGATTAAAAGGGCAATATGTTTTTGCCTTATTTATCAACGGCTCTTTATTGGATGCCAAAACAGTTGTATATCAATAATCATGCGATTTGATTTTTAAAAGATAAAGGTGAATTTTATTTAAGTTCACCTTTTTTAATTTCAATAGTTTTAATTCAGCATATTCCTTAATCTATTCATTCCGAATTGCCTATCTTTGCACCCTGAAATTAAAAAATGGCACACAAAGCAGGTTTCGTAAATATTGTAGGTAGTCCAAACGTTGGAAAATCAACCTTGATGAATAAACTCATGGGCGAGAAGTTGTCTATTGTGACCTCAAAAGCACAAACAACGCGCCACCGTATTTTGGGCATCATGAACGAAGACGATTACCAAATCGTTTTTTCGGATACGCCAGGAGTGGTAAATTCTGCCTACAAATTGCACGATCAAATGATGTCTTATGTCAATACTTCTTTGCAAGATGCAGATGTGTTGTTGTTTATCACAGACATTTACGAAGACGAAATGAACCACAAGGAAACTTTGGAGAAAATCACGAAAATGAAAACTCCTGTTCTTCTTTTGGTCAATAAAATGGACAAAAGCGATCAAGAAAAATTGGGCGAACGTTTGGCCTATTGGCAAGAAAAAGTGCCCAATGCCGAAGTGATGCCGATATCCGCTTTACATGGTTTCGCTGTGGAAGGAGTCATGGCTAGAATCATCGATTTGTTGCCGGAAAGTCCTGCTTATTATGACAAAGACGCTATTTCCGATCGCCCGATGCGCTTTTTCGTTTCAGAAATCATTCGTGAAAAGATTTTCATTCACACCCGAAAAGAAGTCCCTTATGCTACGCAAGTAGAAATCGAAGAATACATCGAGGAGGAGGACATCACCAAAATTCGCGCTTTGATCATCGTCGAAAGAGATACCCAAAGGGGAATTATCATCGGAAAAGGTGGCGAAATGTTGAAACGAATTGGCCGCGAAGCCAGATTGGAAATAGAAAAGTTTATTGATCAAAAAGTGTTCCTCGATACCTACGTCAAAGTGGATAAAGATTGGCGAGCATCAGATCAAAAACTAAAAAAATACGGATATTGATTTTACGATACCTGTAGAGGATGAAAAACCTTTCTTCCAAAAAAAAAGAACCCGTGAAACGGAAAGGATGAAAAATTTTTCATCCAAACAGCAGAAAAAGTGAAACGAAAGGACAAAAAAACCTTTCGTCTAAACAGATAAAAAAAGAATAACAAAAAAATGGGAAATGTAGTAGCCATCGTCGGAAGACCAAATGTTGGAAAATCGACCTTGTTCAACCGCCTAACGGAATCCAGAAGAGCCATCGTAAAAGAAATTAGCGGTGTTACCCGTGATCGTTTATACGGTCGTGGAGAATGGAATGGGGTGCAGTTTTCTGTCATCGATACTGGTGGGTACGTTCGTGGTTCGGAAGATATTTTCGAAGCTGAAATCCGTAAACAAGTAGAAATTGCCATTGACGAAGCAAATGTTATCATTTTCGTTGTTGATGTGATGGCAGGTATCATTGATTTGGACGAAGTCGTGGCGCAAATGCTCCGAAAAACGAAGAAAAAAGTTTTCATTGTCGCCAATAAAGTTGACAGTGCTGATCGTTTTGGATTGTCATCAGAATTCTACCAATTCGGTTTGGGAGAAGTGTATGACATGTCTGCGACCAACGGGAGTGGAACGGGCGAATTATTGGACGACATGGTCAAAGAATTCGACAAAGAGGACCTCTCTAGCTTGGAAAACGAAGATCTTCCAAAAATTGCAGTGGTTGGAAAACCGAATGTTGGAAAATCATCTCTTGTGAACGCTTTGACAGGAAAAGATTCCAATATAGTGACAGAAATTTCGGGAACAACGAGAGATACGGTAAATACCAGATACAAAGCTTTCGGGTTTGATTTCGTGTTAATTGATACGGCTGGAATTCGCAAGAAAGCCAAAGTTCATGAGGACATTGAGTATTATTCTGTGCTTCGCTCGGTAAATGCTATTGAAAATTCTGATGTTTGCATTTTCATGATTGATGCCGAAGAAGGTTTGCAAAAACAAGATTTGCAGATTTTTTACATGATTGAAAAAAACTCGAAAGGCGTTGTTGTTTTGGTCAATAAATGGGATAAGATTGAGAAAGATCACAAAACCATGTTGGCCTATGAAGAAGAATTGGTAAGAGGCTTGGCACCATTCAACGATGTTCCGATTATTTTCACCTCAACAATCACGAAACAACGAATCCACAAGGCCTTAGAAGCGACAATGGAGGTCTACCAAAACCGAATTCAAAAAATTCCAACTTCGGAATTGAATGATGTGATGTTGGATATTATTGCCGCCAACCCACCGCCAGCTTTGAAAGGCAAATATGTCAAAATTAAGTTTGTGACGCAACTTCCTACCCACGCGCCTGCATTTGCTTTTTTCTGTAATCTACCGCAGTATGTTCCAGAAAGTTACAAGCGTTTTTTAGAAAACAGAATGCGTGAAAAGTTCAATTTCCGAGGTGTTCCAATCAAGATATTCTTCAGAAAGAAGTAATTGCTTCTCGCATAATTTGTAATTTTAACACATGAAAAACCAAGGGAAGTGAGATACGGAGCCATTGATATCGGAACCAACGCTGCACGACTTTTGGTCGGAGAGGTGACCCAAGAAGAAGGACATTCTTTTATCAAAAAAGTTTCCTATACCCGTATTCCCTTGCGTCTCGGAGAAGAAGTGTTTGGCACAGGTGAAATTTCTGAAAAAAAGAAAATTGAATTTGTTAAAACTGTTCATGCTTTTCGATTGATTTCAGAAATTTTTGAAGTACAAGAACTAAGAGCCTGCGCCACTTCTGCCATGCGCGAAGCAGTGAATGGTGACGAGGTACGCAAACTAATCAAAAAGGAAACAGGCGTTCGCATTGAAACCATTTCTGGTGACGAAGAAGCCGAACTGATTTTGGGCACATTTAGTCTCTTTGATTTAGATATTGAAGTGCCTTTTGTTGTAGTCGACGTGGGTGGTGGAAGCACGGAAATTAGTGTTTTTGAAAACGGCACAAGAATAGCTTCAAAATCTTTCGCTATCGGTACCTTGCGAATTTTGAAAGAAAAAGTAGACGAATCGTCTTGGAAAGAAATGCTGTATTGGCTAGGGGAAAATGTTGAGTTGAACAAAAAGCATGTTGTTTATGGGACCGGTGGAAACATCAACAAAGCTCAAAAACTGGTTGGAGCCATGCAAGATGATCCCATTTCTTTGAAAAAAATTGAAGATTTGAGAGATGCCTTGTTGCCACTGACCTTGGCGCAACGTGTGGATCGTTATCAACTTAAACCGGATAGGGCTGACGTTTTAGTTCCAGCGATGGATATTTTTTCTTTCGTTATGCGTGCCTTGAAATGTCGTCAAATATTGGTTCCGAAGATTGGACTTTCCGATGGAATCATTTACCAATTGGACAAAAAGAATAAAAACAAAAAAAAATAGCGCATGACTAGGGCGGAACTCGTTGAACAAATCAAAATCAAGAAATCTTTTTTATGTATAGGTTTGGATACGGATTTGGATAAAATCCCTGCTCACTTTTTGGATTTGGAAGATCCGATTTTTGAGTTCAACAAAGCCATTATTGATGCCACGAAAGATTATTGTGTTGCCTATAAACCCAATATCGCTTTTTACGAATGTTACGGTCCAAAAGGCTGGGAATCGCTGCAAAAGACATTAGACTATATTCCCAAAAATATATTTACCATTGCCGATGCCAAGCGCGGAGATATTGGTAACACATCGCTTTATTACGCTAAAACTTTCTTTGATTATTTGAGTTGTGATTCGGTTACTGTAGCACCGTACATGGGCGAAGATAGCGTTTCACCTTTTTTGACGTATGAAAATAAATGGGTCATACTTCTGGCCTTAACCTCCAACAAAGGTGCTTTTGATTTTCAAATGACCGAAGATCAAGATGGCGAAAAGCTCTTTGAAAAAGTATTGAAAAAATCAGCCACCTGGGGAACTCCCGAAAATTTGATGTATGTCGTTGGAGCAACAAGAGCTGAAGGCATTGGCGAAGTCCGAAAATTAGTTCCCGATCATTTCTTTTTAGTTCCTGGCGTTGGCGCACAAGGCGGTTCTTTGGAAGATGTTGTGAAATACGGTTGGAATAAGGATTGCGGTTTATTGGTCAATTCTTCACGAGGAATACTTTATGCTTCCACAGGAGATGATTTTGCTAAAAGAGCACGAGAAGAAGCGATGAAGTTGCAGGCAGAAATGGAAAATTTACTTCTCTCAAAGGCTTTTTTAAAACTACTATGAAGTTACTATCTATAATCCCCATCTTATTTAAGATTTGAAATTTCAACTTAGTTGATTTATCAGATTTTCCTTCAGTGATGCATGTTGCCCTTCTTCAAGAAATCTAAAATAGATTGTTTTTCAAATTATTATTATTAGCGATTTACCTGTCTTCCTAGGTAAGAAAAGCGCAGTCTTATAGAGGGCTGAGCGCAGTCTTTTTGTGGGCTGAGCGCAGTCGAAGCCCAAAAAAAGCCTCCCGCAAAAACGAAAGGCTTAAAATATGTTGATTTTAAAGACAATTAAGCTTCTACAGCTTCCTCGTCGCTATCTTCAAAAATACGTTTTGGTTTCATTTGTTGAAATACACCCAAAGTAATCCAATATGGAAGAACAAAGCCCATTAAAAAAACAAGCATCCACAATGCCATTCCACCAAATAAAAGAAACGCTGCTAATCCGAAAAAACTCATGAGTTGTATTATTTTTGTATCACAATTATGTCTGTAAAATTAATAAATTAATCTCATTCAAAAACACAAAATGGAGTTCAGAATAGAAAAAGATACAATGGGCGAGGTAAAAGTACCAGCAAATCGCTATTGGGCGGCCCAAACAGAGCGTTCTCGCAATAACTTTAAGATAGGACCAGAAGGTTCGATGCCCAAAGAAATTGTTCATGCTTTTGCTTACCTAAAAAAAGCTGCAGCCCATGCTAATTTTGAGCTTGGAGTTTTACCTGCGGAGAAAAAAGAATTGATTTCTAAAGTTTGTGATGAAATCTTAACCGGTCAATTGGACGATGAATTTCCTTTGGTCATTTGGCAAACGGGTTCTGGAACGCAATCCAATATGAATTGCAATGAGGTTATCGCGAACCGCGCGCATGTCATGAACGGCGGTAGTTTGACGGATACAGATAAGATTTTGAATCCAAATGATGATGTCAACAAATCGCAATCGTCCAACGATACTTTCCCAACGGCTATGCACATTGCGGCGTATAAAATGACGGTGGATGTCACTTTGCCAGGAATTAAAACGCTACGTGACACTTTACAGGCGAAAGTTATAGAATTCAAGGATATCGTTAAAACAGGTCGAACGCACATGATGGATGCAACTCCATTGACTTTGGGGCAAGAATTTAGTGGATATGTTTCTCAATTGGATCATAGTATGCGCTGTATCAACAATGCGTTGGTTCCAGTGGCAGAATTGGCTTTGGGCGGAACAGCAGTGGGAACAGGACTGAACACACCAAAAGGTTACGATGTTCTTGTAGCTAAAAAAATTGCAGAGTTTACAGGTTTGCCATTCATAACTGCTCCAAACAAATTTGAAGCATTGGCGGCACATGATGCCATGGTGGAATTATCGGGAGCGTTGAAAAGAGCTGCGGTTTCTTTGATGAAAATCGGTAATGATGTTCGAATTCTGTCTTCTGGACCCCGCTGTGGAATTGGTGAAATTATCATTCCGGACAACGAGCCAGGT
Organism: Crocinitomicaceae bacterium; assembly: GCA_041751955.1. Taxonomy (GTDB): domain Bacteria; phylum Bacteroidota; class Bacteroidia; order Flavobacteriales_D; family Crocinitomicaceae; genus UBA2040. The sequence continues at coordinate 112,866 of JBGSIB010000050.1, forward strand.
TCTTCCATTATGCCAGGGAAAGTAAATCCCACACAACCCGAAGCTTTGACCATGGTTTGTGCTCAAGTTATGGGAAATGATGTGACTGTTTCTATTGCGGGTTCAAATGGACATTTTGAATTGAATGTTTTCAAACCCGTTATCGCTGCAAATGTTTTGCAATCAGCACGTTTGATTGGTGATGCTTGTATTTCTTTCAACGATAAATGCGCGGAAGGGATTGAAGCCAATAAACCTGTTATCGAAAAACATTTGAATAATTCTTTGATGCTAGTAACGGCGTTAAATACCAAAATTGGATATTACAAAGCAGCAGAAATAGCAAAATACGCACATAAAAACGGAACAACACTTCGTGAGGCAGCCGTTGGGTTGGGACATGTAACAGAAGAAGAATACGACTTGATTGTCGACCCATCAAAAATGATAGGTTCTCTTTAGGTCTTGAAATTAAATTTCACAAATACAAAAATCCCGACCATACTTGGCCGGGATTTTCTTTTTAGCGCAAAAGCTAATGATTAGTTTAAGGTAAAAACAATTGGAAGTTGAACGCGAGTTCTAACTTTTTTCGCACCTATTTCACCTGGAATCCAGTTAGGAAACTCACGAACCACTCGCTTTGCTTCGCGATCTAAATCCTTGTGCGCGCTTTTCGCAATTTCGATGTTGGAAACGCTTCCATCTTTTTCCACTACAAAAGTGACATAAACGGTTCCTTCAATTCCACCAGCTATGCACATTTCAGGATAATCTACCGTACTCATAATGAACTTTTTCATTTCTACTGTGCCGCCTGCAAATGTGGCTTCTTTGTCGACAAAAATCTCGATTTTTTCAGCATCAACATCCACTTTTCCAGTGCCTCTGCTCAGATCTGGACCTATTAAAAATTCACCCGTTTCACCGTTTACTGAAGCATCTACTGTTGATTCATTGCCTGTAGTTGTGATTTGTTCCCCAATGGGAGTCGAAGCATCTATCGTAGATTGTTGACTTGAATTTTCTGGAATTTCAACTTTGTCTGGAATGTCCATTTTAATAGTTTTCTCTTTTACATCCTCTTGGTAGTCAATTGCGATTAGCTCAGCGACTACATCATTTCCTTTGTCTGCCCGAAGCATCGGATCAGAGTAAGTGAATGCTGCGAGTGTAAGTGAGCCCGTCACCAACATGCCAAGTGTGAAAAAGGCACTTCTCTTGCTCTCCAGGTCTAGCCCAGAATTTTTCTTTGCGATCATAAAATAAAATTTAATTGGTTATGTTAAGAGAGAATTCAAAACGCGTGCCAAAAATATAAACGACTGATAAATAAGTAATTAATGTGTTATTTTAGTTAAGGATTAGTTAAGATTAACGTTTTTTTTATTTTTTAAAATCGCTTTTATCCGAAATTTCGCTCCTCTTTTTTTAGATTCAGATCTCGAAAAAATGCCGGCAAGAATTCCTATCTTTGAGTACATTAATTTACCTATCAAAAATGAAACCGATTTCTATTTTCCTTATTTCTTCAATTTCCATTGCTTTGGTCTTGTTTCTTGTTCGCATCAATATTTTCGATGGCGAGATAATCTATGTCACTGGAATTCAAAGATTCGTTGAACAAGCACCCATTAGTTTGTCTTATTTCATCGGAATTGGCTATAGCGCTTCGGATATGGAAGGAATAGAATCTTTTCGACTTTTGCCAACTGGTTATTTGATGGCCTTTGTATTAATTATTGGAATCCCTGGACTCATTGCATACCGCGTTTATCTAGGACGAAGTAAAAAACAAATTCATGAATAAATTAATCCTAATTATCTGCACCTTCTTCATTTCCTATTTTGCAATGAGTCAAAATTATCCTGATATCGACCCAAGTATTCAATTTGAGAAATCTGATTTTTCAGAGGTCGATCAATTGATTGAAGAAGGCCAACCCAACAAGGCCATAGCCAAGCTTTTATTCATTCAGATCTATGCTATTTCAAACGAAAATTTAGTCGATTTACAGGCTTGTTATGAGCGACTAGAAACTGCTATTTCAAACTCGGGCAAAGAGGCAGAAGATATTCAGTCTTTAATCCTTGAGCAACATAAGCTTTTGTTAAAAGCTAAAAATGCCTCCAGAAATATTGCAGCCGCTGCTTTGTATAGTTGGATGGATAATTGGAAAATTCGACAATCATTTTCTTATGACGACGAAAGCTTGAAATGGCCAACAGAAGGAGTGAGTATTGTTTTGAAAAACAATAATTTAAGTCCATTATCCGATTACTATAAATCTCAGATTTTTGCAAACGAGGAGAATTTGATGCGTATCTCTTCAAAGAATATGTTTCAGGATATCAATAGCAATTATTACCCGACGCTGTATGACGTTTTTGCGCATAAGAGAATTGACGAAGATTTCTATTATATTAGGGATAACGACTGTTATTTTCTTTCTACCAACGAATTTGCAAAACAAGATTTGACCGAAGATTACAGGGTTTTAGCCACCTTGGAATTGCTCAATAAACGCTATAAACGATGGGATGCCTATGCTTTTTGTATTGAGAATAGAATGGAATTATGCGATCACAATGGTAAAGAAGCTGAGCTGGAAAAGTTTTATGAATCTGTTCAAAAAGAACTTTTACTTGTTCCTGCAAGTAATCGTTTCGCCTTACTTCGTGCGTATTATTTTGCCCAGGAAGCTAGTGAGGTCAATTGGCGAACTCCTTCTGAGAAGGACAAAGGTTTCATTACCGCTCTCGAAATCATTAATCAGGCTCTGAAACTCCATCCCAAGTCTGATTTTACGGTTCAACTCAATGATTTGAAAAAGAAAATTGAGGAAACGAGTGTTTCTTTTGGAGTTGATGTCGACGGTCATCCAGCTAAGAATCATTTGTTGACTGTTCAATATCGAAATATAACTTCAGCTCATTTTGCGGTATATCGCATCACAAAAAATCTGGATATTAAATCTAAGAATCCCTTAAAAAAGTACGAATTAAAGTTGGTGAAAGAACAAGATTTAATTTTCACACCTGATGTCTTGAAACGTTCTCACTCTAAAGATTTTATCATTTCAGATTTGAATAAAACGGGTGAGTTTTTGCTGCTTTTGGCGCCAAACAAAGAAGAAGTACAGAAAGCCTTTGATCTTGCCGAATGGAATCCAGATACGAAAGTAGCGATGCAAGTTATTCGCTTGACAAACCTTGTTGTTCGACAACACAGTGATAAAGATGGTTACGCGATTTTGGTGAATGATGCAAAATCGGGGAAACCAATTGAAGGTGCAAAAGTCAAAGTGGAACCACGATACCAATACGAATATGGAGGATTTTCTTCAGAAGGTGAAACAGATGTAAACGGCTACTACAAAGTCACAGGTTCGAAAAATTTTAATTACACCGTTTTCTTTGAAGATGACAGTATAAATTCAGATGGATATTATAGCAACAACGAACAAAACAATGCACACAAACATCAAGTTTTCACAGACAGAAGCATTTATCGACCTGGACAAGCTATTTATTTTAAAACACTTTCATATGATGAAAAAAGTGGTGAAGGAAATTTTTGGAAAGAGAAGAAGATAAAAGTTCGATTCACGGATGCTAATGGAAAAGATCAATATATTGAAATACTTCAAACGAATGAATTTGGATCAACTACGGGTTCTTTTGTCTTGCCAAAAAACGGTTTTCCACTTGGAAACTTCAATGTTTATATCGACAATAAATATGTGAAAAGTATTCAGGTTGAAGAATACAAACGGCCAACTTTTGAAGTAACTTTTGATAAGCCAAAGGGAAGAGTGGTTCTAGGTGAAAAATTCACTTTAACAGGAAAAGTGATGGCATACGCTGGTTATCCTTTGGGTAATGTAGAAGTGAGAATTGACGTGAGTGAAAATCGCTATTTCCCATATTGGTGTTTTGTCCTTGAAGAATGGCGGAACTACGACACAACCATTACGGTTCAAACAGACGAAAACGGTGTTTTTTCTATCGACTACACCTCTAAAAAACCGAAAGATGCGTATGCCGTGTATTATAATTTTGACGCAAAAGTGGTAGATATTAGTGGTGAAACTCAAACGGCCAGTCACTTTATGTATTTGGGTAAAAATTCCTATTCCATTTCAGCGCAAGTAGACGATAAGTATAGAGTGGATAAAGAAGCAACTGCCTTGGTGGAGGTTTTCAATTCTCAATATGAAAAACAAGAAAACGTAAATGTCAAATACGTTCTCAGTAAACTAGACCAGTCCAATTGGTATTTAAAGGACAAAAATGAAACCGAATTCAAGGACTTTTCTAGAACAGATTTTGAAAAGAAGTTCAAAACAACACGCTATTATTCCGATCAACAAGAAGTATTTGCTTCAGTAAAAACGGGAGAAGTCATCAGCGGAAACAAAATTTCGTTTACTGATTTGGAACCTGGAAATTACCGAATTGATTTATCAACTATCGATGAAGTTGGCGATACCATTCACGAGAGTCAAGAATTTATTGTTTGGGATCCAGCTTCCAAGAAAAATCAGCATCAGTCGGAGTTTTGGGCTGAGGCGATAAATACTCATCCTTCTATAGATGAAGCTGTTGATCTGTACATTGGTTCTTCTTACAAAAAAGCATATTTACTAACGGCTGTTTATAGTGAAAATGGCTTAGAATCTATGAATTACTCGAAAATCCGTAAACGGAAAAAATTAACTTTTGCCGTAGGCGAAGCCAATAAAAAAGGTTTGGCAATTTACAACGGTATTGTTTTGAACGGAAAGGTTCTAGCGGAAACCACTAATTTAACGCCGGTTGATACTTCTAAAGTTTTGAAAATGAAACTAAAAAGTATCCAAGAACCATTGCGGCCAGGAACTCAGCAATCATGGGAAATGGAAATTTCTCATAATGGCAACAGCGTTAATAATGCAGAACTTTTGGCCAGCATGTACGATGCTTCCTTGGATGCTTTTAGAGGACATTATTGGAATACAAGCTTACTTTCGCGCACCTATGTTCGTGCCGATTGGAACGGAATATATAGCCAAGCACAAATTTATTCATACAACAACTGGTCCTTGAGCGGGTTTTATAATGGATGGGATTCACCATTGTTGATGTCAAATTACAATGGGAATTTCCGAGGAGGATTGTCCGTTTTTGATGAGATGGCTTCCCCTCCAGTTCCCGGATTAGCCACGAAATCTGCTCCAAACGAAGGTAAATACCGATTGGACGAGGCGAGTCCAGAGGGGAATTTAGAACCAGAAGCTCAAGAAGTTGTCGACAAGGAAGAGACAAAACCTGTCCGTGAAAACTTCAATGAAACGGCTTTCTTTGCACCACAAATAAGGGTTTCAGCTGACGGAACATACAAATGGAATTTTACCTTGCCAGATGCTTTGACGAGATGGAAACTCATGACTTTTGCGCATACCTCTGATTTTAAAACGGCATACGATGTTCAAACATTCGAAGCTCGAAAAGAATTGATGCTCGAAACTTTTGAGCCACGATTCTGGAAAAAAGGAGATGAGCTTTTCTGGGTAGGGAAAGTGGTTAATCTTTCTGAAAAAGAACAAACAATAGAAGTCAGTCTGAAAATTCAAAATCTAATTGACGAAAGCGACGTCTCAGCAAAATTTGGAACTTTTCAAAAACAAATCATTACGCTAAAACCCAATGAAAGCCGTGCCGTAGAATGGCCCATTTTTATTTCAGACGATTGTCCAACCTTGGTAAGATTTGAGGCTGAGGCTTCCACACCTGAATTTTCGGATATTGTTCGCAAAAACATGCCTATTCTGGAAGGACAAGAACGAATTACTTTGGCTCAAAACTTTACGTTTAGTCAAGCGGGAACACACGATTTGTCCATCAAAGACATTAACAATGTTTCCCAAGAAGCGAAAGTGCTTCACTATTCTGTGAGTGTGCAAACGCAACCGATTTGGTCTACAATGCTCAGCTTAACACTTGTTCTGCAACCAACGAATGAATTGAATGAGTCTTATTTCGGACAATATTTTGGCGCCTCTTTAGCACAAGCCATTTTAAAGGAACATCCAGAAATGAAACAGGCTTTGAAGTCTTGGCAGCTTGGAAGTGAAGATGCGTTAACAAGTCTTCTGGAACAAAACGAAGAATTGAAAGCTCTGCTTTTGGCGGAAACACCATGGGCGCTTGAGGGGCAAACGGATACAAAGCAATTGCGCCGTTTAGGACAGTTGCTGGATGATGACTATTTGACACAAACCATTAGCGATTCTTGGAATAAATTGAAAGAATTACAACTTCCGAGTGGAGCTTGGTCTTGGGTTGGAAAAGACAGACCGTCTTGGTACATGACACAATACTTTACCAAGGGAATGGTTCAGTTGAAGGAATTAGGCATAAATGTTGACAAAGCGGTTCTTGATAATGCCTTGTTGGCTTTGGATCGAGAATACAACAGTCGATATGATCGCTTAAGCAAAAAGGACAAAGAGCAAAAACTCGGATTGGGCACGATGGAGGTAGAATGGTTATATATTCGTTCTTCCTTGTCTGCGCCAGAAACTGAAGTCAGCAAATATTATTCATCCATTCTAGAGAAAAATTGGACCAAATTTGGCCTGAACACACAAGCCATTATTGCAGCTTATGCACTTTCATCGAATAACAGTAAGTTGGCTGATAAACTAATGGCATCTTTCGAAGACAAGGCCCAACGTAAAAAGAATTTGGGCATGTATTGGAACAAAAACGATTACGGCTACGGTTGGTATGAGAATGACTTACAAACTCAGGCCATGCTGATTCATTTTTATACTCGATATAGAAATAAAGAAGAAAAAGTGACCGACATGCAAAAATGGCTTTTGCAGCAAAAACGAACACAGCTTTGGGATTCGCCGAAATCGACTGCCATGGCGTGCTATGCATTAATGGATTTTGGAAAAGGAAATATAAAGATGTCGGCCAGTGTTCAGTTTGCAAATCAGCCGCCGCTTCAGGTAAGTGAATCCAATCCTTTTGATAAGTTGACACCAGTCACTCAAAATTTAGAAACGGCAAAATCAGGTGCTCAATTGACTACGAATTCAGATGGTTTGGTATTTGCAAGTGCGCAGTTGGTTTATACAGACAAGGCTTCCAATATCTCAAAAACAACTGGTGATTTCCGAATGGAACGTCATTATTACGTTCTTGAAAAAGGTCAAGAAATTGAAATTTCTGAGGAAAGAACTATGGAAGTTGGTGATATGATTCGTGTTAAATTGAAGCTAATAAGCGACAGAGAATTGGATTTTGTCTATGTGGAAGATCCAAAAGCTGCTGGCTGGGAAGCCACGGAGATATTGTCCGGTTATCGTTATGATGTGGCATATTATTATTTGTCCAATCGCGATAGTAAAACCGAAATTTTTATTGAGAATTTGCGAAAAGGAACCTATGTTTTTGAATATGATTTGAAAGTTACTGTGAAAGGAAAACTCCAGGTTGGTCCGGCAAAAGTAAGCTGTTATTACGCACCTAGTTTTAGTGCCAATACGCAGGGCGAATTATTTGAAATTAAATAATCGGAATAGAAATTATAGAATTGTCATAACTAGGTAATCTTACGATTTTTCTATGGTGGGCATACCTAATTATTCCGCAATATACTGTTAGAAAAGAGATGCATTTTTTTGATCCGCATTAGAGTCTAACTAATTTAAAGAATAGCACGAGCATGTAAAGAGGTAATCTATTTCAAGCTTTGTAATTTAAGTTACCGTAAATGAAAAATAAATATGAGACATTTGCATTATTAATTAAATCAAACGTTAGAAATGTGGGAAATAATTTCTGAGGCATATAAAAACTCCTTCAATTATCTTACGGCTATTGTTCTTCATCCATTGCGTGGCGGAACCATTAGTCCTTTCTATTTTTTGATTTTGGCTTCTCTATTCATTTGGGGACTGGAAATTATTTGGCCTTGGCGGGAAAAACAAAAAATCATCCGTAAAGACTTTTGGCTGGATGCGTTTTACATGTTTTTCAATTACTTTATGTTTAACCTCATTATTTTTTCAGCGTTAAACAACACCACAGCATTTATTTTCTCTAATGGAATGGAAGCTATTGGTTTACCAAGTGGACATCTGATTGATTTTATGTCCGGCATGCCAACTTGGTCAAGAATACTCGTTTTCTTTTTGATTTATGACTTCATGCAATGGGGAGTGCACAACGCTCTACATCGTATTCCTTTTTTATGGCGTTTCCATAGGGTACATCATTCCGTTCAAGAAATGGGTTTTGCCGCACATTTACGTTACCATTTCATGGAAAATGTGGTGTATACGCTGGCTAAATTTATTACGCTTTCGTATTTGCTAAACATTTCATTGCCTAACATTGGTTGGTTGTATGCCTTGACTACAATTATTGGACATCTCAATCACGCTAATTTCAAAATGCCATACGGACCGTTAAAATACATACTGAATTCACAACGTATGCACATTTGGCACCATGCCAAAAAATTACCTGATGAACATCCTCAAGGAATGAATTTCGCCATCAGTTTGAGTATCTGGGATTACCTATTCGGAACATATTACGAACCCTACGATGGAAGAGATATTGAACTAGGTTTTCAGGACGTAGAGAAGTTTCCAAAAGGTTTTATTGCTCAGCAAATAGAAGCATTCAGAAAAAGGTAAGCATACATTTTCAACAATGTATCTGCTCATTGTGAACAAGTTTCATCTATTTTTACATCTATATTAGTCACAAGCTTGTTATATTTGAACTCCTCCTATCTTTACAACGTAAGTAATTACGTAAATGAAAGAATTAGACAAACACATACAGAAATCCAATTTTGTAAAAGTTTACTTGAGTGATGATGACGGTCATGGCTTGAAACATTTCGAGGGAGTGATTTTTAGCTACATAAACGATTTCGTTTTTATGTGCGATTTTTCTGATTTCAATCCTGACGGCTTCGTCGTCTTCCGCAAAAAAGATATCTCCGAGATTCGTCGAACAGATAATGAGAAGTTTTTCGACAAAATAATCCGTGAAGAAAATCTGCTGCGTAATGTTCGCATTTTGAAAAGAGAAGCGCCTTTTCGCCTTGGAACTTTTGAAAATATGTTTTCGCAACTCAAAGAAATTGGTATTCCTGTTATCATTGAATGTCTATATGAAGAGGAAGAGGTTTTTCAGTTGGGAACCGTTAATCAATGCGATGAAGACGGTTTAACACTTCAATATTTAAGTTCATTTGGTGTGTTTGATCACGAACCAATGCAAGTGGATTATGACGACATTACTTTCTTCCGATTTGGTTCGCCGTATGCCAATCTATTTCTTAAACATGCTTCTAAGGATGCTGTTCTTGCAGAAATGAAAGTTGATATCGAGCCTAAGAAAAAATTAAAGAAAATCAAACGAGAAGAAGAATCTGAGTTTGAATATGATGAACCTATTGTTCTGAAAAAAGTACATGCCAATAAAATGCCTATAGAATCGGTTGAATTTGCAAAGGTGAAAAAGTCCAAAGAAGAAATTGTTTCGAAAAAAGACAAAAAAGCCAAAAAGGACAAAAAATGGAAAAAAGAGAAAACATCGAGAAAGGATAATCAAAAAGAGATCATATCCCTTGAACCAAAAGATTCTAAGAAGGACAAAGCTCCTAAATTTCAAGTAGACTTTAATCAAAAAGATGATTTCAAAACCAACAAAAGAACGGATAGAAGAAAGAAATCAAAACATGAAAAAATAGAAATTTCCATTACCTTACGATTCAATTAAGATTAGTTTTTATTAAAATTCTTGCAGATGAAAAAGTGGTTAGTAGTTCTATGTATTTTATTCGCTTCCTACACTTACGCGGATCAATTGGCTTACATTTCCAAAGGTGATGCGGAAAAAGCAGTCCAAGTTATTTCAAAAATGAAAACGGTGTACTTGTTTTGTGGTTGCTGCTCTATGGCAGAACCGAGAGTAGTTGAACCAACAAAAGTTTATACACGTTTTACCAATTACGAGCAGTACTACGAGGTGGTCATAGAATATACGAACAGTGCAGGTAAAACAGTGACTGAAGCTCTTGATTTGGCTTATGTTTGGAATAAAAAACGGAAAAAATATACGACAATAGGAAAAATCCTCGGTCTTGAACATGACTTTTGTGTGCAGCCACAGAACTGGAATAAACCAGCTAGCAATAAGGAAGAATAAATCCCTTTTAGGAATTTTAAAGAACAGAAATTACTTACTGTTCCAATAGTTTTCGCATGGAAACTTTCTCGCGAATAATTCCATCCAAATCTGCAATTTTCACACGTATTTGTTCCATGGTATCTCTGTCACGGATGGTAACTGAATTGTCCTCCAAACTTTCGTGATCCACAGTTACGGAGAAAGGAGTTCCAATTGCATCCTGTCTTCTGTAACGCTTTCCAATAGAGTCCTTTTCGTCGTATTGACAGTTGAATTCAAATTTTAAATTGTCTATAATTTCTCTTGCTTTTTCAGGTAATCCGTCTTTTTTAGTCAAAGGCATAACGGCAACTTTATAAGGTGCCAAAGCGGGAGGAAGTTTCATCACAACTCTTTCTGAACCATCCTCAAGAACCTCTTTTTTCAAAGAAGAACTCAAAATAGCCAAGAACATTCTGTCCAAACCAATGGATGTTTCCACCACATAAGGAACGTAGTTTTGATTCAATTCGGGATCAAAGTATTGTAATTTTTTTCCTGAAAATTGTTCGTGTTGTTTCAAATCGAAATCTGTGCGTGAGTGAATTCCTTCCAATTCTTTGAAACCCATTGGGAAATTAAATTCAATATCCGCTGCCGCATTGGCATAGTGCGCCAATTTGATGTGGTCGTGAAAACGATAATTCCCTTCACCCAATCCTAAAGCTTTGTGCCATTTCAAACGGTAATCTTTCCAGTATTCGTACCATTTCATTTCTTCACCTGGACGAACAAAAAATTGCATTTCCATTTGTTCAAATTCGCGCATACGGAAAATGAATTGACGTGCAATGATCTCATTTCTAAAAGCTTTACCTATTTGAGCGATACCGAAAGGTATTTTCATTCGACCAGATTTCTGAACATTCAAGAAATTCACAAAAATCCCTTGAGCTGTTTCAGGACGCAAATAAATGGTCGATGCATCACCAGCAACGGAACCCATTTCTGTTGAGAACATCAAGTTAAATTGACGAACTTCTGTCCAGTTTTTGGAACCAGAAACAGGGCAAGCAATTTCTAAATCTTCAATCAATTTTTTCACGCCTGGCAAATCGTCGTTCTCCAAAGTCTCGCGCATTCGATCTTCAATTTCTTTGATTTTCGAAGCGTTTCTCAACACATTTGGATTGGTCGCTAAAAATTGCACTTCATCAAAACCATCGGCAAATCGCGTCCGACCTTTTTCGACTTCCTTGTTTATTTTCTGACGAATCTTTTCGATATGTTCTTCGATAAGTACATCAGCGCGGTATCTTTTTTTGGAATCTTTGTTGTCAATCAATGGATCATTAAACGCATCCACGTGACCAGAAGCTTTCCAAGTCATCGGATGCATGAAAATGGCAGCGTCAATTCCAACGATATTTTCGTTCATGTGCACCATAGACGACCACCAGTAATTTTTGATGTTGTTTTTCAACTCAGAGCCCAATTGACCGTAGTCATACGTAGCGCTCAAACCATCATAAATCTCGGAAGAAGGAAATACAAATCCATACTCTTTCGCATGCGATATTACTTCCTTTAATAAGTCGTCTTTTTGTTCCATGGTTGCAAAGGTAATTGGAAAATGAGAATTGGCAATTGTGCCAGTGTAAAATGTTGATGACTTTGCCTTAGATGGTAAGAATTCCAATAATTGGTATTGAAGATAGAAATTTTGCCCAACCATTAAGGCAAAAGAATCGTCTTAAACTCAAAAGCCACGATTATGAAAATTAGCCTGAATATCAATAAAAGAATACTTCTATATGTATCGGCATTTCTAGTTAGTTCCTCAATTGGCTGGTCACAAAACAGTATGGTTGGAGAAGGTTTTGGAGGTCGATTGTGGTATGAACCAACCAATTATACGGTAGGTAGTTATTCAGGTTATAGCGTTTGTCCAGAAGGTGAAAGTAATCAATTGTATGGATGGGGACCAAATGCTTATGGACAGATAGGTTATGCGTTACCCTATTTTTTTGACTTACCCGTGCCTATTCCTCAAATGACAAACGTGAATTATTATACTACAGGATATGTAATGTCTGCCATTAAAAATGACAATTCAGGTTGGATTTGGGGATCGGGATTTACCACTAATCCTTCTCAAGTTATTGAAAATGTAAAATTCGTTGATGCGGCAATTGATTTTGTCTCTTTTATTAAAAATGATGGAACAGTATGGTCCATGGGCGAAAATGCCGTTGGTGTATTTGGTAATGGTACAAGGGTATCGGCATATGGCGCTCCCGTTCAGATGATGGGAATTAATAATGCCGTGCGTGTTGCTTGTGGATATGGTATAAATTATGTACTACTCGAGAATGGGAGTGTATTTTGGACAGGTTACGCAGGAGGTTCAAGTTTTACTGAGGTCCCTATGCAAATTACCCAACTTCAAAACATCATTGATATTAAAGCAACATCAATTGGTATGTTAGCGCTTAACAATGCTGGAGAAGTAATCTACATAAGCCAAGACGGATATACAGCACCAACACCAATAACATCTGTCACCAATATTGTAGCCATTTCAGGTTGTTGTGACGGAGACTTCTTTTTGCTTTTGGACAACGACAAAAAGGTCTATTTTTTAAACTATCCTCCAAATTTTCAAAATGAGCCTGTCGCTACTGACGTTATCGACATTATGGCGGGTGAAACATTTTCATATCTTGTTAAGTCCGATTTCAGTTTGTGGTGTAAAGGAGCTAGCAATGGTGGAAGTATATGGTTGAATTTGAGTGACGAGCCAAGATATGAATACACACAACTGGACCCCAGCCAAGTTCCCGATTTGTGTTATGTAAATGGAGTAGCACCTCCAGTCGTGGAGGAAACCAGTCTTTTTATTCCTAACGTTTTTACACCGAATAATGACGGAGTAAATGATGTATTTGTCATTGCACACAGCAATTATTCTGGAGGAAAATTGACCATTCTCAATCGATGGGGTCAAGTGATGATTGAATCTGAATTTCCTCACTTTTCGTGGGATGGCTATTGCCATGGCCAACTGGCATCAGAGGGGGTTTACTTTTATTATCTACATTGCAAAGACGGCAATGGCATAGAATTTCTGAAACATGGTTTTTTCCATTTGGAATGAAAAATCCCGCTCAATTACTCAAACGGGATTCAAATCTTTTTTGAAAAGTAGGCTTAGTCTTGGCGTTGCTCTTCCAACGGTTTGACAACTTCAACCTTTTCTACTTCCGCTTTTTTAACGATTCTTTCGCGAGCAACTTGACGTTGTCCAGCGCCTTCTTCCTTAATAGCTTCTTTTTCCAATTCAGCCAATTTGATTTCAGCAGCTTCACCTGTGAAAACTTCATGTTCTACCATTCCGTTTTTCACAGTAGTGATTTCAACGGTTTTTACACCATTTTCTTCCGATACTTTAACTTCTTTCTCAACTTTCACTTCTTCTTTTTTCGCTGTTTCTACTTGAGAAAATGCAGCTGAAGAAAGCAATACTGCGCAAATTACTATTCCTATTTTTTTCATTTTTAAAGTCTTTTGATACACAAGAATACAACTTTTTTAAACGCTATCCAAATTCAAGGAATGTTGTGCTTGTGCGCGTTTCACTGTGAAAGAGTCATTCTGTTTTTTCTATTATTTCGCTCCTTTTGCTGCGGCATAAATTTCTCGAACATTTTCTAAGTCCGAATCATCTGAACTAAAACCTGTTGCAAATTCGATTGCTCGCCCATTTTTAACAAGGAGATAATACAAACCGTAGTAAACCTCTCCATCCAGAGAGTATTTGTAGATGAATCCGTTAGGCTCCTCCAAAACATAGTCTTCGAAATCATCATCTTCCGCGAAATCTCTTGAAAATTCTACGTATTCTTCCGCTTCTTGATACATTTTGTCGGAGTCCATGCTTATTTCAAGACTGAAAGCACCTTTGTTCACTTCCCAAACGTACCACATCACACCATCCGTTTCCAATCCATTACCAATTCCTTCTTCGATGATTGCTCCTTCTGGTGCATTCAGCGTTACTGGAATTCCTTTGGGGGTTAAATCAATAACTCCATTTATGCTTTCGGAAAATGACAAAAGACCCAACGTAACTATTACCGATGCGAACGCTAAAATTATTTTTTTCATTTCAATTTTCATTGAAAGATAAGATTACACTTTTTTTGAATACGCGCCAAATTTTGAATCTTGAAAATTGGGTTTATTTCATTTCGGCAAAACCTTTATTAATTTCGTCGATATAATTCAGAATTTTTTCCTTCCCAAAAGCGGATTGTGCCGAGGAGGTGAAAACGGGTGGCAAGGCATCCCAGTATTTCAACATTTCTTTCTTGTATTTGGCCAAATTCTTCTGCAATTCGTTGCTCGAAAGTTTATCTATTTTCGTGAAAACCATGGAAAATGGAATTCCTTTTTCTCCGCACCAATTCATGAATTCTAAATCTATTTTTTGCGGTTCCAATCTGGAATCCAACAATACGAAGACATTCATCAATTGCTCGCTTTTGGTCAAATAGTCAACAATAAACTTTTCCCATTCACGTCGAGAGCTTTTCGAGGCTTTCGCGTAACCGTATCCTGGCAAATCCACCAAATACCACAAATCGTTGATTAAAAAGTGATTGATCAACTGTGTTTTCCCTGGTCGACCGGAGGTTTTCGCCAATTTTTTATTGTTGGTCAACATGTTAATCAAGGAAGATTTCCCCACGTTTGACCGACCAATAAATGCATATTCTGCTTTCCCGTCTTTCGGACAATTTTTAAAGTCACTATTGGATATGACGAAAATGGCTTCTTTGATGAGCATAGATAAAGTTTGGTACAAAGGTAAGAAAGTACAGAAAGAATTGTCATAGCTTTTCAATAATCCTTCTTTTTCAACGTTGTTAATTATAGTGAAAAACCTTATTTTTGTTCCATCAACATTTAAGTTATGAAAATCCTACTTACATTCTTCATTTTCAGTATTTTGCTTTTTGCTTGCAATCAGAAATCGAATGAGAAAATTGCGCTAAAGAATGAGCGTGCAATACCTGAAAAAGTGATCGCCAATAAAATGTTGACTTTTGAAATTGAAGGCATGACCTGTGTAATGGGTTGTGGCGGAAGTATCAAAAAAGAATTAGCCGCTACGAATGCGGTAGAAAAGTGTGAATTCGAGTTTGAAGAAGGTCGCGCTAAAAACATCGTTAAAGTTTCTTACGACCAAAATAAAACAACCGTAAAAGAATTGATCAATATCGTTACTAAAATGAACGACAATCAATTTAAAGTTGGTTCCACAGAAGAAAACGATATTTCTGTCAATATCAAAACAACAATATCCGACGTTCATAGCGCTTCGTAGTTGTTCGTCTATAGGCTTTGATTTTAGACTCAGGACCAGGTCACAAAAACATCTGTTGTTGTCAAGTCCTAAAATCCTAAAGTCTCAAGGTCCTCAAGTCCAAAAAAAATGAAACTCAACCACCGCATCCTGGGCGAAGGCCAATCTTTTGTTATTCTTCATGGACTTTTCGGTTACTCAGACAATTGGCAAACCCACGCCAAAAAACTGGCTGATTACTACCAAGTGATTCTTGTCGATCAGCGAAATCATGGACATTCTGATTGGAGTGAAGAGTTTAATTACGATTTGCTTGCGGAAGATTTAAAAGAGTTATTTGACGATTTAAAATTAGAAAAAGTCATTTTGCTTGGGCATTCCATGGGAGGAAAAACCGCCATGCGTTTCGCTCAATTATATCCAGAATTGTTGGAAAAATTAATTGTGGTAGACATAGGAACGAAAACCTACCCGGCTCATCATGAACAGATTTTAGCTGGTCTTCATTCCATTGATTTGGAAAAAATGCATGCCCGTTCAGAAGCAGAATCGGCTATGGAGAAGCACATTTCCTCATTTGGAGTGCGCCAATTTCTTTTAAAAAATCTGTATTGGGTTGAAAAAGGAAAATTGGCTTGGCGAATGAATATTGCCGTTCTTGAGCGAGAAATGGAAGCCATTCTTGCTGGCTTGCCTGAGGATGAGGTTCTTTTACCAACACTTTTTATCCGAGGAAAAATGTCAGATTACATTCAGGATGAAGATTTTGACGAGCTAGAAAATCAGTTTCCGGACGCTCAGTTCGTCACCATTGAAAATGCTGGACATTGGGTTCACGCTGAGGCGCCCGAAGAATTTATCGAAGCTGTTTTGACTTTCTGTTTGCGCTAAGACAATATTTCGGCAAGTAATTTGTTATCTAAGTTATATGAAACACCTTTTGCTTCTAATCAGTCTATGGTTGACCTTTGCCTCTTTTTCGCAAACGGAATTCAATTTTAAGTCACACAATTTTGGGGAGTTGGAAGCGTATTCTGATCGTTTTGTTGATTTGGTTATCACAAATATTGGCTCGAAAAAAGAGTATATCCTCAGTGTTAAGAAACCCATGGAGGTCGTTTATATCGTTAACGGGCAATTCATGGAAAAAGACAGTGCTATTGCGGTTCGCTTGCAAGTGAATCCGAATAAAAAAGGCAAATTCAAATACGAAATTGAAATTTATACCAGCGATCAAAATGAGCCACGAACTGTCGTTCTTACAGGGCAAATGAATGAAATTCCAAAAGACAATTATACTGCCTTCCAAAATTGCCCTTCTTTTGGACAAAGAGCTCCAGGTGCCAATCCGAATGCGTTTGAGATGACGGTCGTTACAATAGACAAAGAAACGAAAGCACCTTTGGCTAAATCAACAGTTAATTTGATTCAAAATGGAAGAACTGTTGGTGCTTTTAAAACGAAAAAGGACGGAAAAATTGTAGAAACTGTTCCCTTAGGATATTCCTATTTTTATGCCACTCATGATGGTTACTATCCAGCTGAATTAGGAACCTACATCAATTTTCAAAGAAACTATATCGTGATGGAATTGGAAAAAGATAAAACTTTACCACCTCCTATTATCGATGAACCATTAATTGTTGAAACGACTGATCCCGTGGAAATAGAAATTGTTATTGATCCAGAAAAGGAGGAACCGATAGAAATTGCCTTAGAAGATGAAGTTATAATCCCTGAAGAAGCGCCTGTGGAATTGACCCAATTGGATCCGAATGATTTTTCCGAAAAGAATTTCAAGCCAGTTAATGTTGTTTTCGTTTTGGATGTCTCTTCCTCCATGAAACAAGCCGATAAAATAGAATTGATGAAATTTGCATTGTACGAAATGGTCGATATGCTGCGTCCTCAAGATAGAATTTCGCTTGTTACGTACGCCAATTCGGCCAAAGTTCTTTTGCCGCCAACGAACGGTGTTGACAAGGATATAGCCATCGAAAAAGTAGAAGAACTAAAGGCATCAGGTTTGACAGCTGGCGGCGATGGGATAAAGTTAGGTTACAAGCAAAATAAAAAAGCATTTATCGAAGATGGTGTCAATCAAGTTATTGTTATTACGGATGGTGCCTTCAATCGAAATTCAGATGACTACCTTCGTTGGGTAAAGAAATACAAGAAAAAGGGCATCAATTTGTCCATTGTTGGTGTCAAGAATTCTGAGAAAGATGCCGTTGAAATGTCAGAAGCAGCAGCCAAAGGTGGTGGAAGATATGTTCCTATCCAAAAACTTGCCGATGCAAAGAATAATTTGAAGCAAGAAATTCGTTTGGTAAGTTTCCGTTTTTAAGTTTTTTGGTGACTTGTTCTTGTTTCCCTATTTTTGGGTAAAAATTCGAAATCATGCGCCTGATTCTTACTCACTTTTTTTTCTTCTTTTTGCTTTTTGGGAATAGCCAAATTTGTACTAGTTGCAGAATTATGGACGACAGAAGCAATGAAAAGAAACCAGACCCTATTCCAGAGAAGGCTACAGTTTTGTATTCGAATGATTTTTCAAATGCCTCTCAATGGAGTTTTTCTAATACTTCTGTTCCGAGCGCTGATTGGATTATAACGAACAATTTAAATATTGCACCGATCAATGCCTTCATCCCAGCAGGCTTTTCAACGGCTTTCAACGGTTTTGCTTTTATCAATTCCGACGCCCAAGGCCCAACAGCTACCCAAGACGCAATTATTAGCTTGAATACTTTGATAACAGCTTGTGCTTCAAAACCATATGTGGTGTTGCGATTTTCTCAAATGTTACGTCGTTTTGGCGATACAACGCTATTAGAAGTAAGTAATAATGGGAGTACATGGACTTCTTTTCTCTGCAATCCAACGCTTGAGAACAATGAGAATACACCTAATCCACAGAAAGTGGATATCAACATCAGCTCGGTCGCGGGACTTCAAGACACTGTCTATATTCGATTTAGATATAAAGCAAGTAATGCTTGGTTCTGGGCAATTGATGATGTTAAAATTCTCGAGCAAGATGAGTTTGATCTAGAAGGTAAAGAAACTACTTTTGGAACGGTTGGTAATTGGGGCATTCCTATGGCTTATTATCAAATCCCAATAGCTCAAATTCAGCCTATTGAGATTAAAGGACGAATTAAAAATACTGGTTATGGTCCTCAATTCGGTGTTTATATAGAATCATCAGATGGTGCAAGCTATACGTCACAGAGTGATTCCTCTGCCTTATCACCAAATTTATCTGCGGTTCTTGACATTAATGATTTATGGATTCCAAGTTCTACGATCGGCAATCAAACGATTAATACAACGGTTTATTCCCCTGCAATGGACCAAGAACCGAGCAATGATCAACTGGACAATTTTTCTGTCAATATAAGTTCTAAATATTATTCCAGAACAACTGATGTTCGCTCGGGAAGAGTTTCCAATAACTTTAGTCAATACGGCTATGAAACCGGTAATATTTTTGACATATTCAACGATGCAACGATAACAAGTGCAATGGTTCATGTGAATTCGGAATCAACAACAGGTGCACTTTTATTTGCTAGATTGTATGAAGCGGTAACACAAGACAGCTTCGTTTTATTGAGTATTTCTGATACGGTCATTATTCCACCACTTATAAACGATCAGGTATTTAGAGTTAGATTGATTGATCCAACTTTGCTTCAAAGTGGAAAAAGCTATTTGCTTACTGCTGGTTCAATTGGCAGTCCAACTTTTCCGGGCTTGGTCATTGGAACTTCTGGAAAATCAGATTTGTTTACCAGTTATTATTTGGGTGAAAACACCATTGGATGGTATCAGTTTACTGAGGCTCCCATGGTGAAAATGAACTTTGAAACGGTAGTTGGAATGCACGAGTTGAAAGATGACAAGCTATTTGATATTTTTCCAAACCCCAACGATGGAGTGTTTTCAATTCAATTTTACAATCAAAATTCTGAAATTTCCTTAGTTGAAATATTATCGATTCGTGGAGAATTGATTCATAGACAAGAGTTTATTACAAATAAAGGGGAATCTAGTTTTGAAATTAGAACAAATGACCTAGCTGAAGGCACATATATCGTCCGAATTTCTAATAGTATTTCCAACCGATCACAAAGAATATTCGTTTATAATGCCAAGTGAGGTACAAATCAAAATCATTTTAACTCAAACAATATCATCAACTCTCGCTTTCTTTTTGCTTAAAAAAAGATAATGACGTATATTTGGGAAAAATTAATAAAACAATATGAAAATAATTTACTTAGTAGGATTAAGTTTAGCTATTTCAGGTTTTACTTTTGGACAAGTTTCAAAAACAAAAACTTCAGAATACGCTAAAAAAGGAAAGGCATTGGATTATACAATGGCTAAAACAGATAAAGCAACTCCTTCAAAAGCTGTTGTGATATGGTCAGATGATTTTTCAGTTGGTACAGGATGGACATATTCCAATACAAGTTCGCCAGCATATGATTGGTCTATCACTACAAATTTAAGCGCATCTCCGGTTGCAGCATTAAATCCAGCTGGATTTGCTACAGCGGCTAACGGTTACGCAATTATTGATTCAGATAGTCAAGGAGCAAATGGAGTTCAGGATGCATATTTGATTTCTACTGCAACTATCAATTGTTCAGCAGCGCCAGCAGTATTGTTGAAATTTGCGCAAACGATTCGTCGTTTTGGTGATGTTACTACAGTTGAAGTAAGTAACGATGGTGGAACTACTTGGGTACCTTACCCAGTGAACACAAACCTTCCGAATTCAGTTAATTCACCGAATCCAGATAACGTTAATGTAAACATTTCTGCAACTGCTGCAGGTCAATCAAATGTATCTATTCGTTTTCATTATGAAGCGGCTTATGGATGGTTTTGGGCAATTGATGATGTTCAAGTTGTTGAACCAGATCCATTTGATTTAGCAGCAAAAAGTGTTTATTGGGGAACTGAGGCTTCTTGGGGTTCTCGTTTGCCATACTATTCCATTCCATCAACGCAAATTATGCCAATCCAAATCGGTGGTATCGTTGAAAACATTGGATCTTCAGCTCAACCGGATGTAACAATTGGAGCTCTTTCTGGTGCTTACGCTGGTGCAAGCACACCTTCAGCATTAGCTGCAGGAGCTGTTGATTCATTTAATGTGTCACCTGATTTTACTCCTCCAGCAACTGTTGGTGCTAATGCTATTTCTGTTGGTTTAACATCTTCAGCAACAGATTCAGATCCTTCAAACAATACATTTGCTGGTGTCACTGTTAACGTATCAAATTTCACTTATTCTCGTGATAATGGAACACGTACAAGTGGTTTCTTGTTGAATAATGCGACTTTGTACGAATTTGGTAATATCTATGATGTTGCAAATGCTGGTACTTGTTATGGTGTTTTAGTTGACATTCACCCGAACACAGACATAGGTTCAGAAGTAAAAGGTGTTATTCGTGGATTCGTAAATGATGATTTCGAATATTTAGGAGAATCAGGAACGAAAGTAGTTACAGCTGCTATGTTGGGTACAGTTATTAACTTGCCTTTAATTTCCCCACTTCCAGTTAATGCTGGAGAGTCTTATTGTGTTAACGCTGCTTTTGTTGGTGGTGGTGGTACAACTGGACTTATCGTCGGAACTTCAGGTGTTGCAGAAGCACAAACTACATTCCTATTTGATGATAGCGACCAAACTTGGTACTATACAACTTCAAACGGTATGGTTCGTATGAGTTTTGATCCTTCTTTAGGAATTGATGAATTGGAAAATCCATTGGCTTTAGGTGTATTTCCTAATCCAGCTTCTGATGTTGCAACAGTTACTTTTGAAACTGAAACTTCTTCTGATGTAGTTTTGACAATTACTGATCTTTCTGGAAAAGTGGTTTATTCAAATGATATGAATTCAGTTATTGGAGTTCAAAACATTGAAATCAACACAGCTTCTTTTGAATCAGGTGTTTACATGGTGAACATTTCTTCAAATGGAAATCAAGTGACAAAAAAATTGGCTGTTAAATAAGCTAATTCAAAATAACTTTAAGAAAAGGACTTGCATTTGCAGGTCCTTTTTTATTTTTACCAAAAAAAACAGACGATACATGAAAGCATACGTTTTTCCAGGTCAAGGTGCCCAGTTCTCAGGAATGGGAAAAGACTTATACGATGCATCTCCCATTGCGAAAGAGATGTTCAACCAAGCCAATGAAATTTTAGGTTTCGATATTATGAAAATAATGTTTGAAGGAACCGATGAAGAGTTGAAACAAACCAAGGTGACGCAACCCGCAATATTTTTGCATTCGACTATTTTGGCGGCTTGCTTAGGTGATGACTTTAAACCAGATATGGTGGCAGGTCATTCTCTTGGTGAATTATCTGCCCTAGTAGCGAATAAAACACTTTCTTTTAAAGATGGATTGCGACTGGTGTATCAAAGAGCCTTGGCGATGCAAAAAGCTTGCGAAGCAGAACCTTCTACAATGGCAGCCATTCTTGGATTGGAAGATGATGTCGTTGAAAAAATATGTGCAGAAATCGAAGGTGTTGTTGTACCAGCCAATTATAATTGTCCTGGACAGTTAGTTATTTCAGGAGCCTTTCCAGCTGTTGAGGAAGCCTGTGCTAAATTAACCGAAGCAGGAGCAAAAAGAGCATTGATTCTGCCTGTTGGAGGCGCATTCCATTCTCCTTTGATGGAACCTGCACGAGCAGAACTGGCAGCGGCAATAGAAGCCACAGATTTTCACACACCTTCTTGTCCAGTGTATCAAAATGTTACTGCTTCTGCAGTGAGCGACCCAATCGAGATTCAAAAGAATTTAATTGCTCAATTGACAGCACCCGTTCGTTGGACACAAACCATGAATACAATGATTGCTGATGGTTGTGATGAGGTGATTGAAGTAGGTCCGGGAAAAGTATTGCAAGGTCTTTTCAAAAAAGTAGATCGCGCATTTCCTACCTCTAGTGCTGAGATATAAGTACAATTTTATCGAATAACCTCATCCGTCTCTATCCACTCGCTTTCGTGAAGTTCGCGGTCAATGAGTTGGATTTTGTATTTGATTGTGTCGTTATCCGTTGATAACTGATTGTAAAAAATCGGCTCGATTGTATATTCGATAGTACCTTTAATGGATTTTGGTTTTCCGGTATAAATGGGTCGCAAACGATTTCTGAAAACGATGGTATCTCCGTTCAAATCAAGTCCAGGTTGCCATCCACCTACATCCTTTTTTTCGTAGTAAATCAAATAAAGATTATAGTGGTACTTTGAAGTTACATCAAACGGCGGATTGGTTTGATTAGGTTCCAAGCCAATATCTCCTTCGCCATCTGTAAATGACAGGGTTATGCGCGCTGAGTCGCCTAAAATTTCAAAAGACTGATAAGCAATTGAAGGGGTAGAAGGATAGTCTTCTTTCTTGAAACAACTTGAAAGAGAAAAAATAAGAACTCCGACTAAAACTATAATTCGCATACTCGAAAGTAAGAATTCTAGTTGAAAAACAAGACGCTTTTCAAAGAAAGAAGGTAAATTTGAATCATGGACGAATGGAAAGGTGTTTTCTCGATTCAAAATGAGTTGGAATTTGAAAAATGGGCGCTGAAAATTTTTCAATTTCAATATGAAAACACGCTTGTTTATCGTGAATATTGCGATTTGATTCAAAGAACAAATCCTAAACGACTCGATGAGATTCCCTTCTTACCGATTTCTTTTTTTAAAACGCACGAAGTAAAGAACAAAGATTTAAACGTCCAACTCGTTTTTAAAAGTAGTGGAACAACAGGAATGGAGCGGTCAAAACATGCGATTCAGATGATAGAGTTATATCAAGAGTCGTTTCGGAAAACATATGCGATTCAAATTGGGAATCCTGAGAATCAAGTCATATTGGCGCTTTTGCCTAGTTATTTGGCGCAAGGTGAATCAAGCTTGGTGTACATGGTTGATGATTTGATTCGACAATCCAATAATCCACTTTCTGGATTTTTATTGGGAGATTTAGATTCCATAGAAAAGCGCTATCATCAAGCTTTAGCCGCGGAAAAGAAGGTTGTCATTTTTGGGGTGTCATATGCCTTGCTGGATTTAGCGGAAAAGAAATTGGATTTGTCACAAGCCACGATAATCGAAACCGGTGGAATGAAGGGGAGAAGAAAGGAATTGATGAAAGAAGATTTGCACGAAGAATTGAAAAAAGGTCTCAATTGCCAACACATTGCCTCAGAATATGGCATGACGGAATTACTTTCTCAGGCTTATTCAATGGACGATCAGTTGTTCAGTTTGCCACCTTGGATGAAGGTTCATTTGCGTGAAACCAACGACCCTTTTTCTAATTTGACGAAGAATAAAACTGGTGGTATTAACGTCATCGATCTAGCCAATGTTTTCAGTTGTAGTTTTATTGCAACCCAAGACCTGGGGCGTTTGATGGATGGTCGCTTGCAACTTATGGGTCGATTTGACAATGCTGATTTGCGGGGTTGCAACATGTTGGTGCAATAAAATGCCATTCTTCCGCGAAAAACAAAACTGAAATCATTACCTTTAATCCTCAAATCAACGGAAGCAGCGTGCGGATACTAATTCTATTTCTTCTTTTATTACCCTTATCACTTAAAGCGCAGTTTTATAACGGTAGTCAGCAAGAATTTGGAAAAAATCGTGTGCAATATTTTGAATTTGATTGGAGGCATCAAAATTATGAGCGCTTCAAAATTTATTTCTACCGAGGCGAGGAGGACTATTCAGAGTATGTTGCTAAAACAGTACAAAAGGAACTTCTTGATTTAGAGAATGAATTGAATTTTACGATCCGTGAACATTTTGAGATACTGCTGTTTAAATCACTAACGGAACTAAGACAAAGTAATATTGGCTTGACGAATGAAAATATCGCTCCCTATGGTGGTAAAAGTCAAATTATTGGTTCCAAACTTTTTCTGTATTACGAAGACGACCATATTGCATTGAATCAGCAAATTAGAGAAGTAATTGTTGAAGCCATGTTGCGTAAATTGCTTTTTGGCGATCAATGGTCGGATGTATTGATTGGTGACGATCCGAGCAAACATCCAGTTTGGTTTGCAAAAGGCATCGTCGATTATTTTTCTAAACCATGGGATGCCGAATTTGAGGCGAGAGTGAAAGATGGTTTCTTGTCGGGAAAGTTTGACGATTTTTCTGTTTTAGGACCTGAAGATGCTAGAATGGCAGGTCACGCGTTCTGGCAATATGTAGCGGAAACTTATGGAAAAAGTCAATTATTGAATATACTTTTTGTAACGAGCAATACAGGACATATCGATCGATCCTTGTTGTATTTATTAGGTTCAGAATTAAAGGACCTATTGCCTGAATTTGGGAATTATTACAAAAAGCGTTTTTTGGCTGATTTGAAATGGCAAGAAGATATTGCGGGAAAAGAAGAAGCTTTGCGAATGAAAAAGCTGGATAAATTAACCCATTTTACTGTGAGTGATGATGGTGAAAAAATGGCTTATGTCACCAACATGGAAGGTAAATATCGCTTGTATCTAAGGGAAGGTGAAAATAGTAAACCAAAAAAGATAATTAGCTACGAACCTCGTCTTCCAAGAATTCAAGACGAGTCTTTTCCAACTTTCACCTTTCATCCTAGTGGAGATTTTTTGGTCTATTTTATAGAAAGAAAAGGTCAATTACTATTCTGTCTTTATGATTTAAAGGATAAATCGACCTTAAAAAAAGAAGTCCCGAGACTTGAGAAAATTCTTTCATGCGATTACTCTGCTGATGGTAAAATGATTGTGCTTTCTGGGGTGAAAAATGGTCAAACCGATCTTTATATTTATCGAATTGCAGGAAATTCTTTGGATCAATTGACCGATGATATTTGGGATGATTTGCACCCACAATGGACGGCAAAGGATCAAAACATACTTTTTGCCAGCAACAGAGGTGATGCTATTCCGCCTAAAAAGAAGGTGATTGAACCTTTTTCAAGTACCTATGATTTATTTCTTTTTCCCATGAAAGACAAAGATAAAAATCGATTAAAATTCGAACGAATTACGGAAACCCCAAATGTGAACGAAATACAAGCCAGTGAATTGACGAATGGAAATATTTCATATTTATGCGACGTGAACGGGCTTTGGAACCGTTGGGAATTGAAAAAGGATAGCGTGATTTCTTTCATTGATACAGTGATACATTATCGTCCAAACAATCGAAGCTTTGCGGTAACGAATCTAAATACTGGAATAATTGAGCAGGCAATTATTCCAAAGAACGACAAGTGTTACTCCTTGATTTTCCAGAACAACCGATATCAAATCGTTTCAAGTAGCTTAAATCATGCCGAGAAGGAGTCAAACGAAACATATTTCAAGGATCGTTTATCACGGAAACAAGGCTCTCAAGAGGAGGATACTTTGAGTGTTGGAACGGATAAAATTTTGCCAGAATTAAAAGACACACTATCATCCG
Organism: Crocinitomicaceae bacterium; assembly: GCA_041751955.1. GTDB lineage: Bacteria > Bacteroidota > Bacteroidia > Flavobacteriales_D > Crocinitomicaceae > UBA2040. Next base: position 138,899 of record JBGSIB010000050.1, read on the forward strand.
ATTTTGATGTCATCGAAGAAGGTGAATACGAGAAACAAAAGTTGGTATTGTATCAAGATGATAACGAATTTGAAAATCAAGAATCACTTTTCGTAGATCCACTTGCTTATGAAAAGGTGACTGCGAAACCCTACAAATTGAATTTCACCAAAGACTTTATCAGTGCGAAAATCGACAATGCATTTCTCAATCAGTCTTATCAAGTGTATACAGGGCCTAACAGTGTTTACCTCAATCCTACAGTAAGCGGTTTACTTCGTGTCAGTTTAAGCGATGTTATGGAAGACTTTGTGCTTTCAGGCGGAATGAGAATTCCAATTGCTAAAAACACAAGCGAATTTTATACAGCGATAGACTTCAGAAAAAAACGTTTGGATAAACAACTTTTCTATTATCGACGCAGCTATGAACATAACGTTGAGGGCAGAAATCAAAAGGTAATCACACATGAAGGACAATTGAATTTAGTCTATCCTTTTTCAGAAGTTTTTTCGCTTCGTGGTTCAGTTTTGTCACGAACTGATATAAAACATACATTGGCTAAATCGGTAAATAGTCTGTTACAAGATCCGGATTACAACTATCAAGGTGGACTCAAGACTTCATTGGTTTTCGACAATTCGAGACAATGGTCTGAAAACTGTTGGACAGGTTCGAAAATGAAAGTCTTTGCCGAATTTCTACAAAGTGCTTCTTCTAAAAGTTTGGGAATGATCAATTTGGGTTTTGATTTGCGTCATTCCAAATCGATTCGCAAAGAAATGATTTGGGTAAATCGCCTAGCAGCTGGAACGTCCTTTGGTGGTCAAAGACTTCTCTATACGATGGGTGGAGTCGACAATTGGATGTTGCGCCCTTTACCAAATTATAATCGTGATATTGAAGTGGATCCAAACGGCAGATTTGCGTATCAAACTCTGGCTACACCGATGCGTGGGTTTATACAAAATCAAAGAAATGGTAATTCATTTTTCGTGTACAATACGGAAATTCGGGTTCCAGTATTTCTTATGTTTACGAAAGGAGCAATTAAAAATGAACCGTTAAGAAGTTTCCAAATAGTTGGCTTTTTTGATCTTGGAACGGCTTGGGTAGGAGTAAACCCATTTTCGAAAGAAAATAATTTTAACGAACAAGTGATCCAAAACAAACCAGTTGTCATTAAAATTGAAAATTCAAGGGAACCCATTATAGCTGCAACAGGAATGGGAGCAAGAACTAAAATTTTTGGATATTTTGTACGAGCAGATTTGGGTTGGGGAATTGAAAACTTTACCTTTATAAAAAAGCCTATTTTATTTTTGTCTTTGACACATGATATTTAAAAACATGAGTACCCAAACTATTCTTATTCTTGTGCTAATAGGTATTGCGGCGGGTATGCTCAGCGGATTCGTAGGTGTAGGTGGAGGAATTATTATTGTTCCGGCCCTCATGTTCTTCCTTGGTTTAGGCCAGTTGCAGGCACAAGGTACAAGTCTGTTCATTATTCTTTTGCCCGTTGGTTTTTTGGCCGTGATGAATTATTACAAACAAGGCCAAATCAATTGGGGCTATGGTATCGTTGTAGCATTGGCTTTTGTGATAGGTGGATATCTTGGCAGTAAATTGTCTTTGAAAATATCTCCACATTTGGTCAAGTTTGTATTCGGTTTATTTATGCTCTTGATTTCTATAAAGTTGATTATATCAGGTTATAATGCAATGTCCAATGAACGATAGTTGGAAAGAGAAAATAGCAGGGCTATCTGAAGCTTTTTTTTCTGAAATTCAGGAAATTCGTCAACACTTGCATGAGCATCCAGAGCTCTCTTTCGAAGAATTTGAAACAATGGCCTATGTTTCTGAGAAACTGAATGATTGGAATATACCACACGAAATAGGTGTTGCTGATACAGGAATAATAGCTTTAATTCGGGGCAATCATTCAGGTGAGGAAAAGCATGTTTTGCTCAGAGCTGATTTAGATGCGTTACCCATACAAGAACAAAATGAGACGGCTTACGTTTCGCAAGTTCCCGGTGTAATGCATGCTTGCGGACATGATGTACACACCTCGATTTTGTTGGGAGCTGCCAAAATTTTGAAAGAACTCGAAAATGAATTGGACTATCCTGTTCAATTGATTTTTCAACCAGGAGAGGAAAAAGCACCGGGCGGAGCCTCGTTGATGATTGCAGCCGGTGCGTTGATACAAAATCCGGTACGAGCGATTTATGCCTTACATGTCTTTCCGGAGATGGAAGTGGGTAAGGTAGGATTTCGAGAAGGATTGTATATGGCGTCCTGTGATGAATTGCATTTCGAAATTCATGGAAAAGGAGGTCACGCGGCTTTGCCTGACAACTGTATTGATCCGATTATTGCAGGTGCTCAATTGGTTCAAGGTTTGAAAAATTATATTCAACAACATGAAAAAGTAGGTGTTCCTTTTGTGTTGAGTATTGGTCATTTTGAAGCTATCGGTGCCACAAATGTAATTCCTGACAAGGCCATTCTAAAAGGTACATTTCGAACGATGGATGAAGAATGGAGAGCGCAGGCTTTGAATTGGATTGAAGAATATACACAGAAAATAGCTGTGGAAACATCTACAAAAATTGAATTGAACATTGTTAAAGGCTATCCTTTTTTGGTGAACGATAGTGATGTAACCAAGGAACAGCGGAAAAGAGCACAATTTGTCTTGGGTGAGAAAAATGTTAAAGAATTAGAACTTCGCATGACAGCGGAGGATTTTTCGTTTTATTCGCAGGAAGTTCCAGCTTGTTTCTTTCGTCTTGGCGTTAGAAATGAAGAAAAAGGAATTATTTATGGTGTTCATCATCCACGTTTTGATATCGATGAAAAAGCTTTAATTGTAGGTATGCAAATGATGGCATCAACAGCCTTTATGATATGAGGAAGTTCTTTTTAATTCTTTTTGTTTTCACTATTTTGATGGCTTGCTCCGACGAAAATAAGCTACCTAAACCGGATATTTATGAAATTCGTGAAATCGGGGAATTGTCCACTACTGAATACGTTTTTTCGAAAGTTTTACGAGTAGACGATCCTGCGGAATGGTATAAATTTGGCGATAGAAAGATTTTGTTGTCTTGTAAAGCCAAAGTCAAAGCTGGCATTGATTTGAATGCAATTCCCAATGAGGATATCACTTTAAAAGGCGATAAAATTACTATTCAACTGCCTTCACCAAGAATCACTTCGTTTAACATGGATCCGAATTCTGTGAGAACGGAAGTTGTTGATGTGGATGGATTTAGAAGCCAGTTTTCGCAAAAAGATATCAATGAGATTTTACAAATGGGTGAAAAATCGATTCGCTCAAGTCTTTTAGCCACTGGGATTTATAAGGAAGCCGAAAAAAATGCGATTTCATTTATAAAAGAATTCTACCAACAAATGGGGTATTCAGAGGTAATCGTAAAAATTCGAAAACAAGATGAGAAATAAAATTCGTTTCTTGAAAAATCTTGTAGTCCTTCTGGTAGTTGGGGGTCTAGGTTTGCTCATGTACAACAAATGTTCTGCTTCAAAAGGTAATGATGGTCTAAAACTTTCAGATTCACCTCTACATGTGGAATCAATTCGTAAAATAGCGGAATTGGCAACGATTAGTTTTAAAGATGAAGTCGTTGCAGATACAGTAGAGCGGTATAAAAACGATACTGAAAAGGTGACTGGAAATTTGGCGAAAATGAACGATTTAGAGGGTTTAAAAGATGTTCTTTCATTGTCAACCGTGAAAAGAAGATTGACCTTAATCATAAAAGGCGAAGCAAAAGTCGGTTTTGATTTGACGGATAAGAATTATCGAATTGATCAAAACAAAGACACAATTTGGTTTCATTTCCCTAAGGCGAAAATTCTTAGTGTTAACTTAAATCCTATGGAAACGGAGGTTTTTCAAGAAAATGGAACCTGGTCTGATTGGGGTAGAAAAGCCTTAATGCGAAAAGCTAAAACAATAATTGAAAAAGATATTGCAAATGCGAAACTTATTCAAAAAGCGGAACACGGCATGGATGAGGTATTGCGAAAAGTACTGAGGGATGAAAGAAAAATATTGATTTATTATGAATAGAATATTTTGTCTTTTCATGTTTAGCTTTTTCTTCTTTTCATGTTCCAAAGAGAAAAAATCTCTCCGGCAAATTGATGGTTCGTGGGAGATGAAATCCTATAAAGAAATCTCACCTTCAGGATTATCAAAATTATATGATCTTGATTCTGGTGAAGCTAGTTTCAAAAGAGATAAAGGACAAAATTCTGGAACTGTAATTTTAAATTGGCGGGCTTTTTCTGAAACAGATACCAGCGTTTTGCAATTGGATGGAAAATTTGTTCAAATTTCACCGAACGATTTGAATTTTGAGTTCGATTCTGACACGCTAAATTTTCATTTTGTTCGCCAGCTGAAAAAAGACATGGAATGTGAAATGAAACTGAATTCTGGAAAAAATTGTGTTTTAATTTTTAGAAAAAAATCCTAATTGGCGTACTCATTCATGAATTTGATGCGAACCAATCTCAATTCCTCTTCTGAATAATCGCCATCAAATTCTTTGTAAGCTTCAATGAGGTCATCGCTTTCCGCTTCAATGAAATAATCGAAAATCTCTTCTTGATTCTCTCTATCTAAAATATCATCTATGTAATAATTGATATTTACACGTGTTCCTGAAGAAACAATGGCTTCCAACTCATCAATTACTTCAGAAAGGGATTTTCCTTGCGAATGGCCAATGTCTTCTAAAGGCAGTTTTCGATCTATATTTTGTATCAATTGTACTTTTAATCCTGAGCGATTGACCAAGGATTTTACCACCAAATCGTTTGGTCTGTCGATTTCATTTGATTCAACATAGTCTCTAATCAATTCGACAAATGGCTCACCATATCTAGCGGCTTTACCTTGCCCAACACCTTGAATTTGTGTTAATTCATCCAAAGTTATCGGATATTGAAAACACATATCTTTTAGCGAAGGCTCTTGAAAAACTACGAATGGAGGAACTTTACTAGACTTTGCCGTGGATTTTCTTAAATCTACGAGCATTTTATACAAAGTCTCATCAAATGCACCACCTTTGCCCGCAACTACTAAGTCATCATCATCATTTAAAAGATATTCGTTTTCCTTGATAAGCATGAAAGAGCTTGGGTTTTTCAAAAAATCATGCCCCATTTTGGCCATCTTTAAAACACCGTAGCTCTCAATATCTTTTGTGATCAAACCAGCAACAAATACTTGTCGAATACAAGCATTCCAAAAATTTTCATCCTTATCTTTTCCAGAGCCAAAGTTGGGTAATATGTTGTGCTTGTAGCTTTTGATATCAGAAGTTACGTTGCCAGACAAATAAGCACAGACATGTTTTGCTTTTTGCTGCTCTTCTAATTCAAGTATAGCATTGAGCAATTTTATGATTTGTTCCTTACCTTCGATTTTTTCTTTCGGGTAACGACAGTTGTCGCAGCCATTGTCACATAGTTTTTCATCGAAAACTTCACCGAAATAATGCAATATGAATTTTCTTCGGCAAACTGATGTTTCGGCATAGGAAACGATTTCGTACAATAGCTGACGACCGATTTCCAATTCGGCAACAGGTTTCCCTTGGAGGAATTTCTCTAGTTTTTCAATATCTTTGTAGCTGTAGAACGATAAACATTCTCCTTCACCACCGTCGCGGCCTGCTCTTCCCGTTTCTTGATAATAACTCTCTATGGATTTTGGAATATCATGATGGATCACAAATCGAACATCTGGTTTGTCAATTCCCATTCCAAAAGCTATGGTCGCAACAATCACATCTACATCCTCCATTAAGAACATATCTTGGTGTTTTGCTCTTGTCGAAGCGTCCAATCCGGCGTGATAAGGCAGCGCAGAAATGCCATTTACCTGAAGTAATTCCGCAATTTCTTCAACTTTTTTGCGACTTAAACAATATATAATTCCGCTTTTGCCTTCTTTCTGTCGAATGTAACGAATGATTTCTTTCTCAACATTTTTCTTCGGACGAATCTCATAATACAAATTATCTCGGTTAAAAGACGATTTGAAAACGGTTGCATCCAACATATTCAAGTTTTTTTGAATATCATGCTGAACTTTTGGTGTTGCAGTTGCTGTCAAAGCTATGATGGGAACATTCGAAATTTTTTCAAATATTTCTCTTAATCTTCGGTATTCTGGTCTGAAATCATGACCCCATTCTGAGATACAATGCGCTTCGTCAATGGCGAAAAACGAGACGTCCACCGACGTCAAGAAATCAATATTTTCCTGTTTTGTGAGCGATTCAGGGGCTACAAATAGCATTTTAGTCACACCAGCGGTAATGTCCGCTTTCACATTTGCAATTTCTGTTTTGGTCAAGGAAGAATTCAAAACATGGGCTATACCTTCTCTTTCACTCACACCACGTATTGCATCGACTTGATTTTTCATCAATGCAATCAAAGGTGAAACGATAATTGCCGTTCCGTCCAACAATAAAGCAGGAAGCTGATAACAAAGGGATTTCCCTCCCCCAGTTGGCATGATTACAAAAGTATTTTTTTTGTTGAGTAGATTTTTTATAATCTCTCCTTGACTTCCTTTAAATGCGTCAAAGCCGAAAAATTTACGTAAAGCTTCCTTAAGCTTGTCATCTGTCATGAAATAACCGTTTAACTGAGAGCTCTTTGCAAATGAGCCGATTACGAATATACGTAATTAATACATTTAATGAAAGTCATTTGAAAGAAAAATAGAACATTTCTCAATCAGAGATTTTGTTGAAATGTCTATATAAAAAATTCAGCTTTCTTCGATCGGTTTTGTACTTTTGACGTAAGTTATGAGCGAAGAAAAAGAAATGTCCTTTTTAGACCATCTGGAAGAATTAAGATGGCGACTTGTGCGCTCGGCAATTGCCATAATTCTTATCGCTTCAGTTCTCTTTTATTTTCAGGAATGGATTATGGAAAATGTTTTTCTTTCCCTGAAAAATAAAGAGTTCATTACTTATGAGTTGATGTGCCGTTGGTTCGGTGTATGCTCTGAGGATGTCCCTATTTTCATGCAAAGTTACACGATGTCTGGACAGTTCTCTTATTCATTAATGATGAGCGTGATGGGTGGATTTGTAGGAGCTTTTCCATTTGTATTTTATCAATTTTGGAGTTTTGTGAAACCTGGCCTTAAGCAAAATGAAAAAAGTGTTGCTAAAGGAATTATTTTTTATGTTAGTATTTTATTCTTTCTGGGAATTTTATTTGGTTACTTCGTAGTCGCTCCATTGTGTGTTCAATTCTTCGGAAATTATACGATGAGTGATCAAATCAGTAATAATTTCACCGTTAATTCATACTTGTCTACCATATTATCGACCGTTTTTTATTCTGGAATACTCTTCTTGTTACCAATAGTTTCATATTTATTAACGAAATTGGGCATAATACACGCTGCATTTTTGCGTAAATACAGAAAACATGCTATCGTTGCCGTATTGATTTTATCAGCTGTTATCACTCCACCGGATTTAATTTCCCAGGTGATTGTGGCCATACCGATAACAATTTTATACGAAATTGGAATTCTTGTTTCAGCGAGAGCAGAGAAAAACAGAAAAAAACAGGAAGTGTAAATGAGTAATTTTAAAACCTACTTTCTTCTCTTTTTTACATTTTGTGCTGTGCAAAGTGCGCTTGGACAAAAAACAATAGTAAAAGGCACCGTGCGAGATAAAAGCACAGGCGAATTAATGCCTTTTGTTCGGATACAATTTCAGGACACAAAAACAGGGGCCTTTACGGATACCCTAGGAAATTATATACTTGAAAGTTATTATACAAGTGACACGCTCGTTTTTTATTTTTCTGGTTACCAACGTTTAAAAGTTCGGGTTAAAAAAGATCAAGAACAAACCATTAATGTTGAATTAGAAATCATTGTTACTGAGATGGATGATGTGGTAATTCGTCCACCTGATGAACCAAGAAGTACCACTTTACATAAGAAAGTGGTGGCGAATAAAGATATCAACAACAAGGAAAAGCTGGAAGCTTACGAATATGAATTGTACAATAAACTGCAATTTGATGTCAACAATTTAGATGGTGAGTTCAAAGAAGGACGTGGTCTGAAAAAATTAGACTTCGTGCTCGATTATATGGATTCTGTTGGTGCGGAAAAACCTTTTTTACCTATTCTATTGACTGAGTCTATCTCCGATTTTTACTATAAAAATCATCCGAAGAAAAAGGTAGAGGTGATGAAAGCATACCAGGTGTCAGGTTCCGAGCAAATGAGCTTCAATCAATTTCTTGGCGACATGTATTTAGACGTCAATTTTTACGACAATTATATTCCGATTTTTGGTAAAGCTTTTGTTTCCCCAGCGGCAGATTTTGCTCGCGGTTTTTATAAATTTTACATTACTGATTCTAGTTTTCTCGATAATCAATGGTGCTATAAATTAACTTTTAAACCGAAAAGAACGGGTGAATTGACCTTTGAAGGTGAAATGTGGATACACGATACGACATACGCCATCAAACAATTCAAAGGTAATATCGCAAAAGATGCCAATATCAATTTTATATTGGATATGTATTTCGAGCATAATTTCGATATGGTGGCACCAGAAGTTTGGATGATGACTGAGGAAAGAATGATTGCCGACATTAATCTCGCTCAAGGTTCTAAGATTTATGGTTTCTACGGACGAAAATATTCTTCACGACGAAATTTTGTCATCAATGAAAAACGGCCAGATGATTTTTATAAAACTGATGAAACCGTGCAGACTGAAATTGGAGCAGGAACTAGGTCTGAAGAATATTGGAAGCAACACCGGCACAAAGAACTATCTGACCAGGAGATAAAAATCAATGAAATGGTAGATTCATTGGAACAAAACTCTTATTTCAAGTTATTGAAAAACCTGAGCTATATGGCGACGACAGGTTACTATATTTTTAATAAAATTGAAGTTGGCAGTATTTTTAGTTTATTCAGCACAAATCCAGTTGAGCAATACCGAGTGGCGCTTTCGTTGCGTACTTCCAATAATTTTTCAAGAAAAATAGAATTAGGTGGGCGATTGGCCTATGGTTTTGGCGATGAGCGTTTCAAATATTTAATGACCGTTCGCGCCAATTTGAGTGAAAAGAAAAGAACACTTCTTTCACTTTGCTATAATTATGACATCGAGCAATTGGGACAATCTGCAACAGCAACAACTGTAGGAAGTACCTTTGGCACTGTATTCAGAACCGGACCGTTGGATAAACTTTCATTCATAAATCGTATAGGTGGAAACATCGAAAGGGATATCAAGAAGGATATCATAATAAAAGGAGGTTTTGAATGGCGAAGTGTTGAGGCATTAGGTAGAGCGAATTATATTCGGCTTACGAATGAGGGGAATTTACAGGACACCATCAAATCACTAAGCACCTCCGAAATTACGACCAGTATCCGATGGGCAAAAGGAGAAGAGTTTATTTCTGGAGCCTATGACAGAACAAGTTTAAGGTCCAAATTTCCTATTTTCACTTTACAAGGCACCTTTGGTGTCAAAGGTCTTTTTGGAAGTGATTATCAATATCAACGATTAGATTTGTTTGTAGACCATATTCGACCTTTAGGCATATTTGGGCGCATTAACTACGGCGGAAATACAGGGAAAATATTCGGCAATGCTGCCTATCCATTTCTGAAAATTCACGAAGGAAGCCAGTCGTATTGGTTGTTAACATCGACCTTCAACAAATTAAATTTTTACGAATTTATTTCTGACCAATATGCCACTGTCTATTTGTTTCAACATTGGGATGGTTTCTTTATGAATCGTATTCCATTGATGAAAAAGTTGAAATGGAGGTTGGTGACAGGGGCAAGGGCAACGATTGGTTCTTTATCGGCAAGTCAAGGTGGCAACATTGCTATACCATCGTTTACCCGTTCTTTTGGTAACGTTCCCTATGTAGAAGCAAGTATTGGAATGGAAAATATTTTCAAGTTTGGCCGAGTAGATATCGTTTGGCGATTGACACATTTAACTCCTGATATCAATCCAATTGGTTTCAGAGCGAGGTTATCCTTTAATTTCTAACTTTACGACGTGAAATTACACACAGATATTATCCGCAAATCATATAAAGGTCGACACGTTGTAAAAGGTGTTTCTATTGAAGTCAATGAAGGAGAAATTGTTGGTCTTTTGGGCCCGAACGGCGCCGGAAAAACAACATCTTTCTATATGATTGTTGGTTTGGTCAGCCCAGATTCCGGAAATGTTTATTTGGACGAAACGAACATTACCAGTTATCCTATGTTCAAGCGCTCTCAAATGGGAATTGGCTATTTACCTCAAGAGGTTTCAGTTTTTCGGAAATTGAGTGTTGCGGATAATATCATGGCCATTCTAGAAATGACTGATTTATCTCTGAATGACCGTAAAGACAGGCTGGAAGAATTACTGGAAGAATTTAGTTTGAACCATGTCCGAACTACCTTGGGAAATCGTTTATCAGGTGGAGAAAAACGGCGTACTGAAATTGCAAGAGCCTTGGCGACCAATCCGAAATTTTTGCTTCTCGACGAGCCCTTTGCCGGAGTAGATCCAATAGCAGTTGAGGACATTCAAAGTATTGTTTCGCAATTGAAGAAAAAGAACATAGGTATATTGATCACCGACCATAATGTGCAAGAAACCTTGACCATAACGGACAGAGCCTATCTTCTATTTGAAGGAAGTATTCTTAAATCTGGAACGTCAGAAGAGTTAGCAGCTGACGAGCAAGTGCGTAAGGTATACTTGGGACAAAACTTTGTGCTCCGCAAAAAATGATTGAATTTTTCAAAAAAATAAGCTACTTTTGAATTGGTAATTACCTTGTTATGACAAAATACATATTCTTTTTAAGTCTTATTTTACTTGTTGGATTATCAGTTTCGTCTTGTAATAAAGGATGCGATTTCCCAGCAGACGAAAATACAGGCTCTATTGTTCCAGATGCAATTGTTTACGGAGGAAATACAGGTGGAGTTGCAACAGTGCATGCCGCTCCTTCAGGTCAATACGACTTGAAAGTAAGTTTTGACAATGGTTATACTTATGTCCCTGTAGATTACTCAACTTATACAGTTTTTAATTTCCCTATTCTTGCTGGATGCAACAGCCATTATGTTCGAGATATTTCAGCGGCTGGGTCAAGTGTTAAATATAAAATAACGGTAGAGTCTTGTCCAGATTGCGAAGAAGAATATAGAACCGATAACTGGGTTATAGTAAAGAAATCTTCACTTCCGGCCAACTTTACGGTTACTTATGAGAAGAAAGTGAAGTAATTCATTTCAGAATTTAAACTTCTTCAGTTCTTTATATTTATCTTAAAAAAGAGAGTAAATATTAATTCTAAAAATATTCACACACAAAAAAAGGCTGCCCCCTCAGGGGACAACCTCAATGTTTTTATGGTAGAAGTAAGCAGTTTATTTAGACGCCAAATCTGAATTTTCTACGTTATCAACGCTGCCGTATGCATCACAGTGTCCACCTTTGGAACCACCACATGCCATCAATCCAGCTGTTAATACTAATGCCATTGTCGTTAAAATCAATACTCTTTTCATCTTGTTTGGTTTAATCGGTTTTCAATCTACGAGGGGTAAAGTTAAATTATTAAACGTAAATTTCATATTTTTATTATGAACAAAATGTGTTTCCCCAATAAACACGTCTTACATACGTTCAATTCAAGAATGAAGTTTGCTCCAGCACTTGTTATTTTTCTGTTAAGCCTTATTTCACTCAATGGAATGACTCAAGAATCATACCGAATTCAGTTTATGACCGATGATTATAAAGGTTTCAAGAAAAATCCAAAAACTGATTTCAATGACAGTCTCGCACTCATCAATTACCTGAAACAATTTCGTGCTAAAGCACTAGAGGAAGGCTACTTAACAGCTTCTCTGGATGAAATGGAATGGCAAAATAAAAATTGTAAAGTAGATTTTTATTTGGGTCAAAAATTCGGTCAAATCCTACTGAAAGTTGAAAACGAAGATCTTGAATATTTTAAAAAAGAAGTCCGCTTGCGGGAAAAACTATTGACCAAACAAGCCTTTCGGGCCAAAGAATTGGGGCTTTTCATGACCACATTGCACGAAAGTCTGCTGAGCAATGGTTTTCCTTTTGCCAAGGTTAGTCTTGAGAACATCGTCATTTCTGAAAACAATGCGTCGGCAGAACTTACGGTTGAACGGTACCAAAGACTGAAGTGGTCAAAAATCAATATTAAAGGAGACACCGCAATTTCGGTCAGTTATATTTCTAATTTATTACAAATTAAAAAAGGGGATTGGTATGACGAGACACAACTTCAATGGATATCGCAAAGGATCACTCAGGTTCCTTTTCTTTCAGAAATTAAACCCAATGAAATTCTTTTTACGCCTGAAGGTGTTGAGCTTTTCGTGTATATCAAAAGTCAACCCATGAGCTCCATCAACGGATTTGTTGGATTGCAGCCTGACCTAGTGCAAAACAGATATTTTCTTACAGGAGAACTCGCCCTGAAACTTCTGAACACTTTGAAAACGGGAGAACTTATGGATCTGAATTGGCGAAATATACAGGCCCAAACGCAACAACTTCAAGTTCGAGCAAATTTCCCTTTCCTATTTAAAACACCTTTTGGGGTGGATGGAAAATTCAATCTATACAAACGAGACAGTACTTTTTTGGATTTGAAAGGAAAATTTGGAGTTCAGTATTTTATGAAAGGAGGTAATTTCGTGACCTTTTACTATGAACGGAACTCATCGTCCCTGTTGAGCGGTTCGTCTAATAATACTAGTTTCACTGGTTTGGCGAATGTGAAATCCAATAATTATGGTGTCGGGTTAACCAAAAGAAAGGTAGATTATTTACCGAACCCAACACGTGGCTTTTCCATAGAAATCAATGCTTCTGCGGGTCAGAGGCAGAGTCAAAAAAATGATACCAGCAACGTTGTGAGATCTTTGATTTTTAAAGGTGAAAGTCAGATCATGTTCTACTTTCCTCTCGCTAAAAGGCATGTACTGGCCATCGGAAATCAAACTTCTTTTCTGTCCACACCCAATATTTTCCAAAATGAATTGTACCGTTTTGGTGGACTGACAACCCAGCGCGGATTCAATGAGCAAGAAATTTTCGCCTCAACTTATTCTATTCTTAGCATAGAATATCGTTTTTTGCTGGATCAAAACTCGCGCATTTTCCTTTTTTATGACCAAAGTTTCTACGAAAGAAACAGTGAAGGTTATTTAAACGATTATCCTTTCGGTTTTGGCGGAGGCTTGTCTTTTGGGACAAAAATCGGAATTTTCTCCATTCAGTATGCGCTGGGAAGGCAGCAAAACAATCCGGTTTTATTTAGAAATGGGAAAATTCATTTCGGATATATTGCCTATTTTTAGATAGAATTTTATACCCATGATCTACTTCATTTCGGCCCTCGCGCTTATCGCTGTATTTCTTGCAATTTGGTTTTTTCTTGAGAACAAGAAGCAAGGAGCTATTCAGCTACTTTTGGAGCATCGCATAACCGAAATTTCCGAGGAAAAAGAAGTGTTAATGGCCGAAAAAGAAGAAGTAAGAGCCCAAAGAGAGTCGACTAAAGGTGAGCTGATTCAGGCAAGTTCTGAACGAGATATGTACTTGCGACAACTGGAAGAACAAAAGATAAATTTTGGAGAGCAGAGAGAAACTCTGGAGAAACAGCTTCACCTGATGGGAAAAAATTTGGTGGAGGAAGGAAGTAAAACATTGAAGTCCGAAAGTCATTTGAAATTGAACGAGTTGCTCGCCCCATTCAAAGAAAAGTTGGAGAAATTTGAGAAAGAAGTGCGCGACAGTCATGACAGCAACACGAAACAATTCACCAGTATGTCTTCTGTAGTGAAAACACTTTCTGAGCAACACGACAAAATGAAATCTACAGCTCAAAATTTGGTGGATGCTCTCCGAGGTGAAAACAAGGTACAAGGAGATTGGGGGGAAATGGCTCTCGAAAGAATTTTGGAAAGTTCTGGTCTGGTAAAAGGTAGAGAATATGATACCCAGGGTTCATTTAGAGATGAAGACGGAAATTTGCAACGACCAGATGTAGTCATTAATTTACCCGAAAACAAAAAAATTATTATCGACTCTAAAGTGTCGCTTCGCGCCTTTGAAAGATTTGTGAATGAGGACGATTTGGTTCTGAAAAAAGAAGCGTTAAAAGACCATATTTTATCTTTGAAAACACACATCAAGCAATTGGGAGATAAAGATTATTCGCATCTGACGGATATCAATTCTCCAGAATTTGTCCTTCTTTTCATTCCGTTAGAATCTTCATTCGCTCTAGCTGCTAAAGAAGAACCAGATCTGTACGAATTGGCCATGAAACAGAAAATTGTTATGGTGACCCCATCGACGTTACTGGCCACTCTGAAAACGGTGGATTCCATTTGGAAACACGAACGCACCAATAAAAATGCAGTTGAAATTGCCGAGCAAGCCGGAAGACTTTATGATAAATTCAAGAGTTTTGTTGATGACATGGAGAGAATTGGTAAAAAACAAGACGAAGCCAAAGGAGCTTATACTGATGCTTTGAATAAATTAGCCACAGGTAATGGTAACCTAATTAGCAGAGTTGAAAAGTTGAAAGCTCTAGGTGTAAAAACCAAAAAGAATCTGGATCAAAAATATATAGGCGACGAACAAGATGAAGAAACGAACGAATTGGAATAGAATTCTTATCATTTTCATACTTATCCTGAGTGCTTGTGGTTCCAACGAGGAAACAGGTTATGGTCATCTTGTCAATGAAAAAGAGGCCAAAATTCGTGAAGTGAGTTACCTACCCTTAGAGTATTCTTTGTACCGTGAAAATGATACTTTATCCAAACTTTATTTTCGCTTGGATCCCATACATTTTTTGGAGAAATTTGATTCTTCTGGTGTGAAAAACACGATGTATCGCATTCATTTTGAAGTGCGTAACAACCAGTTAGGAAGCAAGAACTTAGTTGGTATTTCAAGGGAAGAATTACTGAAAGATTCAACCGTGGTTTTGGACAGTTTAGTATTTTCGCTTCCTGAAAATAAAACCGTTTATTATGATTTGGAACTTACGGATGTAAACAAACGTTCTTCCAAAACATACAGTGCTTTCTGGGAAAGGGAAGATCAATTTATTCCAGAGGATTTCCTACTTGTAGCTCAAAGCACAAATCAAGTTTTGACGCGACCATTTATTTTTAATGAAAGGATAAATATTAAAAGTCGGAAAGTTGGGGAGCGATTCAAAGTAAAATTATATGAAGATGCGCAAAGCAGTGCTCAACACATGTATGAAATGGAAAGCAATCCTCTTTATGCTAAATATGAAGTGAAATCAGAACAATTCGTAAGTTTGAAGGAGTTGGAAGATATGGTCAATACTTTGAATGAAGAAACTTTTGTCAAGGTAGAAAGTACAAGTGAAGAAAAACAGTTATCGTTCAACTTTACCAAATTGACGGTGGACGATGGTCCATCCATCCAGCCTATAGTCTACTTGCTTTCCAAAGATGAAAATGTAAGTTTCAATACTTGGGTGAAATTTTGGTCCAAAGCATCGGGGAATGATGAAATGAAGGCAGAAAAATTAATCAGAGAATTCAATAGAAGGGTGGATTTTGCAAACGCGATTTTTTCTTGTCATAAACTTGGTTGGAAAACAGATAGGGGCATGATGTACATTTTACATGGACCACCCGACAGAATAATGGATGATGTCCGAAGTGAAACTTGGTCATATGGATTCACAAGCTCAGTCGCGACTTCTTTTGTCTTTGTCCGTAATCCGAGCGGATTGCACAAAAATGATTACGTATTGGAAAGAAGTATTGGCTATCGTGATATGGAATCGGCTGCTATTCAGCGTTGGGAAAATGGTTGGATTAAATTTGGGATTGATGGAAATCAATGATTGTTCTGCATGGAGGCCTTAATCTCTTTCATGAAATCTGATGCATATACAAAATCAATAATCTCCTTGTTTTCGGTTCGAATAATAGAATTTCGATCGCCTTGCCACCAATTGTTTCCGTTATGAATGAAAATGATATGATCACCAATTTCAATCACACTATTCATGTCATGCGTTATCACAACTGTTGTCATATTCGATTCATAGGTAATCTCTCGAATCAAATTATCGATTACTATTGATGTTTGTGGGTCAAGTCCTGAGTTTGGTTCATCGCAAAACAAATATTTCGGATTCAAAGCAATAGCACGCGCAATGGCGACACGCTTTTTCATACCTCCTGAAAGTTCGGCAGGCAATAAATGATTTTTTCCGTTCAAATTGACACGATCCAAGCAGAAATTAACTCTATCCAACATCTCTTTTTTTGTTTGTTTACCAAACATGGTCAGTGGAAACATCACATTTTGTTCAACATTCATGGAGTCAAATAAGGCGGACGCTTGAAAAAGCATACCAATTTCTTTGCGCAACTCTTTTCGTTCTTGACGCTCCATATTCGTGAAATCTCTTCCGTCGAAATATACGTTTCCATTGTCGGGTTCCATCAATCCAACAATACATTTGGTTAAAACCGATTTCCCTTGTCCAGACTGACCAATAATCAAGTTTACCCTACCGGTCTCAAATTTGGCCGAAATATCAAACAAAACTTGTCTATCTACAAATGATTTATCAATGTGAGAAATTTCAATCATTACAAGAGAATCATTTGAGTAAGGAAAAAGTTGCAAATCAAGATAACAACACTGCTATTTACGACAGCTTGTGTTGAAGATTTACCAACATCAAGTGCTCCTCCTTTGGTGTAATAACCGTAAAAAGATGATACGGATACAATCACAAATGCAAAAACCACGGCCTTAACCAATGCATAGGTAATGTTGCTTATTTCGAAAAATGAACGAACACCAAAAACATACGTTTCTGTGGATGAGAGACCTGACATTACCAATGATAACCACCCGCCAATTAAGCTCAATCCTATGGAAAAAATAATAAGAAATGGAAAAAATAAAACGGCACCCATAATTTTAGGAAGAACCAAAAAGGAGAGAGAGTTGACGCCCATAATTTCTAAGGCATCAATTTGTTCAGTTACGCGCATGGTTCCTATTTCTGAAGCAATGTTGGAACCAATTTTACCAGCTAGAATGAGTGAAATAATAGTAGGTGAAAATTCCAATATGGTACTTGAACGAGTAATGTAACCAATCGTATATTCTGGTAGCAAAGGTGAAGTCATATTTGAAGCCGTTTGCAAAGCGATAACTCCTCCCATAAAAGTTGAGAGCAAAGCAACAATTGGAATGGAATTAATACCAATGTTCTGAATCTCATCAAATAAACGGGTGCGGAAAATTCGCATTTTTTCAGGCTTTGAAAAAACAACCCAAAGCATCTGGAAATATTTTCCTATGTTGTATAATATCTTCACTTCGCTTGCTAAATTAACGGTAATTTTCTTTCCGAAAGATGCGATATTCCTAATTTTATGAAATACTTATGTGGATAACGATTATTTTTACCCGAAATGGCGAAATCTACGACATTAGAATTGCATCAAAATGTACTAAAAAAGTACATACCCAATGAATTTGTGGAGTATACTGTGAACCTTATTTTGCGCCATCCGCTTGAGTTTCGGATAGTGCCACCGCGTAAAACTAAGTTGGGCGATTTTCGCTATGGACCAGCTCTAGAGAGACCAAAAATTACGATCAACGGAAACCTAAATCCTTATTCTTTTTTAATAACAACTTTGCACGAATTGGCCCATTATTATGTTCATTTGGAATATGGTGGACGAATAAAGGCGCATGGTAAGGAATGGCAGCAGAAGTATAGTAAATTGATTTATCCGATAATAGAAACGGGACATTTACCAAAGGACGTTGAAAATGCTTTGTTGCAGTCGCTCGTCAATGTTAAGGCGTCTTCCTGTACGGATTTGAATTTATATCGAGTATTAAAACAATATAACGAAGGAAATCACATTGTTTTGCATTTAGAAGACTTAGCTGAAAATGAAGATTTTATACTCAATGGAAAGTTCTTCAAGAAAGGAAAATTAAGAAGAAAACGATACCTTTGTACTGAATTAAGAACTCGAAAACAATACCTCGTTTCGGCCATCGCTGAAGTAGAAAAAATAGAAAATGATGAAAGATAATTATTGCGTGATAATGGCCGGAGGAATCGGCAGTCGATTTTGGCCGATGTCAACTCCAGAAAAACCAAAACAATTTTTGGATGTGCTTGGAATGGGAAAATCTCTCTTGCAACTGACATTTGATCGACTAACGACCATTGCACCCAAAGAAAACATTTATATCGTAACGAACGCTAATTACGTGGATTTGTGCGCTGAACAGCTACCTCAAATGAGTCGTGAACAGATTTTAGCTGAGCCAATGCGGAAAAACACTGCACCTTGTATTGCTTACGCTGCCGCAAAAATTCACGCACTGAACCCTAACGCAAAATTGGTTGTTGCTCCTTCAGATCATTTGATCGAAAAGGAAGATTTATTCATGGAAACAATTCAGAAAGCCTTGTTGGAAGCTGAAAATAATAAATTGGTCACACTTGGTATTCAGCCTTCAAGACCAGACACGGGTTACGGCTATATAGAAGTAGATGCCTCAGCAAATTTGGATCCAGGTGATTCATCCAAAGTTCTTCAGTTCCGCGAAAAACCTGATTTGGCTACTGCTGAATCCTTTTTAGCAAGTGGTAATTTTTTCTGGAATTCTGGAATTTTCATTTGGAGAACAGAAACTATTCTTCAGGCTCTTCACGATTTTCAACCCGGATTGTATGATGTTTTTACCAAGGAAATGAGCAACTACAATACGGTGGAGGAACAGTCAATGGTGAATCATTGTTTTGCAGAATGTGAAGATATTTCTATCGACTTTGCGGTAATGGAACATGCTAAAAATGTAGAAGTTGTCCTTGCAACTTTCGACTGGTCTGATTTAGGAACTTGGGGTTCGCTTTACACGCACATGCATCACGACGAAAACGGAAATGCTGTAGTTGGTGATCACGTTACCATGATAGATTCCAAAAATTGCATCGTCAATGTGCCGAATGATAAGCTGGTTATGATTCAAGGCATGGAAAATCAAATCATCATTGAATCCGAAGGCAACTTGATGATTATTTCTCAAAAAGATGAACAAGATTTGAAGAAATTTTTACCGAAAGTGCAGGATAAAAGCCCACATTTTTTTAGCTAAAAATCTCAAGCAAAAAAAAGCTGGCAATGATACCAGCTTTTTTTTTTGAATAGTTTAAAGATTAGAGACCTTTCTTCAATTGCTCAGAATTGAATTCGCGTAACAACTGAAAATAACCTTTTGATTCTATGGCAATTACACCACCCATGGTATCGCCAAACTGAGCGGGTAATCCACCAGAGTAAACCATCATTTGATAAATAGATGTGCTTGGTAAATTCAATTCGCCAACGACTTTCATTCCATCTACGTAGTAAATCATGTCACCTTTTCGTGCTCCACGGAATACTAGAGAACCATCATCAGCCATTTTTACATCTGTGGTCATGGAGATTGCCAAGTCTTTAATGTTGAATTTTACTGGGCTTTTGCTGATTTCTAATGCCGTTAGTTTAGGGATAGGTAGAAAGCCTTTTTCAATTTTAATCCCTTGATCAACTCTGCTAACTACAATTGTAGGCATTTCTAAAATGTTGTTCGTATATTCTATTACACCTGCATCAGCAAAACCATCCATTGGGACATCTACTATTTTGGAGCGCAAAGTATCACCATTTTTACAAACCAATATCTGATATTTGCCAGGAGGAATTGCACTAATTCGAAATCTTCCGTCAAAGTCGGATTTAGAATTGTACCGTTTGTCTTGATCGATAATAAAAACTCGAGCATCAATAACTGGTTCATTCGTTTTATATTGAATTATTGTTCCAATTACATCTCCCAAAGCACCTTGCCCGAAACTTGTACTTGCCATGAGAAGTACCATCATTGTAATTAACTTTTTCATCTTCTTGTATTTTAAGGGTTATACCTTTAAGATGAGAACAGTTTTAGAATTCCATAAAATAAAAAACATTTTATTTCAAATAAGCAGAAATATGGCTTTTTATAAATTCAACATCCGGCTCAGGAGCGCCTTTTGAAATTGCCAAATTAAATTTACTTTCTTGAAAATTATATTCGAATATAGTGTAATCTGCATTAGAAATACAATCCTCTCCTTGCAAGAGATAATAGTTGTAAAACGGTTCAATGTATGTTTGTCCATACAAAATCACATTTTTAAATGCTGGTTTCTTGTTTGAAGTAAGTTTTTTGAATTCTTTTTTGGAAAACGCGAATTTGACATCGCCGTAATTCAAATTGCTTAAATTGAGTTTCTCGTTATAGATTCGAGTTTCGCCGTCGATATTTTCGACTTTGTTGTAAACCGCCATTTTTGAAAAATGCGAGCAACTCGACAATAAAACAATTCCAATAAGAAGTTGAATTGTCTTTCCCATTCCTTTTATCCTATTATCATCCCGGCTATCGTAGCCGACATTAAAGAGGCTAAACTTCCACCAATCACAGCTTTTAGACCAAATTCAGAAAGTGTTTTCCGTTGATTCGGCGCCAAGGAGCCTATTCCACCAATCTGTATACCAATGGAAGCGAAGTTGGCAAATCCACAAAGCATGTACGTGGCCATAATCACGGATTTGTCATAAGTAAGATGCATTGCACTACCCGCATTTTTCAGTTCCGCCAACTGAATGTAGCCAACAAATTCTGATGCCGCTAATTTCACACCCAAGAGCTGTCCCATGAGCATCATGTCTTCACTTGCAACGCCAATCAACCACATCAAAGGAGAAAAGATTATACCAAGTATGGTTTCTAAAGAGAAAGAGGCGTATGGCGTATTTTCTGCTATCACCCCATTTAGTCCAGACCACCCGCCAATCCAGCCTAAACCGTAATTGATCATGGCAATAAATGCAATAAACACCAAAAGCATCGCGGCAACATTTGCAGCTAATTTTAGACCTTCTGTTGTTCCTGTTGCAATGGCGTCCAAGATATTGGCACCTATCTTTTCTTTTGAAACAGATACATCTGTAACTATCGATTCTGTTTGTGGATAAAGCATTTTGGCTATGACAATCGCTCCAGGAGCTGCCATCACTGATGCAGCCAACAGGTGTTTTGCAAATTCCAAGCGAAGTGCTTGGTCATTTCCTCCTAAGAATCCAATGTAAGCTGCGAGCACTCCTCCAGCTACTGTTGCCATTCCACCTATCATCACTAGCAAGATTTCACTCTTATTCATTTTTTCGAGGTAAGCTTTGATCATCAATGGAGCCTCGGTTTGTCCCAAGAATATATTTCCCGCAACAGATAGACTCTCCGCCCCAGAAATCGCTAAAAGTTTTGTGAGTACAATGGCTAGTCCAGCAACTATTTTTTGAATTATTCCAAGATAAAAAAGTAAAGAAGTTAGAGCAGAGAAGAAAATAATGGTTGGCAAAACTTGGAATAGGAATATGAAACCATAACTGTCAATATCCATTAATCCACCCAATAAAAATTCGCTTCCTGAGCGCGTGAAATCGAGCACAAGAACAAACAAGCCACCAATGGATTCGAATGCACTTTGCACAAAACCAACTTTCAACACTCCTATCGCCAAAACTAATTGAGCGCCAATACCAATTGCTACCGTTCTCCATTTTATCGCTCTTCGGTTATTACTAAACAAATAAGCAATTAGCAGTAAAACTAGCATTCCCACCAACCCACGTAGAATTCCAATGGCAGTTAAGCCTTCATTGGGTTTTAATTTTTTTAGGACAACGGGAGCTTTTTTAAACTCAGGTTTGAAAGTATAAGTTGCTTCTAGATTAGAAAGAATTAATGTCGAGTCGGTAGCTTCAGAAATAGAAAACCTTTTGGTTGCAACACCATCTTCTTTTCCAAACAAAAATAAGCTTGAATCTTGTATGAGAAAATCACCTTGTTGCGCTAAGCTATCCTTTGAAATTTTTATTTGATAATTTCCTTTTTTGAGTTCAATGAAATCTCCATTTTTGGTTGTGAGTTCCCATTTACCTTGAATATCTTGACCAAAGGATAAAGCGGAAATAAAAATGACAAATAAAATAGAAAGAAATCTTCTGGTCATGTACGTGAATTTCAAGTTGAAGCCAAAATTAAGATTTTTTTGTTATCGAGCAACTCCGCCAATTTTTAGCCTTGTTTAACTATAATATTGAAGTTTATAGATCTTTTGATTTAGGTTGATACAAGCAGTATAATTTCTGTTTACAACCTGATGGAATTTGGCTTGTACTTTGATTATAAACTGAAAGAAGTCGGGTTTTACCCTGACCTGACTACGTGCCTTTGGCAGGCAGGGCGAAGTCGAAGGGTACTTATGAAGTCCGCTTATTAATCTCATCTCGAATTCTCGAAGCCAATTCATAGTCTTCATTTTCGATGGCTTCATTCAAGTCTGCTTCTAGTTCAGTAATAGAGCGTTTATCTACGTCGTCAGCAGTTTCGGTTTCATCATCAAATTCTAGCATTTCTAATGGATCTGAACCTTCTTCTGACTCATCTAACAAAATCCCAGCACTGGAAATAATATTTTCAAAGGTGTAAATTGGACAAGAAAAGCGAACTCCAATAGCAACAGCATCTGATGTTCTCGCATCTATCTCTGTAGAAAATCCGTCTTTTTCACAAACGATTTTGGCATAAAAAATACCTTCAACCAACTTGTAAATGATAATTTCTTTCACTTCAATAGAAAAAGAAGTCGCAAAACTTTTGAATAAATCGTGAGTTAAAGGACGTGTGGGAACCATTTTCTCCAATTCTATCGCAATTGCCTGAGCCTCGAACCCGCCAATGATTATAGGCAATCGACGCTTTCCACCAACTTCCGCCAAAACCAGAGCATACGCACCCGACTGTGTTTGGCTATACGATAATCCTACAATTTCAAGTTTTACTTTTTCCATGCTAAACGAACACGCCTTCGGATTGATTTAAATGAATAGGGAAGCAATAATTCGCTTCCCTAATATTTTTAATTGCTCAAAAGTACAATTTCTTGTCGAAATAATATTTATTGAGCTGCCTTGAATTTTTTAAGTGCTTCGTTTAATCGTGGTAAAACCTCAAATGCATCACCTAAAACTCCATAATCAGCGGCTTTGAAAAAAGGTGCTTCTGGATCCGTATTGATTACTACAATCACTTTTGAACCATTTACTCCGGCCAAATGCTGAATGGCACCAGAAATTCCAGCTGCAATGTATAAATTCGGACGGATGGCAAATCCTGTTTGTCCAACGTGTTCATGATGAGGTCTCCAACCGATATCGGCTACAGGACGAGAACATGCCGTAGCTGCTCCTAAAGTTTTCGCTAAATCTTCTACCATTCCCCAGTTTTCAGGGCCTTTCAATCCGCGACCTGCAGAAACCACTAACTCAGCTTCTGTCAAAGGTATTTCTCCTTCAGGAATTTTGGTTTCTAATACTTTTATGCCAACATCCCCAACTTGTCCATCGAAATTTTCAACAGCACAATTTGCTCCTGTAATTTCTGGCTGAATAGAATTGGCCAATAAAGAAATTATTTTCACATCCGTATTCACTTTTACCTTTCCAAAAGCTTTTCCGGAAAAAACATTTACTTTACAAGTGAAATCGCCATTCGTTTCTGGCAAGGCAATCGCACCCGAGATTAAACCAGCTTTTAATTTTACAGATAAACGCGGAGCTACAGATTTAGCAATTAAGTCATGTGAGAAAATAATGATTTTTGCATCAACAGCACTAGCAGCATTGGCAATTAATCGAGTCAATTGTTGAGCGTCGTCCGCTTTAGCATTATGATCCACCATAACTTTGGAAGCACCATATTGACCTAACATAGCCAAGTCAGCATCAGTTGCATTTCCTGCAGTAACCACAGCAACATCGCCTAATTTTTTACCATACGTTACCACCTCCATGGCGCTTTTGCCTATTCCGTGGTCTGAATTTACATATACTAATATCATATCTTTTTCTTTTTTGTCGCTTGCTTTCGACTACGCTCAATCAGCCTTCAAATCAAGGGTTGAGTCGTGTCGAAGTCCGTCCAATATTAAATAACTTTCGCTTCGTTATGCAGTAATGCTACCAATTCATCCATATTTTCTGGATCAATCATTTTTACCGCTGATTTTGCATTGGGTGTTTCGTATGAAACGAACGATGTTAAGGAATCAATTGCAGCCGGCGCAACTACATTCAAAGGTTTTGTTCTAGCGGCCATAATTCCTCTCATGTTTGGAATACGTTGTTCAGCCATTCCTTTAGCACAAGAAGCAACAAATGGAGTATTTACTTGAACCTCTTGAACGCCTCCAGTAACTTCTCTTTCTAAAGTAGCCGTGTTTCCAGAGACATCTAATTTTGTTGCCAAGGAAACAAAGGGAATTTCCATAGCTTCAGCAATCATTCCAGCAACTTGTGAACCGTTATAATTAATAGTTTCTTTTCCCGTCAAAACGATGTCAAAACTATTTGCTTTCGCATAGTTGGCAATTTGCATTGCTGTATAATACGCATCTGTTGCCTCTGCGTCAATGCGAACAGCATCATCCGCTCCAATTGCCAAAGCTTTTCTGATAATGGCGTCATCTGTAGCTAGACCAACTGTAATGATGGTAACATTTCCACCACCAGCTTCTTTCAACTCAAGTGCACGAACTAACGCGTACCATTCGTCATATGGATTGACAATAAATTGTACGCCATTTTCGTCAAACTGAGTATTTCCGGCCGAAAAAGCGATTTTTGATGTGGTATCAGGTGCTTTACTGATACAAACCAATATTTTCATGTTGATTGTTTTATCGTAAAATTTGTCTGTAAAAGTAACAATCTTTAGGGGAATTTGTTGCTCTAATTGTTATTTTTCAATAATAATATATTATGCGTGCTTAGGAATAAATTGTGGCTGGTAGCCTTTGGCTATTGGCTTTTGACTTATGCTGCGGCTCAAGCCAAAAGCCAACAGCCGAGTGTCAAAGAATTTTTGCTGCAAAAAATTCAATCATCACTTGCACCTTAAACTACTAAACTCTAATTTTGGCGCACCTTATAATTAAGGTTAAAAAAGATAAAACATGAAAACCCTACAATTCAGAGAAGCTTTAAGAGAAGCCATGTCAGAGGAAATGCGTCGCGATGAAAACGTATTTTTAATGGGCGAAGAAGTTGCAGAATACAATGGAGCTTATAAAGTTTCTCAAGGTATGTTGGATGAATTCGGTGCCAAAAGAGTTATCGATACACCCATAGCAGAATTGGGATTTGCTGGTATTGCTGTTGGAGCATCGATGAATGGGTTAAGACCTATCGTAGAATTCATGACTTGGAATTTCGCGATTCTAGCCGCAGACCAAATCATTAACTCAGCTGCAAAAATGATGCAAATGTCTGGTGGTCAGTATCATTGTCCGATTGTTTTCCGTGGCGGTAATGGAACAGCTGGTCAACTAGGTGCTACGCATTCTCAAAGTTTCGAGGCATTTTATGCACATGTTCCTGGTTTAAAGGTTATTACACCTTCCAATCCTGCTGATGCAAAAGGATTATTGAAAGCTGCTATTCGCGATAACGACCCTGTTGTTTTCTTGGAATCTGAAAAAATGTATGGCGACAAAGGTGAAGTGCCTGAGGGTGAATACATTATTCCGATTGGAGTTGCTGATATCAAAAGAAAAGGAACAGACGTTACCATCGTTTCTTTCGGAAAAATTATGAAAGTGGCGTTTGAAGCTGCAGAAGTATTGGAAAAAGAAGGAATTTCATGCGAAATCATTGATTTGAGAACTATCCGACCGATTGACTATGCTTGCGTAGTGGATTCTGTAAAGAAAACAAACCGTTGTGTAGTTTTGGAAGAATCTTGGCCTTTGGCGTCTATTTCTTCTGAAATTTCCTATCATTTGCAACGTTATGCATTTGACTACTTGGATGCTCCTGTAATGCGCGTTACGCAAACAGATACACCATTCGCTTTCTCACCAACATTAATTGATGAGGCATTACCAAATGTTCAGCGTTTGATTGCTGCGATTAAATCAACATTGAATAGAAATTAATAGAAACTTCTTGTACTTTTTGAGGTTCTAATCTTCAAATGCTTTTGTAGAACCTTTCTTGTAGATTTTTTTTGGTGATTGATCCGTATACCGAGAGTCTGCAAAACGCTTTTATAAAGACATACCTCTATACTATGACCTTTTAGGAGCTTATAATTCATGGTTGGGCATGGTGATCACAGGCTCGATTGAGGATAATTTTAAGGTACATCAAAATATTTAAAGAACATCTGGATTCAAGGTGAACGAACATTTAATCTTAAAAGTGTCCGACTTACTTTGGAAAAGCATGGGCAATGAGCAAAAAAAAGGGATACCATTCGGTATCCCTTTTTTTATTCATAAAACTTTTGAACTATAACAATTGAAACTCAACTCGACGATTCATTGCTCTTCCTGAAACACTGTCATTCGATTGCGCAGGTTGTGTAGTTCCGAAATAAGATATTTGAATTCTAGAAGCTTCAATTCCTTTGCTCATCAAGTAATTTTTCGCGGACTGAGCTCTGTTTTTTGATAAATCTTCATTCATATCCTCATCTCCACGAGAATCTGCATGACCTTTAACCATTATTTTTTTGCTTGGATCCGCTTTTAATTGAGCAGCAATTCCATCCAATTTAGCTTTTTCCATTGGGCTCAAATCGTAAGAAGAAGTTTCAAAGTAAACGATAGACCATGCATTTGCCATTGCTCCAGCCGACATAACTTTTGGTGCACAACCTTCATCTGCGATTGAACCCTTTTCATTCGGACATTTGTCAATATTATCAGCTACACCATCCTTATCTGAATCAGGACAACCATTTGTAGAGAAGAATCCTTTTTCCTCTGGACAAGCGTCAAATGCATCAGCAATACCATCATTGTCAGTATCCAATTTTGACAAGTCAGAAACTCCTTTAGAATCTACAGGATTGCTTGCAGGGGTTGCCAATTCTTCGTCTAAGTAATTTGGCACACCGTCTTTGTCATCGTCCAACATTCCAGCTCTCATTATGTCCAATTCCGCAGCCAAAGCATCTAAATCTTTTTGATTAACTGATTTAGTTGGTGTCCAATCTGCATGTGTTTCATTCTTGCCAAAATAATAGGACATGCCAACCGTTGCAGTATAAAAATGACCATTTAGGCCATAGTCGTCGCCTTTATAATGACTGTTGTAATAATCTGTTGTAATAATCTGTTGTATAATCCCAGGTGTGGTGTAAGCGTGAAATTCCATGTATGCTTCCATCAAAATTTAAAGATAGTCGATTGTTTACTTTAAACATTGGGCTAATTCCAAATGTGTAAACACCCACTTTGTCATTTTTTTTAGAATATATAGGAAAGCCTTCACTTGAAAGGTTTCCTAGACCAACGCCAGTATGCATCATAACAGTGAATTTATTAGTCCATTCATGAAAATTACAGATATT
>JBGSIB010000051.1:0-15012 GCA_041751955.1 Crocinitomicaceae bacterium
TCTTTTGGTTTATACAAAGCCGACATACTTTTTAATCGAAGAAGATCCAAAGCGTTTTTAAGAATAACCACATCGACACCGCTTTCCCATTTCTTTGTCCGAATAAGGTCAATTATCTCTTTATTCGATTTATGGTAAATCATGACCTGAATGTGTTCTTTTCGACCAAAATGGCGGAAAGAATTGCCATCGAAAGATTCGGGCAAATCGGTGTAAATTCGAATGATCTGGTATTTTTCAGGTTTCGCTTCTTCCACACACGCGTAAAAAGTTAACCAAAATAGGCAAAGCATTGCAAAATATGTTATCCGTTTTCCCATTTCTAGTGCAAAGATATTTTCTTTCGTGATATTCCGAGTAAAAAGCAGTATTTGTCCTACTTTTGTGGAAAATTAGGATAGATCTCCACAGATTATGACCAAAAAATTAAAACAACTGGTTGCTGACTTGTTTGTAGCCGACCAAAAAAAGGTAATAAGAACCATCACACTTCTTGAAGCGGAAGGAAGCGCCGAGATTTTGCGGCCGATGTGTGAATTGTATTTGGAGAATAAGAGTGAGGCCATTAATGGTAAGTTGATAGAGTTTTTATCGAAATTAAGTGATTCAAGTGCTACGCCAGAAATCATAGAAATCGTTCGGGATGAGAAGTTCATGTCCATCCGCAAAGATTTACTCAATACTATGTGGCAGAGTAAATTAGATTTTTCGCCCTTTTTAGCTGATTTTGTCGCCATTGCGTGCGAAGGAACGTTCTTGGAAGCCTTTGAATGTTTGACAATCATTGAAAATCTTGAAGGTCCGTTTCAAGAAGGGCAAACACTTGAAGCCCAGTTGTATTTGAAAGAATTTCTAGAAAATGAAAAAGGAAAAGACGAGCAACGCGATGAAATTGTGAGTGATATTGCCGTTATGATCAAAGATTTTGATCGAGCGATTCAGGATGATTGAGAATTAAGGATTACGAATTACGAATTACGGATTTCGGAATGGGGTTAGTTGGTTTGTTGGCTTTTCTTTTTAATCATTTCTGTTAGAACGGTAATTATCTATTTACTTGATTTTGAGCTTTTTTTAGGGGCTAATTTTTTGGTTTTTTTCTGATAAGACACACCGTGTGATACTCAATAATATTTTCGGGACGTTGATATTCTTTAAGGTCAATTTGTATTTGTTCTAAACTATTTTCCAGCAACATGGCTTCAATTTGAGCACGAGAATAATAGTGAAAGAACAATTCATCACCGGTACTGCCTTTTTTCAAATGCGAAGTACCGTAATCACCTTCGACAAAACTCAAATACAGAATACCTACTTCTGATAATTTATCGGCGCAATCTTTTATGAGTTTTTTTGCTTCACTTTCATTGAAATAGGGTAGAATAAAACCTGCCATAATTCCATCGAACTTTTGATTCAAGGTATCCAATTTTTTTGCGTCCAACATTTGAAATTTTGCAGAAGGAACATTGTGTGCGGCTCGCTCGACCATTCTTGGTGCGTAATCCGTTCCTAGAATTCGAAAATCGGGCCTTTTTGTTACGAGGTATTTGGTGATATTGCCTGGGCCACAACCCAATTCGAGGATGTTGGCGTCCGCTTTTAGCATTGAACAAAAAAGATCATAGGTATCGTTATATAGAATTAAATCCATGAATTTTTCTTCATAGAGATGGGCAAGACTACTCCAAATTTCGTCGGGAGTTTTCATTGAGGTCGACTGGAAATGGGCTGTTCTTTGAGTTCTAAATCAGCCATTTTATTGATTTTGGGTTGTAAAATCCAAACGCCAATGAAGTAAAACCAAAGCATAAAAAATTCGCCAGCATAATCCGAAAAAGTGACTTCACGTTGCAGTTCGACGGTTTTGATTGTTTTGGAAACGAAATACAGAATGTAAAACATGCAAAATGCCGAGAAGATGTGAATTGGAACGACCAAGGCAAAGATGGTTCCAAGAAGATTTGGAGTAACATTTAACCCAAGAGAAAAATTTCCGAACATCATGACAAATGCAAAAATTAAAACAGAGAAATAAGCAACAGGGATAAAAAAGAAAATCTTAAATCGGTTGATTTTCATCTTGTATTGTTCTGGTATTTTCCGCTGTAAACCAATAGCTATGGAATAGAACCAACCCATTAATCCAAATATGTACACAGCCATTATTAGCGGCATGAAAGAGATGGCATCAAAAAATCGTTCAGGTTGATTCATTCTTGATTCGTTCAAATTTGAAATCATGGTAAAGATGAAAAACATTTGAAGGATAAAAGGTATGACGAAAATCAGCATGAATATTTGCCAATGTTTCGCTTTTAGAAATTGTCGAATCATGATGAGGTGTTTTAATTTTCAGTTCTAAAGTAGAAAAATCATTGAATAAATGAGCAAAAAAACGCCCAATTCCGTTTTGAATCGGAATCGGGCGTGCTCTTATTTTTAAGCTAAAACTTATTTTATTTTAGATGCATGGCGAAGAATCCCATGATGGTCTTGTACATTTCAATGCGGTTTTCTTCTTTGTAGAATCCATGTCCTTCGTCGTATTTCACCATGTATGGAACATTGATATTACGAGCGCGTAATTTCTCTACAATTTGGTCGGCTTCATCAATGTTTACCCTAGGATCGTTTGCTCCTTGAATAACAAAAAGCGGCTTTTGAATCAAATCGGTATGTAATGCTGGAGAGATCTCATCCATGATTATTTTTTCTTCGGGAATGTTCGGATTGTACCATGATTTGTACAAGTATTCACGGTATTTTTCCCAATAGGCTGGTATGGTATTCAAGAAGGTACTCAAGTTGGAAACACCAACGTAATCAACCCCACAAGCATACAATTCTGGTGTTTTTGTCAAACCACGCAAAGTTGCATATCCACCGTGACTGGCGCCATATATGGCAATTTTGTCTTTATCTATCCAACCTTGTTTTAACGCATAGGCAATCCCATCTTCTACGTCATCCATGGCTTTGCGACCAATTTGTTTGAATCCTGCCGACATGAATTCTTTTCCATATCCACCAGAGATGCGGAAATTGATGTTCAAGGTAGCATAACCACGACTAGCAAATAATTGATTTTCAGGATTGAACCCCCAACTGTCACGCACACCTTGTGGACCGCCGTGAGGCATTACAATCATAGGAACTTTTTTACCATCCAAAGCTGCTTTGGGCAAAGTGATGTAACCATAAATTGTTTTTCCATCACGACTTTTAAATTTGATTGGTCGCATTTCTGCCATGTCGCTTTCTTTCAAATGCGGCAACAATTTGTACAAAAGTTTGATTTCGTCTTTTTTGACATCATAGGTGTAATATTCTGCAACGATTTTGTCACTCGTAACGACAATCATGTACAAGTTTTCATCTTCTGAATGAGATAGCGTATAGAATTCTTTATCACCAAATTCTTTTGTTAATCTGGCGTGAATGGTTTTGTACGTTTTACTCAATGGAATAATCGATATTTTTTCACCATTGAACATCACATAATCCATTTCGTAGTTTCTTTTTTTGGACAATGCTAAGTCAGCAACATCGAAAGTTTCATTGGAATAGATTTTCTTGATGAATTTTTTCAATTTGAAATCGTAGAGGTAAATGCCTATTTTATCTTCGCCTACATTGGAGGCTACGTATGCGTCATGTGGATTTTCGCTTGCATAGTTAAACTCAATTAATCCGAAACTTGTACTCATGTCCAAACGCATAATTTGCTCCATTTTACCATCCAATTGATAGTAAACATCCGTTTCTACTCCGTTCGCAACTCTTGTCAATCCTCTTAAATTTCCATCTTTATCAAAATTGTATCCAATGATTGGGTCTTTTCCTTCCTCTTCGGTATATAATTTCTCTACTTTTCCGGTGTTGATGTTTAATTTATACGGTTCTTCGTTTTGCTTATTATCCAAGTTCATGCTGATGATGATATGGTCTTTATCTTCGCGCATCACAAGCAAGACGTTTGCTTTAGTTCCCTCATAAGGCGTCAGTTCTTTTTGATTGGAACCGTCGAGATTTACACCAAACAAATGGAAGTTTTCATCTCCACCTTTGTCTTGCAGATACAAAATTCTATCATCGCTTGCCCAGAAATAACCTTTGATAAGATCTTCGCCTTCTGTTAGGATGGTTGTTTCTTTTTCTGAAGCCACATTTTTAACGATAAGGGAACGTTTACTTCCGTTCGTTCTTTTTAAAAATGAGATAAAAGCTCCATTAGGAGAAAGCTTAAAGGATTGAGCCTCTGGATTGGTGAAGAAATCTTCCACGGAATATTGGAATGTTCCTTTTTCCATCGCAGCAATTTTTGCCAGTTCTTCGCTGGAAGAAGGCAGCGCTGCGTTTCCTGGTATTGTTTTTACAGTTTTGGTTAGTACCAACGGAAAATCTTGACCCATTTGAGAATATGTTCCTGAAATAGAATTTGAACCGACTTCACCGACATATTTCATTTGCATTTTTGCGGAAGAAATGGTTATGGTATTGCCAGAAAGTGTTGTTTCATCCAAAGCAATATCTGTTGCTCCTTGAATAGGAACATCCAATGTGGAAGAATATACTTTGTTCCCTTCCGAGATATTGAAAATCAATTCAATTTCCATTCCCTGCGTGTTGACCGACCCTTTCCAGCTCCCTTCAATGTTCTGTGCCTTGCTGGAAAATCCTAAAGCGAGAATGGAAGATAGGGTTAAGAATAATTTTTTACTTGTTTTCATGCTATTTGTTTTAATTGTATAAATGAATAATAATTTTCGTCAGAACATAACCAACGATTGCTCCTACAAGTCCAATCGCTAATTTTACGACTAGAATTTTTTGTTTTGTTTTTTGTTGACTTGTCATCTGTTCCTATTTTTAAAAGTTGCTGTACAGTTTGTCACTTTCGACAAGACAAATATCCATTAGGAATACTGTTTAAAAAAGAGAAGCAACCCGATTTTTAGGAAATTCGGGATGATAAATTTAGACTTAAATATTTATAAATCAATTATTTAAGAGTTTGTAAATACCTAATTAAAACGAAACAAATTGCTAACCTTATTTTTATAAATTTGGGGAGATTTTACAAAGAATTTAGTTGCTTGATGTAAAAAGAAGGATTCAATCCCGTGTGAATTTTGAAATATTTCGTAAATGAATCGGCGCTTTTGTATCCTAATTCTTCCGCTATGGATTGAATAGAAAAGGAACGAAATTTTTTGTCGTCTTTTAATTGTACGATGGCGTAATTAATTCTCAGATCATTGATATAGGTATTGAAGTTTTTTTCGAATTCTTGGTTCACCACTTTCGACAAATAAGTCGTATTCGTTTTTATTTTCTTCGCTACGTTGTAGGAATTACAATCTTGGCTGAGAAAATATTTTTTCTCTTCAAGCACCCCTAATCCTTCCAAAATTTGAGCAGTTACTTCCGGCGTGACATCCGAACTTGTCGTTTCTTCCAACTCTTTGTCTTTGGAATCGATTACCTTGTTTTCAGAAATTTTCAGTTTAGCCATCAACTCTTCGAAGCGGATTTCGTTCTTTTTTCGTCCGCGATAAAAACGAAGCAATACTAGCAGTAAAACGAGGATACTAATGGATGAGAACAAGAAAAGCAGATTCAAAGCAACATTTTTCGACTCCTTTTCATTTTCTAACTTTTTAAGTTCGGCTTGAAAGTCCTTGATTTCATTTTGTCGCAGACTAGCCGACATATCGCCCTTGATTTTAGAAAATTCCTGTTTGGTATTGATGTATTTTTCAAAATAGGTGTTGGCGAGTTCAAAGTTTCCAATTTTCTTGTAAGCCTCAGCAAGGATTTTATAATATTCGTCCATGTAGCCTTCTTCTTCCGGCTTTACACCTTAATCTTCCAAACCTTTTTTCAGAATGTCTATTGCACCTTGGTATTTTTTTTCCGCGAATTCAATTTTTCCATAACGGAAAGCCATGTTCAAATCATAGAGTGGGAATTCAAGAGCACAAATGCCTTCAGCTTTTTGATAATGGCTTCGAGCTTCCTTGTATTTTTTTTCTAAGAATGCATTTTCGCCGCTACTGACGTAGTAATAACGCTGTACACATGAGTCCACTTTGCTCACATATTTTTTCATGAGCGCATTGTAGTGCTTAGCAGAATCGATGTTTTTTAAATTTCGGTATCCATCGCAGAGCATGAAATACGCAGACATCATGGTAATATTTTTTGTTTTCTCTGTGAAGGTCGAATCAATGGGTTTTGCATTGAAAAATTCAACTGTTTTTTTTCGAATTTGTACTGCTTTTTCATGGTCACCCATAATAGAGTGCAAGACAGACATTTTATTGAGAACAATCTCCTTCAAAAAATCATTTTTGTCTTTTTCAGCGAGAGCCAAAGCGATATTTAAATAATTCAGTGCGTCTGAACCGTTGGGAGCATTCAATTCAACATCCGAACCTGCGCAATACGCTCGGATAATCAAATCTTTATTTTTTGTCTCCTTGGCGTAGGCTAAATAATTTTGAAAGGTTTCTTTGGCGTATTTGGCTTCATCATTATACAATTGCGTTTCCAAAATTGCCTCGTATCCGTAACCAATTTTTTCCTTATTATTTTCTTTTTTGGCCTTGCTTAAATATTGATTGGAGAATTTAAGCGCCTTGGAATAATCCACAGAAATATATTGACGAATACTGTCTACTAGCCCTTCATAAGAGCCTGCAGCTGCTTTTTCTTTTTGGCTGAAACTTGCTGATGAAATAAGGATGGTCAGAAAAATCTGAACACCAATAAGTTTAGCGCAATATTTGGTCATTATCTTCACGACCGTTAAAGATAGTTATATGATGTAATATTTGTCTCTGAATTATTTGAATTCTATAAAAAGGAGACTTTGGTTCGAGACACCTTTCCTTTTTATGCGCTATCTTTATTTCCATTCTTCAACTATGATGAAATTAAAAGTTCTGTATTTATTCTTTTTGCTCTTTTGTACAAGTGCCGTTTACGCACAAGAGGTCAAATCCTTCAAAAGCGGACAATTTTGGGGACTAAAATTAGGCACTGAAACATTAATTGAACCAAAGTTTGATTCGATTTATCCTTTTAAAAATCAAGTTGCCATTGTTACGAAAGAAGAAAAGTACGGTCTTATTAATGCCTATGGTCAGGAAATAGTTACTCCTCGATATGATTTTATCGATCACGCAAAAGACAGTACACTTTGGGTTTATTTGGATGATAAATGGGGAACGATAAACAACGACGGGGAAGTTCTAGTACCCGCGAAATACCATGGAATTGAAAATTTTTATTACGGCTTGGCCATAGTAGAAGTGAATTATAAGTATGGCTTGATTGACAAGTCGGGAAAGGAGATTGCACCCATAATTTATGACCATATCGATTTTCAGGATTATCGGTTTTATTGTGTCAAATTGAATGGAAAATTTGGCTATTTGAACGGCAAAGGTCAGCAAATTACGCCAACCAAATACGATTCAAATTTCAAATTCCAAAGTGGTTTTGCTATGATCAAAGTGGACGGGAAATTCGGATGCATCAATGCAAAAGGGGAAGAAATTATTTCGCCTGACAAAGATATTGTTTGGCCTTGTTCTTATGGCATAGGACGGGTTCAATCGGGTGAAGAATTCTACTTTTTTGATACGCTTGGACATAGAATGGATTTTCCAGAATACGATCAGGTGACTGTTTCTGGCGAGAATAGTTTAGAAGTTCATAAAGGTGAAAAAATGGGTTTTATCAAGCATGATGGTACGCTGATAATTCCACTCGTTTACAATCATATCTACGGTTTTCAAAACGGTCTGCTCAAAGTCGTGAATAATGAAAAAGAAGGATTGATAACAACAGAAGGAGATACGGTAATACCCTTAATGTATGAAAGTATTTCTTATCTCGATTCTAACCTCTTGATTGCGAGAAAGGGAGACAAAGCAGGCTTGATCAATTATGAAAATAAAAATATTACGCCCTTTCAATATGATCATTTGGCGGTATTCAATAACTCCTGGTATACGAGAGACGAAGCATCAAGAATTTTTCCAAAAGGATATGTTCGTGTAATATTGGCGAACAAAGAGGGAATGACAAGGACGGATGGAACAGAGGTAATTCCACCCATTTATGATCAAATTGGTTCATTCATGGACGGGATAACCAAAGTTGTCTTGAATAAAAAATATGGACTTGTGGATATCAATGGTCAGGCATTAACACCTGTAAAATATAAAAGCATTGAACAATTTGATGAAAATACGGGTCTCGCAAGAGTTATATATGAGGATAAAGTGAATTATATTTCTTCCAAGGGAAAAGAATTATTGGCAACAAAAGATTGTCAATTGTTGAGTTTTTCTGAAGGATTGGCGCGTATTCGGAATGCGGAGGGTAAATGTGGTTACGTCAATTTGGATGGCGAAATACAAATCCCATATGCCTATTCAGCGGCAGATTATTTTAGAAACGGAAGTGCATGGGTCGCGAATGACCAAGGTCTGTATGGTAAAATAAATTCAAAAGGTGATCTAATTTTTCCCTTTACCTATAATTTAGTAAAGTCGTCGAGAGCTTGCTCAGCCTACCGAGAAGGATCAAAATTTGGTTTGATAAACTGGGATGGAGAAAAAATTACGCCCGCCATCTATGAAAGTATTGGAGAATTTTCTGATGGACGAATAATGGTGCAAAAAGACAATTTGTACGGTTACATGGATACTTTAGGCAATGAAATTATTCCCTGTGTTCATCGCTTTATTCATCCAATAAACGATAGCATTTTTCATGTTACCAGTTTACAAGGTGTTGGTTTGGTCAATAAAAGAGGTGAAGTTATTATTCCAGCCATTTATCAGGAAATAGAAGAGCACTTTTCTGGAGATTATGTTCTCGTAAAATTGAAGGGAAAGATAGGAATCTATAAAACAAATAGACTAGAAATCGTACCTCCTAAATATGATTATATAGGTTTAAGCAACCGAACTAGATTTGCTGCTAGTGAGCGTCACTTAGAAAATTATTACCAAAATTCTGTTTCCATTTATCAAGGAGCTAGTTATACGGGTTTTGATGATTACACAAGGTATTATGAATTGATAAAAGTTAGAAATAATGAAAAGTTCGGCTTTATCAATCGTTTTGGAGAAGAAGTCGTTGCCCTTAAATACGATGAAATAGAGGATTTTAAATCAAGTGGAGGAAAACGAATCGGAAGAAGTGCGAATGCCGTTTATGTTTTGAATGCAACAAATCATAAAACTGCAGTAGTTACCCTCAACAAAAAGTATGGCTTGATCAATAACAAAGGTGAAGAAATAACACCCATAAAATACGATAGAATAACAAATTGGGATGAGGGATATAGAGTTGTCACCATCGATAAAAAATATGGAATTCTTGATGACCAAGGTCAAGAAATCATACCCGCTATTTACGAAGGAATCAATTTTGGTTTTATAACCGGTTTTGCAGCGGCCTTTAATGACAATCTTGCAACAATCTATAACAAGAAGGGCGAGAAGATTAGTCCTTTATTATTTGAAAGAATCTTTTACTTTCGCGAAGGACTGATCCGCGTGATGCAAGAAGGAAAAATGGGTTTTTTGGATGTAGATGGAAAGATTGTTATTCCATTCATTTATGATGATGCGAGCGATTTTAGAGAAGGAATAAGTTATGTAAAAAAAGGAGATCAATCTTTTAGAATCAATAGGGCGGGAGAAATTGTAAAATAAACCCAATAAAAAAAGGAACCTGGTTTGGGATTCCTTTCCTTTTTATGTGCTATCTTTATTTCCATTCTTCAACTATGACTATGACGAAATTAAAAGTTCTGTATTTATTCTTTTCTATATTTTGTGATTTTTATTCGTAAGACTATAATTTAGTTTATCGTAAACTGTTTAATGCAAACGTACACTATTTTTTTAATACAAAATTCTAGGAATGTTTTAGAGATAAATTCTGGCTTATTAGGGCTAACGCAAGCAAATCAAAAATAATTTCCTTAGTAATCATCTTTTGATAAAATTGAATATCCTTGAATTAACCTTGACGAAATAAATCCCTGCTGCAACGCTAGTAATATCAACGTTCGTTTTTGGTGAAGAAAGTTCTGTAGATAGCACAACATTGCCAAACATATCCGTTATTTCCGCTATAGTACTTTCGGCTAAACTTGAGCAAATTGTAATTTCAGATTGAGCTGGATTGGGATAGATTTCGATTTCTAACTGAGCTTCACTTGACTGAGATGCTGAAAGATATCCCATCGGGCTGTTCAAGTTTCATCGTGCCATAAATCCGTTATCTCCTGCGACAATTGCAGTACTGTCGTTTATCAGTACCATGTCGCGCAGGACACCTGGTTCCCCCACATCATAGAACGACCATGTTTGGCCTAAATCTGTTGTTTTCGCGATCGTTTTTGACCACTCATTACTATAAAATCTTGATCCCACCACGTAAACTTCATCAACTGATTTCACGCATAGCGCGTAGGGCTTATAATTAAGGAACTCATTTGTCCACATTACATTTCCCCAACTAAAATTATAGCTAAATTCATTTCCACTATTGGCAGTAGAAACTGCAATTATGGAGTCGGGGCTGAAGGCAAAAACATCTTTTACTTCACCATATGCCCCTCCTCCAAGCCCTCCCCAGGTAATCCCTCTATTTGTCGTGATTTGCATTCCTGATGGCTCTGCAATAAAAGCAGTTGAATCATTTACGACTGTCGCCGCTGTTATCACAATCTGGCTATGACTGGAACTCGTCCAGTTATTTCCACCATTGGAAGTATAAATTGAATTATACCAAGAATTGACCAACGAAATATTGGACGTATCAAAAACAAGTAGTCTTTGAAAAAAAAGATTGGTAGTATCCAAAATTTCATTCCAAGAAGTCCCTCCATCACTACTACGATAAATATAACCAGGATGGTTTAAACCTCTAAAGGAGGTAACAAACAATTCATTGCTATCA
Source organism: Crocinitomicaceae bacterium (assembly GCA_041751955.1). GTDB lineage: Bacteria > Bacteroidota > Bacteroidia > Flavobacteriales_D > Crocinitomicaceae > UBA2040. The sequence continues at coordinate 10,996 of JBGSIB010000051.1, forward strand.
ATTACATTTAAAAAGCTCTGGTAGTAAAAAGGTGCAACATTTGGACATGATAGAGACACTAAATCATCACAGTCTCCTGTACAGGTTGACAAATAACCTTGAGAACTATTAGCAAAAACATGCCCATCTTTAACTTCAAGTTGTTGAATGTCGAGTATTGTTCCAGTAGGAATAATGCTATGTTGAACCCATCCAAAGAATGGGAGCAATAGCAATAATATGATAGCTAAAACCTTCAAAATATGTTTTGTCCTAAAATTCGCACTTATTTCGTTTTGATTCATTGATTTAGTGTTATTATTTTATTGTCATTTTTTTGTGAGACGATTCCCCATCAATTAGGAAATGATATACATACATTCCTTTTGGGAGCAATGAGAGAGGAACAACTATTTTATTTTTTCCAGAGTTCATTTGTCCATCAAATACCTCTAATAAATGTCTACCGGATATATCATATAATTCGATTTTAACCGAACGAGCAGCAGGTAAATCCAACACAATACTTTGTACACCATCTGTTGGGTTGGGATATACTTGCACCATATTATTCGACTCTATCTCCTCATTACTCGCGAAGTAAAATGGATCAAAGCGAAGAATGGTGTATGCCGTTTTCAGTTGATACACAAAGGGATTGATAGGCCACCATCCTAAGGGTGTTCCTACAAGATCAAACACTTCATAAACAAATCCTGAAAGATGGGCTGAACCGTTGTCTATTGAGTCTAAGCTAACACTGTCATGTGGTAATAACACGTTGTTAGCATCAAAAAGAGGAAATACGTTTGTCTTGCCACTATGTCTAGGCCACGCTGCAACGATTGAGTCTAAGATTGGTAAGTTGTGGAACACTTCCTCTTCAACTTTAAAAGTATTCACGACATAGGCACCAGGAAGGAACCAGGTTCCCGCAACATTCTCAAATCTTTCTTCTATGGTAATAGTATCTCCCGTTGATAAAGCGGTTAATGTTTCATTTGAAACAAACGTCTCACTGTCAAAATGCTCTAAATAGTGTTTTCCTTTTTCAACTTGTTTGAGTGCTTCTCCAGCATTAACCAGTCCATATCCTGACAATGTATCTAAACCAGGATAGTTATTATCTGTTGCGGTCATCTGTAAAATATACTCAACATCTTCTGGTGCCAGATTATTAAAATTAGATAATCCTGATGCTGGGTCAGTATCTAAGTAACTCATCAAAAGACTCGCTACACCAACGACATGTGGAGCAGCTGCTGATGTTCCATTGAATGAAGAGTAATTTAAGGGATATGGGTTCGTGGCCCTGTAGGTCGTTCTGATAATATTCTCATCTCCCGGAGCTCCTAAGTCAATAGGACCACCATAATTTGAAGTGTATGTTCCATTAATACCATTTTGAATAAATTGTCCATCGGTGCCTGTCGCACCTACACAAAGTACCCAATTATCATCGAAACAAGCAGGATAACCTATTGCATCATTACCAAAATTTCCACGCGAAGCGACTATGGTAACTTCTTTTTTATGGATGAAACGGACAGCCTCTCTTAACATATTAATATTCGAATCTACAAAATAGTTATAAAAGGAATGTATGTACCAGCTATGGTTTTGAATATCAATATCGTTCCTGTATGGAGTAATGCCATCAGGTTCAAAAGTTGTCATTATTATTGCATTGTAGAGGGTTGCAAAATCAACATTAACATTATAGACATCCTCTATATGAAAACCAAATAAAGAAACCCCCATACTATCGACGTTATAGGTTGAATTATCACCTCCACCAGCGATCCCAGCAACTCCTTGGCCGTTATTTCGGATGGCTCCGATAATTCCAGCACATCGTGTCCCATGAGTTGCTACATCTAGAAATGGTGTATATTGAAGAGTAATATTATGGTAAAAGTCATAACCACTTGATTTTCCCTGTTGCCAAACTCCATTTCCAAAATCTTCGTGTCGCCAGTCCAGCCCATCGTCATATACTCCTACATTAATGAAAGGTTTACCAGTTTCATACTCCCATGCCTCTTCAACATTTATATGAGCGTTCGGAAAGTTTGCAGTAGGGTGCAGAGAGGCTTGTTCAGTAGCATAAAAAGTATCATCCGCGGTTGCTGTATTTTGAGCAACTAGATTTGCATCTGCATAGATAATCATAGGAAAAAGACTCTCAAGATTAGTTTTAACCTGGAGAATATCAACACCCGAGGGGAATTCAAGTATAAGGCTTGCCCAGAAATCAGGAACTAAAATAGTGTCGCCAGTGCGAGTTGTTGTGTGAGTAGTTGAGTTAGTAAGATCTCTGAAGATTTTATAGGCTTTAATTTCGCACTCTTCGGAACATATTCCCCTTAAAGCAGTCTTAATTTGCGTTACAAAACTTTCTTGAATGAAATCTATTATTAAACCCGCTTCTCTATTTGTATTATCAAAGGCGGACATTTTCAAGATTGATTGGTCGAATCGAACAATGAGGTCATTTGCCTCATACAAAGCATTTCCAGATGCATCGGTCACATAGTTCACAATTTTTTCAATTAGATTGAATTTAACCGTAATATTTTCTTCAATCGAATTTAACTCAGAAATTCCAGAAACATAAATCTCATCTCCTATCGTCACTACAGTACTGGCAACGTTATTTGGTGCATTTCGACTAAATTCATCAATGAATTGACATTTTCCAGCCTGATTGAACATCGATATATAAAACTTACTGTTGAGACCATCATATCGACTACCGACAAACACTATATCATCATTGGCGTTAATTGTAAGGTCGGCTGCCTCACAAACCTTTGAAGAAGATTCAGATCCACTGAGAACTGTCCAGAGCGTATTCCCTGAAGTGTCATACTTGCGTAATAAAAAATCTTTTCCTCCTAACCCATTATTTGAATGTCCGAAAACATAGATATTTCCTTGATTGTCTAATTCTATATCCACCCCAATATCTTCACCGCCGTTATCATATGAGTCAGATCAAATTAAGTTAAGATTATTATCTAGTTTGATGAGTTTTAGGTTTTTATTGGAGTTAACTTCTTCATGGCCAATTAGATAAATATTGCCATTGGCATCAATTTTTAAACCATTAACACCATCAATTCCTATTCCGGAGGCAGAGGAAACATAAGTATTATTGATCATGCCATTTGAACAGTCAATTTTTAGTGAGGCGATTTCAAAATTCGTTATACTTGTCCCTACAGCCCCTGTTACAAGTAAATCACTTCCTTCAACCATAGCAAAAGTGGCAGCGTCATGATAGCCATTATTATCATAAATTTGTTCCCAATCAAATGATCCTGATGGATCGAAACGGACAATTGCGATATCAGAAAAACCGTTATTTATAGCCGTTCCACCAACAATATAGATATACCCATTGGCATCTAAGACGATATCAGAACACACATTATGTTGGTTGTTACTATAAGACCAATCGTTCTCGAAAATTAAGCTTCCTGATTCACTAATTTTCAACAACCCAAAAGAAGAAGTTCCTGCAAACTCTTTTATAAAACTGATGAAAACGTCATTATTTTGATCAATTTGTAAATCAACTGCAATGTCGTTGCCATTGTTAGAATTATCATATTGAAACTGCCAAACTTCATTACCCTCAGGGTCGAGTTTTGTTAGCATGACGTCACTATTGTTGAATGTATTATGCACTGTACCAACAACTATCACATAATTGTTATAATCGGTTGCTGATGTTAATTTTTGATAGCCTGAAACTGTCCCGTGAGAATCATGCCACTCAATATTTCGGTATAACTTTTGGGAATAAGGACTAGACAGTACGAATGCGAATAATAATGTTAAGAGTAGCTTCATTATTGAATTAATTTAGGATTATTAACTCAAACTTAAATAATTTACGCACTTATCCCTAAGATTATTTTTACTATTTTTGATTTTCATTTTTTAAAACGTTAATATGAAATTTATAATCTCACCAACCCAAAAAATAACTGACGAACAATCATTTTTTAATGGCAATAAGTTGTTAAAATT
>JBGSIB010000052.1:0-50203 GCA_041751955.1 Crocinitomicaceae bacterium
GCACATCTCAAACAAGTACTTTGATTTCATCCACTTTATGTGATTCGATAATCGTTACAAATATCACGGTGAATCCGGTTTATAACATTACTCAAAATGTAAACGCTTGCGAAAACTCAACGGTGACATATCCAGATGGAACAACAGCAACGATAACAGCAAATACTTCTCACATCAGTAATTTGCTAACAGTTGTAGGAGCTTGTGATTCGATTATCACAACGAATGTGACGATGGATCCGATTTACAGCATCACACAAAATATCAATGCTTGAGAAAACTCGACAGTGACGTATCCAGATGGAACAACTGCAACGATAACAGGGAACACTTCGCATACCAGTAATTTATTGACGGCTGCTAATTGTGATTCCATTATCACAACGAATGTCACAATGGACCCGATTTATAACATTACGCAAAATGTGAGTGCTTGTCAAAACTCGACCGTGACCTACCCAGATGGAACGACGGCGACCATTACTGGAAACACTTCTCACGTCAGCAATTTACTCACGTCAGCCAATTGTGATTCGATCATTACGACCAATGTTATGATGAATCTAGTTTATTCAACAGCGGTTGCTATCAATGCTTGCCAGAATTCTACGGTAATTTACCCTGATGGAAGCACCACAGTAATTACGGGTAACACTTCCCATGTGAGCAATTTACTTTCTGTTTTAGGTTGTGATTCTTTGGTTACGACAAATGTTACGATGGACCCGACCTATAATTTGACACAGAATGTGAATGCATGTGAAAACTCGACAATTACTTATCCGGACGGAACAACAGCAACGATAACAGCGAATACTTCTCACATCAGTAATCTGCTAACCGCTGCCAATTGTGATTCCATCATCACAACGAATGTGACGATGGATCCGATTTACAGCATCACACAAAATATCAATGCTTGTGAAAATTCAACGGTGACTTATCCAGATGGTTCGATGGCAGTGATTACTGGGAATACTTCCCATATCAGTAATTTATTGACGGCTGCCAATTGTGATTCTATTATCACGACCAATGTCACAATGGATCCGATTTATAACATCACCCAAAATGTTAGTGCTTGTCAAAATTCGACCGTGACCTACCCAGATGGAGCAATGGCCACCATTACGGCAAATACTTCACATATCAGCAATTTACTGACGGCTGCCAATTGCGATTCGATCATTACGACGAATGTGACGATGAATCCAATTTATGCGACAACTGTTTCAATAAATGCTTGCGAAAATTCAACGGTTACATACCCTGATGGAAGCACTACGGTAATTACGGCAAACACTTCGCATGTTAGCAATTTACTCTCTGCTTTGGGTTGTGATTCTTTGGTTACGACAAATGTTACGATGGACCCGACCTATAATTTGACACAGAATGTGAATGCATGTGAAAACTCTACAATTACTTATCCAGACGGAACGACGGCAACGATAACAGCGAATACTTCTCACATCAGTAATCTGCTAACCGCTGCCAATTGTGATTCCATCATCACAACCAATGTGACGATGGATCCATTACCAATTTCAGGAGGAAATGCTGTCATTACAATTTGTTCGAATGGCACACCGTTAGATTTGTACACACAATTGATTGGTCCAGCCAATGCAGGTGGAACTTGGTCTCCAGCCATGATTTCAGGAACGGGCTTCTTTGATCCAGCTGCTGACCCAATTGGTACTTACACATACACTGTCACGAATCCGTGCGGAACTTCAAGTTCTACAGTTCAAGTTACTCTTTACACGAATCCAAATCCGGGAACGAATGGAACATTAACGGTTTGCCAAAATTCAGCAAATGTTGATTTATTCACTTTAATTGGTACAGCCGATGCAGGAGGAATTTGGTCTCCAACTTTGGCTTCAAGTTCTGGAATTTTCAATCCATCACTTGATGCTGGTGGTGTTTATACCTATTCTATAACAACCAACTGTGGTATTTTTAGTTCTAATGTTCAAGTTACCTTGACGCCTTTAGATAATGCTAACTTCTCCTATCCATCAACCGTGTTTTGTACCAATGATCCTCCAGTTAATGCTATAGTTTCTGGGCTCGCCGGTGGAACGTTTAGCATTTCTGGAAGTGGAATAATTGATGCGACAACTGGGCAAGTGGATGTGTTCAATTCTGGTCCAGGTACTTATGCTGTTACATATGCGACCAATGGTTCTTGTCCAAATACGCAAACCATTTCCATTACTATTCAGAACAGTGCTGATGCAACAATTAATGCTGCCGGTCCTTTCTGCGAAGATAATGGTCCGTATCAATTAGTAGCAGCGACGCCTGGTGGTATTTGGTCAGGAACTGGAGTGGATTCAATCACCGGAATTTTTGATCCAAGCATTGCTGCTATTGGGTTGAATACAATCACATACACCATTCTAGGCAGCTGTGGCGATGTTCAAACTATCGATATCAGCGTATTCCCAACACCAACTGTATCGACCATTAGTGACACGACGATTACCCTAGGAAGTTCCGTTAATTTGTTGACAGTTAGCTCCGTAAATAATTTCGTTTGGAGTCCGAATGAATGGTTGAGCTGTTCTACTTGTCAAAATCCGACCAGTACCCCGCAAGACAATGTAACTTATACCGTTACGGCCTCGGCAAATGGATGTTCTGCCACGGATGAGGTAACTATTACCGTTCTTTATGATTTGGTACTTTTCGTTCCCAACATCTTTTCACCGAACGGCGATAACAACAATGATGTACTTTTTGTCAGAGGAAAAGGCATTACAGACTTGCGATTCATCGTTTACGATCGGTGGGGCGAAAAAGTATTTGAATCCACAAGTTTAGCAGACGGATGGGACGGCACATTCAGAGGCGAAAAAATGAATCCAGCTGTGTTCGTTTATTATGTTCAGGCCACCTTTACTGACGGATCAGATGTCACCAAAAAAGGAAATGTAACCTTAATTCGATAATCTAGAGCGATGAAAAAACTGATATATACCCTTTTGATTTTCCATGCGAGTTCATGTGCATTTGCTCAAGATATTCATTTCACGATGTTTCATGTTGCACCAACTGTCATGAATCCTGCATCGGCGGGAGTTTTTGATGGAAACTTCCGTGCTTCAACAAATTACCGTCAACAATGGAGGTACATTTCAAATCCATTTAATACGTATTCATTCACTTTAGATGGGAATTTCTCCAAACCTAATTCTCGCAAAAAAGCGGTATTGGGAGCGGCATTGAATGTTTATCGGGATATAGCTGGAACGACACGGTTTGGAACGACTAAAGCTAATTTGTCACTTTCTGGAATAGTTCATCTTTCAGCTAATCAGACAGCATCGGCAGGAATTACTGCTGGTTGGGGTCAACAATCCATTTCTAGTGATGGATTGGAGTGGGATGCTCAATTCAACGGACAGGCCTTTGATGCTGGATTGCCGAGCAATGAGTCTTTCCTATACAACAACATTAGCTATTTTGATTATGCGGCAGGTGTGCTTTGGGCATACGGAAGAGGCGCTTCAACTTTAGGGTCATTTGATAAGTTTAATGCCCAAGTTGGTCTAGCTTACCATCATATTTCTAGGCCGGAGGTTGGTGGATTTTATGGAGAAAGTGATCGGCTTTACTCTAAAATCGTTTTTCATTCCAATTTCTTTATTAGTCAACCCAATTCGCGATTGGCCTATCTGCCGAGAATTCGCTTTTTCAAACAAGGGCCAGCGATGGAATTGAATACTGGGCTCATGTTTCGTTATTTGATTCAAGAAGGATCGAAGTATTCGCAAAATCTCAAAGGATTTGCAATTGGTTTGGGTGGTTATTATCGATTAGGTGATGCTATTTCGCCAAGCGTGGAGATTGAATATGCAGGTTGGACAGTAGGTTTTGCATATGATACAAATATTTCAGGCTTGACAAGAGCAAGTTTTGGTAGAGGAGGAGTGGAGTTTTATTTAAAATTCCAAAACCCAAATCCTTTCTTTCGTTTCAATAACAGACCAAGCCTTCGTTAATATAATTTCTTGATTTTTCCTTTTCGATTCAAGGTATAAACATGTCCTGAATTGAGCTTCTTTATTCGGGTGATTTCGGAACCAAGCCATTGAATTTCAATGTTTTCAACCCATTCGTTTTTTCCTAATCCAAAATAAAGAATTTTAGTAGATTGGGAGCTGTGCCCACTTCCTCCTTCTACTTCGCGCAGGTAGATTTTATCGCCAATTTGAAAGCGAACTCGACAGCCCAAACAGGAACGATTGACAGAATCTCCGCCCATCAATTTAAAGCCAATCCAATTGTTATCCGTGGGAATATTGTTTTCATGCAGTTTTACTTTTTGATCCGTTTTCGCAAAATCGCTCCGACTCATTTTCAAAGCACTCGTCGCGATGTCTAAATCACCATCGTGATCGAAATCCAATATAGCGGCACCCCTTTGCGCTAAAGTATCATTCAATCCGTACGATTCACTTTCATCGGAAAAGGTGCTGTTTCCGTTGTTGATGTAAAATTTGTTCGCATCTAAAACAATCACTTTTTCTAAGGAAGACAAATAACCTTTGGCCACAAATAAATCCAGATCACCATCATTTTCGGCATCGAAGAATAGTCCAGACCAACTTGTTCCAGTTAAAGAATCTTGAACTAGGAAATTGTCTAAACCCAAGAGCAATGCCTTTTCAGTAAAACCTGATTCACCTCCTTCAAAAAAATAGTTTCCGCCTATGTTCGTCAGGAAATAATCCAGACGTCCATCGTTGTTATAATCTCCGGTTCCGACACCCATTCCGTAAAATTCTTCATAAAAACCGAGCTCTTTGGAAATTTCTGTGAAAGTAAATTCGGGATAATTATTGCGGTACAAACGGTTTCCTTTCTGGTTAAAATGACCGAAGTCGTTTAAGAGCATCAGATCCATGTCGCCGTCGTTATCAAAGTCTGTAAATGCAGCCGCTAAGCCACAACCGTCGTCGTCTAGTTTTAAGGATTGACTCATTTCTTTGAAACCTTTTCCACCCTGATTAACGTAGATTTTATTGGGCATACAACTTGGAATATAATAACTTGGAATATCGTTTTCATCGCGGCCTGTTTCCATGTCCAACACGTAATTGAGCACATACAAATCCACAAATCCATCGTTGTTGATGTCTCCCCAAACACCAGCAGTGTAGTTTCCGAGTTCGCTGAAGGTTTCTTCAAAAACAGGTTTAAAGTATTTTCCTCGAACATTTTGGAGCAAAAGCGCGGGCAAATTATCACCATTGTTTTTGGCTTTGCCTTGATTAGCAATAAAAAGATCTTCGTAACCGTCGTTGTTGAAATCAGCAGCAACAGCGCCTTGAATGTATCTTTTTTCTAAGAAATTGAGCTGAAATTGTTCTGTTGCATCCACGAACTTTCCTTTCTCGTTCAACCACAGTTTCGAAGCGAAGATTCCACCAGTCTGGAAAATGTCATCCCAACCATCCCCATTGACATCGAAAACCGTTAAACCGGCACCAACTTCTTGATTATCAGATCCTGGAAAAATGTAGTTTATTCCTTTTTCATTGCTGACTTCTTGGAAAAGTTGTGCGCTTACTTTTGTCTGAACGAACCATAGAATAGCTAAGAAAAGGTATTTCATCATGGTTTTTGAAACTGAATTTGAGACAAAGTATTTCGACCGATTTTACGTCCAAAAATCAAGCTTTGTAAAAGGGTGTAATCATAGTGAATTCCTCCGTAAAAGCGTGACATTGACATTTCTTCCGACATTGCCGTGAAATTCGTAAAACTTCTCTGTTTGCCTTCGATATCTGTACGTTTGACATTCGTAAAATCTGAAAAAGAAAGCGTATCGCTGAAGATGAATTTTAAAATTTCGGAACCTGCACCTGATTGAAAAGAATGTCCAGAAGGGAATTCAGGAAAAGGTGGAGTAGGAATGGCTGTATTGAATTTCGGATCGATGTATTGTTGGATATAACTGATGGGACGAATGGCACTAAATTCATATTTCAAGCGCCAACTTTCTATTACGGCATCATTCATAGCGATACCGAGCAAAACATAAGATTGAAGTTCAAGGGCTAAGGACAATTTTTGACTCGAGGAGAGCTGAAGCGCAATGGAATACAAATGTCCGACAGGTGTTCCCGATACACCAGGCGAGTCATCCCAATATTTGGCGATGGTTTTGTGTTCTATGGTAAGGTTCTTATAAAAATCTACAATTTTCAGATTCTCTTGATAGAAATCAGAATTAGCATCTGATGAAAAGGGCATGGGTTTCAAATCATTGCATTGAGCCGTGTTGGAAGGCAGCATGGTTCTGTTTTGGCCCCAAAAAGGTTGAAGAGCACGTTCAAATCCAGGAAGGGTTTTTGTCCAGCACCCGAGACACATTTTTTCCTGAAAATCTTTCGGAAAGTTTTTGTTCCAGCAATTGTCGGCTCCATCGCCTTTGGACCAATTAATAATTTCAGCCGCCAATTTCTCGGCATACTCCAATGATTTCCACTTGCTTTTTTTTCGAACCTTTTTTTGAAGTTTTAATTTCCAATTCAAATAAAGACTTTTTACTTTTTCAGAGGAGGCAGGTGGCATGTTGATATAAAAATAGCGCGTCAAAATATGATTTACTTCATTTGCAATTAATGGAAAAGAAAGTTGATCATCATCCGATTTCCAAGTATTTCTGTTCCAATCGCTTAATTGTCCACTCAAGGATTGGTTGTTCGACAACAGTTCCACACTCGACTCGTACATTCCAATGGAAAAATAACTAAATGTTCGCGCCGCAACTGGAGCCGAGTAGCCTGGAGTTTGTCTAGTTATTTCAAGTGTCGAATTCATCCAAGATTGATGAATTTCCGAACAAAGCTTCATTTCTTTGGCTAGAACTTTTGAATTCCCACCTAAAGCGTTGCTAACGAATAATAAGAAAAATACAAACTGTAAGATTTTCATTCTAAATTGAGTCCTTTCTATAAAGATAGAAATATTTGAGATTTTTTGAGACGTGTACTGCTCCTAGAATAAAAAAGCCGAACCCCATTGCTGGAATTCGGCTTTCTAAAAAGTAAGGAAAACTAGTGAACTGCAGTTCTATCCGCATTCGTTTTGAACGTTTTAAAACTGTATTCGTATGTGTCTTTGTCATAATTTTCTTTATACTTTTCTAATGTTTTTAGCGCATTTTGGTAACAGAGGTGTGCTTTTTTTGCATCACCAGAATTCTCTAAGATTTCGCCTCTAGTATCATATAAATTGGCGTCTTCGGGAAAACGTTGAGTCGCAATTTCCAGCAAAACATCAGCTTCCTTGTACAATTTGAAATAATCCAAGGTATATGCGTAATTGTTGTAGTCATTGTTGGAAGGAGAAATCTCAAAACCAGCGAATTGCGACATGTTTTTGAAGAATTGATGAAAATCTTCAATCGGATGTTCACCCTTTGCCATATTGTCGCCTTGAATTTCTGACAAAGTAAAATGCTTTGAAAATTTAAGATAGCCATTGTCGAATGTCGGCAAAAAGGTACTCATATGCGAATCACCTTCTAAGTATTCATAGTGCCAAGTCATGTTTTCCGGAAGTTCTTTCTGTGCTATGGAATCCAATCTCTCTAAACTTTTGCGGAATGAATTTTCCATTTCTCCTTGATCTCCAGCCGAACAGTAGATGAATGCTTGCGAATTCTTGGCAGCTGCGAAATGATTTTTCCCCTGATCAACCAATTGTTCTTTGTCATAAACCATGTTCGGGCTTACCGCAATGACCGAATTAAAAAGACTTTCCGTTTTCATCAGTTCTGTCAAAACATAAGTTCCGCCCAAAGAATGACCAATTCCCAATCGGTAGGGCTTCACATTGTATTTGCTTTCCACCTGAGGAATAACTTCTTCGCGTATAAACTTTGTCAGTTTTTCGGCTTCACCACATTGTCCTTCCCAACTTTCTATTGTTTTTTCATGATTGGCTTTTGGTGTGAATTCCAAAGAACGATTTTCCGAATGGATACTTATGACTATCATGGGAACACCTTCACCAACTTGTGAATAATATTGAATGGCGGAATTCACCATGTTGAAATAGGGTGTAAACTGACCATCAAAAAGATAAGCGACTAAATAGCTGGTTTTTTTATCTTTCTCGTTGTAGCCTACTGGTGTGGAAACAGAAACCAATCGAGTACCTTCATATATTTTGGATGCAATTTTATACTCGTCAATTTTGGGGTGGTTTCCTTCTTGTGCAAAACTCAACAAGGCCATTGTAAGAAAGGTAAAAAGCAAAAAAGTGTTTTTCATGGATTAAGGAGTTTTGTTTTAATTCTATAGTTAAATGTCTTAAACGAAAGATTAGTTACAAGTGAAAATAAAAAAATCCGAATCTCATTACTGAAATCCGGATCTATTTTTATCTATTTCTGATTACAAATGAATCACTTCACCATAAGCCGCCGCCGCTGCTTCCATAATGGCTTCAGACATCGTTGGATGCGGGTGAACTGTCTTAATCAACTCGTGACCTGTTGTTTCCAACTTACGAATCGCTACAATTTCAGCTATCATTTCGGTAACGTTTGCACCTATCATGTGCGCTCCCAAAAGTTCGCCGTATTGCTCGTCGAAGATCAATTTCACAAAACCGTCTTTCGCACCAGCAGCACTCGCTTTTCCAGAAGCCGAGAAAGGGAATTTTCCAACTTTTATTTTCAATCCTTTTTCTTTCGCTTGTTCTTCTGTCATTCCTACAGAAGAAATTTCAGGAGAACAATAGGTACATCCTGGGATGTTGCCATAATCCAATGGATCAGGGTTGTGACCAGCAATTTTCTCAACACAAATGATCCCTTCTGCTGAAGCTACGTGCGCTAAAGCTGGACCAGGAACAACATCTCCAATAGCATAATAACCTGGGATATTCGTTTGGTAAAAATCGTTCACTAAGATTTTTCCTTTGTCGGTGATGATACCTACATCTTCCAAACCGATATTTTTGATATTTGGCTCAATTCCGACTGCAGAAAGAACGATATCGCACTCAATTTTTTCTTCTCCTTTTGCCGTTTTAATAGAAACAACGCAATTTTTTCCAGAAGTATCAACGCTTTCAACAGACGAACCCGTCATGATATTGATACCCGCTTTTTTGAAAGATTTCTCCAATTGTTTAGAAACTTCTTTGTCTTCTATAGGAACGATATTCTCCATGTATTCAACTATGGTTACTTCTGTCCCGATTGCATTATAAAAATAAGCAAATTCAACACCGATTGCACCAGATCCAACTACTACCATTTTCTTCGGTTGCGTTGCCAAGGTCATCGCATCGCGGTACCCGATAATTTTCTTTCCATCTTGCGGCAAGTTCGGCAATTGGCGGCTTTTCGCGCCTGTTGCAATGATCAAACCTTTATCTGCCGTGTATTCTGTGGTTTTACCGTCAGCGTCTGTAACAGCGACTTTTTTGCCAGCTTTTACGATACCTGTACCCATCAAAACATCAATCTTATTTTTCTTCATCAAGAATTGAACACCTTTGCTCATTCCATCTGCAACACCGCGACTTCTCGAAACCATTCCACCAAAATCTGCTGTTGCATCTTTTACAGAAATACCATAGTCAGCAGCGTGATTAATGTATTCAAAAACATTGGCGCTTTTTAATAAAGCTTTGGTCGGGATACATCCCCAATTCAAACAAACACCACCAAGGCTTTCTTTTTCCACAACGGCCGTTTTCAATCCCAATTGAGACGCACGGATAGCAGTAACGTATCCTCCGGGTCCACTTCCAACAACAATAATATCGTAATTCATAGTATTTCTTGTATCAAATTTGAAGGGCAAAGTTAAGGATTTATTCGAAAAAATATGTGCCTTCAGAATAGAAACTATGGACAGGAAGATGGATGGCCATTTTTGATGAAAACAGATTCTAGTTTCTCTGATTCTAAAGATGTTTTGCTCAGAAAAACTTATATTTACTGTACAGTATTTTTTTTGCTATTCTTTTCTACAACTTTTTAAACAGTTCAAAATGAAACAAAATTTACTTTTATTACTAGTTGGGCTTTCTTTTTTTGGTCTTCATTCAAGTGGGCAATCCAGTGGAAATTGCTTGAGTTTTGATGGGAGCAATGATTTTATAAGCACGCCATTGCCCTCACTAATTTCTGCAGTGGCAACTAGTGATTTTACAATTGAGGTATGGATTAAACCACAATCGACTACTTTTTCACGTGTATTTTATGCACAATCTGACCTAAACAATTTCGCTACTTTTAGTTTAACCGGTATCCTTGAACCTATTTTTATATCGTTGCAAATGGATCCAATTTCAGCATACAGTCGACACAAGCATTACCTTTCAATACGTGGTCGCATGTGGCAATTACTTGGGATGCAAGTATCAGTGAACCTTTGATTTATATAAATGGAGGTCTAGCGCCTTTAGCATCAGGGTTTTTTGTATCCTCCACTGCTACCGATAATATCATGACAATCGGAAGTAGAACAGACGGAGCTCAGGTTTATACAGGTGAAATTGATGAATTTTCGGTTTGGGATGTAGTTAAATCGCCCTGTGAAATTGCAAGAGAAATGAATTCCATAAGATTGGGGACGGAGTCAAATTTGATTCGGTACTACAATTTTGATCAGGGCAACGCTGGTGGAACGAATACTGGATTGGATTTTATGTTTGATCTGACCGCTGCTTCAAATGATGGCACATTGAATAATTTTGGTTTAACTGGAACCACTTCTAATTGGGTGAGTTCTGCCGCTTCGATAAGTCGTTTTTATGGTGAATTGGCTGCTGTAGGTTTGGCGGGACAGTCCTTGATTGGTGAAGTTATTTTCCCTGGTTCTGTGCAATGGATTAATTGCACAAGCAACGCAATGATTGTTGGAGCAACTGCGGCTAGTTTCAACCCAGCGTTGAGCGATCCCAACTATGACGTGAACGGTACAAATTATGCCATGATTTCAACAAATGGAATTTGCAGTGATACAACCGAATGTTTCTTGTATAGTTCTTTGTCTTTAAATGAAATTGATGAAACGGCAACAATTACGATTTTTCCGAATCCTTCCAATGGTTCTATCACTGTGGAGATGACTTCAAATACAAAAGAAATTCAGATTTTATCGATAAAAGGAGAATTATTGGAGACTCAGAAAACCCATGGAAAGTCAGAAATTAATATGGATTTGAAATATCCAGCTGGTGTGTATTTTGTTCGTGTTCAGACTCCTTCTAGTTCAATAGTCAAGAAAATTTCCATTCAAAAGTAAGCCATGATTCGTTGTTAAAAACTGGTGTATAAAGTAGGGCTGTCTCATCGGCTCTTATTTTTTTTATACTTAAATTTGCAGCACAATAAAAGCGCCATGGAAAGCACAACAACGCAAGAAGCGACCTTAGAACAAGCTGTAGAATTAGGATTACGTCCTGAAGAGTTTGATGAAATAAAGAAAATTCTCGGAAGAACACCGAATTTTACCGAAACAGCCGTTTATTCTGTGATGTGGTCGGAGCACTGTAGCTACAAAAATTCTATTTTCTGGTTGAAAAAATTACCAAAAGATGGTCCGCACATGCTGGTAAAAGCGGGTGAAGAAAATGCTGGTTTGGTAGACATTGGCGACGGTTTAGGCTGTGCGTTTAAAATAGAATCTCACAATCATCCAAGTGCTTTGGAGCCATATCAAGGTGCTGCAACTGGAGTTGGAGGAATCAACCGTGATATCTTTACCATGGGTGCTCGTCCCATTGCTCAATTGAATTCACTCCGTTTTGGAAACATCGATCGCGACCGTACCAAATGGTTGGTGAAAGGCGTTGTAAAAGGAATTGGAGATTACGGAAATGCTTTCGGTATTCCTATCGTTGGAGGTGAAGTGTATTTCAATGATTCCTACAACACGAATCCATTGGTCAATGCGTTTTCAGCAGGTATCATCGATTCAAAAAAGATTATTTCAGCAAAATCCAAAGGTCCTGGAAATCCGGTTTTCATCGTTGGTTCTGCCACGGGAAAAGACGGAATTGCAGGAGCGGCATTTGCTTCAAAAGATATTACTGCCGAATCAGCAGACGATTTGCCATCCGTACAAGTAGGTGACCCTTTTATGGAAAAATTGCTTTTGGAAGCGACCATGGAATTGTTGCAAACCGATGCTGTTGCAGGAATGCAAGACATGGGAGCTGCCGGCATCACTTGTTCTTCTTGCGAAATGAGCGCAGGTGGAGGAGTAGGAATGGACGTTCATTTGGATCGCGTTCCGACTCGTCAAGACAATATGTTGCCGTACGAAATTCTTCTTTCTGAGTCACAAGAACGTATGTTGGTTGTGGTAAACAAAGGTGAAGAAGCTGTTGTAAAACGAATTTTTGATAAATGGGATTTGCATGCTGAAGAAATTGGTGTGGTAACAGATTCAGATAGAGTTCGTTATTTCATGAATGGAGAAATCGTTGGAGATGTTCCTGCTGAATCACTTGTTTTGGGTGGTGGAGCTCCAGTTTACGAAAGAGAATATTCGGAACCAGCTTATTACCAAGAATATAAAAAATTCGATATCAATTCTATTCAAGTTCCTTCGGACATGCCGAAAGTGGCGAAAGCTATGTTGGCTCATCCGAACATCGCTTCAAAACGATGGGTTTCGGAACAATACGATTCCATGGTTGGAACACGAACGATGACAACAAATCTTCCTTCTGATGCAGGAGTTGTGAATATCAAAGGCACCAACAAAGCTCTGGCGATGACGGTAGATTGTAACTCACGTTATGTGCATGCCGATCCAGAAATTGGAACGATGATAGCCGTTTCAGAAGCTGCGAGAAATATTGTTTGTTCAGGTGGTGTTCCTTCCGCAATTACGAATTGTTTGAACTTCGGAAATCCTTACAATCCTGAATCCTACTGGCAGTTTGTTGGAGCGATTAAAGGAATGTCTGCTGCATGTTTGAAATTCAAAACACCAGTAACGGGAGGAAACGTTTCTTTTTACAACCAAACATCAATCGATGGAGTAGAAGTTCCCGTTTTCCCAACACCTACTATTGGTATGATCGGAATTTTGGAGGATAAAGACAAAGTGATGTCTTTGGATTTCAAAGAAAAAGGAGAATTGATTTTCCTTCTTGGAGAATATACAGATGATATCGCTTCATCAGAATATTTGGCAAGTTACCACGGTGTTGAGGCATCTCCAGCGCCTTATTTCGATTTAGAAAAGGAATTTGCATTACAGGAAAATATCATGGGATTAATCCAAGAAGAATTGGTAAGTGCAGTTCATGATGTGGCAGACGGAGGATTGTTTGTTACTTTATTTGAAATGGCTGCTCCTGGTAATCTTGGCTTCGATATTGAGTCTGATGAAGAAATTCGATTGGATGCATTTTTATTCGGAGAAGGCCAAGGTAGAGTAGTGGTTTCAGTCAACGAAGACAATGAAGAAAATTTCATCGAATTTATCGTGAATAAAGGCGTGAGTTGTACTTTGTTGGGTCACGTTACCAAAGGCAAAATGACGATAGACGGCGAAATGTATGGTTTCATCGACGAAGCAAAAGAGATTTACGATAATGCTTTAGGTAAGAAGTTGGAGGCGTAGGCATCGGTATTCAGATAAACTACGATTTAAGGGATTAATGGATTGAGGGATTTTTTGTTGTATAAAAAAATTCAGAGCCATCCCTAAGTACAATTTTTATACAACGTTAAAAGGTTAATTTTTTTATCCAGTCTAAGCAGATTTCATTTCCCAATTTCCAAAGGCGTTTAATGATTGGTAGCTTTCGGGTGATATATAGACTGTGTCCGTTTCAATTTCCCATTCGCCCTACCAAATACCCGTGGCTTCATTAAAGTATCCTTCATAAATGACTTCATGACCTTTTTCATTTTTATCAATTAAGATTTTTCCTTTGGAATCATAAGCGAACAAATAAGGATATTTAGTGACAAATGATATGAGATTACCTTCTATAAAACCTTGAACATCAATTGAATCACCAGTGAATTTAGAAAATTCATTTTCATATACTTTTCCTTTAAAAGACCCATTTTCTAACTCAGCCGTAATTGTAAATTCGACTGTTATTTTGTTGTTTTCAAAGAGATAATCTTCATAAAATCCGTTCCAGACTTTTTTCATGTGTTCATAATTTATCGAAAATAATACGTCATCTGATTGCCTTTACCTTGAGAACGAATCAGTTTCATTTCCACACCTTTTTTCAAATCGCGACTGGCCGTTGCACTCGATATCGTTTTGAAAACCAGCATATAATCTTTTCTTTTCAAGAATATTGGTTTTCTGTTCTTTCGAAAGCGTATTCCCCTCAATTAGCAAGGAAGAATGGATGGTTTTAAAACCAAATTGTCTTTGAATTTACTGTTGAAATATTCTTGAATAATGCCTTGCTAGCTTTGACTTCACCCGATTGTTCTGATAATACGTTTACTCGCTTAATAATTTCCGGGCTTAAATCGTATGGGGGTTTCATGATAGTATCATTTGATACTATCAAATATATAGATTTTTAGTAATACCTTCAAATAACCTCAGGTTCTATTGAAATTAGTTTTGTTATACTTATTGGGTAATTCCAAGCTTCAATCTCCTCGTCTCAATTTCTTAATCTCCGAATTTCGTTTCTTATCCTTCAAACGCTTTTCAATAACAGATCGAGGCACTCTTGTAGGTGTGCGCTTCTTTTTTACGTGAAAAGCTTGTTCCAGCAATTCATAAAATTTGGCGAGAACTACTTTCTTGTTCTTCAATTGTGAACGTTCGGTTTGCGAAACAATTTGCAGAATTCCTTCTTTACTGATTTTCGATTCCAATTTAATCAGGATTACTTCTTTCTGTTCATCAGTCAATAATTCAGAATTTTTCACATCGAAATCCAATTCAACTTTTGTCGAAACTTTATTGACGTTTTGACCTCCCTTTCCGCCAGAGCGAGAGGTTTTATAAGTGACTTCCGTCTGAAGTTGATGGATATTGGGTTTCATGAATAAGATAAATTTATGGACCCGAAACCAATTTCGGTTTGAGTATGTACTTTTTATTCGATGTGAGAATAGCAGCAACGATACTTCCCGAAATAACAGCCACTGCCGAATATTTCAAAATTTCAACATAGCGTTTTACATTAAAACGATATTCGTAATTTTTATTGATGCAAAACAAAGGGGCAAAAACAGCGGAAGTTACTCCCATTGAGGCAATGGTAGCTGGTATTCCAGGTTTGACATTGTACTTCTCCATGTAATCTACTGTTTCAAATGGAATTTCGAGCACATTATCTTTCGCGAATTCTTTTTCTTCGCTGAAGTCATGATCTTGATCACTGAGATACTTACCTAAAAAGTTGCAATTTATGGTGATAGTTGAATTGTTTGCACTGATAAAATATCCGGAATAATCAATAGACGTATCCTCAATTGTGGCGTATATTTTCAAAAGGGCCCCTTGCCGAATAGCTGTGGTTTTTGTTCCAGAATAACGCTCAAAAGTGTATTTAATGTCTTTGTCATAGGAGATATAATCCTCTTGCCCGTGAGCAGTATAATGTCCCATCGAACCAAGGAGGATAACCCAGAAAAATATTCTCATGAATGTTTAATTTGTTCTAAAAATAAAACAATTCTTAATTGATAATTCATTTCTTTCCGTAACAATCGCTAATTATTTTCATCGCCAATTTTCCTTGTGGAGTATGTTGACGTTTGAGCGGACCAGCCAAAAAATCATTGTCGCTAAAATGCCATTTCCAGAAAAAACCGCCTAAAACCCATTTTTTTTGCCAAATAGTTTCGAAAAGTGCTTTGTACGCCTTGGCCTGATTTTCCATACTAACCTTTACCGTATCGTCTTTGTAGGTCCAGTATCCAGCATTGGCATATTCGATACTTTTGTATCCGTACTCCGTAAATAGGATTTTCTTTTTCTGTTTCAAGGAATATTTTTCTAGTTTTTTTACGATGGGTTTCCAGTTTTTTTTCAGCTCTTCCAAACTTGGTTTTGCGGAACTGGATAAAGGGAAATAAGCATCTATCCCAATGATATCCAATTGATCCCAAAAATGCACATTGTGATAATTGTCCCAGTTGGCAGCATAGGTAATCGGTCCTTTGTATATTGTTTTGACTTCTTTGATCAATTCTCTCCAAAATTCCAGTCTTTTAACGACAGCTTTTCTGTATTCAGTTCCTACACAAAATAAGTCAACTTCCGTCGAATCAGCCAAATGTGCACAAGCAATGATGTATTCTCGATACGTTTTTTCCCATTTTAACCAATCTGCTTCGCTTTGTAGATCAAAATCACCAGGCCAGCCTTGTCCAACCACCCAAACATGGGGTTTGAGCATGATTTTCAGTCCAGATTCTTGAGCCATTTTTATACATTCACGCGTACCGTTCAAACTTTCTCCCCACCAAGGCCCAGAATAATTGAAATTAACTTCCGCCTCGTTTCTTTCTGTGTAACCATAGGGTATCATCGCTGCCCACTCCGCATTCACTTTTGTCAATTCAATGATTTTGTCCTTTTCAATAGGTAAACTTGGCATTTCAAGACTTACGCCGTTCATTTTTGGATGAGAATAATTTTCAGCTTTTGTTTCGGTCGAATTACTTTTATCACCTGCTGAACAACTGGTCAGAAAAGCAATAATCAAAAGCGAAACGATAATAAATTTCATATTTAAAGATAGAATATTTTCGAATTAACTAAGTAATTTATTTCCGCCAGTCAATTATTAAATATCAATCTTCAGAATAATAAGTACCTCATTTCAAAGCGTTATCTTCTAGTTAATATTTTGTTTTGGCAGAACCTTGTCAAGATTCTTTATTAAATTGCTTCAGATTAATTTGTTATATTTAACTAAAAATTGCTATGCTTGAAGATATTCCATATCCAATAGGTGTAACGGAATCTCCTCTAAAAAAGGAAATTGACGATTCTATTCTAAATGAATCTGGCGACAGACGATCTCTTTATTTATCCGAATTGACTTTACATCCTAATGCTGCAGGTTTTTTTAATCAGTTTAGAGGCCGTTTCGAAAACGTTCATTATATAACTCTTTCTTGGGATTATAGTGCCTTGTCCCCAACAGGATACCCGTATTTAAATTTTAAATGCAATAAACTTCCGCTGGAAATTATGGCGGCTGAAACACATCATTTTACTGGTGACGGTATGACTATCTTTCCAGAAAAAAAAGTCGTCGACAGTCTAAATGCCTGCTTATTCTTTTTCAAAAACAGGAAAGTAGAGAATACTGTTGATGATATATTGGAACATGTTGAACGGATTGTAAACAATAGTCATCTGCGACAGGAACTTTCTAAAATGACTTTTGATTCTACACATCCAGAAAAGGAAAAACTGTCGAAATTAGCCGAATTGTTATACTTGGACATTGAAGATTTTTTGTGCACAATGAAGAAGTTAAAACACTTAAGTACAGTTAATTGCAAGTACGACCTGAACCAAAATTGGAAAATCTACGACGAACAAGTTATAGAGAAAGATTTGGTGCGAATTACTTTGAAAAAAAGAAAGTATTAGCCAGAGTTTGATTATTCAAACAGCGATTTATTTTCACTCAAACTCCCAATCATAAAAGATTTAGAGGCATTAAAAGCTGCCGAAGTTATTAAATCTTCTTTTATCACCCCTGAACGATTGATATAGTTGGAATGCAAAAAGTACGTTCTATTTTTGTCGCGGATAACAAAGCCCGTGTGAAAGTCCAAACCGACGATATAAATTTCTTGCTCACTTCTCGATAATAAATAGTCTTGCACTTGCTTGGCTTTAACAAAATGTTTTACACTTTCGCCGGTACTTAGTTCATTAATCATCACAGAAGAAGCTTGTTGGGCCAAATAAACACGTCGCAATTCTATCCCAAAATCGCTTAAAACATTTGTTACAAAATAACCACAAGCAATATTACCCTTAAGTGGTTCGCGGCTAGTCCCGTTGAAATCCCAAGGCGTGCCTGTCCAGTAATTGGGAATATCGGTATTCATAAATCGAAAAAATCGACTTTGTTTTTCGACAGTAGTTCCATTCAATTCCTGAATCTCTTTGATGAATTCTGAATAGGGTTTTTCAGGTCTTTCTATTTGAACAGTTGTTTTAGTAGTTTCAGAAACCTCTTTATTCTCTTGACAAGAAAAACAAGCCAAAATTGCCAAATTCAAGTACAAAAAGTAAGCTGTCATTCGAACGGGTTTTATTCTGAAACAGTACATGATGTTAGACTTTAGGTTCATTCTTCAAATAATTGGCAGTGTTCAGTAAAATTTATGGACAAAAGTTAGGTATTCTTTTCCTTTTTTATACGGTCCATGAGATTCATCCTTTCCATAGAAAAAATGGAACTTTTTTCGTCTACATCTTCCAAAATACTTAAAGCTCTGTCCAGAAGTTCAGTTTTTTCGGATAAATCATGACTTTCCATGGCTAAGAGAAAAACGATCTCCGAAAACTTTTCGAGGTTATTTTCCTTCATTCTTTTTTCAGTACGAAGGAAATCGGCTAGACCTTCTTTCGGAACGGACAGAAATTCCTTCAAATCGACGTTCAATTCAGCTTTTAATTCTTGATTTTCTAATTCTAAATCAATGATTTCACCGTCGTTTTTCAATCCCAAAATACGACCTAAAATTCTACTCAATACCTTTCCTAGGACATCAATTTGCTTGAGAAAATAATCGTCTTGCTTCATTGTTTTAAGTACGTTTTGATTTCATTTGTCGCGGTTCTGCACAAAAGAGTCCAAATATTCTTTTTTCAATCACAAAACCAACAGTCCATTCTCCCTCAATTTCAGTATCGGTTTCGAAAACCAAAACAATTCAAAATCTTCAAATTGGGTTTCAAAATCTGCTTTTAACTGACTGAAAATTAGAGTTTTTTCTTCTTTGGCCGATAGTGAATTCAATTTTTCCAGTAACCAATACCCCGTTTCTCTTTCCATGCTAATTTCGAAATGTTCAATTTTGCTGTGAAAGGTGAGGAGCAAGTTGTGCCACGTTTCACCGCGTTTTGTTTTGCTTGTTTCTTCTGCAAAAGGTGTCGTGCCCAACCACACGATTTTCGCATTGGGTTTCACTCGAAAAATAGGCGATGTTTCCAAGCAGTTGGCAATAAAATCAGGATGAATTTTCGTGCGTGGAATTTTGAAATCAAACCAATCTTGCAAAGGCAAATCAAAACCAATTTCGTGCATGAAATTGAAAAGTGATTTTTTCAAACCAAAGCTGAATTGACTGTGATCTATGCCCGTTTGGTCCGTAAAATCGATGTCATTATTGGCAAAAGTAATCGTATTGAGTTGTGGTTCAATGCCGTATTCCGCTGGTGCCAAACCAACTGGACTGTGCGCCGTCAATGCAAATTGATGCCAAAAACCCGATTGCAAAACACCCATTTCGAATAACTGGCGCACCATTTCTAAACTATCCACTGTTTCTTGAATGGTCTGTGTGGGATAACCGTACATCAAATAGGCGTGAACCATGACACCGGATTCGGTGAAATTTCTTGTGACTTGCGCTACTTGTTCTACCGTAACGCCTTTATCGATTAATTGCAACAAACGGTCTGATGCGACTTCCAAACCGCCAGAAACGGCGATGCAACCCGAAGCTTTTAACAATACACACAGGTCTTTCGTGAAATTTTTCTCAAAACGAATATTGGTCCACCAAGTCACGGTCAAATCGCGCTTTAAAATTTCCAAAGCAAAGGCTTTCATCAGCGACGGCGGCGCAGCTTCATCGACGAAGTGAAATCCGTTTTCGCGCGTTTCGGCCATCATTTGTTCCATCCTGTCGACCAAAGTTTTAGCCGCGATAGGTTCGTATAACTTGATGTAATCCAAAGAGATATCGCAAAAAGTACATTTTCCCCAGTAGCACCCGTGCGCCATGGTCAACTTCAACCAGCGGCCATCGCTCCACAAACTGTGCATGGGATTGGCAATTTCTATCACAGAAATGTAATCCTCCAATTTCAAATCCGAATAATCAGGAGTTCCTACTTCGCTTTGTTTGTAGTCGTGTAAAGTGCTGTCATTTTTGTAGACAACAGATTCATTATCAAGGAGGAATGTGCGTTTAAAAGTATTGTTTTTGTCACAAACGGCTTGATGCAGTAATTCAACAGGCAATTCGCCATCATCCAAAGTGATGAAATCGAAGAACTCAAAAACACGAACATCGGTGAGCGAGCGCAATTCGGTATTTGGAAAACCGCCACCCATAGCTATTTTGGTGTTCGGAAAATGGGTTTTGATGAACTGTGCACAGCGAAAAGCGGCATATAAATTTCCGGGAAAAGGAACGGAAAAACAGACCAATCTCGGCTCTATAGTTTCCATTTTTTTCGCTAAAATAGCCAAGCTAATTTCGTCGATCCGCGTAGGTGGATTTTGCAAATATGCATAGAGTTCATCAAAAGAATTGGCGCTTCGGCCCAAACGCTCTGCATAGCGACTGAAACCAAAATTTTCGTCGATGCACTCCACAATAAAGTCCGACAAATCTTCCAAATACAAAGTCGCCAGATGCTTAGCTCTGTCTTGCATACCCATACTGCCAAATGCCCAATCCAAATCTTCCAATTGACTGAAACGAGAAGCTTGTGGCAAAAAAGTTTCCGAACAAATTTGCCGAGCGAGGGTTTGATTTTTTCCTTGAAGAAAGGCAACTACTTCATCCAAAGTCTTCAGATAATCATCTTTCAAGGCATAAATTCGTTCACCATTTTCCGTTTGAATCGTTTCGTTTTGGTACGCAAATTCGAAAAGTTCCGTAAATGTTTTCTTTGAAAATAATTCTAGAATAACTTCTATCCCCAAATCCATTTGATGGGAGGCAATCTTTTTGGTATTCAAAAACCCTTTCAAATAGGCCGTTGCAGGGTAGGGCGTGTTCAATTGTGTGAACGGAGGCGTTATGAGTAAAATGTCTTTCAAGCTATCAGATACATGAGTAGACAAATATAAGGGAATGTTTTGGTGTGACGGTTTTAGGTTTAGGACTGGAATGCACGATTTTATTTCAATAATTCCATCATCGTTTCTGGATTCGCTAAGGCGGTGAATCCAACTTTTTCATACAAACCGCGTGCATCAAGAGAAGCCAATCGCCAGATTTTTACATTTTGCAAAGTTTCATGCGCTAAAATGAATTGCATCAGTTCCAACGCATATCCTTTTCCTTGAAAATTGGGCGCTATGAAAACATCCATTACATAAGCAAATTGACCGTAATCTGTCAAAACACGTGCAAATCCAATTTGTTTTTCTCCAAGATACACCCCAAAACACAGTGAATTGTCTATGCAGACTTGCATGGTTTCCTTTGTTCGATCTTTTGCCCAATAGCTGTTTGAAATAAACTCATGGATAAAGTTCAGATCGAGAAGGGATTTGTTGGTGCTAAATATTGGTGTTTTCATGACTAATTCAATGATTAAAAATACAATTTCCGAATGAGAAAATCGCTTCCACGGAAAGTCGTTATATCAAAAGTGCTATTTTCTGGATTTGTGTCATCGCCAACACTCAATCTCAATTTATTTTTTAGAATTTCGACTTTCTTCAATAATTAAAATCATCAATCAAAAACCGTATTGTGACTAGCATCCTTGTTCCATTGGTTCCATTCAAATTTTTGAACGGTTTTGATGACTGAAATAATTCCACCTGTTGCGATGTACAGCAAACCATTGCGAGCTATGGGCTGACCTTCCATTTTTCCACTTACTTTTTTAACGAGTTTTGGTGCTCCAGTTTTGAGGTCATAAGACATTACGTCGCCCGTATTTGAAGTTATAATTACTTTTCCGTTCGAAATTATAGGCAATTGGTCAGAATTTGTATTTATGGATTGTTGCCAAAGCATTTTTTCGGATTGAACATCAAATGCCATGATACTTGTAGCATCCGTGACAATCACAATTTCGTTTTTATAAACAACAGGATGAGAGCCGTTGAAATTCATCTGATTCGTTTCATCTACATTTCGTTGACCAGAAATTCTCAAAGAATTCATTTTAGTAGGGTATTTCTTGTCCAATACAAATGTTTTACGGTTCAAAACAATGAGCTGTTCCTGACCACCAATTTCTGCCGTTATGAAAATTTTATCATCAGTCAGCGTTGGAGATGAAACCATTTTATAAGTTGAAATAGTCTTCAGATTTTTTCCTGTTTGTTTGTCGTAAACGGTATACAATCCACTTTGTGATGCGACATGCACCTCATTTCCATTAACAATTGGACAAGCAATAGCTTCATCGTCAACTCGTTCCAACCAATTCAATTTCCCTGTTCGCAAATCAAAACTAACCACCACTGGTGATCCGCCGTGTTTGTAAACAACATAAACGCTATTGTCATCTGCGGAAGGAGTAGAATATACATATCCAGCCAACCATTTGCTCCACAATAATTTACCTGTAATGGCATCAATCGCATAAAGCGAACAAGAAGCGGTATTAATCAAAAGCACCCCTTTGTGATAAACCGCAGGCGAAATTCCAGATTCACCCAATTCCATTCCCCAAATGAATTTTCCAGAAGTGGCGTTCAAGCAATAATAATCTGAGGAATACATGCCGGCTTGAGAATACATGGCATCACCGATAACCGTTGGTGTTCCAGCAGGTCCAGCGGCATCAAAATCAATATTATAACCTTCAGGCGTTTTTGTTAAATAATTGTCAGGCGCTTTCGTGATGGCTTCAACTGGTGTTTCCCGGAAGGTTATCGGATAATCTTTGTCGCCTGGTTTTGGTCTCAAAGCTTCTAATCGGGCCTGCTCTGCCAATCGTTCCATTTCTGCTTTTTGTTCGGCGAGTATTCGCTCAATCTCTTTCGAACCTCGGTATCTTCTTGTAGCACTTTCTGTTCCAAATCCTCTTGTAACGGGCACTTCAACGACGATTAAATTGCTTTCGTATTTTAAATTCAAAATATAGTCTGCGCCTTTTTCCAACATAAATGAACATGAACCTTTTGCATTTGTCGTTCCTGCATAAACACGATTGCTGTTCATGGCTTTCATATAAACAGGTTCATCAGACAGTGGTTCCCCAGCAAAATTATTGAGTTGTAAAGTGAAAAGGTTGTGCGTGGTAGAACCTTTCGTATTGGCTATAGAATTTTGGAAAATGGTATCTCCTTTGACTCTTTCTTGCACTTTTGCTTTTTCATAATGAACAACTTTTGTCAATTCAATCTGTTCAAAGTATTGAATATCAAGCATATCTATAGCTTCAAGTTGGGCAACATCAATTTCGTAGTTCTGACCGCTTGGCACGTAAAAAATGGCTTGACCGATGGAATTCGTTTTTCCGGTGTATTTAGTTTTGTCCTTTTCAGAAACCATGGCTAGTTCAATATTCGGTACTGGATTTCCTTTCAACTCTTTTATGGTCATACTCACCTTGGCCATGAACTTTTCTCCTCTCAATTGCTGACCCGGAACCGATTTAAAAGCAATACCCGTTCGGTTCATCCTCGGTTTTTCCGCCATTTCGCCTTTTGGGTCATAAGCAACAGTGCGTGAAAAAGTTCCAAAGTATCCTTCTTCAACTTCCGCAGTTGCTACATTTTTCATTTCCAGGAAACTGAAGGTATAAGTACCCGCCTCAACCAATTGGAAAACAGCTTTTCCTTCGGCATTGGTTGTTGCTTTTAAAATGATATTTTTTTCAACGTTTTCTGCCGTAACTTCTACACCAGGCATAACAGCATTGCGCAAGTTTTTAATGCGAAGTGTGTAGGTAAATTGAGCAGAAACTAATCCTGAAAATAAAATGGACAATGCGAGAAGAAGTGTTTTCATAGATTCAATTATGGGTTAAATACATAATAGCAAAAGAAATTAAACGTTACATTCCTTTTTCTAACAATCCGACATTCCAACGTTAACAGCCAATCCACCTTGTGAAGTTTCTTTGTAACGAGAACTCATATCTTGCGCGGTTTCCCACATCGTTTGCACTACACTATCCAGTGAAACTTTTGCTTTTGAAGCATCGCCGTCCAGAGCTAATTCAGCTGCGTTAATGGCTTTGATGGCGCCCATTGCGTTGCGTTCTATGCAAGGAATTTGGACCAAACCACCGATAGGGTCACAGGTCAATCCCAAATGATGTTCCATCGCTATTTCAGCCGCCATTAATATCTGTTCAGGACTTCCCCCTAAAAGTGATGTTAAAGCACCAGCAGCCATAGCAGAGCTTACGCCAATTTCGGCCTGACATCCACCCATAGCAGCAGAAATGGTCGCGCCTTTTTTGAAAATGCTGCCAATTTCGCCAGCGACGAGCAAAAACTCTTTGATATGATTGAAATCGCCTTTGTGATTTTCTATTGTTAAATAATACATCAAAACCGCTGGGATAACACCTGCACTTCCGTTCGTTGGAGCGGTGACGATTCTACCAAGAGAGGCATTTACTTCATTGACAGCCAAGGCATAACAGGACACCCATTTCAGTATTTCACGAAAAGCAACCGTTGTGTTTCGTATACTTTCAACCCATTCATCTTGGGATTTGTAGCTACGATCACCAATTAGTTTTTCATGCATGCTATATGCTCGTCGGTTCACTTCCAATCCACCAGGCAAAACCCCTTCGGTATGGCAACCTGTGTACATAGAATCCAACATGACATTCCAGATGGTTTTTAAACCTTTGTCTATTTCAGCATCACTGCGCAAGGAACGCTCATTTTCCAAAACGACTTCATTGATTTTTTTATTTTCATTTTTACAGATAGCGAGTAGTTCTGATCCTTTTTCTATAGGAAATGGAAAGGTTTGAAAGATGACTTGCTTCTTTTTAGCTCGTTTTCTGTCTTCTTGAACGACGAATCCCCCACCAATGGAATAATAGGTTTCTTTTACTTTTTTGTCTGAAATTGTTGCAGAAATAGACATCCCGTTGGGATGAAAAGGCAAAAAAGTTTGGTGAAATACGATGTCTTTATCCCAATCAAAATCAACATATTGCAAACCGCTGATGGGCAGTTTTTTCATCTTTTTAATGGAGTCAATATCACCCTGAATATTTTCAACAGGGTAGGTGGTTGGGTCATTTCCGCACAAACCCATCACTACTGCAATATCTGTAGCGTGTCCCTTGCCCGTCAATGAAAGCGAACCGTAAAGTTCGATTTTGATTTTCGTGAGTTGCGAAATGTTATGATCCAAGGCCAATTTATCCAAGAAACGCATGGCTGCGCGCCAAGGACCCAAAGTATGCGAACTCGAAGGTCCAACTCCAATTTTCAACATGTCAAACACGCTAATACACTCCATGGAAATTTATTTGATTACAAATTTAATGGAGTTAGCAGTATGGCAATGATTTATTGAAAGAAATGAGAAATGAACCTGTGAATGGAGAATAAACGATGAATGTTAAGTTGGTCCTATTTTTTCAAAAACTATTCTACCTCGTCTTCATCCTCATCTTCATCAATGTTGATGATTTCCTGTTCGATTTCACCAAGAATTTTGAATTCCGTTCGACGGTTTTTCTCGCGTCCTTTTGGATCATCCTTTCCGTCTGGTGTTTCATTCGGCACAAGCGGTAAAGTTTCGCCGTACCCTTTTGCTAGCATTTGACTTTCAGGAATTCCTTTGGATTTTAGATAACGAACTACGCTTTCCGCACGTTTTTGTGATAAACGCATGTTGTATTCGTCTGTTCCTTTGCTATCCGTATGCGCACGAATTTCAATTTTCACATTCGGATATTTCTGGAATAGAACGAGTAAAGTGGTATCCAAAATGTTTTTGGAATCGGCCGTTAAATTTGGACTGTCGAAATCATAACGGATATTTCCAATGATAATGGGATCAGCCGGAATTTTTTCAAGAATAACTTCTTCTTTTAGTTCAGTGGATTTAATGATTCCTTCCGTTGAAACCTTTCCACTTCCGGGGAAGTAACCGTCCTTTTTAATTTCGAATTCATACTTTTTGCCTGGACGTAAAGGGAAATTGGTACAAATATCAGCCATTGTTTTTGTGGTAACCAGAAGTCTTCCGCTAGAATCTCGGATAAAAACGTTTACGGTTGCGTCGCCATTTAATAATTCTTTGTTCGGACCATAAACGCATAATTTACAGGTTATAGAGATAAATTCGTTGTACTCAAATTCATAAATGTCATCACAGCAAGTTGGATGATATAAGGATTCACCACCAACTCGATTGCTGACAAAAAAACCACCTCTGTTGGAAGGTTTCAAAGCAAAGTCTAAATCATCAGCGGAGGAATTCAAACCTGTTCCACCCCAAACGGGCGTTTCCCATTTACTGGCCTCCCCAACAACAGTATAAATATCCAAACCACCTATTGTCGGCAAACCGTTAGTAGCATAATACAAAGTTTTGGATTGAATATCGTAAAAAGGTGTCATTTCATTGCCCACGGTATTGATTCTTGATCCTGCATTTCTTGGTTTTTTGAAGGTTTTTTTACGACTATCAAATTCAGAGAACCAAATGTCTGTTCCGCCTTTACTTCCTTCACGATTGGAAACGAAATACAATACTTCATTGTTTCTTCTCGATTCTCTACCCATAGTAGGATGAGAAGATGTGAAGTTGGGCATATTGACCAATTCATTCAGTTTTTCTGGGTCACTCCACTTGCCATTTTTTAGCCTTGACTCGTAAATGCTACATACCATGTTATATTGCCAGTTGGGTTCGCATTTCGTGAAATAAAAACGCGAACTATCTAAAGAAAAACAACCGTTAGCCACATCCATGGTTTCATCGTTGAAAGGTCCGGGGTAAGTACTTACTCGCTTCCATGTATCGCCTTGTTTTTCAGCGATGTAGAATTTTCTTTTGTCTATATCCAACGGAACGGTATCGTTTAATTCATAAACACGTTCTTTATCCTCTTTGTAGCTTCCGAATATGATTTTATCGTCCGTTAAAGGAATAGGAGAGAAATCAATATGTGGTTCGTTAACCTTATCACCAAGTGTTTGGGTTTGTACTTTATCTTCAGGCGGATTCAGGGCGAGATCACATCCCGCTAATTCAGTTTTATACAATTTAGCCATAACCGGATCGTTGATCGAAGAAAGTTCTTTTTTCAACTTTCCGAAAGTCACTTTCGCCTCATTGTATTTTCCGTTATTTTTTTGCGCTTGTCCTAAATAAAAAAGAGCTTCTGGATGACGTCCTCCGACTTTAGACTTCACAATTTTATCATAGAAAAGCTCCGTTTTTTTGTAGTTTTTGGTCAAGCGATACAATTCCGCCATTTCCAAAAGAAGATTACTATTGGTGCTGTCTTTGGCGTACAACTGTTCGAAATAATTCAGCGCCAAATAGTTATTGTTCGTGCGTTTCGCATCTGCTGCCAATCGCCAAGTTTTCCCATTTTTTTCCTGAAGTAATTCTGAAGGATCTACTTCTTGTCCAAAACTATATTGTGCTGAACTTAAGAATATTAAGCAGAGAAACGCACCAAAAAAGGTTTTGAGTCTAATATCTATCACAAGGTATGATTTTATATTTCACTTTACTGCTCGGCGCAGTATAGACGAGTGATAGTTCAAGCGTTTTAACCCGTTTAATACCCTTACTCAATCCGGAAAGATTGACATCGTAGCTAACACCAAAATCGAATTTTTTGTAGGTAACACCAAAAACAGGATAGATGGCGTCAAAGGTTCTTTTTATCCCATGACGATAAAACAAGCCGCCATATACATTTGGAATTACAGTATTTCCTGTCTTGTAGCGGACATTACTCCCGAACAAATATTCTTGGGCTTTGGCCGTCCACATCCACATGATTTTTGGTTCCAATTGATATTTATCATTCAAAGGAACCTCAGCTTGGGTATGAAAAACACCTCGCATTTTTCGGCGCTCAAAAACTTGGCTAAAATAGGTGTCTTTCGGACGATTTAAATGATTTACAGCCAAACCAGCCAACAAATTAAATTGAGCAAATTTTTTGGACCAAGTGGCTCCCATATTCACATCTAAATACATTTGAGAAGCTCGAATATTTTCTTCACCATTGTATATGCTTTGGTTAAATGTTCCATTCGGATAGTCCCATTGGGAAGGGAAGGTTTGAGTGGAAAGGTCCGTGCTATTGGTTACTACTCCAAACTGAACACCACCTCGCCAATGACTCGACAGCCAATCGTACCCATAAGCACCAGTGAGAAATATTTTATTGGTTATGGTTTGAAAGCCTGAAAATTGATCTCGAGTATAGAAAATACCCCCGTCAATTTCATGTGAATAATAATGAAAAGCTTTATCGAAAGCCACCATTCCTGTTGTTAATGGAGCACCATTAATTTGTCTCCACTGATTTCTGTAATTTGCCGTCACGCGCAAATCTCCGCTGTGCGATCCCATCATGGCTGGATTCAAAAATTGGTCTGCGGTATAAAATTGGGATAAATGTAAATCTTGCGTCCATCCGCAAAGTGAAAGGAAAATGAATAGATATGTTAGTGTTTTTTTTATCATTTTTCTACCACATTTGAGGCATACTTGTGGCGGTTTCAGCCATTTTCAAATATTGTTGACAAGTAAAACTGCATGTACAAGGATAATAGGACATGATGTTACCCACGATTGGATCATAAAAATCGCCATTGGCATCTGTCAACATAGAAATAAAACGACAACCATCCACATATAGTGACATATCATTAGGAAAAACATATGGGTCAGCAGGTGTGTCTGTGAAACCATCTGCTGCCGTTGTCGAATTAGACCCATCTACAAGTTCATTTGTTTGCGCACCCATGAAGGTGTGCTCTAAACCAAAATAGTGTCCCATTTCATGTGCATGGACGCCAACTCCACCGCTTCCCATGATAACAATTCCACCACCATTTAAATTGGTGATATCTCCCAAACCAGCATAACCAGCTGCACCTTCTGGAACTTCTATTGAATCTACATAGAATATATTGATTCGATTTTTAACATGATATAAATTTTGCATTTCATCCCATTCTTCATCGGAATTGTGTCGGGTGTAGGTGAAATTATCATGGTACTGAAATTCACATACTTGAAAAGTTATACAAATGGAGTCAAAATAGCCATTAACACCGGCAATGGAAGCGTTTATGGCAGGTTCAGTAGCGGCGTAATTTCCTAAACTATCCTTGAAAATGTGTGCAACAATTGAAAATTTCTTATCTACACACGGCAGTCTTTTTTTATCTTGTGCAAATGTCGAGGCAACCATTCCGCATACAAACAACGTCATGTATATGTATTTGGATATCGATCTGTTAATTTTAATTTGCATATTCGTAATCGTTTTAGCTTATAACCTAAACAAAGTCAAAGTGTTGATGAAACAAAAAACTAAAGTACTTAAGAAAAAACTTATCTTTTTAGCAGCTTTGTTTTCTGTGTTCGTTCCATCAGAGCTTTATTCTCAGACGTCAAATATCGCTCAAGGTTGCGTGCCTCTGAGCGTAAATTTTACCGCTCCTGCTGGTGCAACTACCTATTATTGGGATTTCATGGACGGCGCCAGCTCAAATTTACAAAATCCTTCCAATACTTTCATTACACCTGGAACGTATAATGTTGAATTCAAAAATACACCTTCTGGACCAGTTGTTGGAACAATGACGATAAATGTATTCGCCAAACCTGTTCCGACGATAACAGCCAATAGTGCCACTGGTGGATGTTTGCCATTGCCCGTAAGTTTGACGGCCAATGTTACTTTACCTTCCGGAGTAACAGTGAACAATTATTCTTGGACATTTGGTCAAGGTTCAAGCGGCAGTGGTCAGAATGTAAACTTCACCTATTTAACGCAAGGATCCTTTGGGGTTTCCATTGGAATCGTTACAAACACTCCTTCTTGTAATAATACAGTCACCTATCCAAATTTTGTTGGTGTTTCTAACCCGAATGTGAATTTTATTACGAATCCAAATCCAGCTT
Source organism: Crocinitomicaceae bacterium (assembly GCA_041751955.1). Lineage (GTDB taxonomy): Bacteria > Bacteroidota > Bacteroidia > Flavobacteriales_D > Crocinitomicaceae > UBA2040. The sequence goes on from JBGSIB010000052.1 coordinate 30,032, forward strand.
TTTCTTGCACAGCACCATTGAATGTTACATTCACAAATACAACGTCCAACAACGGTATACCAATGACTTACGCTTGGGATTTGGGAAATGGAAATACTTCAACCGGTGTGAATCCGCCACCCCAAGTTTATAATACCCTTGGAAATTTCATTGCTTCTTTGACAATTACCGACACAAATGGGTGTGTTAAAACCAATTCCAAACCGATAACGATTGGTGGGCCAACGGCTTCTTTTCTTATACCCGATACGCTATGCATAAATGATACAGTTCAATTTGTAAGCAATGGTTCAGCAGGAATTCCATCATGGACTTTTGGACCGAATGCGATTTTCCCAAATTCAAATTTAACGTCACCTTTTAATTCATTTATCGCTCCTGGACCTCAAACTGTTACATTGACGATAAGTGCGGCCAACGGAGCGTGCAGTGACGATACAACACGAATTATTTTCGTTGAGGACCCAGTTGTAACCGTAAGTGCGGTGCCCAATCCGCAATGTGACACCAATGCCATTTTTACATACACAGCAACTACTACGGCTAACATTGTTAATTATGAATGGGTATTTGAACTTGCTGATACTTTTTACACGGCGAATCCAACGGTTGAATATCATATTTGGGATTCAACATATTACAAACGCAGAAAACCCAAATTATTAGAAGGCTTTTTAGTTTACACCACCTCTGGTGGATGTTCTGATACTGTCTTTTTTGCAGATACTTTACATTGGGTATTTGGCCGGTTTATGCCGAACAAACATTATGGCTGCGCACCATTAACCATTGAATTCTCTGATTCCTCACTCTCCACTTATCCGATTACTTCCTATTTTTATGATTATGGAGATGGTACAAATGCAACTTTTACTTCGCCGACTGCAGCCAATTCTCATGTTTATAACAATCCAGGAACGTATCCAGTAGTTTTGACAGTCACGAGCTCGCTCGGTTGCGTAGATATTTCCGATACGATATGGATAGAAGTTGGTGATTTGGTTCCACTCAATTTTTCAATTAGCCCCTCTGTTATTTGTCCCGGTGAGTCGGTCACCATGACAAACTTGACCGTTGATCAATCCAATATTGATGCTTGGCATTATTCTTCAGATGGCGAAATTCTTTCGGATTGTTTTCAAAATCCGAGTGGTACTTTTGTTTTCGATGATTCAGTAGGTGTTTTTGACATCACTTTAACGGCACTTTACAATGGATGTCAGAGTTCTTTCACCCTGTCAGATGCTGTAACGGTAAATGGGCCAATAGCAGGTTTCGATTGGCTTTACTACTGCACAGATACTATGGATTTCCAATTTTTTAATCAAAGTCAGGGATTCACTTCATTTCAATGGGATTTTGGAGATGGAAATACATCTACTCAGCCAGATCCTTTGCATACTTATGCGAATACCGGTGATTACTATGTATCCATGACAGCGGTGAATAGTACATCTGGTTGCCCAATCTCTATAGACTCAACATTAATTTATGTGCGTAAAATCCATGCTGACTTTGGGATACCGAGCATAGTTTGTGGTAATACGGATACTCCCTTTAGTGCAGCAACTTCAACCGATGTGAATACGGCTTGTAGCAGAGGATACAAATGGATTTTTTCTGAACCTGGAGTTCGACCTGTTACTACTGACAATCCAAACGAATTGTTTGATTTTGCTACCTCGGGTACGCAAAATGTAACCTTAGTGGTAACAGATATCAACGGTTGTACGGATACTGCCACAACAAATTTTCAAGTATTCAATGTACAAGCTAATTTTTCGGTAAATGATAGTGTAGTATGTGCTCCTGCAAGTGTGACTTTTGCTGATTTATCCACTGCCGATGCTCCAATAGCAAGTTGGGAATGGATAATGCCTGATAGTGCTCTATATGGCGTTCAAAATCCATCACATACTTTACCAAATTTTTTACCTAATCCGACGTTTACCCAATTGGTTACTACAGACATAAACGGCTGTACAGACACCATTGTGAAAGAATTTTCGTTTTATAATGTTGTAAGTAACGTATCGATGAATCCATTCAATGGACATTTGTGCGCTGGTGAAAGTGTGCAATTCTTCGCTTCAGATTTTACAGCGCAAGGTTCGAATCTTACTTTTTCATGGGACTTTGGCGATGGAGGAACCTCAAATCAACAAAACCCTAGTTATTCCTATCCAAATGATACCACACTTCAAGTTTGGGTTACCTATACCGAAAATGGATCGGGCTGCGTAGATTCAAGCATGCTAAATATTGATGTACAAGGTTTTCCATTGGCGAATTACATAACCGATGTGGATTCTTTACCGGCGCTTTGTAATCCACAACAAATTAATTTTACAAGCCAAAGTTCTGGACCTTCACCAGTTGTTTTCAATAATTGGACTTTTAGCAACAATTTAACGAGTTCAGCACCGAATCCTTCTTTTGTATTCAATACGGGGTCGTACACTGCACAGCTTATTGTTCAAACATCTTATGGTTGTAAGGACACGATCATCAAATCATTCACAATCATTGGTCCTGATGGAGACTTTGTAATGGACACCAATTACATTTGCTTGGGCGATCCAATCCAATTTACCTTAGTTGACACTACACAAGTTGGCGGTTATTCATGGGATTTCGGTGATGGTAGTAATGACACCGACATTAGCCCAGTTTCTCATAACTATAACTTTATTCCACCATCTGGACAAACGGTTGCAAAATTGACGGTTTATGGTTCAGGAGGTGCATGTCCTGTGACGGTTGAGAAACCTGTTTTTATCCGAGAGGTGATTGCCGATTTTGAACGAAATGGTGAATTGGACACAACGCTATGTTTAGGTGAACAACTTTTCATTACCAATACGTCTTTGAATGCTGATGTTTTCAATTGGAATTTTGGAAATGGTAATACCTCAACTTTAACTGGACCAAATTTCACTCAAAATTATACGTATTCAGATACTTTTGAAATATATCTAGATGTATTCAATCTTCAATATGGATGTCGAGATACCGTTGTAAAACAAATTATCGTATTCAATAGACCATCTTATAACGCCGTTAATGATACGATTTGTTTTGGTGACTTCGGACAATTGAATATAGACAGTTTGGCACCGAATCAAACGTATGTTTGGACGCCAAGTACAGGTTTGAGTAATCCAAATATTCCTAATCCAACGGTGAATATTCCATCAACAATCGAATATATTATTTCTGTTTTAGACACCATTTCCGATTGTTCGAAAAACGATACGGCAACAGTCTATGTAATTCAAGATTTGGAGGATATTTATTGGGATACAACTATTGTTGTGGGTGATTTTGCAACTTTACCAATTGATAATCAAAATGGGTTCATACAATTTGTTTGGACGCCAGATATAGGTCTTTCATGCTTAGATTGTTCTTACCCCATACATCAAGGTTTGGAGGATATAACGTATACGGTTATAATGACAGACATTCTAGGTTGTTCGCAAGCCAACGGCACTTTCATTATTAACATTTTTCCAGATACACACATAGATGTTCCTACAACCTTCACACCCAATGGTGATGGAGTGAATGATATTATTTATTTAGAAGGATGGGGAATTAAAGAAGTTATTTATTTCCAAATATATAATCGCTGGGGTGAATTAGTTTTTGAATCTACGGATATAGAAGTTGGTTGGGATGGTTACTATAAAACGGTTCTGCAGAACAACGATACATACACTTACAAAGCGGTTGTTAAGACTTGGAGAAACCAAACAATTGAAGGTGCTGGCTTTATTAACTTGATGCGTTAAGAAATACATAACACAAAAGCTCACCTAGCTTCTTTTTATTTTTACTATTTTTGAAATCAAGAATCACAGATTCAATTTCAAACAACACTTTTTTAATGGAATACAATACAACACGAAACCACCTTATTCTTCCTGAATATGGTCGTAACGTACAAAATATGATAGCCCACGCAATGGAGTTGGGTGACCGCGATGAACGCAATCGTGCAGCGCAAGCTATAATCGAAGTTATGGGACAGTTAAATCCTCATTTGAGAGATGAAGATGATTATCGCCATAAACTTTGGACACATCTATTCGTTATGTCAGATTTTAATTTAGATGTTGATTCTCCTTATGAATTACCTCAACGCGAAGTTTTAGCAGAGAAGCCAGGGATAATGGAATATCCTAAGGGAAAGATTCGTTATGGACATTATGGCAAGTACACTCAAAAAATCTTGACCCAAGCCAAAGAGTTAACAGAAACAGACGAAAAAGAATTTCTTCAGAAAACGATGGGGAATTTCATGAAACTTCAATTTTTGGCTTATAATAATGACACTGTCGAGAATCACGTCATAGCAAACCAACTATCCGAACTTTCAGGAGGAGCGCTTCTGATTGAAAATCCAGATGAATTGATTAGCACAAATCAAGTTTTGAAAGCGATTGGTCCGAAGACGACGGTTAATAGTAAAACCAATCAAAACAAAAACAAAAGGAATACGAATACGAATACAAATGTAAATTCCAATAATAACAGCAAATTCAAAAAGAAAAAAAGATACTAAATGGCTTCATTTGAAATTACCGGTGGAAAATCGCTCAAAGGAGAATTAATACCTCAAGGGGCGAAAAACGAGGCCTTGCAAATTTTATGCGCAGTTTTGTTGACGGAAGAAAAAATTACTATTTCCAACCTCCCAGATATTATTGATGTAAATAAGTTGATTAATCTCCTGCAAACCATGGGTGTTAAGACTGAAAAAGTCGAAAAAGGCACCTTTGTTTTTCAAGCGAAAGATATTGATTTAGCCTATTTTGATACCGAAGATTTTAAAACACGGGCCGGTTCTTTGAGAGGTTCCATCATGATTGTTGGTCCTTTATTAGCGCGTTATGGGAGAGGATATATTCCAAAACCAGGCGGTGATAAAATTGGCCGGAGACGTTTAGATACGCATTTCGAAGGATTTGAAAAGTTGGGTGCAAAGTTCAATTATGACGGAGGAGAGCATTTCTATTCTGTCGAAGCAAAAAAATTGAAAGGTGCATACATTCATTTGGATGAGGCATCGGTGACAGGAACCGCCAATGTGGTTATGGCTGCAGTTTTGGCCGAAGGAAAAACAACAATTTATAACGCGGCTTGTGAACCATATTTGCAGCAATTATGCAAAATGTTAAACAGCATGGGCGCAAAAATCACGGGTATTGGTTCTAACATGCTTCATATTGACGGCGTGAAAGAATTAAAAGGATGCTTTCACCGAATTTTACCGGATATGATTGAAATCGGAAGTTTCATTGGTTTAGCGGCCATGACGAAATCCGAAATAACCATCAAAGACGTGAGCTACGAAAACTTGGGTATAATTCCGACGGTTTTCAGGAAAATGGGGATTAAGTTAGAACGTAGAGGCGACGATATTTTTGTTCCAGCACAAGAGGAATATGAAATTGATACCTTTATCGATGGTTCTATTTTGACTATTTCTGATGCGCCTTGGCCTGGATTTACACCTGATTTACTTTCGATAATTCTTGTCGTTGCTACACAAGCCAAAGGAAGCGTGTTGATACATCAGAAGATGTTTGAATCACGTTTGTTTTTTGTTGACAAATTGATCGACATGGGTGCTCAAATAATTTTGTGTGATCCACATAGAGCAACTGTGATAGGGATGAATAGGAAACACAGTTTAAAAGGAATTCAGATGACTTCACCGGATATTCGAGCAGGTGTTTCTTTGTTGATAGCAGCTCTTTCAGCTAAGGGTAAAAGTGTCATTCACAATATCGAACAAATTGATCGTGGGTATCAAGACATAGATATTCGATTGAACAATTTGGGTGCAGATATTAAACGTTTAAAATAGAAACTATGAAAAAGATAATTTTATTGACTCTTCTGGTTATTATATCATTCGCTTTTTCAAAAGATGATAAAATCGAAAAGGCACAAGAAATTGAATTAAAAGGACAAAATGGAGAATTGATTAAACTAAGTTCTTTGAAAGGCAAGATGGTATTAATTGACTTTTGGGCTTCTTGGTGTGGTCCATGCCGAAAAGAAAATCCCAATGTAGTGGAAGCCTATTTGGAGTTTAAAGATAAGAAATTTAAAAACGCAAAAGGTTTTGAGATCTATTCTGTCAGTTTGGATAGAGCTCAAGATAAATGGAAAGAAGCAATAATTTCCGATGGACTCATTTGGACATCCCATGTTATTGATGACCAAGGAAAAGCTTCTCAGCTTTATCAAGTAAGAAGTATACCGACAGCTTTTTTGTTGGATGGAAAAGGAAATATTGTTGCACAGGGATCTGAGCTTAGAGGTGAGGGTTTGCAAAAATCATTGCGTGACAACCTGAAAAAGAGAGATTAACAAGATTTTTTTATACATTTGTTAATTAGAAATTATGTTAAATTAATAATTATCAGCTACATTTGCCCAGTTATGAAGAGAAAGTTAAATATTATTGCGCTTACGTTTTCGCTATTATTTGCGGGTCTTTCGAGTGCTCAATTATCCAACTATAATCGTTGGTCCGTAGATTTTGCCGCAGGATTTAATAAAACAATGGGGATAGAATCGCCATCCTTTAATTATCCATTTGCAGAATTGTTGAATGTAAATGCAGGTGTTCGTTATATGTTCAATAGTAAAATTGGAATTAAATTCGGTGGTGAATTTGACCGTTTCAGTTCATTCAAAACTTTGGATGTTGGAACAGAAAAACATGATTCACAATTGATTAAATTCGGAATTCAAGGTGTGCTTAATATAGGTCGTATTTGCAATTACGAAGAGTGGACGAAAAAGCATACCCTATTGTTTCATGGAGGCGCTGGATACGGAATGTTGACAGATATTTCAGCAACAAATAAAATAAGTGGTATTGACAACATTGGTTATGCAGTAATGGGTATTACCCCAATTTTCAGAGTGCATAAACGAGTTGCGATCACGGCTGATTTATCTATTTACGGTTCATTATTGCAACAAAGAACTTTTGATTTCCAAACAAAATTGGCTGGACGTCCTGGATTTGATTCATATTTCGGAACTGCTACAATAGGTGCGACTATTTACTTGGGCAAAAATGAGGAGCACATGGATTGGAAATTTGAAGGTGATGATTTGTTGAAACGAATTGAAGCTTTAGAGGCAGATTTAGAAAATACGAAAGGCGATGTTGATTTATTGGGTCAAGATTTGAAAGCAATAGAAAAGAAAATGCAAGACGACGATAATGACGGTGTTGCAAACTACTTAGACATTGAACCAGAATCGAAAGAAGGAGCAACAGTTAATACAAAAGGACAAACAGTTGAACCGACTTTAAAAGCTGAGCAATTACTTGATGATACAGATCCAGCAATGGGATTGTTCTATACAGTTCAGCTAGGTGTGTTCTCTGCACAAATCCCTGAACCGTATTGGAAAGGTATTACACCGCTTTATAGAATGAAAATTGAGGATGGAACAACACGTTATTTCTCAGGTATTTTTCATTCAGTGGATGAGGCTAGACCAAAATTAGAGGCTGCGAAAAGTAATGGTTTGGTGGATGCTTTTATAACCGCCTATTACAAAGGGAATAGAATTACAATTGCTGAGGCAGATTTGATTCTTTCTACGCGTGGTGCTGGAGCGTTGAGACCGAAACCATAAGCTATAGACAAAGATTTTTAAATCCCGAATTGTATGACAGTTCGGGATTTTTTTATGACAAGTTTTCAAGTTCACTAAATATATTATGACATAGTGTCCTTTTTTATGGAATGGCAGTATCTTTGCAAACTGAAAAATAAAAAATTGCCATGTCAAAAAAACAGGATACAAGCTCAGAAGAATTGAACGAGAATCAAGTTGAAAATCCAACAAACGAGAATGAAACAATAGTTGAAGAATCTAAATCTACAGAACCTAGTTTAGAGGACCAGCTAAAAGAATCAAACGATAAGTTTATTCGCTTGTATGCTGAGTTTGAAAATTTCAGAAAAAGAACCAATAAAGAAAAAGTTGATTTGTTGAGTTACGCCAGCGAAGGTGTGCTGAAGGACATGTTACCAGTGATGGATGATTTTGAGCGAGCAATTGACAACAATCAAAATATAGTAGATCCTACAGCCTTGAAAGAAGGTTTCCAATTGATTTATACCAAATTCAAACACCTGTTAGATGCAAAGGGCGTTAAGCAAATGGAAAGCACAGGAATGGCTTTTGACAGTGAAATTCATGAGGCGATAGCGAATGTTCCAGCTCCATCGGAAGATATGAAAGGTAAAGTTGTAGATGCCGTAGAAAAGGGATATTATTTAAATGATAAAGTTATTCGTTTCGCTAAAGTTATCGTTGGTCAATAAGGAATACCCATGAGTGAAAAAAGAGATTATTACGACGTATTAGGCGTTTCAAGAGCTGCGTCTGAGGCTGAAATCAAGAAGGCTTATCGGAAATTAGCTATTCAGTTTCATCCAGATAAAAACCCAGATGATAAAGGGGCCGAAGCAAAGTTTAAAGAAGCAGCTGAAGCATACGAAGTGCTTTCCAATCAAGAAAAAAAATCTAAATACGACCGTTTCGGACACGCTGGTTTAGGAGGTTCTTCGGGTTTTGATGGAATGGATATGAACGATATCTTCTCCCAGTTCGGCGATATTTTTGGTGGTGGTGGATTTGGTGGAAGTTTTGGCGGTTCTAGAGGTGGTTCGCGTGTCGTGCGTGGAACTAATCTTCGTGTTAAAATGAAACTGACTTTGGAGGAGATTTCTACTGGAGTCAAGAAAAAAATTAAAGTCAACAAATTGGTTAATGCCGAAGGTGTTACCTTTAAGAATTGCGGAACTTGCAACGGAACAGGACGAGTAACGCGAGTGGCTCAAACTTTTTTAGGTGCCATGCAAACACAATCCAGTTGTCCAACATGTCAAGGTGCAGGAAAGTCAATCGACAAAAAACCATCAGACGCAGACGCGAATGGATTGATTCGAAAAGAAGAAGTTATAGAGATTGAAATACCCGCTGGAGTAGAAGAAGGTATGCAATTGAGCGTAAGCGGTAAAGGTAATGCGGGACCATTCAATGGAATAGCAGGAGATTTAATAGTGGTAATAGAAGAACTTGCACATGCCGATTTAAGACGTGATGGAGATAATTTGCACTATGATGCATATATCAACTTCGTAGATGCTGTGTTAGGAGAAAGTATAGAAATTCCAACGATTTCTGGTAAAGCTAAAATTAAGGTTGAACCAGGAACACAAAGTGGCAAAATGTTGCGATTGAAAGGTAAAGGATTGCCTGTTTTGCAAAGACATACTGTGGGTGATATGTTTGTTCATATCAATGTTTGGACGCCAAAAAAAGTTTCCAAAGAAGAAAAAGAAATTTTAGAAAAGTTAAAATCTAGCGAGAACTTTATTCCCACGCCAGACGGCCAAGATAAAGGGTTCTTCCAACGAGTGAAAGATATGTTTAGCAGTTAGCAATCAAAGATTTCGAATCGTTTGGAGTTGAAAAATGAGAATTTTTATCGAAATTGCAGGACAATTACAATTAAATAGAAATTATGAGAAAAAAATATATCCTTTTCGGATTGGCTGTTTTAGGTTTGTCCAATGCATTTGGTCAAACTCAAACAGAACCAACTGTTGAATACACACAAGGTACATTTTTAGGTATAACTCCTCCTGTTAGAGAATGGAAAGGTCCTGAAGTTGATTTTTCAAAAATTGAAGCAAAAGAAGGAAGCGTAAAGGAAAACCGACGTCGTCCTGAGGTTGATCCTACGAAAAAAGATATTTTTGTAGATGGTGCTTTACAAGAGACATTTGGTACAAAAGCAAACAAAGCACCTCTCGTAAATTTTGATGGTTTAACCGGTGCTTTTCCTCCTGACCCATCAGGTGCAGCGGGACCAAATCACTACGTGCAAGCAGTAAATGTATCTTTTCGCGTTTATAGTAAAACAGGCAGTCCATTGACAAATTCTATGTCCTTGGCTTCTTTATGGTCTGGAAGTTCAAGTGATGGAGATCCAATTGTTATGTATGACAGACATGCTGACCGTTGGGTGATTACGCAATTCCAAATATCAGGAAATAAAATTTTGTTTGCCGTTTCAACTACACCTGATCCTACCGGAAGCTACGCGACTTATTCATACAATTTCACGAGCTTTCCTGATTATCCAAAATTCTCAATTTGGTCGGATGGATACTACATGACATCTAATTCGAGCAACAAAAATGCAGTTGCTTTTGAACGTTCAGCGATGTTGGCAGGAAATGCTACAGCTGGAATGATTGCATTAAATTTGCCAGGTTTTACAACTCAATATGGATTCAAAAGTGTTTTGCCGGCTGATGCAGATGGGGCTTTGCCACCATTCGGAACACCAAACTATATGTTTTATTTTCAAGATAACGGTTGGTCAGGAGTTTCTCAGGACGTAATTAAAATTTTGAAAATGCAAATTGATTGGAACAATCCAACATCAAGTACGATTACTACGCATCAAACTTTATTTCCTTCAGCTTTCAATGCAGTTTTTACCAACAGTTGGAACGATATTACCCAAAAGAATTCAACACAAAAATTGGATGCGATTGCTTCGGTTTTTAATTATAGAGCACAATACATTCGCTGGGGAACATACAATACAGTTATGTTGTGTAAGGTAGTGGACATTGACAACAACAACACAGGTGGAATACGCTGGTATGAGTTGCGACAAGACGATGCCACCAACCAATTTTCAATTCACCAAGAAGGAACGTATGCTCCTGCTGGAACTGATAGCCGTTGGCTTGGAAGTATAGCGATGGATTTGAATGGAATGATTGGAATGGGTTATTCTATAGCTGGTCCTGATCGATTCGCAAGTGTAGCCTACACAGGTCGGTTTCCCTTTGATCCTCCGGGAATAATGACGCTTCAAGAGTATGTTGCTGTTAATGGAACTGGATTCCAAACTGGAGGTAATCGCTTTGGAGATTATTCTCATATGAGTTTAGATCCTGATGGAAAAACATTCTGGTATACAGGTGAATATTTAGGAAATAACGGTTCAAGAAAGACACGTATTTTCTCATTTGATATCTTTTCTACCTTGAATACACCTCAGAATAGCATCAATCAGTTAGAAATGGTTGCCTACCAAAACCAGAACATTTTGAATATTGAAATGGGAGATGTTCAATTTACCAACGAATTGCATGTAGAGTTAATTGAAATGAGTGGTAAAACTGTACGCGTTTCAAACGAAAAAATTACTGATGAAAAACTAGCCGTTTCTTGGGAAATTAGTTCATTGCCAAAAGGAACCTATATTGTTGCCGTGAGCGGAGATAGTTTTCAAAGAACACAAAAGATAGTTCTTCAATAAAAGCAAAAGTTACTCTGATTAGAAAAAAGCGTTGGACGAAAGTATAACGCTTTTTTTATACTCTTGAAATTTTCTTCAATTCTTCAGGAGCTAATATTTCCATATTTCTACCCGTACTGATCAACCATCCTTTGTCTTTGAACTCATGAAGAACCCTAACCGCTGATTCTTTCACCGTACCAAGGAAATTGGCTAAATCTTCTCTAGAAATAGCAACAGTCATATTGTTTGGGTCTGCATTTTTCGATTGGATATACATCAAAGCATAAGCTGTTCGCTCTTTCAAACTCAACTGCCCCATGATTTGGACTTGTTGAACGTAGCTTATGGATTCCATGCTCAAAAGGCTAATGTATGCTTCCATAAACCTATTGTTGTCTTTTAACAACTGTAGAAAAAATTCTTTTGACAGATAATGAATTTCAGCTTCAGTAACGGATGTTGCTGAATCGAAATAATCTTCTCGCGTGAACAAGACACGATGTCCGAAAAAATCTGAAGGACCTATAATATCGAAAATGGACTCTCTATTTTCAACTCCATGAATGAAACGTTTGATGATACCAGATTTCACACAATAGATACCGTTATTTTTTTGGGTGCCTTGAAAAATATTGGAGTTTTTAGCAAATTTATAACTGTAAATATTCTGCTCAACAAGCATTCTTTGATCAGCATCGAGTTTTGAAAACAGTTCAGTTTTAAGCATAAAATTTAAATTTAAAGCAAACCAAAAGTAGATAAAAATTCGGCTACTTTGCAATTTTTGAATGAAAAGCAAAAAAAACTGAAAACACTTGTCTTTATCGGATTTTCAAGGAAGTTCTATTGCTCCAATATCCGGATTGGTATTGTCGCGGACGATCTCAAAGAAGTCATTAAAAGTTGGTGTGATTAGGTAAAATGTACTCGCATTATTGTTCAAGGGAGAATTCACACTGAATGTAAAGTCATTTTCTTCAACGCTTATAAAACCAGGATTTTGATTCCAAAAGATGTTGCCGAAATAACTTTCTGTAGGTACAGTTTCGCTCGTTATCATACAACTTTTAATATTGAAATTAAGTGTAAAGGCATTATTTGGATTCTGTGTATCAATCACTAATTCGGTCAGTTGATTTCCCGTAATCACGCAATTCGTCAGCGTTCCTTCGTTTATGTTTCCATAATTCGTGGTGCTGGAATTGCTCGGTTTGAAATAATTGCTGATGCCTATTGCTGGAACATTGGCGGCAGCCGCATATCCAAGTAAATGGCAATAATTGAAATTAAAATCTCCACCTTCTAAAACAATCAAGGCATGCGACTCATTTTTATAAATCAAACAATTCTCGGCTTTGACCCGTGCGCCTGAATAAATGAAAACACCATAGCGTGAATTATTCCAAATTTCGGAATAACTTAATTTTAGGGTGTAATCTGTGTTGCTTGGATCTTCACCAAACATATGAATTCCAGCCGTTCCATTTTTAATCTCAACATGTTTGATTGTCGATGGTCTTGCCTTTTCCATGTAGATACCATAATATTGCCCGGATTGATCTAAATAATATTGCTCCAAACGATCACCTTGAACAACAATTTTATTGTCTTTGGTGCCTTCCATATTCAAGGTTCCTTTGAAGTTATAAATAAGCGCATTTTTATGCATGAAAATTTGTGTTCCTGCTTGCACATTTAATGTCGTTGCCGAATCTATTCCCGCATAACCATAAACAACGTGTGGTTTGTCATTGGGCCACGTACCTGAGTTGATATCGTTGTAGTGAAAATACGCATCTTGTCCCCAAACAGCTAATTGCACAGTTTGATCTTTGCCATTTGTTCTAAAACGCAATTGATCTTCAACAACCATAGGCAGAGTGCCATTGTTCACTTGCAAAGTCACCTCTACAAAAACGAATAAACTATCACCTTTTTCAATTTCAATGTTGGCAAAATTTGTGCCTTTTACGCCGTCTAAATTGATGCGAAAAGGAGAGGAGCTTCCGCCAATCAATTGTGCTTCTTGAATATTTATGGTGCCTTTGGTGTTGTTGTATAATTTCAAACGCTTGGTTGTCGAACCAATGGTTGTGAAAACGGTGTCGAAAACGAGAGTGTCAGTTGAAAAATCAAGATTTCCTGCAGAAAATCCCTTGTTCTTTTTACAAGAGGAAACAGTTAATCCAAATAATATGGTCAATAGTACTATGGAAATCTTTAAAAAGTATGTCATTTGAAGCATTGGTTTCAAAATTAACGTAATTTGCACAAAGTTTATTTTATTTGTGTCATAATAGAGGATAATTAAAAATCTTTCCATAAATTTGCACTCCCCAAAAGGGAAATTATAGCATTAATAGATTTTAAGATGAGAAAAGATATACACCCAGAAGATTACAGACCAGTTGTTTTCAAAGACATGTCAAACGATTACGCTTTTTTGTGTCCTTCTTGTGCACCAACTTCAGAAACGATTCAGTGGGAAGACGGACAAGAGTATCCTTTAGTGAAATTGGATATCTCTCACAAATCTCACCCTTTCTTTACAGGAATCGTTCAGTTTGTGGATACGGCAGGTAGAATTGATAAATTCAACAACCGTTTCGGAGCAAGAAAAAAATAATCTTCGTTCAAGATATTGTGTCCCGACTTCCTTTTCAGGTAGTCGGGATTTTTTATGGCTAATTTTTTCTTGCTCAAATTCTCGAGTTCATTGGATCAATCTTAAAAGGTATCAAATCAAAAAGTTCGTGAGAAACAAATTCAAGCAGTTTTTATAATTCATTATTTTTAACTCATTTATTAATCGCGCTTCGAATTAAAATTAGTTCTTCTTTTCTTTTTCTCCGGGAAAAAGAAAAGAAGCAAAAGAAAAACCTCCCGCTACGGAAAGTTCCAGTTGAGAAACATGTAATTGGCGACCTCATCGGTGATCCTACATTTGCTCGCTTCGCTACCACAAACTTCGGCTTCCTCGAGGTGCCCTCCAATGCCTGCGTTTCTCGCCTTTCACTTCCCTAAGGCGAATTAAGTTGGTTGAAAAATTTCAATTCTTTCCTAAAATAAATGATACGAATGCACAAGTCTAAAATCATGGAAAATAAGTGATTAAAAAAATACTTTCCGAACTTTCAGTTATGATCTTTTTAAATGGTATTACCTTTATCTTTGTAGTATGAAAAGTTTGCGCCTTTTACTTTTTATTTTCTTTCTTGCCAGCACTTCCATTGCCAAGGCCGACAAAATTGATAAAGCTTTCGAAAGTTTGAAAGTTTACAACTATTTTGATGCGAAAGAGAAATTCGAGAAAAAATTAAAGAAAATCCCATCTCCAGCGGCTTATGGTTTAGCAGTGATTTATTACCGACAAGACAATCCTTTTCACAATATAGATTCCGCTTATCGCTTGATTCGTGTGGCTGAGGAAACTTTTTCCCTACTCAAAGAAAAGAAGAAACTTCAGTATGCAAAACATGGTTTTTCAACGTCATCCATTGCAGAACTCAAACAAAATATTTCGACGTATTACTTCAATCAACTGAGTCCGGAAAGTCCGATTGCGAATTGGACTCGATTTTTGGAACGAAATCCGATTGCGCAAGAAGTTAAACGTGCAACTTTTGTTCGCGACTCTCTGGAGTTGGAAGTTGCCAAACAGAAGAATACTTCTCTTGCTTTTAGTGAATTTATAACGAAATACCCTGATTCGGAATGGAAACAGGCCAGTCAATCTGCTTTTTATGTAGCCCAATACAAAGAAGAAACAAAGAATGGAAGCGTTTCCTCTTTTTCCGTGTTCATTCAAAAATTTCCAGAAAGTCCATATGTTAATCAGGCCCAGGATGAAATTTACAAGATTACGACAGACCCCAATACTGTTGAGGCTTTAAACTTGTTCATCACTCAACATCCAACAAATAGGAATAAAGAAGAAGCTTGGCGAAGATTGTATCAAGTGTATATGTATGAGTATTCGGATGAACGAATTGAGCAATTTCAGATGGAATTTCCAAACTATCCTTTTGTCAACGAACTAAAATCTGATTTGCAATTGGCGCGTTTGCTTTTGTTTCCGTGTCAAGTTTTGATGAAATATGGGGCAATGGATCTGCAAGGCAATTTGCTTATTCCTCCCGTTTATGAATCTTTAGGTTTATTTTCTGAAGGTTTGGCTTTGGCGAGTAAGAATGGCAAGTTTGGCTATATCAACAAAGCGAATGAGGTGGTGATTCCTTTTCAATTCAATTCGGGTTACGATTACGAGCAAGGACGTGCTTTGGTAGAATTGACGGATAAGTTTGGATTAATCGATCGAACGGGAAAAATCATTCTTCCCATTGAATTTAATGATATTGGTTCTTTTTCCGAAGGTTTGATTTATGCCCAAAAGAATGAGAAATATGCCTATTACGATAAATTCGGTCAAGAAAGAATTCCCGCCTTGTTTGATGAAGCCTATAGCTTTGTTGGCGGTTTGGCTAAGGTGCAAATAGGCAACAAGCAAGCCTATATCAATTCAGTTGGTCAATATTTTTTTCCGCCGAAATATACCAGTATCAACTTCTTTACCAACGACTTGTTGATTTTTGAAGAGGATGACTATTTTGGATTGGTTGATTTGAACCAAAATGTAGTTTTGCCAGCTGAATATGACGAAATAGGATTTCTTGCTGATGGATTGGCTATTGTAGAAAGTGATGGAGATTTGGGTTATATTGATTCCAATGGAAAAGTTGTGATTGAACCCAAATTCGAAACCTTTGCCAATAGCAACGAATTGGCACAATTTGTTGATGGACTTGCCATTGCGAAGCAAAAAGATAAAATGGGCATCATAGATAAAACGGGAAAGTTTGTGCTCAAAAACACCTTCACGCAATTGGGTAAAGAGAGTTCACTCATCGCCTTCAACAAAGGCAAATTGTGGGGTTTCATAGATCCAACGGGTAAAGTCAAGATATCTCCCACTTACCTCTGGGCCGAAAGCTTTGAAAAGGGCACAGCCATTGTAGCGAAGGAAGATAAACAGGGAATTATCAAAGCAGACAATACTGAGTTGGTGCCTATTGCTTACGACGAAATCACAAGGATAGAACAAGGCTTTTTTCTGCTGGAAAATGAGGAGAAATTTGGCCTAGCGAACGAAACTGGTAAGATAGTTGTACCGGTTGAATACAAAGAAATAAGACAATTAAACGATACCATTTTCGTTTTGGTGAAGGAACAACAATTGGAATATTTGTATCTTCCCGAAAATACCATCGTACAACAACAATAGATGAACAATTTTTTTGAATGGATAGACAAATACAAGTTTGGCCTCATTGCGGCTGTGACAGCTTATGTCTTTATCTTTTCCTATTTGCAATTCTATTCTATTCCTGAATACACCGTTTACACACCTTTCTTCGAAGGACCGATTTTGGAAGAGGAACCTGAAATTCCATTGGACCCTGACCAGATAGAAGTTCCGCCCAATTTCACTGGCGATATCAAGAACATGGTGCGCGATAAGAATGATACGCGCGAACGAAGTTTTGATAAATATTCTCAAGATAAAGCTGTAGAAGGCGGAGCGCAATCCGTGAAGGATTTAGAGAAAAAGTATTTGGAAGAGGCGGGAGGTGATGCCAAACGAGCAAAGATTATTCAAGAATACGAGGAGAAGAAAAAACAACAAGAGATTGATAAGAAAAACGGCGATAAAGGAAATGAAACTGCTGGAACAACAGGAGAAAAAACAGCTTATAAAGGTAGCGTAATGGTGGATTGGTCGCTTTCTGGTCGCAATCCCCATTTGAATAAAAACTGGTATGTGCGCAACCCAGGATATACGTGTGGTTACGGTTCTGGTTTGGTCGTGATTGATATAACAGTGAACCAAAGTGGCAATGTTATTTCCGCCAAATACAACGCTGGAGAGAGCAATGGCGCGAACAGCTGTATGATTGAGCAAGCACAAAAATATGCAGGCATGTCCCGTTTTGATTATCACTCAACGAATAAAACCCAACAAGGTAAAATTTATTACACCTTCGTTTCGCAATAAACATGGCTTTCAGAGATACGCTTCGTTCCTTAACACCGGGATTTATTTTGGATATTTTCCGTGATTTTAAACGCAGTCGAACGCGAAAAGAAATTACCGCAAAATTGGCTCAAGGCGAATCATTGACCCAAGAAGATTTGGAGAATAATCTGCGTGCCATTGGTCTAGAAGCTGGTGATTCCGTTCTGGTGCATTGCGCTTTTTCTAAATTGGGACCAGTTGTTGGTGGACCACAAACCTTTATCGATGCGCTTAAAAACGTCGTTACGGCAGCTGGAAACATTCTCATGCCGTCGTCGCCTAATGCATCCTATCAACTGGATTACATCAAAAACTTAAAGGAATTTGACGTTCAAAACGAACCGTCGAAAATGGGTTGGTTGAGCGAAACTTTTCGAAAAAACGAGGATGTTTTTCGTTCGGCTCATCCTACAGAACCGGTTTGTGTTTGGGGAAGTGATGCGCAATGGTTTGCTGAGAACCACGAAATGGATGGAACTGCTTATGGCAAAAACAGTCCGTTTTTCAAATTGACGGAAATCATTGGAAAAATTCTCTACATAGGCGTTACTTTGGACAATGCGGGAACTAGTTTGCATCTTTTGGAAGATAGCATTGAAAATTTTCCAGAACCTGTTTATGCCGACGAAATTTTCAAAGTAAAAATAAAAAATGGCGACCGCGCTTATGAAATAGAAACCAAGGTTCACAATCCAGAACAGAGCAAAAAACGACGTTGCGACGAGCTTTTACCCATGTTTGAAGCATACAATTGCGCAAAGAAAGTCAAAATCGGAAACGCCGATACCTGGCTTTTTGACGCCGAAGATATGTTGGATTGCATGGTCGAGAATTTTGAGGAGCGGGGAGTGACGATGTATAGACCGCTGGGGGATTAGCTTACGGATGTAATGGCGTTGTATTATTTGCTCATGTAGGGTTGCCATTTTACCAAAGAGTATTTGGTCTTGTTATTTTCAGTGATTTTCATGTATCCGTATTCGTAACAGAACAAATAAGCTTTGCCTTGCTGGTTTTTCCAGAAATGGGTGAAAAATTTTGGGTTGAATCCTTCAGATATCAAGACTTCTTCGCGAACTGTAGCTTTGCCTGCTTTGTTGTATTCTTTTAAAATCCGCCTGTTTTTCTTGAGTTGTAAATCTATGGATTTGAAAAACGACTGGTCCTTTTTTTTGCACAATTCATAATGATAGTTTGATTTACAATAGTCATCACAGTATTTTTTACCTACCCTTCCTTCTATGGTTTTTTGGCAGTTTAAACAAGTTATATTTTCAGTCATATTTTTATGCTACGAATGCACGAATAAGAACGAATTGTAATTTTAACCGTAGAATTAAACGTTTAAATCTACGGTTAAATTTGGATACGAAAAGAGATTCAGTGTTCTTTTGTTGGAAAAAACAGTTATGGACACGAGAAAATCTATCACATTGAAGCATTTATTGATTGCGGAAAATAAATGCATTGGTCTTCAATTTCACCCCGACAAGGTTGTTCAGGCTTTGTTGAAGGAACTTCCTGAAATCAAGTGGAGCAAGGAGTTTAACTTGGCGTATATTCCCAATAATAAGGACAATCTCCATCTGATTTACAAGAAGTTTCGCGGTGTGGCTTGGGTGAATACGAATTACTTTTTTGCCCATAGACGATTGAACAATGACAACGAAGAATTCAACGTTGATTGGTTTCGCAAGCGTGAATTGCCTTTGGGGTATCGTCCATGTCCGGAGGAATATTTGCTCAAATTGGAATTGAAAAGGTATGCCAACAATACGGTAAAAACGTACGTTCAATGTTTTGAAAAATTCATTAACGCTCAAAAGGAAACAGATCTTTTACGGATCAATGAGCAAGACGTGCAGGCTTACTTGCAGAAAATGATTCAAGAAAAGAAGTCGAATTCTTATGTAAATCAGATGATTAATAGCATCAAGTTTTACTACGAAGTCGTAAAGCAAATGCCCAACCGCTTTTATAGTGTAGACAGGCCGTTTAAAGAACACACCTTACCCCAAGTACTTTCCAAGCAAGAAGTAAAGGACATTATTGAAGCGACCAGCACTATAAAGCACAAATGCATCTTGAGTTTGATGTATTCTTCTGGATTACGCATTGGCGAGTTACTGGCCCTTAAGCCCGAAGATATAGACAGCAAACGCATGTTGGTGCGGGTAAACCAAGGCAAAGGCAAACGCGATCGATTGACCTTGCTGTCGGAGAAGGTGTTGGTAGATTTGCGGGTGTATTTCAAACAACACAAACCGAAGAATTGGTTGTTTGAATCGCCCAAGGGAGATAACTACAGTACTACGAGTGTCCGTAAAATTCTATACAAAGCATCAAAAACAGCAGGGATAAAAAAACACATAAATCCACACATGTTAAGGCATAGCTTCGCCACTCACCTCTTAGAAGCTGGGACTGATTTGCGCTATATTCAGACCTTGTTGGGACACAAATCCAGTAAGACGACGGAAATTTATACACATGTTGCCACAAATACTTTTGCAATTATAAAAAATCCACTAGATTAGTGGCTTATATACTAAGGGAATATGTGCCACTGTGGCACATAGCCAAGTGTTGTGCGGCATACAAAAAAGAGCCAACGCACAAAGCAAAGAGTGCTATCGCACACATTGCTTTTTTGCCAACGCACCTAAGACAAAACAAAACGATAAATTTAGAACCTGAAATAAAGAAATAGAATTAAATGGCAAGA
>JBGSIB010000053.1:0-59139 GCA_041751955.1 Crocinitomicaceae bacterium
GAGCGTTATCACATTGCCGTGAATGTCGTAATCGTAATGGGTTGCATGGTCGTATGTACTATCGCTGTAGTCAAACGTTTCTTCGTAGGTCACATGAACGATGCGTTTTCTTTGGGTCAGCTCGTTGGGGGCGAAGTTGCTCGGCAATTGCGCTAGAATATCATCATGCGTTTTATCATAATAGGATTTGGTGACTTGATTTCTTGTTCCCTGTGGATTCTGCACCCATAGCGACAATTTGAAATCGTCGATAACGGTTGGTATCCAGTTTTGCCCAACAAATGTTCCAAAGATGGACTTGAATTCAGGACAGGCACCGAGGTTGGGATCATTTTCCGATTTTTCACCCACTTCATACACACGGCCGAGCTCATCATACAGCGTGTAAGAGAACTTTTCTTCATCCAACTGTCGAGAGTTTTTGCTCACAATCAATCTACCCAAACGGTCGTAAAAGAATTTGGAACTGAATTGGGTTCCTTCGTCATGTATTTTTCGTACAAAACTAGAGCTGTTGCCCCATGTTCCTTGCGCGTAGTATCCACCAACGACTCCATCGTAACGTGAACCAAAGGCAATGTGCGAGAAGTTGTAATCAACCGCAAGATGGGTTACAGGATCCTCAAAATTCATCTGGTAGGATACGTAATTGGGTGGTCCTGAATTGTTCAAACTACCCAAGTTTTCCAAACGATACATTTTTCCTTCGCCCATGGCGTAGCCAAACTTGTCGTCGTGGAAGAAGATTTCTTCTATGTTCAAATTACCTACGTTTGCTCCTGTAGTTAAATTCGTCAAGCCATTAGAAGTAGAATTGTAATACTCAATCTGTCCACCAGAACCAGCGGCAACAAAGGAATTGCTTTCAAAGACATGCAAGTTATTGATGTCAGAAATAGTCATATTGGTTGTAGCGGTGACACTTGCATTTGCACTTGTATTGTTTGGATCGACACTGATATGTTGAACCGACCCTCCCAAATAAGAGAAATATCCGTCCAACGGATGATTGGGATGGAACTGAATGTCGGTTATCAGATCGTTAATACTCATTGGGTTGCTGACGGCACCGTTGGAAATAGCACTCAATCGGGCCTGCCCACCTGCCAACGCAAAATGGTCGTTGTTCGGAAGCTCAAATGTCCAAGCTTTCAACAACACATCTAGATTATTATTGGACAGAACGGGGTCATGTAGAATTTGCCATGTCTTTCCTCCGTCAGTTGTCGTGCGCAAAAGGTAATGATCGCCCACAACGGTTCCGTGAGTCATACTAGCAAAATGGACATCTTGTACTCCAGCGGAGTGAATGGTATTGACCTTGGTGCCAGAGAGTTGTGTGTAGCGATAAATGGAAGCATTGTTCCCTGAAATAAGCGCTGAACCAGAATTCGGAATCCATCGTGCAGAGTTGAATGTTTCTTGAGACGAATTGTTGATGCCACCAAAAGGGGTGGAAAGCAAATCTGGAGTATAGAGAATAGTTCCTCCTGTGCCTGTAATATAGACTCCCACGTTGGAAACGGCGCCCGTTGTTACAAATATGTCAATCGCTTTAAAGGTTGTATTTCCATAATAATCAGCAACTGGCACGCCACTCATCATGCCATAGCCGATGGTAGTTGAGCCATTGTCTGGTAGGCCAATTACTCTGCCTTTTTCTCCTACAAAAATGGTGTTCGTTCCATATCTTGAAGAAGCGAAAAGTTCATCGGCGATACCCAAAGCTTTTATGGAATAATCCACTGAACCAACCGTCACTGGTCGGATAATTGCCAAGCCATCATCACCGGAGATAACAAAATGTTGCGTCGTTTTTTGGATGTCGTTGAGTTTTTCAAAATATTGCGCTTTACGCGATTTTGAACTTTGGTTGCTCGTTAAGCTGGTGATGGGAACAATATGTACCGTCCCAGAAGTTCCAGCCACAGCAACCGAATTGTCATAGACGGCGATATGGGAAGAACCCGCAGTGTGCTGCTCAGGCAAATAGGCAAAACTAAAAGAGGTTCCTGAAACATCGACAAAGCCTAATTTTTGATCGCTACTATTGAAGGCGACTAAATAAGGTACAGAAGATATGTTGACCACGTCGATATCGGATGCCGTCAAAGTACTTGAACTAGTAGCTTGGATAAAAGGACCAAACGCAGGATTTACAATTGTGGTTTTGGACACGTAAACATGCCCTAATGTATTTCTTACGGCAACAATAAATTCTGCGCCGCTTTTGAAACCAACAATTTCAGCTCCATTGGTTACTGTTCCAATATTGGTGTATTGTACAACATCATTTATTTGAGTGTGTTGGGTCGATGTGTACACGTTTCCATTAATATTTAATCCTACGTAAATGGTATTGACTCCATCTTGAAGAGCCGTAGTTGAAATAAAATCGTAATCCATTGCCGCCGTGTGAGTCTGATCTGAAACCACAATATTACCTGAAGCTAAAAGGACTATACGTGATGTTTTTTCGTTCACCGTCGCAATAAGTGAAATACTATTGGTTGTTCTTTCAACTAAACCAAGTGTCGCTCTAGCATTGAAAATCGTTACACCATCGGGAATAGAGTTATCGATAACACTCCAGTTTTTACCCCCATCGACGGTAAATCGGAGCTCCAATCCATTGGAAATTTCAACAAGGGCAACCGAACGATTCGCGTTTAAGGAGAATATGCTCAGGATCTTCTCTGTAAAAGGAGACGCTTTTTTCTGAACGGTAAAAGGCATATTGTTCGCAAGAGAACTCGGCATGATTTCAAAAATATCCCCATCTTCGCCAGCCGTCATTCCCGCGTATGGCCCAAAGAGTGATAGAGCTTTTACCTCTGTTAAATTTGAACTCACAACACCCCAAGGATTACTCCCTGAAGAAGCTTTTTGAATGATGGCATCAAACGTTTTTCCGTTTTCACTGAGTTGAACGATGGCCACAGATAAATCTGACCCATATTCGAAATCCTTGAGTTCTAAGAAAGTATAACCCGTTAATCCTGAAATACTGAAGGCAGTCATCTGTTCCAAAACACCAAAGTCGGTATCTTTTTTATACACCTTTCCCTTACTGGTCGCGGCAACAATATGATGAACCGAAGAGCCTGTAAACTGCACGACTTCAAGCGAAACAAAGCGTCCAACGATGGGGTCACCATTTGAAGCGACGGTCAAGGTGTTGCAAATATCCCAAGTAAGCGCATTGTCACTCGAGCGTAACAATACCCCTCCATGACCAATTGCAAAGGCAATGGTTGTGGCTGGGACGAACTCCACATCGGTAAGATTTGTTCCCACAATATTGGGCACCAAACTCCAATTCGCACCTCCATTGGTGGTTTTGAAAAGATACCCTCTTTTGTTATTTCCCGTGTAGGTAGCCGCTGGCAAGGTTCGGTAACCCGATAAATATCCATTGTTGGCATCTATCATTTGCAGACCAGTGGTGGTCAGTCCTGAAACAAGTCCGTTTGGTTCATAGAGATCATAGATTTCCATGGCCTCTTGGTCAGGCGTTCTTTGCGCCACGAGTTGATTCAAACTGTTGTATTTATAGGTTGTTGACAAACGATGATTGGTCATCGCTTGGTGGGTTCCATTCAAGCGATCGTTGTTGATTTTCGCATTTAAAGTTGGGTCTTGGAAAACATTCAAAAACTCAACCCCTTCAGGCGGTACCGTTTTCACCAAATTTCCAGCTTGGTCATAATAATAGAGGGTGAAATGGTTTTCTGCTTCCTTGAATTTAATGGTCAAATCCTCGATAGCTCCCATGCAATGCTTTTTATAATTGGTTTGGAAGGCCGTCAACAAATTTTGATTTTGGATCAAAAAGTCATTCAAAGCGTTACCGCTAGCGTTGGAGATTAAGAATTCTTCACAAGGGTCAATGTAAGGCATAACCAATGGCTCGAATGGAGGCATAGGGAAAGGTATCTCTGGTGAGCATGGCTCTGTCTTGCAAATTTCAAGAATATTGGGCAAATCCATATTCTCTGCCACACCGTCCATGATCAGGTTTAAAGCGGAACAATATTCGTCCACACAATTGCACAAATCATTTTCAATGAACGCATCCAAGTGAAGGATATCTTCTATCATGGCCATTTGATTGGCCTCTGCCCAATCGTTGAAATTGGAGATACAATCAATATAGTTGTCATAATCAGCTATACACGGTTCAGGGTTACCGACGATAATGACACTGCAGATTTCTTCAATCGGGAGTGCGTCATTGGTTTCTTGTGCTGCAGAACTCTGGTCTAAGTGGGTATAATAAATGAGATATTGCAAATAACCAGTAATGCAATCACATAATCCAGCCTCATAAAAAGTAATGAAGTTTTGATAATTATTACTCATGTATTGGCCTGTGATATTGGCATACGGTGAATTGTTATAATGATACAAGGCCGTAATGTAATTCGCCCAATATTGTTGACAAAGACGCTCATCTTCAGATTTGGCAGACAAACAATCTTCGAAATACGGAACAGGATCAGGACAGGTGGTTGTATTGTAAAACGAAGTGATATAATTTTGAAAGGATTGCATGCCGTATGCAGAACAACACAGGTTGTTTCGAACAAAAGTTTCATAACTCACCAAAGGGTACAGCTCATCATAACCATCACATGTCACGTAATTTTCCTGACTCGCTATAAAAACAGTATACGCTTCTACGTAATTATCGTAATAAATGGAACATGAATCTTCGGCTCTCAGAGCCTCCATAGCGTTCGGATATTCTTGAATGGCCATGAGTGGTCCTGCCGCAGATTTGTTAGCAGTAAGGTAGCTTAAATAGATATCCAAAGAGTCAGCATATTTTGTCTTAACGAATGTAGAATCAGCTTCAACGGTTAGCAGTGGCAGTGATAAATTTGAACGAGTGGTGTTGATTTGGTTCACTGAGGTGGTATATCTGTCGTATTCTTTATAAATATTGGTGTATCCACCGTAGTCTATGGAAAACAAAAGTGGATTAACCATATAGGGATATGAATCCACCTCGTAGCGATAGTATTTGATAAATTCAAGATATCGGGCACCAGATAATGCCAGGCCAATTTTAGAATAGTAAGCATATGAAACTGGATAAACATAAAAGGTTGAGTCAACGGTCCATCCCAAACGATTATTCATATCCGCCAGTGCTTGTTTATATAAGTTAAAACCTTGTGCTGTTTTATCCTTGAAAAACAAAGTAGAGTCATAAGAAGCATTGGAACTAGCCATAATCATATTTCCGTCCAGAACCGTGTTCTCACAATCATCACATAGATTTAAGTTAATACACGTGGTTCCATATATATCAATCGATTGACCTGTGATGCCGATAAAACCTTTTAATTTAAAGGTAGTATAATGACCGGAATTGTTGGTTGGACCCACCATTTCAATATCCGTAATTGCCGTTATGTGAGAAAAGTTCGCACTGGTTATGGTGGAGTTGTCTAAGGTTAAGACAATGGGGCAATCCTCGTCCACTCCATAGGTTAGCACCGTTGTGGCTGGATTGGTCTCGGCAGGATAACCATCAAAACTAGTCGATGTAAAATGACTCATGAATGAAGGGCTGATACTCATCGAATTGAGCATGTTGTAACCACCATTGGGGTTGGAGAACATTTCATCAAAAACATCTTCCAATAATACGCCATAAACGTAGGGGTTTGATTTGCAAAGTGCTGGAGTAGGCAGTCCACATTCGCCCAGGTTGACCGCCTGAAATTGACCATTGTCTTCATAGACGGCAGCGCACGTAAGTGTTACCAGAAAATTACCTCCATCGTGACAAACAAGTTTGAAAGTGTTGTTATGACTTACCACTAAATCAACAATTTCATCAACGTTTACAAGCGCTGATGCATTCATACTTGGTGTGAAATCGACTATTTTAAATAATAAACCCTGATTTTGACTACTCTCATACATGTAAAAGCCGGGAACGTTGGCGTTGTATTTCCAGTAAAGAGTGCTCGTCGGGGCAGTATTTGCCGCGATTTGAACATTGTTCGTTACAAAATTATTCAACCCTGTTGACCCTTGCATGTCCAGTGGGGTCGACGTGGCGAACTGTCCTGTGAGAGCTACGGCCTTAATTAAACTTTCTAAATCTTTCCCAAATTGATTGGGTTCACAGACATCATCAAACTGGCACCCACCAATCACTAAGTCAGTGGTCCCGTTTATAGTCACGGGCATAATAACTCCGTTGTTATCCACGCCAGCAATAATTTCAAAAGCGTACACGCCAGAACCGTTGTAAGACAGATAATTCAAGGCTTGAAAATCAACTACATCGCTCCATGAGAAAAAAGAAGGTGGGTTGTTGGCAATAAGTTGTATCGTCGCATATGTGTTGCCTGTTTGAAGTAAATTAACGTCCAATACCGTGTTGCTGGTTACGGTCGCATTCCACGTGATGTTGGGCAAAGGAGATTGATAGTTGAAATCATTTAACGAAAGTATAAGAGAAGCAAATGACCCAAGCCCTGTTACGTTGAAACTGCCACTCTCAAGGTTATTGGCACTGCTCACCTCACCTAAAAAGTGTTGAAGTGAGAATGCAGAAGGACATAGTTCTGTTAGTAAATATTGTTGGTAGGCAAGATTATTCATACTCTGATTGCCCAAGTTTTCCATTGGGTTGACAAAGCGTTTGGTTTTGTTGACATAAAGTCCTGCCGTTCCTATAAAGCAAGGTTGAATCGGAAGTATATATTGACCGTTCAAAGGATAAGGAGTCGTGCTTGAAACTCCTGCAAAACCATTATCAAACGGTGAGAAATCAGTATTTCCAATGCAAGCGTTGTACCCTAAATAACCTGTTGTTGATAGGGATCGTGAAATGGCAATTCCCATGAGTATTTTTTGTTTCTCAGAATAATAAAGACCTTTGAAGGACATCCAATCTGCATCTCTGTCTGCATTAGTACCTACGCCCCACAATAAACAACTTGCATTCGGAACTTGTCCAATAGATGTTGCTCCACAACGTGCCGTCAAAGCGGCAAACTCCATCATAGAAATTGAATTCCCATTCAGATCAAAGTAATTATTGACTTTGTTCCAAAGGTTATTTGTACTCGTCTGACCAAAGAAATTGGAATGCACAGCATATGGATCTGAAATGCTGCTTGCTCCATTCGAAAAATCGGTAATTCTCTGATTTATGGGTATCGTTGAATAATTGGTAGGGATAAACCCTGCACTTACGGCATCGTCCCAAGTATTGATACTCTGCATCAACTGATCAAACTCTTCTGATGTCTTTGGGTCGGTAGACAAAACTTTGTTATCCGTTTCTAGAATCGTTCTGTATATGTTGTATTCTGGATGGTAACTCAACAATGAATTTGCCCAGTGCAGGTTGGCCTGATAAAGTTGAAGGAATTCAGAAAGGCTCGTCAACTGATGCGGATACACAAAATATTCTCCAAGATTAGCGTCATAGGTAGCAACACAACCCAAACATTCAGGTACAGATTGAGAAACGGTATTCCCCGTACTAATGCTTACATTGGAGAGGTACACTTTACTCTTGGTTTGAAGGTCACTTTCCAAATAAAATGGAACGGTCACCCCATTCGACACAAACTTCGGGTTTTGCCAATTTCCATTTTGCCCTATCATGGACTGGGGTAAACTATTAGCCGTATTGAAAACCGACAAAGGAAAAGAGGAAGCATCTGCCCAACCTTGTGAATTATCCAACTCACCATATTGGCCATTGGGCTGCATGTCCAAGAGCAAAATCTCGCGAAGCGTCCAAGCGAATGTGGAGATGTTACACGGTGCATTACAAGCATCCACTGCATTCTCATAGTCTTCTTGATCGCCAAGACCGTTTTGAATAAAAGCAACCATTGTCCCTAACTCATCCAAACAGTCCTGACAATTGGCATTCGTGTCACAGTCAATGGATGAATTGGCGATATTATCAGCCAGAAGTTGTTCAAAAGTCACATAACAATCATTGATTGCCGAATCCAAATACTTACTCTGGTAATACTGCAATGCATCATTATTAATCGTCAGCGTTTTGGTAATCTGATACGTTCCAATGGGAAGAGATTCTGTAAGTATATGAGCCGTTCCTGTCTCAGTTATCGGACTAACACAACTCTCTAGCTCAAAACTGACAACATTATTGGGTCCTTGGGTAAAGTGCCCGAGCATTTGAGTCACAGAGGCAGGGCTTCCGTTGTCTAATTTAACGAGCAACCCACACTGATCTCGAACTTCGAGAGTCATGTCATAGACACAACTGTAACAAATGTCGGGAGTACAGGAATCCTGATAGGAATCAATGGTAAGCGAATAATCCAGTTCAATAGGACCTGTCGAGGACAAGGCCACCACATCTGAAAACTCAATGGCATCTCCAGAACTACTGGGTTTATTGACATTTGAAACCCCATTGGGATCTTTGGCGAACATATCCGCCGTGATATTTTGTGGAGGAAGAGTAGAATTCAATGAATCCAATCCAGCAGGTGCTAAACCAGCCAATGAAGTGGCGATAACGCGTCCTTCCTGATCCAAATAGGAAACGCTCACTTGTCCGTTGGCATCGAGCACCATATTTTTTTGATAATGCGATGCATTTCCTACTTCCGCACCAAACAAATTATTGAGCTGAACTTGAAATGGATGGGCGTAAAAATACTGGGTTTCATGATCTGTACCCAACTGAAAATCTGGACCAACACCACCTTGCCTTCTCACGCGGCCAGTATTGTCCGGCGTATACTCTACTTGAGAATACGGATAGCCGTTGGCATTGGGAACATATCCCTGCTCATCCGTTTGGTTGGGATTTAGTGTTGAATAGTAATTCGAAGCACCACTTGCATCGCTCATCAGTCGACTGGCCGTGATGCAAGGAAAAAGAACGTTATTGGTATCAAAATCACTTTTGTTGAATTCTAGTCCACCAGCATTTTTTGTGAATCCCTCATAATAACGCAACGAATTTTCAAATACGTCTGGGCCCGAACAAGAACTATCCTTAACTGGAGTCGGTAATACTTGTATCACAGGTCTTCCTTCATGGTCATAAATGGTTTCTCCAACGATGGCATTATGATCCGAGCTTATCTTCGTGACCATTTGGCGATTCCGAAGCGTTCCGTCAAAGAAGGTAACCACCTCTTTTTTCTTCCCTTCTTCGGCGTATGTGGCTGAATATTGCCAGTTCTTTTTTATTTCATAGGGAACGATATGATGATAGGAGGCAGTAGTTGTTGGATCCGCCTCATCCAAAGCCGACCAAACAGAGTAAATTCGTTTTTGGGGTTCGCTTACTTTCCTTCCTACCGCGCGAACACGATAAAATAAATAACCGTGATCAAATGCCAAGGTTATCTTATAACTAAGATCAGTCGTACTTATTCGTGTAGAGTTGTACTTAAAATTAAGAGGCAACGAGGCAAGTGACGCGTATTGACCTGGAGTAGCGGTGTAATCATTCACAAAAACCCATTCTACTTGATACTCTTCCGCGTTTGTATATTGGCTCCAATTGATTTGAATTTCATCATCAATTCCGTCCATATCACAATCAACATTTTTCGCTACCGCTGGAAGTAAAGCGGGCGCTATAGCTCCAAAGCCGTTATTGCTATTACCTCCCAAATCGCCGATGCGGTCAGCAAACAAATCCATGTAGATATAAACGTTCTTGGTTAAATTACCATATGGAGCATCCACTCCATTTTCCTTAACTTCCAGAATCTTCACCGAGTATTTTTGAACATTGTCGTAACTTAAAATGACTTTATTACGAAATGACAGGGAGTCATTGGGGAAATAATTGAGTTCCACATTTTCGATGTAGGTAGTTGAAGGAGATCCACTAAGATTCAAATAGGTAACAATTTCAAGCTTTATTTTGATGTTTTTTGGGGTAAAAACTGCTGGATAATGATGGTCGATACCTATGGTAATTACACCTTTTCTAAATAAATCGATTTCCCCATTTGCAGGATTAGGCAATAGGACAAACTTGTCCGAAGTTGAAGTATTGATCGTAACGGAGTCGCCGTTCGGAATCGTTTTCATTTCAATTCTTTGAACAGGCTCTATTCCTCCATAAGCCATGTGGCCTATGATGACAAGTAAGATTAGGGTAGAAATGTTTTGTAAAGTCTTCATCTTCGTAGTCTTTTAATGTGAACTTAATCGGGTATCATAAATGACGAACCCTTTCGCTTTCGCGGTGAGTTCTAGTGGTATATCGTTGGAAACAATCCAGTTTTTTGTGACGTATAATTCTGGACTGTCTTTTATTTTTTCAGGAGCTTCATATTTGATAACAAGTACTGGTTTTTCAAGCGACTCATCGTTCAACGTTTCACTAAAATAGTTGGAGGCAGGCATAAAATAGCTCATAGAAACAATCTCCAAGCTGGTTTTATTAAGCACCAAGGTAATTGAGGTGGATAAGTCGTTTTTTGCCGTCAGTTCATAGATAATTTGATTTTTTACAAACCTTTTTTGAACCGTATAATCAACCAGAACTGAATCTTTATCCATTTCGGCTATATTATTCGACAAAATATTTTCATCAATGGTGCTAATAAGTACCAGCATTTCTGTTGAGTCAACAGACATTTTAAATTGTTCATTTTGAATCACCAAAGTTCCGTTTTCTTCAACTCGATATTTCTTTTTGGAACCGATGCAGATTATTCCTTTATTGGATTCCATCGGTATTTCTGCCGATGCAGACTCAAAGATTTCTCTTGAATATTTAATTTTTATATTCTCAGCTGAATACACCTTCGCTACTTTCTTCATGGTAGCCTTGAATTCCTCCTTTGCAGAATCTTGACCGAAGCCCAAAAAGCTCAGCAACACAAAAAAGATTAGAGCTATGTTAGTTTTACTGTCCATTGTTCAACGAGTTATTTTCGCGATTTTCTTGGATGGTCATCACCCCTTTTTCTGTTTCTTTTTTGATTCGAATGAGCTTTCCTTCTTCATCATATTCGTATAAAGTGGCAAAATTTCGTTCGTCTAATTCTGCCATTAAACGAAAAGTTATCGGGTCATAAACATACGTTATAGCACTCCCATCTTTTGGGTAGAACCGAATGTCATCGAACAGCGTTTCATTACTACCTGAAATAAGTTCTACTTCAAGAACCGAAGGGTCATCAATAGTAAAAATCGCATCTATTTTTTGCCATCCGTCAATGATTTCTCCACTGGCTTGAAAAGTGCCAATTACGCCATTATTGTCCGTTACACGTATTTTTGCGCTGGCATAGGTGGTTGTTCCTGCGGCAACTCCTTTTTCTTTTACCCAAGCGGACAAGACATATTGTCCTGCTGGTGGTTGAAAATCAGGGATACATTCTTCACAAGGTGGTGGTGGCTCGCAGGTGATAAGTCTCGTGAAATCTCCTGACGTAAATACTACTGTTCCATTGCAGGCATGCGCTACAACCTCTAGGTAATAGTATTTGTTTGCTTGCATCGTAAAATACATATTGTTGGCAGCGGACCCAGTAGAGTTCATTTGAAAGGCAACAGGTGATTGAAAAGAATTAATCTTGTCACAAGCGTTTTCAGAAGCCGTGAAAGGACCGTGAATCTTTATGCTAGAAATAATGTTACTCTGCCCTGATGCGTTTACAGCATAAGCAAAATTGTACGAACCTATACCAGAAGTCAGAATGTTATCATAAGCAGCTTGAAATTTAAAAAACATTCGAGTAGTACCATTCAAGCAAACAGAGTTGGTATTATTATCAAAGTTGTAGGAAATGGACATAGCTGAAAAATTGTCGCAGAGAGGTTCAGGGGTCGAACAATAACTAAAACCTGATTGACTCAATAGACTAGTTCCCAAACAACAAAATAAGATTATTAATAAATTTTTCATGTTTCTTTAGTTTTGTATTTCAATTATTTCAAAATCACTGGTAGTTGAACCTGAAGCCACGATAACCCCATGCTGAGTGCCGCTGCTAATCGGTATTCCTTGTTGTGCCGCCGAATAAGGGTGGAGGATATACAGTTTTTCACAACCTGCGGCATCTTTCACCTTAATGGAAATGGTGAGCGATGGATCAGAATTTGGAGGGAAATAATATTGGAATTGCGTCGGACTCACTACATAGGCATAGGCGCCTTGCGAGGCATTAAAAGTCATTTCATAGGGGACATTTCCATTAATCATGGAAACCACATTGATGTTGTTGGTATCAGAGAAGTTGGCTGAAAATTTACATATCTCAGCTTCGTTACAAGAAATAGCGTCCATTTTAAAAACTACTGAATTATTTGCCGCAACTCGAATGCTTTTTTTACCAGTATGTCCCTCCTCAGCAATGTCCATGGTGTCTGGTGAAAAAGGCTCATTGAAAAATCCTAAAGCGGTACAGCTCGGCATCCCAGCATCTTCAAAACTAGCTACAGCCAACTGCGTACTTTTGGTGTTAACAGCCGTTGCTGTTGTGAGTGTATTGTTGAATCCATAAGCATTTGTCGAA
Organism: Crocinitomicaceae bacterium; assembly: GCA_041751955.1. Lineage (GTDB taxonomy): Bacteria > Bacteroidota > Bacteroidia > Flavobacteriales_D > Crocinitomicaceae > UBA2040. The sequence continues at coordinate 12,507 of JBGSIB010000053.1, forward strand.
AATCTACCCAAAGCATCTTTGGTTTCAATGGTCATCCCGTTGGGACTGAATTCTGTCACCTCAGAAACATAGGTCCAGTTCTCACCATCTTTAATCCAATGATTGCCATTAATTTTGTAGAAAGGATTGTATCCTGTATAAACACCATCCTTTCGTATGTTGGTATTGCCATTGTAATTGGACTGTGTTCGTTCTGTCAAATAAGTATATGATCTCCAAGGTCTCCAATTTCCTTTGATTCCTTTCACATATGGATTACTTGTGGCATTGTCACCCTCAAAACAACCACAATAGGTCTTCCATTCTTGTGAGAATTCAACGGCGGTAGCATTCAAAACTTGCGAGAACGCGTTGGATTTGAAACTTGAAATTGGATTTTTGTAGCTCGTCATTTGTGCCATGGAAGTGCTTTGCTTGTTTTTATATCCCGAGCGAATGACTTTAACGGTCACATTGCTACCTGCAATCGGCAGTCCAGCTTTGTTTATGATAACGATTCCATTCTGATTGACTTGAGCAATCCATCCTTTTACATCAGTGCCACCACCTGAGCAAATCACCTCGTCACCTTCTACGAAATTATTCAAACTATACGGTACACTAGCAAAACCATTGGAACTGATTTGACTCACCTTGTAGCTGTACAAAACATTATTCGAAGCACGTCCCATTGTTTTGTAGTTCCAATAGGCAGGATAATTCATTGAATAAATGTCATCGTTGAAATTCGTTTTGGTTTTTGTGACGAGAACTTCACCAGTTTCAGCATCATAAGCCAAATTTTGTGTAGAAACTACCGACCCGTCTTGTGTGGCAATGGTTTCTTTTAATATCCCAAATCGGTTTATCGTTTTGTTTAAAGTTGAGCTTCTAAATCGATTCTGCGTATTGTCAATTTTTGGCCAAACCGTCGGTATAGGAATAGGTATGACAATTAATACAACATTAACATTGAGGGGAAGTTTCATTACACTACTTTTGGTCTCACTTTCTCTAAAATCAGCAACCACGTCGTATCTAACACCGATTTCAGGATAATCAACATTCCCTGCCCGGTTGATGGTTTGAACTTTGTTATTGAGCTTATAGTTTTGTGCTCCATCCAAGCCCAAAGTTTCCATTTGATAACGATATTCCACCGAAGAAAGTGGTGCTGTTTGATCTTCACCATACACCTTTTCTGTTTTTGGTTTCCCGTGCATGTCGTTGAGTTCAATAACAAACCCTTGGGAAGCATTGAGTAATTGATATTTATCAATAAAAGGAAGTTTACTGGTCTTGGATTGAACTTGAACGTTTGAGCGTTTTACTACCGTTGGGAAATCTTTAGCAGTAAAGAATTCTTTCACTACTCTCCCTGTTGCAGTTCGTTTCACATTGGAATATTTTAAACTGGAAATCGTTACTCTTGAATATCCTACACCTGGACTTGGAAATTGTGATTCCATAAGCGGGTCTTCAATGAAAAGATTGTCGTCTGGCGCAAATCGCACTATTTTTTCTTCTGGATAGGCTGAGTGCCATGGGTTTTCATCTCCACCTATTTGAGGCTCATAGCTAGCCACGCCTGATGATTTTCCGTTTTCTAACTTGTACTCATACTCTTGACCATATTGTGATGTTTGTGCGGTACCATCTGTCATACTATTCCACTTATCACTCATGGTGATTTTGGCTACTCGCGAACCTCCACCTATTTTTGTGCCATTGGGCTCTCTTAAACGAATAAACGATTTGTTGGAGATAATACGAGTTCCTTTATGGTTTTCTAATATTGGAATGTTGGGGCCATCAACTAATTCTTGGAAACTGGAGATTGCTCCAACAGCAGCATTTGCAAAATCCTTTAAAGCCTGTTCGGCTTCCCCGGGATCTTGATTCGGGTAACTGATTACTTCGTTTATGGTTCTTGCCAAATGAATCCGACCAAACAATATTGCAGCTTTTGCAATTGGACTATATACCTCTGGACCACTGTCTTGCAAAGTGATAGGTTCTAACAATATTCGTCCATATTTTTCTCCTCCATTGGTAATTGTAGATACACTTTTGACATCCGCATATCCCGAAACATATTCACAGGTTTTTGAATTCGGGCCTATTAATGGAGTATTGAGCCCAGAAAAATCAGTCAAACATCTAAAGTAAAGTTGTTGGCCTTGAACGATATATTCAGAAAGCTCATCCGTAGGATTGTCTAGCTTAAAATAAATGGCTTTGTTCGCATGATTTTCAAAGGGTGTGGTCTCCGTAACGGGTAAAACACTTGGTGATGTATGGAGAGTCGGTAAATACTCATTCTGGTTACTTGTTCCAACAACCTCAAACATTCGTTGTGCTGGTTTATGCTGAACATATCCGTAGTCATCTGCCTCATAATCTACATGGATTTTACCTCCAGATGGCAATTCAATGTCCGTCATGTGCCATGCACTGGCATAATCATCTGCCAGAGCCTTGTTTTGCGTTGTGTACGGAAAATCTGCGTTAGTCATCGTTGGAGTTAAAGAATTATCCACGGTACCTGTGTTAGGCTTGTAGGATCCCCATCGATCAACTGCCTTCATGTCATAATTGGGGTTCAAACTGTTGTATTCAAATTTGTATCTTCTTTGACTCATTTTATTAGAGCCTTGATAAGTGAAGTAAATTTCCTTTAAAGTTAACTTTCCACCTCCTTGGCTATTGTTTGGGAAACCGACACATTGAGAATAGTCATACTCAAAATGAACTTCCTGAATAGGTGTAGCGCCCGTTACCCCGCCATTTTGATCAAAATCATTTAAATTATATAGAGATATTTTCTCTAGGTAGCGTTGTTTCTTTGCATTTGCAACAGAAAGACCTCCTTCATAGGCCACAGCAGACGCACCATCCAATCTGGGTGAGCTATTGGGGTCATTCAATTGAAAAACCAAAACTTGATTCTTGGATTCAATTTTTACGACATAGTACAAATCCTTTTCACCCGACACAAAACTAGCCTTGTCGTCTTTCGGATCTGATTTCATGCCTTCGTTATAAAATGCCGTATTTTCTCCAACTGGCGTTCTCCACTGATGATCCGCCACTTTTTCATATTCAAATTTGACATAACTTCCAAGATCTCCTTCAGAAGGACCTTGAACAGGATCGGCATCCACATAATCATCACTTAAGATCGAGGTGAGCATAAAGGAATGAGCGTAAGCAGGTGTTCTATTGTTGCTATAGAAATTATCTATCCCTTGTTTATTTTGAAATCCTGCAACATCCGCAAAATCGTTACCCAAACTTACAAGTCCTGAAAAATAATTTGAAGGCACATAGCTTTGGGTACCAAAAATAGTTTCCCCAACAGCAAAAGTGATATCGTTCTGAAAATGATTATAAACGGGTAACCCAAAAACGTAACGCCTTCCATCCTGTCCCAATTGCGTAATTTCACCAATATGATGCGGCTTGTAATCAGTCCCTGTAAGCTTAAAGTTATCAACTCCGTATCCATCAATGACTTCTTGGTTGCTTAAAAAATATAGTTGATTATTCGTAATTACTCGGTGCCCTCTTTTGTTATTCGTAGCCGTGCTAGTGACAGTTGAACTTTCAGAAAATTGTAGTGCATTAGTCAAATTCGAATATTGCGGGTTTGTTGGTGACATGCGAAACTGTACTGGGTCAGAACCACTAAAACTATTGTCTACCATTAAATCATAATCAACAGATTTCTCATTAGCTTCGAGCATATTAAACTCAGGTACAATTTGCCCAGGGTTATTAGTTATTCTTTGCAAATAATCATCTGCATCGTTATTCTGTTTCCATTTTCCCGTTCTACTTTCCGTATATCCAACGTTAATATCGCCACCTATATCAGCTAATCCACCAACTCCTAATTCAAGACCAAAGCTTCCTGAATAACTTTCGTTGACAGAGAGTGGATCGTAAACAAAACCAACTTCATTGCGGAAAGCACGAAAACTACCCCCAACACCTTGAGCTTGTATGGAAAAGATGTCATAGGTTTGAAATGCTGATGGCAAGTCTTTCGTATATTTTGAAAACGAGGCGTCATTGTCACGATTGAAATCCAAAAGGGCCAAACCATTTTGAACTCCATTACCGCTATTCATATAGCCATAGGCTTTACTGGAAATGATTTTTTTCTCTTCAGGAATCCAGTTACTACTAAAGTTTATCCCCAGATTAGCCTGCGCATCTACTCCCCAAGCTGTTCCAGTAACGGCCACACTTCCCATCAAAGAAATCCCTGTCATACTGGGTCCGGCAGATGGAGAATAATTAGCAAGCCCCAAATCGAAAGAACCATTACCTACGGATCCAGATATACCGTTTTTTCCAATTTTTGGCTTTTCTTTCTTTTTCTTTGCTGCTGTGCCTTGTTCAATCTTTGAAATAGAAGTGCCATAACTTATGGCTTGTAACCCTGCTCGAGAATTCATTGAAGAACCGACTGTCAATCCCAACTTGGTTTGACTTTTATCTGCACCTTTCATTTTTGAGGAAATGGTCAAACTTGGACTAAACGAGGCACCATTTTCACTGCTCCCTGATAAAGAAAGTCCAGCCGTAAGCCCCATCCCACCAGCTACAGCAAAACTAAAACTTGGACTAATACTCAAATTTACACCAAATCCATTGTAATTGTTATAATTAATGCCAACTCCTGCGTTCACATTCGCAAAACCAAAAAACTCAGCACCAGCACCTACGTCCAAACCAATATTCGTATTGGGCTTTGTTGACATGGCTTTTTCAACAATATCGCCGTCAAAATCATCTGGTAAACCTCGAAGCCCCCTAGAAATAGCTCCAGAATGTAACGTCCATCCTAAACCCACCCATGAAGCTTCTTGATCCATCGTTACACCTGAATTGTAGGCTAGATTTATTGGATAACCTTCAATTTCGATTAGCGGAATATTGTAAGTGAAATCCCCCGTAAAAGGATCGACCATGTCCGATACACTCGCTGGTGTGAACCCTTGCACCTCTGGTTGTTTCGGTCCTCCTGCAAAGGAGTAATTTGGGTAAAATATACTAAACGAGAATACGCAAAGGAAAAACCATGCTAAACTTTTCGATGTGTGATTATAGTGCTTCATCTTAAATTTTTATTTGTGGAAGGTTAAATTTTGTCTTGCTAAAATCGAAAAGTACTTGATCGACTGAAATAGCTTTGTTATGAATAGTGATTGAATGGAGTTGATCTAAACTTACACCGCTAAAAACGATTTCAAACAAACCCATTGGAATTTCTGGGGGTGTATGCTCAAAAAGCATATTCGAACAAGGAATTGTATCGCCTAGTTTGGTAATGAGTTGTATGTCTTTTTTCATGTGAAAAGAGAAATACTCCAATCGTTCATTTTTGGGTAGAAGGGCAGACTCTTTATATTCAAAAAGCCCAAGATTGGGTGTTTCAAATTTTAGTTTAAAAACCAATTTCTGCTCTGGTGATTTAAGTTGTTCCTTAATTTCTTCTTTTGAAAGGCAGTTGTCTATAGCGCAGCGCGCAGCATCACACTCCAAGGGATAGTACTTTAAAGTTGTTTTTACACTCTCCTGTTCTTGGACGAATACCGTACCATTAGTTGGTTGGTTATACCAAGCCAAGTATTGATTGGAGCCAAGTTTTCTTTTCATAGTCCCGCAGGATACGATTAACATACTAACAAAGAATACGATGGATATTTTGAAGAATAAGCTCATAAAATTTCAAATAAAAGGGTATAAGAAGCTTCTTTCGTAGGTCTCCATTTTAAGATATAAATTCCTTTGTCCAGTTTCATATCTTTCATCGCTAAAATGAAATTTCTCGACTCATTGGATTGCGTACTCGATTTTTCATCCGACTGTTCTAATCCTTTTATTTCATTGAACGTAACAGCATTTGATTCGCCTTTCTCATTTACTATTGATGCTTCTAGTATCAAATCTCCTCTGGTGGTGAGCGATAAATAGAGCTCATCGTCATAAGCGCTAATAATTCGCCCGTCCGATTTCACGCGAAGAGGAACAAATTCACGAGGTTGTGGGTCAGGTTTTCCCAATTCAAACCACCATGCTTCTGATCTTGTTATTAATACTCCGTTCATGTAATACCGTATTTGCCATGCATACTTTTTCCCTTCCTCAAAAGGAAAGTTGGCATTTGAAACATAGAAACTAGATCCTAATATTTTACTTTGATTCAAGATCGGACGGTTTATTTCCAAAGCTTCAAATGGTGATTGATCCACTAGCATTTCTGTAACCACCAGCTCTTGTGAAAGTCGCGGATCTTCTTGACTACCCAATGAACTTGCTTGCCATACGAAATTGAGTGTTTTGTCCTCAATCACTTCACCATCTGAAGGCAGGGATAGATAAATATCACCCTGAGCATTTGCTAGAAGCGACAGTGTTGTGGCTAGAATAAATAAGACATTTTTCATTTTTGAACGTTTAAGTGAATGATCAATTTAATATCGACATACCATGGGGCGACGTAACTTGGCGCTTGAATGAAGAAAAAATTTCGTTCTTTAACGAGCCATCTTTGTCCAGTTACTTGCCACGTTATAAACTGACTTGGTGAAAGATTGGCTCTAAAAGTGAATCCGTGGTCCTCAGAAAATTGTTGTGATTTCAAATATTGATACGAAAAAGAAATCTCTCCTTTTTTACCTCGATACGCCACATGCGGTTCAAGGATATAATTTTCACCCCACAGTTGTTGAATTCCAATATACTTTTCATAACTCCCTGTCAGACCATAAGTAAAATTGTCCACATGAAAATCAGAAGAAATTGAGCCTTGGGTAATTTCCTGATTTCCAATTCGAATAGGAATAAATGTGTAACCACCACGTACTATGTTGGTCAACATATTCTTACCTATTTTTATCTCATTGATGAACATAACCGTCCCCAAATGTCCTTTTCTATCTTGAACCTCGTTTCCTGATCCTTGAATCAAACTATAACTGAGCTGAAACTTATTGTATCGATTGATACGAGAATTAAGTTGTGTCATCCATCTACGTGATTGATTGAATAGAACTATGGAATCCGTTTTCGAGAAACGATCCTCCATAAATCGCGTCGTTACGTTGGAATGTCTTCCCAATTTTTGCTGGTAACCAATCATTGCGTGTCTAGTCCCATTGATGACCAATCCCTGCGAAACACCATCGTAATCTCCACCAAGAGACCGAAATTCAGATTGAATTTCCCCTTTTGCTCGTTCAATTTTATAATTTGCCGTTCCCCTGTAAGCTAGACTTTCAGCTCCAAACGATTGGTTAACAGTGTCTTTGGATTTAACACTCAACCCAATGAGAAAGCCTATGTTCAACTTTTCTATCCATTTTATTTCTGCATTTCCTGAAAGATTTACCGTATTTGCAATAGCCTCAGACGTCCTATCCTTTATTGCTTCCCAAGTACGACCCGAGTAATAATGCTCCATTTTTAAATGAGTTCGATTCTTTTCGCCTAGACCTACGATTTCCGATGAAATGAATTTCATTCTATTCACGTTATAAAAGTCATTCAGGTTAAATACGTTTTGGGTGTTCCCCGTAATTTGATCAAAAACCTGAGCGCTGAAATTTTGAAAAGGTTGGGTGAGCCCTGCGGATACATCATAGAACGACCTTTTATATGAGCCTTCCACATGGAGGCCATGAATTGGAATGGTGTTATTGGATAATCCTCCAGAAGAAAGTGAGGTTAAGCCAAAATTCGCTTTTTTCAATCTGAATTTTTCAGGAACATAAGTGGATAAATTCTTTTTTTCAAGTTCTCCAAGATCAAATTGCAGGCTATCAATAGAACCTTTAATGTCCTTCATTTTTCCTGTCATCTCCTGGATATTCAAGCTGATTGCGTCTAGTTTTTGATTGTTGTTACCATTTGGCAAATTCAGCAAGTTCAAATCAAGGTCTGGAACATTTAAACCATTCAACGAATCTGGCAAAGCGGAAAGATCGATATTGCTCAAATCAGGAATATCTTGGAGTTCTAGCCGACGAAGCATTTCTCTTTGATAACTTAATTTCCCTTCCAATTCATGAAGAGCCTTCATCTCGCACTGAAGATTCAGTTTCTTCAAATCTATGTCATTTTGAAGATTGAGTTTATCCAATTTATTAAACGTATGCTCGTCATAACTCAAACGAAAATAGCTTGGCTTACCAATTCTAAGTGTCTCATTGGAAACATGACCAACAAATTGTAGCGGAATTCCTTTTATTCTAAAACTTTGCCGCAAATCCCCATTTATGTAGTTACCAAAACCAACATTATCAAGATTGGGATGAATCCCTTGAACCGTTCCAATGCCAATATCTGTGGGGCCAAAATAAATGAAAGCTTGTGACGAATCACCTTGTCCCCATAGGTTTAAAGCCAAGAGTATGCTTGAGATAAGGACGGAGAGTGTTTTCACAAGTATTGTATTAGTACGCTAATAGTAGAAATTATTTTAATAAGTTCAAAATAAAAGTTAACAAAAAATTAAGATTTAACATTTAGGGGTCAAGTAAAATGCGGTATCAGTTTTGAGTCGGGTTTTGAGTCGGGTTTTTACCACTTTATGGCACTTTTCTACATTTAGCTGTTGCTTTTCACAAGGTCAATAAATCCCCGCCCAAGCCCATATATAGGGGTTTCAGACTAAAGTAGCCCTGTTGCAGAAATCTGCCGCTTCCGACTCATAATCAGGTGGTCCCTGGTTCGAGCCCAGGTGGGACCACAGAATTAAAAGCCTTGCATAATTGTGAGGCTTTTTCTTTCTACTACTTAATTACGAACCACTGCTTATTGCTCAAACTCAATAATTAGGATTATAAAAAGAAATTAAATCTTCATCTCATCAATTTTTCCTGTGCTAAATCAGCGCTAATCGCTTGCATCGAGAAGTCCATCTCCTTTAAAAAAGAACAAATAGATTGGCCTACTTTATTTTGATCCAATACTTTAAACTTATTGTAATTTGTACAATAAGTTTTTTTGCTTTACTTTAGCCATAACTAAAACATCATCTATGAAAAAAATATACTTAAGTGCGGTTATCTTGTGTACTGCTGCAATTTCATTCGCACAAAATGTACCAGTAGACTTTGAACCAGGAGGTTACGGAGCTACTTGGACTTGGACTTGCTTCGAAAATGTGGACAATCCGCCATTGGAAATCATTGCCAACCCTGATCCTACAGGACTGAACGCCTCATCAACCGTTGCAAAATTTACAGCTAGAGGGACCGGGCAACCATGGGCAGGTTGTGAAACACAACATGGTTCTGATATTGGAACATTCAACATCACCTCATCCAACGCGATTGTTCGGATCATGGTCTGGAAGACGAAAATCAGCAATGTCGGCATTAAGCTAGTAACGAACTCAGCAGCATCATTGGGAGAAATTTTGGTGCCCAACACTTTAATCAATCAATGGGAGCAACTGACGTTTGACTTTTCGGCGCATATTGGCGGAATGACCTACGATCAATTGGTGATTTTCCCTGATTTCACTGCTAGAAATGCCGACGATATTATTTACTTCGACAATGTTTTTGGTGAAGCCGCTTTTTTGAATACTGACGAATTAAGTTCATCAAATCTTTCTATCTATCCAAACCCATCTAATGGTGTTTTTCATGTAGAATCAGAAGAAAACGTAGATGAAATAGAGATTTATAACATGGATGGTCAGTTGGTTCAGCATATGGAAAATGTTGCCACATTTGATCTTACGGATTTTGTGAATGGTGTTTATCTCGTCCGTGCTCGTAGCAACGGATTCATTTATACACAACGCGTATCCAAAAAATAATTAGGGAGCGATTTTACAAAGGAATTGGAATAAGATACTTTTTATAGTTAGGTTAAAATCAAGAAAAAATACCATTCCTTACATTTAAGAAGTGGTATTTTTTTTGCGCAATAGATCCTTCGATTGTAAGACAGAACTATTTATTTACAAATCCTGTAATAAGTTATTTTTCAACACAAAAAGCACAAGGCCTGTTTTCGATTTAATACCGAATTTTTCGAATAATATCTCGCGCACACCATCCACTGTTCTTGGTGTTATACCCATTTTATCGGCTATTTGTTCATAGGTGAATTCCTGGTCATCACAAACCAATTTCAAAAGTTCCCTTTCTCTTTCGGTCAAATCCGCTAAGATTCTGTCTTTATCTGTAAGCTTTTCTTTACTTGTGTCTTGTGTGAGTGAAAGTGTAAGAAATTCATTGTGGTGATATCCACTAGTAAAAATAGCCTCCAAAGCTGCCTTTAGTTCTTTTGCACTGCAATCTTTTTTCAAAAATCCTCGCACGCCATCTCTAAAAAGTCGAATTATGGTCGATTCGTCACTATTGAGCGTAAGGATAAGAACTGGTACTTTAATGTCCTCTTGGTTTAACTTTTGCACCACCTCATCACCGTTCAATTCAGGCATATTGAGGTCCATTAAAACTAAATCATAATCATTCTTTTCTCTGATAACATCCAGAAAATCTACCCCAGAATCAAATTGAGCTACGATTTCATATGGTCCCAATCTTTCAATTAATTCTTTCAAACCATTTCGAACTATCACATGGTCATCAACCAATACAACTTTCTTCTTTTTCATAACTTATTTTTTCTTAGAAGGCATTATCGGTTTTTTGGTAAATTTGTAACTCGTTCCTTCACCCTTTTTCGTTTTAAATTCACAATCTAATCCAGCTAAACTGGCTCTTTTTACAATGTTTGTCAAACCTGAACCGTCGCTTTTTGCTCTAATTTCTTCAGTATCAAAACCAACTCCATCATCCTTAATCTCCAATTCAAAATTCACCGAATTACCCAAGATATTGACAAACAAGTTTTTGGCCCTTGCGTGTTTTAAAGCATTCTGGGAAATCTCTTGAAAAATGCGGAAAATCATTAATTCTTGATCTTTTTGCAGATCGAAATCTTCCATTTTTTTTGTCACAGTAACGTGAAATCTATTCAAAGCATTTAATCTATCCGCTTCAATCTCAATGGCGCCAACAAGTCCTTTTTGTTCAATAAAATCGTTATTCAAACTCTTGCTCAAGAGTCTAATTTGTTGGGTCACATTGGTCAAATACTTCTTGATGGGTACATAGCTTTCTTCCGTCTCAGGATGATCCAAAGTCTGATTTTCAATCTGAATGTGCATAGCGGTGAGCATCTGTCCAATGTTGTCATGCAACTCACTGGCAACGTGACTCATAACTTGTTCGCTAACCTCCGTTTCCACCTGGCGAATTTCCTTTTCGAAATTCAACTTGGTTTCTGTCAGCTCCATGATTTGTTTTTCCTTTTGTCGTTTGACCAAAGAAAAACTAAAGGCAATACCTACGATGAGCAAAAGAATCATCAAAGTTGCGGTAACAATAGCAAGGATTATGGCCGTCATGAGGAAATAATCTGTTTTTTTGCATTTTTATAAATGAGCCAAAAGGCAATGCCTACAAAGATATAACGGATATAAGCAATTGTGTAATTAATGCCAACATATAAAAGGGCCAAAACTTTCGGTGAATTCGTTATCAAATAATCCCACATAGCAATGAAGGGAATACTTCCAGCAAAATAAATCAGCATGCCCATAATCGCTAATTTCTCAGGTGATTTCCAGATGGAAATGTTCTTTTCTTGCGATACGATAAAATAGGCATAGACTAGAATTAAAGTCATTAAAAAACAACTTGTCAAATCTGCATAGTTCAAAATAACCCAGAAACCTTGCTGCCAACCAGTCAAGGCATAAACAGAAACGAATATAAGGTATGCAATTGTAACAGATTTTTTAATCCATGATTCCTTTAAATAGATTCGAAAAGCATAAAAAATTATACTCAACTCAATAAATAAATTAATATTTCCTAACCACATGTTATTTACCACCATACCGTGATCAATCTGGTATTTTTTATAAAGTATTGCTACCACAGTCGTTAAGCAAGTATAAACAACTTGAAAAAAAATCAATTTAAAAAAAATAGAACTCTTTTTTAAAGACAAAATTCCAATTAAAAAAACGAGCAATAATAGGATGTGAAACAGATGATGAAAAAATTGCTGCATTGATAGTTAAATATAAATATTTAATCCCGGAAACTATTGCAATAAAAAAATCTATATCAAAACATAGCCAACTCCCGCCGATAAACCAGGAGGGTCTATATCCATTCGATTTGCATAAATCCCTGCAAAAGGACCTTCGGCGGATATTTCAACTGCTGAAAGAAGATTATTCATTTTATACGGGTATTCCTCCTCATCTTCAATCGTGTCGATAGAATAATGAATATCAATCACACTATTGGCGTTGTCGTGTAAAACCGTGTAAATTTCTTGAAAGGGCATCACCACCGCTTGAATATCAACTCCGTCCACAAAAGGTTCAAAATCTCGAGAAGTAGAATTATGTTTGATTGTAATTTGTTTTTTAAATTCGGCTTGAACGGTAGCTAGCTCTGCGGCTGTGGAATCAACGAATTTGGTCCCTTCAAAACTATAATAATTGCCGTATTGATCTGGTTAATAGATATATGTTTCTGAAGAAGCGTCATAATGGTCAAACTTCAGGAACATAGACTGATAAATAGGAAAAAGAGTCATTTCTCCTTCAACTTCTTTCGCACCAAAGAAAATTTGCAAAGCAGTCACACATTCTTTGGCAGGAGTGCAATAGCCACTTACCTCATTATAAAGCACATCGATTTCGCTTGCGGGTAGGTTTGCCAATACGGTATCCATAGTAGCTCCGTTAAAACGAACTTGTGTCCCTATTAAATTCATACGGTCAGTTCCCTCTGCAACAGATACTTCAGACAAAACAAAATTGATTTGATCTTCATTCGGTAGCGGTAAATTCATACTTGTAGCCATATCATTAATTTTTAGGAGTTACACAAATCTGCATATAATTAATGTTCTTTCCCACTTTTTTGTCGGGAAAAACCCCGCATTGTGTCGGGAAAAATCCCTGAATTTTTGAGTAAACCACCCTTGTCAGTATAGTCCTGAAATTGCAATTTTGTTACGCAGATATTAGGTATTACTACAACAACATAGGAGTAGCCCACACCTATCCGATGCATTGTAGACTTGAAAATACACTACTTATGAAAAACCCCATTTTGGGAGAGATGGGGTTTTTTAATTTCTACTCATCCCATTCTTTCTTTTAAGCATAATTAATATTTGGTTGACTTATTCAAATTATCTTTGTGCTCGGCTAATGAAACAGGTATACTTCTTCTTGCTTTTTTCTCTTTTGCTTCAGGTCAATCATACTGTTGCACAAGAAATTCTGCCCAAAATTAAGTTTGAAAAAACCGACAAGCAAAGGATGCCTTTTAATGCGGTACCTGACTCCAAGTGGCGAGATAAATTTCCTTGGGTAGCCAATAAAGATGGTGAAAGACGACATGTTCCCGTAAAAACACTTGCCGAAGGACAACAAGATTGGGTAAGTGCTAGCTTATCGGATACCTTAAACTTCGATTGGTCACAGATTGAATTTTTCTACGGGAAAAAACGCTTGTTGCCTCAAATTGTGAGTGCTTCTAAAGTAATACTCAGTATCGAGAATCCAGAAGTTTCCTATGAAATAGGTGCCTACTTCAAAAAAAGACCCGTTGGCAAATTAAGAACAACCGTTTTGCAGAAAAAAAAACGGAAGGTTGTTATCGTGCCTTTGGTTGCTTCGCAAATGAATCAAACGTTCATTGAAAAGCAGCTTAACAAAATCTATGAGCAAGCGAATACGGAATGGACCATGCGGATTGAAAGTCCGTTCATTCATCCTCTGTTCAATCATAAGACGGTATTTGGTGCGCCTTCTGGAAGTTTTCAGTTTACGGGTCAAATGCGCTTGCTAAGAGACAAATACTTCGACAAAAACAGAATGGTGGACGAGGAAGCTTATTACATTTTTGTCATTCCCGCTTTTTCTGATTCTAGCAAAATAGGATTCACGATTCCCTATAAATCCATGGGCTTTGTTCCCTATAATCAAAATGAAACTCAATTTTCTATTCAGTTGGCAAGAGTTTTAGCTCAGGGAATTGGTGGCTTAGACAACAGTTGGGTAAACGTTCCTGAAAGTGGTTCTAGTAATAATTTGATGGACACTACCTCAGGAACTGATTTATTGTTTTTCCAGCTAGAAAAGTTACAAAATCCGGATTATTTTTTTTCCACGCGTGATGGTTTCGAGCTTGTGAAAACGAGCAATGGAACGGTCTGCTATCTGTTTTGGGAAGAAGATAAAAAGGGCAACATCAAATGGGATGGGAAATCCGTAGTTCGATCCTTAAAAAGACCTTTTAAGAAAAACTTCCTTGCTTATCGTTTCGATGTTAAATTTGCCGTACTTCGTCCTTTTTATCGCTTGGGTCCGTACTACATTTCTATTCTGAATTTTATTTTCGTAGGCATTATACTTTGGCTCATTTTCTTTCTTCGGCGAAAATTCAAATCAATATGGAGCAAAACCCGTTGGAAACGCTATTTGAGAAGACCTTTTTTCTGGATGAAGCTCCTTGCAGGAATCTATTTGATTTATCTTAGCTTCTCATGGGGAAACAGTATTTTGGATCAATTCAAATTACTCACGGGTCCAATGCCAGAACTGAATGGTTTTACTTATGAAAAAGTGAAAAAAAACCTGTTTTCCAATGTGCAGTTTCGTAAAGAAAGTGAATATGGTGTTTCTTCAGAAATTCTTATTCAAAAGAAAGGAAAATGGTCTTTTAAACAAGCTAAATCGGTCATTTATCTAGAAGTCGTTGAAGAGAAAAATGGTCAAAAAAAATTGAAATATCGCACGAGCAGTGATTATCTTATTCTTCGCACCAAAGACTATAAAGAAAGAGTTTACAACCATTATATCGTGGTAAGTATGCGTGATGTTTCTGGTAAATTTTTAGAGCAAGAGGTTTATAACTACTCAGGGGAAAAATTAGATCAGTTGGAGGATCACCCGAATGTTCCAAAGCGTGTTTTGGTTTTTGTCAATGGTTATAGACCCACCTCAAACGGAAGAAATTTTAATGAAGCTTTTCAAGATATTGTGAGTGCTGGTCTGGAATTTCCAAATTCTACCAACTTTGTATACAACTTTGACCGCTACGAATACTGGGAACCATGGGGAGAAATCAACCTTCAGTTTCAAAATAAAATCAATCCTTCCGTCACGCTATATGCCGATGGACATTTTTCTGTGAGCACATCGAATTATCGATCGCTCCTCAATTTTTCAAGAGTGGCACATATTTATCCCAAAAGATGTGATAACCCGAAAAAGCATGTTTGTCAAAAAGTGAAAAACGACGATTTCTTAAAATTCATTTCACCAACGAAAAAAACTGAAAATCTAATCGATAGATTTGCGAATAAGAAGGGATTCGACTATCGAAAAGCCAAAGGTCAAATTGCTGGAATGAACGTCTTACAGGAATTAAATCGCTATCCAGGTATGTCGAAAAACGATACCTTGTTCATAGTTGCCCACAGCATGGGATTTGCCTATTCACTGGGGATGATAGACGTCTTGCGCGGGGAAATAAATTTTGGCGGATTCTATATCGTTGCACCAGAAAATGCGAAAAGTGGTGAAATCATTAAGGAAGAATGGAAAGAAATTTGGCAATACGGCAGCAATTTTAAGCTCAGCGATGAAGATGCGCCATGTCTACAAGATGGGGTTGCGCCTCAATCAGGCGTTGCCGGCTTACCCATGGACAAACGAGTATTCATTCCAGAAAATTTATACAATAGAAAAGGTTTTTTTGACTCACATTTCATTGGCTATTACGATTGGATTTTGAAATTGGAAAAACGTGATAAAGGTTTTATAAAACAAAGATGATGTCTCAGTCAATAGTCCATCCGTGAACCATATACTTTGTTAATTCTCTGATGTTCCTTACCTTTATACCATATGCACATTGCCTTTTCAAAGCTTCCTATAAAATCGATTTTTTCCAAAGAACTTAGGGAAGATTTGGTTTCAGGAAATTATACCCGACAGGTTAAAAATGCCCATTTTTCTTCCGTCGATACTAAAAAACCATCTAATTCAGAAATAGTTCATATTTCGAACCATTTATTAAAGGAATTAGAAGTTGAGATTAAAGACAAAAACAAATTTCTGAACATAGTCAGTGGAAATGAACCTTTTCCCGACTTTAAAGCCTTCGCTATGTGTTATGGTGGACATCAATTTGGGCATTGGGCAGGTCAACTAGGTGACGGTCGAGCTATAAATATTTTGGAGACTGAAATTGCTGGACAACCGTGGATGTTTCAATTGAAAGGTGCTGGTCCGACACCCTATTCTCGATCTGCAGATGGATTTGCTGTATTACGCTCTAGCATTCGAGAGTATTTGTGTAGTGAAGCCATGCATCATCTAGGTGTACCAACGACTCGTGCCCTTTCTATAGTGAAAACAGGTGATCTAGTTACTCGAGATATGCTGTACAATGGTAATCCGCAAGATGAACAAGGAGCGGTGGTTTGTCGCGTCGCACCCTCTTTTATTCGATTTGGAAATTTCGAAATATTGAGTGCTCGAGGGGAAACGGAAGAATTGAAACAACTTGTCAATTTTACAATAAAACATTACTTCCCACATTTAGGTGAACCTTCAAAAGAAACATACATCGCCTTCTTCGCCGAAGTTGCTCAATCCACGCAGAAAATGATTGTGGAATGGCAAAGAGTGGGTTTCGTGCATGGGGTCATGAATACCGATAACATGTCTATACATGGCCTCACCATAGACTACGGTCCTTACGGCTGGTTAGAAGATTACGACCCGAGTTGGACACCGAATACTACGGATAGAGAACATCGGAGATATCGTTTTGAAAATCAGCCCAATATAGCTTTGTGGAATTTGGTTCAACTCGCCAATGCACTTTATCCATTAATTGAAGAGGCGAAATCTTTGGAAGAAATTTTAGATCGCTACAAATCCGATTACACCTTTGATTATCACAAAATGATGAGTGAAAAACTGGGTTTGTTTAACCACGATTTTGTTCCAGAAAATTTCATCGAGGAATTGCTCGAAAATATGGGACGTTCACAAATTGACATGACTCTGTTTTTTAGACGAATTTCAGAAAATACAAGTATAGATTTCGATGCTTTTTATAGCATTTTAAGTGATGTTTCCTATTTCGATGCCAATGCACTGCAGCAAGAAATAAAATCTTGGGAAACTTGGTTTCATAGTTTCGACAAATTAATCGTCAAAGAAAACGCCAATAAAGATCAGCGCTCCATTCGGATGAAAAAGGTAAATCCGAAATATGTTTTGCGCAACTACATGGCACAGACGGCGATTGATGAGGCCGAAAAAGGAAATTATCAAGTGATTGATGAACTTTATAATTTGCTCTTGAATCCATACGAGGAACAAACCGAAATGGAAAAATGGTTTTCCAAACGACCTGATTGGGCAAAAAATAAAATTGGTTGTTCCATGTTGTCTTGTAGCTCTTAATTTTATGAATTGATAACTCAGATTCTTGAATAATGGATTTGTTAAATTCTGTTAACAATCTGTCGTTGCGTTTTTGTAAATCTTAACCAACTCATTGAATAACAATGCCTTACAAAACTAAACTTTTAGTCTTTCAAAATTCGCTAATTTTAAAATTTTCGAATTTTATTGACAATAAATTATTTTAATCCAAGTGAACTAAAACCTTTATATCAAACATGAAAATATTAGCCTTTGCCGGAAGTAACAGTAAAAAATCCATTAACAAACAGCTCGTTGAATTCACCGTTTCAAAATTCACAGCTGACCAAATTGAAATTTTGGACTTGAATGATTTTGAGGTGTCAATTTACAGTATCGATAGAGAAACAGAAAGCGGTTTTCCTGAAGCCATACTTGTTTTAGCAGAAAAAATATCACATGCTGATTTGATTGTTCTTTCGCTTGCCGAACATAACGGATCATATTCCGCTGCCTTTAAGAATGTTTTTGATTGGGTTTCTAGAATTCCCAACAGAAAAGTATTTGACGGTGGTAAATTGTTCCTAATGTCTACCTCCCCAGGAGTTAGAGGAGGTCAGAGCGTTTTTGAAACGGCAACTGCTCGATTTTCAAGAGATGGAGCCGAATTGGTGGCCAGCTTTTCTTTACCGAGTTTTTATGAAAACTTTAAGCCTGATGAAGGAATCGTAAATCCAAGTCTACTTTCTGAATTGGAAAGTAAAATTGAAGCGGTACAAAATTTGTTTTGATTTTACAATAAATCGTTCGCCAAGTTCGCCAATTCAGAACGTTCTCCTTTTTCTAATTTAACATGAGCGAAAAGCTGTTGACCTTTCAATCGATCAATCAAATAAGATAATCCATTACTGTTTTCATCCAAATAAGGCGTATCAATTTGATGACAGTCGCCTGTAAAGATGATTTTGGTTCCTTCACCAGCTCTTGTAATTATCGTTTTCACTTCATGCGGTGTAAGATTTTGAGCTTCATCAATAATAAACATGATATTGGATAAACTTCTTCCACGGATAAAAGCTAAGGGTGTAATTATAATCTTGCCTTGCTGCTCCATTTCTAAAATTGCTTTGTGCTTTCTTTCATTTTCGCCAAATTGAGATTTGATGAATTTCAAGTTATCCCACAAAGGTTCCATATACGGACCAATTTTATCATTGGCATCTCCTGGCAAAAAGCCAATTTCCTTATTCGAAAGAGGAACTATTGGTCGTGCTAGAATGACTTGGTGAAAAGCCTTTGATTGTTCCAAAGCTGAAGCCAAAGCTAAAAGTGTCTTGCCCGTTCCAGCTACACCTTGTAGAGCAACAAGCTTAATATCTGGGTTCATTAAGGCATTAAAAGCAAAGGCTTGCTCGGCATTTTTTGGTTTGATACCGTAAATAAATTCCTTTTCGATGCGTTCAATCTGATCCAGCAAAGGATTGTAAACAGCTAAGGACGAGGATTTTCCGTTTTTTAGAATATAATAACCGTTGGCCACCTTTCGTTCTCCTAAAATTCCATCTTCATCAATTCTGCCGCGAGTAAAAATTTCGCGAATAATATCTGACTCCAAGTTTTCGACCAAAATTGTAGAAGCATCTTCCAATTCATTTATAGATACTTTACCAGTTTCATAATCTTCTGCTTGAATACCGAGTGCTTTGGCCTTTATTCGCAGGTTGATGTCCTTGGTGATCATAATCACATCGCGATTTTTTTCAGCTTCTTTCAAGTACAATGCACTGTTGATAATCTTGTGATCATTTTTTCCTTGTGCATAAATATCTTCCGCATTTACACCTTTAGGATTTGTTTCCAAAATCACCTTGAAATTACCTTTCCCTTTCCCGAGGGAAATCCACTCTTGCAAGCTGGATGTGATGGATAGCTTATCTATAAAGCGAATCACCTCCCTGGCTGAAAAATTCTTTGAATCATTTCCGACCTTAAACTTATCCAATTCTTCTAAAACCGTAATCGGAATAGCGACATGGTTATTTTCGAAATTTGTGATAGCTTGGTGGTCATGAATTAGGACAGAGGTATCTAGCACGTAGATTTTTTCTTTTTTCTTAGCCATATTTTGCGTGGAATTTTTCCAAAAGGTAAAGGTTCTTGGTAGATAAGTACGAAAAAAATGCAAAAGGTTTTCTACACAAATTTGTTGAAAGTTTCTGCAAAAAAAAAGAGTCCCATCTAGGACTCTTTTCTTCATTTTTTATAAAACTCTATTTCACAACAAATTGCAAAGTCTCAGAGCTTGTACCAGATTTCAATTTCATAAAATACATTCCTGCTGCAAGGTTTTCATTGTCCATCAAAACCAAATTGTCACCTTCAGTGGCTTGTACTAAATGCGTTTGTAATAGTTTTCCAGTGATATCCTGCACCGTAATGGTAACCGGAGTAGCTTGAAGAACTGAGAAACGCACATTGACATCACCATCTGTAGGATTCGGGTATAGATTAATATTCTGCAAAACATCCAATTCAGTCAAATTAGCTGTTCCCGGCGCACCAACATAAAAGTTAATTTGATCTAGATATAAGTTGTTTCCGCCATCAGAGTCAAAAGTGAATTTCGTTTGAAGATTCGAGGTAAAGTAACTCGAATTAACCCCAGTAACGTGAACTTGCACCCAATCATTCACTGTTGGTGTCCATTCTGAAGTTGCCACAATATTTGACAATGAAGCACCTGAAATAGTTTTTCTAACTACCCATGTATTACCACAATCTTTGGAAACTTGCATGCGTAAAACTTCGTAGTTTGACGAACTCCTTTTTCTGTATGCATACTTAAAACTAAAAGTGACAATTTGACTAGAATTTAATGCGCTCAGATCAAAACTATTGGATAGCAATTGATCAAATTCTTGAACCGGTTGACCAAAATTTCGAAGGCGTACGCACTTGTTTCCTTCTGACCCAGCACCTGTAAATACTTCGAATTGATTTCCCGTATTGCTCTTGGTTCTCCAGAAGGAATTTGGATCTGTTAAGCTTGTGTAGCTTTCAAATCCCTCTAAATATGGCAAAGTAACTCCTGATGGGATTACTCTAATATAAGCTGTTTTGGATTCATTCATGGCATTCGCACTTCCATCCGTAGTTGTTAATGTTACCGCATACGTACCAGGTGTATTATAAGTAACTACTGGGTCTTTTTGATTTGAAGTACTTGGTGTTCCTCCAGGAAAACTCCAATTCCAATTTTGAATATCGTGGTAAGAAAGATCGAAGAAGTCTACAGAATCTCCCACGCAAACATCTATTTTGGAAGAGGTGAAATCTGCCGCACAAATAACTAAGTTGCTGTCGGCACCAACTGATGCCAAGTTAGACGCAGAAACAACCGTACTACGCCCACCCGTTCCCGAGTTTAAAGCGGCATGCATTCTGTTTCTTTGTCCTGGGGTAAACATTTTTGAACAGTACGAGTAATCCATATAATTTTCAACATTGGCAACTGGCCCACATGTATTTTCGAAGTAATAACATGAAGTTACACCAATTGTATTGGGTGTATCTGTTACACCATCATCGGTGTTACAATTTGAAGCTAATCCTGGGCTATTCGTTCCTCCCCAGCAATGAGGAAGATTCAACCAGTGTCCTACTTCATGTGTCAAAGTTCTACTCCTGTTCTCATTACTAGTTCCAATTGAACCAACATATGTATCCAAGACCCAAATACCATTTTTCATATTCGTTCCTTGGCTGCCGGGCAAATAAGTATATCCTGCCGCGCCACCGATGTCTGCGCAAACAAAAATGTTTAAATATTTGTTTCCTGGCCACTGACCATTGTATACATCATTACCAGCAACAATAGCATTGACTTGTGAGCTGCCACTGCTGCCATCTTCTGTTAAAAGATTTTTTGTTCTAGTTATTCCACTGAAGCAAGCTCCGTTTGGCGCTTTGGTAGCCAAAACAAACTCAATTTGCATATCAGCGGGCAAGCCTTGAAAAGGAGTGTACACATTATTTGCGTCAGCATTTTGTAAGCTATAATCCCTATTCATAATTCTTAAAGCATCCATAATTTGCGCTTGAGAAATATTCTCAGTACCATCATTATGTAAAATATGAAAAACCACTGGAATTGTGTACAAGGCAGACTTTGCGTTGATGTCATTTTTACCCTTTGCCTGCATTGCATTTTCGATTTCCAACATTTCAGCTTGTTCTTTTTCAAACTGTTTTTTGAAAATTGGATCTTTCATCATTTCAGCATGCAAAACGTGCTGACGGCAATATTCAATTGTCTCACCTTCACGACAATTCGTCGGGTCAATGGTGTTTTGTGTTTGTCCAAAAGAGAAATTACTCAGAAAAAGAGCTATTAGAATTATATAATTTTTCATCTTAATTTAAATGAATGTTTGTTTAATCGTTTCTAAAAGGTAACAGATATAATTGTGTTCTGTTCAGAAATAACGTCGAAAGTTAAGCATTCGTTGGTAATCTATGAATTACATGTTAATTCAAAATGCGCTAAAAATGTAAAGTTACGGGAAACCTAAAATGCCCTTTTAAAATGATTCTGGTTTATAACTCATTGATATCCATGAATCTTTGAACATTTTTCGCCGTTCCGAAGACAACTAAAGTGTCACATTCTAAGATTTCTGAATCACTCGACGGAACACCTAGCACATGCTGTTCTTTATGGGTTTCACCCTTTTTCGGAACTTCATACTCGCGTTTTATCGTCACTAAGGTGAGTTCATAATGGTTTCTGAATTCTATATTGTCTATCGTTCTACCTATAACCCCTTTTGGAGCAATAATTTCCGCAATCTCATAGTCATCTGGTAGTTGAAGAAAGGACAAAATACTCGGATTAATCAATTTTTCGCGAACTACATAAGCTACCTCATCTTCTGGAATGATAATTTCGTTCACCCCTACTTTCTCCAAAATTAATTTCTGCTGGTTTCCGCTTGCTCGAGCAATTATCCGTTTTACTTTCATATCCAACAAATGAACACAAGTCAAAATCGTTGCTTCAAAATTTTCACCAATGGCCACTACAACTGCATCCATATCGACAAGAGATTGTGAAATCAATGCCTTTTTGTCTGTTGCATCTAAGGTTACTGCAAAAGCCACTTCATCCTTGATGGATTCTATTTTGTCTTCGTTATCGTCAAAAGCAAAAACTTGAGATCCTTTTTCCGCTAAACGTTGAGCAATTGTTGCGCCGTATCGTCCAACTCCAATAACTGCAAATTTGTTGTTTTTCATTTTGAAAATATTAATTCAAGGCTTGAGCCAAATCGGCAATCAAATCTTCTGCATCTTCTACTCCGACACTTAAACGAATTAAAGAGTCTACAACTCCCGTTTTTTCCCTTTCTTCCTTCGGAATGGAAGCATGTGTCATAGTCGCAGGATGTCCAATTAAAGATTCAACTCCTCCTAAAGATTCCGCTAAAGCAAAAACTTCTACTTTTTTCACTACGGCATGCGCATCTTCCATACTGTTTCCTTTCAATGTAAAAGAAATCATACCGCCAAATCCACGCATTTGTTTTTTGGCTACGTCATGGTTGGGGTGAGTTGGAAATCCTGGCCAATATACTTTATCTACTTTCGGATGAGTTGCCAAAAAGTTGGCTACTTTTTCTCCATTCTCACAATGTCTTTGAACACGTAAATGCAAAGTTTTGATTCCTCTAAGTACTAAAAATGAGTCCATCGGGCCTGTAACTGCGCCTGATGAATTTTGAATTCTATAAATCTCGTTGGCTATTTCTTCGTTAGAAGTTACTAAGGCTCCCATAACAACATCGGAGTGTCCCCCCAAAAATTTAGTGACGGAATGCATCACTACATCCGCTCCCAAATCCAATGGATTTTGCAAATAAGGTGTGGCAAAGGTATTGTCAACACAAAGTAGCGCATTCGCTGCCTTCGCAACAGCAGACATTGCTTCAATATCGACTATGTTCATCATCGGATTGGTCGGAGTTTCAACCCAAATTAATTTAGTGTTTTCATTCACCATTTTTTGAACTTCAGAAACATCTCCCATTCCAACGTAATGAAATTTAATTCCATACTTCACAAAAATGGTATTGAACAAACGGTAAGATCCCCCATACAAATCGTTGGTTGAAATGACTTCATCTCCAGGATTCAACATTTTAATCAAACAATCAATTGCCGCTAAACCTGAACCAAAACAAGCTCCAAATTTTCCGTTTTCAATGGCTGCAATGTTTTTCTCCAAGGCATGGCGCGTAGGATTCAAGGTTCTAGAGTATTCATAACCTTTGTGATTGCCTACTCCATCTTGCACGTATGTGGATGTTTGGTATATCGGTGTCATTATTGCACCAGTTGTCGGATCAGGATGCACACCAGCGTGAATTGCTTTTGTGCCGAATTTCATTTGTTCTTCTTTCATAGGAGACAAATTTAATAAGAAAACTCGCGCAAGCCATAAGAGTAAACTTTCATTTGGGATTTCTCCTTAAATTCGTGCGAATCAATAAACAAGGAAGAAATCCAATCTTTGGAAAATTCAATACAACATAGCATTCAAGAACTTGCGGATGACCTCAAAAGGTTCAATCGAAATGATGTATTGGTCAATTTTTCTGACAAAGAAGTATTTGAGGTTCCAATAGAAACAACAGAATTGGTTTTAAAAGCTGAAGGCGAACTATTGCAAACCTTCAAAAAATCACAAAATATCTTCCGTGAAAGTGGAACTTCTGTTTTCTGTCTTTCAAAAGGAATTTTGAATTGGGAATGGAACGGTACCACTTGTGTAACACCTATTTTTCTTTGTCCAGCTTCAATCAAAATGGACAAGGTCAAAAAGAAATTTCAGATTTCTTGGGCTAATGAAGAAGCTTTGTTGAATCCGTTTTTAGCCTTTTATTTTTTGAAGGAATTCGAATTCGTTTGGCCAGAATTCAATTTTTCTGAACCTAATTGGGAAGATTTGCAAACTGTTTTATCCGAGCGAGGATTTAACTTTCAAATAGAAAACAAAAACCATTTCGGAAATTTTCATCATCACCGATTTGCCATTTTACGCGAATTGGAGAGTCTTTCCACTACGAATGATTTGTCCCCTGTTTTGTTGAGTGTTTTCAACCACAAAAGCGAAATCACAACGACAGATTTTGCATTTATTCCAGCAAATCTTTTCCCAGCAGACAACGATCAATTACATGTTTTTGAGCAGTTTAGCGAAGATAATCTTGTGGTTCATGGACCTCCAGGTACAGGCAAATCCCAGGTTCTAGGGAACGTTTTGGGGAAAAGTTTAGCCATGAATTTTCGTGCACTTGTTGTTTCTGAAAAGCGTGTTGCTTTGGAAGTATTGAAACAAAAACTCGAAAGTGTTGGTTTGCACCATTTCGTTTTTCTTCAAGATGGAACAACGAATGCACAAAACCTGTTGAACCATCTCAAAAATACGTGGCAATTTCTTGAAGCATTTGTCGCCAAGAAAGAAGTGAAAATAGCCGTTGCCCAATTGAAAAAGGATGGCTTGCAATTCAAATTGGATATTTTGTCCAATACCAGTTTGATTGGTGGTGTTTCGTATTTGACCTTTCAGGAATTGGCAAAGCATAAAAAACTAGAACAAATTCCTTATACGAGTGTGGCTCCGTCTATCACCGAATTTTTAGAAAACAAGGTGGAATTGGCATCTCTTTTTTCGAAGAAAGTCAATGAAGTTTGCACCGTTATTCCCCGAAAATTAATTCAAGACGAAAGCATTTTTCAATTGGATACGAAAATCAATCAACTTGAAAAACAATGGAAATCTCTGTCTAGAAATTTCGAAATAAACACGCCTCTCGAATTGCAAATAGCGATGAAAAAAGCTTCTTTTGCTCAGTTGCTTTCCAACGAAATTCTCCAAGATTACTTTAAAGTTTTCAAGCCCAATTCATCAGAAAAAAAGAAATTTCAAAGTTTGAGTAAAAAATATTTTGTCCTTCAAAAAGAACTAGAAATTGCCAAATCGAAAGATGACCATTGGAAAAAAACACCCTCTTTTTCAGAAACAGAAGCACTCATTAACGCAAAAGATACAGGTAGTTTTTTCGAAAAAAGAAAGCGCAATAAACTGCTTAAATCCTACTTGAAAATAGATTTGATTTCTGCAGAAACGGCCTTGCAAAATCATCTGGACTTTTTAAAAACTGAAGCTAATTTTCGCGAAATTGAAAAGAAATTTACGGAAATAGGCGTTAGAAATGAAGCTGAGATTGACTGGATAAAAAATTTAAGCAAAAAACTTACCCTAGAAAATTATCAAATTTGGGCTGAAACGGATACCAAAACAAATCAACTTTTAGCCGATCAAAACAATGAACTTTACAATTTTTACCAAAATGCGCGAACTTATTTTCATCTGGAGGAAAATGATTCTTTCGAAAGGGTTTTTAAATTAATCCGTTCTTCATTTTCAGCGTTTTTGGCACATCGCCAAAGTCTTTTGAAAATGAGTGCATCAGCATACAACCTTGCGGGAAAAAGCGGCTCTATTCAAGAAATGGAATCACTCACTTTAAAAAGCAATTGGATTCGATTTGTGGAACAATTTCCGAGCTTTCTGGACTTTGATTTGGAACAAATTGGAATAAGTTTGGAAGAGATTGTGGATGCAGAATCATCTGAAAGTGAAGCCTTGGTTCAACATATTTTTGCACAACAAAAACAAAAGTTTGATGCCCTTTCCGACTTGCTTCAAATTCCTTCTCGAAAATTGACTGTGGAGCAAAAAGACAAAAAAACCCAACTGCGAAAAGGTAGATCACTTCTAGTAAAAGAATTTGGTAAAACCAGAAGTCATCCTACAATCCGTGAATTGTTGGAATCAGAAGCCAAAGAATGGATTTATACCTTGCTACCTATTTGGATGGTAAATCCTGCTCAAGTCGGTGATTTTTTCCCCTTGGAAACCGAATTGTTTGACCTGGCTTTGTTTGACGAAGCGACACAAATTCCATTAGGTTCAGCCATCGGAAGTCTGCAAAGAGCGCGAAGAGCACTCGTTTTGGGTGACGAACATCAGATGTCGCCATCAAGTTTTTTCAAAGCTGGCGATTCGGAACCCATCGATCTTTTGCATCAAACTCGATTCAATTGGTCCAAGGTCATGTTGAAGCACCATTACCGAAGCGAACATCCGGAATTAATAGCTTTCTCGAATCTACATTTTTACGATAATGAATTGATTGCTTATCCCAATTCAGTTGTGGACGATGAACCTGCTTCCATTCATTTTGTCGAAAACGGTTTGTATGCCGAACAAGAAAACAAAATGGAAGCAAAAAGCGTCGCTGCATGCATTTCTAAGGCATTAAAAAAAGAGGACAGTTTGGGGATTGTTGCTTTTTCGGAAAAACAATTGAAATGCATTCTTTCGGAACTTTCCAATGCTGAAAGACAACTTTTGGATGAAAAAATTGACCTCAATCAAGCCTTTTGTCGCGCACTGGAAAATGTCCAAGGAGAAGAATGTCATCATTTGATTATTAGTCTTGGTTATGGACCTGATGCCGAGGGCAAATTAAACCTCAATTTTGGTCCACTTAATCGCAAGAGCGGTAGACGAAGATTGAATGTTCTCCTTTCGCGAGCCAAGAGAAAAATCGACTTTTTTACGTCCATAAAAGCAAAGGATCTGTCCCTGAGTGATAATGACTCCCTGAATTTGTTGCGACAATTTTTTCAACAAGCCGAAAGTATTTCAAACAAAAAAACCATACAATTTCCTATGGGATTGCAGATAAAATCTCACAAAAAAAACGAGCAATTTACTGAGGTTCAATTTGATAATCTATTAAACACCGTTACCGAGGCAAACGAACTTTTAACTCTTTATCGCGTTTTGAATCAACGAGGCTGGAAAATCAATTTTTCGTAATATCCCCTTTTTGTGGTAGAGTTTTATGTAAAGTTCTTCTTAAATTTGTGTTACCAAATATGTTCAAGTTATCAGATTTAAAGGTGGGCGACAAAGCTGTCATTTCAGGATTAATTTCTGGTGACAATCAAAATGCTTTATTGGCTCTTGGCTTCATTTCAGGAAAAATAATCGAAGTCTCTTTACGGGCACCATTTCACGGCCCAATGGCCATTCGCATGGGACAAACACTAGTATCGTTGCGCGAGGACGAAGCCATTCAAGTACTTGTAGAAAAGCACTAAGAAATGAAAAAAATCGCCTTACTTGGCAATCCAAATACAGGCAAAAGTTCGGTTTTCAATCTATTAACTGGGCTAAATCAAAAAGTAGGAAATTTTACTGGAGTTACCGTTGAATTAAAGGTCGGTAAAATTAATGCC
This sequence comes from Crocinitomicaceae bacterium, assembly GCA_041751955.1. Classification (GTDB taxonomy): domain Bacteria; phylum Bacteroidota; class Bacteroidia; order Flavobacteriales_D; family Crocinitomicaceae; genus UBA2040. Next base: position 40,369 of record JBGSIB010000053.1, read on the forward strand.
GCACCCAATTTTCAATTGATTGATTATCCTGGTGTTTACAGCCTTTTTCCTAACAGTGGCGAAGAAAAAATCGTCATGGACGCTTTGTCAAATCCCGAACACAAAGGCCATCCAGATGCTATAATCGCCGTTGTTGATTCTTCAAATTTAGAACGAAATCTTTTACTTTTTGACCAAATTTGTGAATTAGGAAAACCGACGATTTTGGTTCTCAACATGACTGACGTTTCGAAACGTGCAGGAATGCGAACGGATGTAGAGAAATTACAGACCATGTATCCACAAACCCGCATCGTTGAAATGAATGCTCGTGTAGGTTTAGGGAAAGAAAGGCTTTTGAAGGAAATCAAACAATTGCAAATTCCTGAAAACGCAACACCTTCAACTTTTCCGTTTGAATTGAATGGCGACGATCAGAAAGTAGATACTTTAGCACGAAGAGAAAAAATAGAAAAAGCCTTAGTGGACATCCAGTTTTTGCGGGAAGATGTCAAAAACCGATTCTTTTTAGACAAATGGTTTGCTCATCCTATTTTGGGATATTTCATCTTCCTTTTGGTGCTTTTTGTCATCTTTCAAAGCGTTTTTACACTCGCTAGCTATCCTATGGATTGGATTGATCTAGGAATGAATTGGACGAGCAATTTGCTGCGCGATTCATTGCCTGCTGGCGTTGCAACTGATTTGCTGACACAAGGTATTTTACCTGGAATTGGTGGTGTTTTAGTCTTTATTCCACAAATTGCTTTACTCTTCTTTTTCCTAGGAATATTGGAAGAAACGGGATATTTGTCTCGCGTTATATTTTTGATGGACAGAATGATGCGGCCGCTAGGACTCAATGGCCGAAGTGTCGTTCCTTTGATCTCTTCCTTGGCTTGTGCCATCCCCGGAATTATGGCCGCTAGAACTATTGCCAACTGGAAAGAAAGATTGATTACCATTTTTGTTGCACCGTTAATGAGCTGCAGTGCACGAATCCCAGTTTATACAGTCCTCATTGCCATAGTCATTCCCGACCAAAAAATAGCAGGATTCATCAACTTACAAGGGCTTGTTTTGCTTGGATTGTATTTGCTAGGCTTGGTTTCAGCACTCTTGATGGCAGTGGTTTTGAAATTCTTTATCAAAACGAAAGACAAGAGTTTTTTACTTCTTGAGTTGCCACCTTATCGAGGTCCGCGTTGGGGAAATGTTCTGGTTACCATGTGGGCAAAGACTCGGAGCTTTGTTTTTGACGCGGGAAAAATAATTCTTGCGCTCTCCATACTGATTTGGTTTGCAGCTTCTTACGGGCCAAAAGGTCATGTTTCTGTTTTGAGTGCAAAAGACTTTGGCGTTCACGTGCAAACTGAAGGTGAATTAGCCTCAGTTCGTTTGGAAAACTCCTACATAGGAATTATGGGCCAGGCGATAGAACCTGCCATTCGTCCTTTGGGGTATGACTGGAAAATTGGCATAGGGTTGATCAGTTCCTTTGCGGCTCGCGAGGTTTTTGTTGGCACCATGGCGACAATTTATTCCGTTCAAGATGCCGATGAAAACTCAAAAACTCTTTTGGACAAAATGCGTGGACAAACTTTTAGTAATGGAACGCCCGTTTTCACATTAGCTACGGGGATTTCCTTAATGGTTTTTTATGTTTATGCTTTGCAGTGCATGGCGACAGTTGCTATTGTTCGAAAAGAAACGAATTCATGGAAATGGCCCATACTTCAATTGGTCAGCATGGGTATTATTGCTTACCTTGCTTCTTGGTTAGCCTATACTTTATTGAAATAAGACATGCAAGAAATTATTATCATATTGGCTTTGCTGGGTGCTTTGGCGCTGTTGTTCTTTCGGTTTCGGAAGAAGGATGGTAAAAAGGGGTGCGAGGATTGTAAGTGATTTGGGTTGAAAAAACAGAACACAGCAAAATCTTCATTTGGACTCTTGCTCAGTTGTCATTCCTTGAAATATCAAAACGCCAAAACACTAAAAATTTAATCTGCTGATTATTAGACTTTATGCCTGTTCAACCAAAAAACTATTGACCAGAATTATCTTGAAATCCTATACATCAAAAGCTGAACACAAAATCCTAATCTCAACTTCTAATGCCCTCCTACTGCATCATCAAACGATACATTCTGAGCTTTCAAGATTCCACGTACTCTGTAGGCAAACCAAACTAAGAAAATGAAACAGGCCACTGAAACCATATAAGATAACTGTATGCCGATAATATCAGACAATTTTCCTTGGATAGGTGGAATAATACCACCACCTAAAATCATCATCACCAAAAAGGCTGATCCTTGTGCCTGATACTTTCCTAAACCTGCAAGCGCCAATGAAAATATACATGGCCACATAATGGACAAAAACAGTCCCGCTGATAAAACTCCATAAATGGCAACTTGACCACTTCCAAAAACCGCGAAACTGGTTGCAATAACACCTAAAGTTCCATAAGTCATCAAGGATTTTGCCGGTTTATCATCGGAATAAAAGAAGGCAGCTATTTGAACAAAAACACATAAAATATACCAATACAAGGCGCTAACATCGTATCCTGCCGCCGCTGATAATGCCAAAACGATTCCAAAAGCAACCAATGGAACAACAAAGCGTAAAATCGTTTTGGTTTGTGGCTTCAATTCGAAAGCATTAATTGCGCCGGTCCATCGACCAATCATCAAACTTCCCCAAAACATAGCAACATATGGTGCAATTTCTGATGCAGATAATCCACCAAACGATGGTTTTTTCATCAATTCTCCCAGATTACTTCCGACCGCTACTTCTACTCCCACATAAATGAAAATAGCCAGCATGCCAAGGGTCAGTTGCGGATACTGCATAGCACCCCAACCCTTTTTGTCTGCGCCACCTTTCAAACTTGCATACGTAATTCCACTAAGCACAACTAATAATCCACCCGCTAACCACATCATCCGGTACATTTCCAAAGGCTTTTCTATGGTCTTTATTTCCTTCATTATTGTAGCTTCTGTAGCTTTCTGTGTCGGTGTTAGTTCAGCAAGTTTAACTCCTTGTTCATCCAAACTTACTAACTCCAAATCATGTTTTAACTCTGTAATTTGTTTGGCTTCTGGGCTTCTATACGAACTAAAAACGGGGACAAAACAAACAATTAAAAGTCCAGTGATTACTAATAACGTGGCCATTGCCTTCCCTGCTTTTTCTGTTTTTTCGTCTCGTATTCCAGAAGGTACTCTTTTAGAAAAACCGAACATTATGGCTATTCCAAGAAATAATAAGCCGACGCAACTGTACAAAATAATTACTTTACTCAAACTTAAGTTGGCTATCGCCTCGTCACTCATCGAGCCCGCCGTTCCGAAAAGTGCCAATGCAACGATCAAGGGTCCAACTGTTGTTCCAAAACTATTGATTCCACCACCCAAATTAATTCGACTACTGCCTGTAGATTCATCCCCCAAGGCAATCATAAAGGGGTTGGCGGATGTTTGCTGCAGAGAAAAACCGAGTGCCACAATAAATAAACCCAGAAGCATCCCAGCGAAGGTATTGCCGTAAACACTCAAAATCATGGCACCTGCGCCCAAAGCTGAAAAAACCAAACCGTAAACAATACTTTTCTTATATCCCCAAGAGCCAACTAGGTCTTTACCCGTCTGACTTCCAATGATGAAAATAGCCAGAGCACCCAAATAATAAGCGGAATAAAATGCAAAATCAATCAGCTGACTTTGAAACTGATCCAAATGGAAATAATGTTTGCAAAAAGGAATAAAAACGCTGTTACCCGCCGCGATGAATCCCCAGAAGAAGAAAACAGATGTTAGAGAAATCACTCCTCCATAATTTGTCGGCGTGCTAGTTTTTGTATTTTGTACCATAATTCAAATGTATTGAACGAAAATAGAAATATTATCGATGTATTAACCAAATATATCTTTTAATTTCTTAACACCAGACAATTTGGAAAGATCAGATTGCCTAATTTCATAGTCGGAAATAGGATAAGCACTTGCCATAAATTGTTCGATAGCTTTAATGCCTTGCTCAGCAGAATTATACAGCGTAAATCCTCGGCTTAAATTGATTCCAGAACTTATCTTATCGTTACACAAAACATGTCCAGAAGTCGCCATGGCATTCAAAAATTTCAACTTCAAGCCTGAATTATTGTTGGTCCAAAGCAAATGAATTCGCGCGGTTTGAAGTAGTTGATTCATTCGCTCAGTTGTCGGATTCGGCACGAGTTCAACGCCAAGTTCAGCTGCTTTTTTTGTTAGAACAGAGGAAGGGTTTTTTCCAGCAAAAACACATTTTGTCGCCGTCAATTGAGGAACAATATGATCCATAATCCAATGGGCCGCTTCGTCATTTTCTTCTACAGAAAGATTGCCGTGAAACAAAACAAAAGCTTCGGTTTCGGTATATTTCGAACTTAAATCGATAATTGATGGAACAAGCGTTGCGTTCGAATTGATTTTTTTAAAATGTTCTAATTCCTCATTCGAAATCACCAACAAGCCTTTTGCTTTTGTGAGAATGGACTCATAATTTTTCAGCTTTTTGGCTTCACTTTGGTAATAGACTTTCTTGAGAAAAGATGCTCCTTTCGCCAATTTAGCGTAATACGCATGCTCGATATTGTGGACGCGCACATAGAACTTTCCGGGTTGCATATTCACATAATGTGCACAGTGTATTCCCTCCAAAATGACTTCATCTTTTGTTTCTCGTAAGATTTTCTCCAGATCCTTATTGATTCTAGTATTGACGATAAAAGGAATTTTCGAAAACCAATATTTCAAGCCCGTTGGTCGTGTATAATAATGCACTTCTGCAAAATTTTCTAACTCTTTTGCTTGGGGTCTTTTGTATTCAAAACAATGCAAAATCACTTCCCAACCATTTTCTGAAAACCATTTAACGCGAGAAAAAACATCTATTACGCCACCATAATCGGCTGGAAAAGGCACATCAAAAGAGACGATATGGATGCGCTTACTCAAGTATTTAAATAGATTTTTTCTAGGACTTTACTTTCGTTTTCCCAATTTAAAATTTGAGCAGCTTTGAGACAATTTTCGGCATAAAACGACAATTTTTCATCTTTTTCGAGCATTTTCTGCAATTTTTTGGCCAATTCTAACGAATTCACTTCTTCAATTATTTCGCCAACTTGGTATTCTTCGATGACTTTTCTCACTTCCTTCATACCACTCGCCAAAATCGGTGTTCCGGCTTGTATGTAATCGAAGATTTTATTGGGTAAAGAATTCTGATAATTGATGTTGGTTCCTTTGTCCAAACTTAATCCAATATCTGCTAAACGCGAAATCGCCAACATTTCATGATAAGGTCGTTTGCCCAAAAAGAAAACTTTTTCCATCATTCCTTTTTCGGCCACAAATTGCTTTAAAAACGGCACCACATCGCCATCACCAACGAACACAAGAATCGCATTGTCAAGCGAAATCATGGCTTCCACCAACTCCTCCGCTCCACGATCCACATTGATGCCAGCTCCCTGCAAAATCAACATTTTTTTGTCTGTTGGCAAATTGTATTCCTCCTTTTGCACTGCTTCCAAAACGCCAATCATGGGCGAAACATTGCGCACGACATATAACTTCTTCCCGTATTTTGCTTCGTAAAGATCCGCAATGGACTGATTTACTGTATAGATTTTAGTCAATTTTGGAAAAATACGCCCCTCAATTCGCTCCCATATTTTTTGCACTTTCGGTCGGACAACTAATTCAGGAACACCGGTAAAATACTCGTGCGAATCATACACCAATTCGCAATTCTTCTTCATTTTTTGCGCCATTCTTGCGGCAAGCAAGGTGTCCAAATCATTCGCAACGATCAAATCACATTTGTGAAACAGCAGAAAAACAAAAAGACGAAGATTTAGATTGGCGTAGAAAAGTGCCCCTTTTTTAAACCATAAAGGAAAGCGTTTGGTTGTATAATTTCTGGTTTCCAATTCCTTGCTGTTCGGCAACTTTCGACCTAAAAGAGTTACGTCAAAAGCATTTTTGAAAAGAAATTCACTCACCTTATGCACCCGTTGATCGGTGTATAAATCATTGGAGACAAGAACGTAAACTTTTTTCTTTTGGATGGACACAAATCAAAGTTAAACAAATGAGGAGATATAGGAACGTATAACTAGAATCAAGATTTGATTTTGCAATTGGATTTTCAGCCAAAACAAGTATCCTCCCCCTCGATCCCCCTCCTAAGGGGGAGGATAACCCGTGCACTTCGAAGTCGGAATTTGTTTCCCCCTTTGGAGGGGGATTAAGGGGGAGGATCACTCAAAATCGGCCTTTATTTTTATTTATGCTGAACCAATCTCAAGTTCCCCTGTACAGACTCCCAAATCTTACAATTATGAAAAAATTAATCTTATTATCATTTGCATTCCTTGTTTCATCAGCAATTTCAAATGCTCAATACAATTCTTGCGCGGGACAAAGCAAAGTCACCGAAACACGCGAAGAAGTTGTCAAAGATGAAAGCACGGGGAAAATGAAAACCGTTGAGGTAAAAACCACAGTTCAATCGAAAGATAATTTCGGAAATCCGAAAGGAAATAAATATGACTTAGCAGTTGATGGTGCTTTCACCGGACAGACCATCGTTGTTCTGCACTTTTCAGCAGGTGGCGTTTTCGATTTTGAACTTCCCAAAGCTGCGCTGAAGGAAAAAGGATTCAGCGTTTATCGATTCATAAGTGAGGCCCCAAGTCCAGAAGAATTGGAAAAAGCCTTATCAAAAGCTTGTCAACTCTGGGTAATATCTCATGGCGATCAGCGCTTGAATGATGAACATGCGGAGGTGATTTCTCGCTTTTTTTACAGCGGCAAAGGGGTTTATATTTGGGGAGACAACGATCCGTATCATGCTGATGCCGATTTTCTCACTAAAAAATTACTCGGCGTTACCATGGATGGAGCGTATTATGGAGACAAGAATGTCAACTTTAAATCTGATTCCACAGCTTCAGGAATGCAAGCCGATCACTTAATCACTACTGGATTGGAATATGTCTACGAAGGCATTACGATTGCAAAAATTAACGACCCACAAAAGGTTATGAAACCTTTAATTTGGAGTTCGGATGGAAACGTTGTTTCAGCCATTTATGAAGAGCAAGGACTACGTTTGATCATTGATGGCGGATTCACACGATTGTACCATTCTTGGGACAACGCAGGAACCGGCCGCTATGTAAAAAATGCCGCAGCTTGGTTGGTCAATTACGAACGCTTTGGAGAAGAAGTTTTGAGCGAAACTATAGAGAAATAAATCCTGCTTAAACCAATCTAATCTTTACCTCTTTCCACTTTTTATTCATTCAAAAATCTTAACATCATGAAAAGAACAATTTTATTATCCATAGCATTCATAGCAATTACGGCAATAGGGAATGCACAGTATAATTCTTGCGCAGGCAAAAGCCACGTGACCGAAAAGGTCAAAAAAGAAGTAAAAGACGAGGTAACAGGTCAAACAAGAATTGTGGAAGTTGAAAAAGAAATTGAACATAAAGACGACTACGGAAATGCCGCTGGTAGTCAATATGATTTAGCAATCGACGGCGCATTTGAAGGGCAAACTATTGTTGTTTTGCAACTTTGTGAAGACCATGGCTATAATTTTGATTTAGCAAAAGCAGCTCTGAAAGAAAAGGGATTTGGTGTTTATCAGTTTATTCACGTGGCGCCAACACCCGAACAATTAGAAGAGGCTTTGGCCAAAGCTTGTCAGTTGTGGGTGATTTCTGCGAATCGTCAAAAATTGAATGAAAAACATGCTGAAATCGTTGAACGTTTTTTCTATTCTGGAAAAGGAGTTTACCTCTGGGGTGATAATGATCCGTATTATGGCGATGCTAATTTTTTAGCAGAAAGATTAATTGGCGTTAGCATGGATGGCGACTATATGGGAACGAAAAATGTAGGCTTTAAAACAGATTCCAATATTTCTGGAATGCAACCCGATCACCTCATAACAACAGGTTTGGAGTTTGTATATGAAGGTATTACAATCGCTAAAATCAATGACCCCAAAAATGTCGTTCAACCTTTAATCTGGAGCACAGACGGAAATGTGGTGACAGCGATATACGAAAACCAAGGACAAAGACTAATCATTGACGGTGGTTTCACAAGATTGTGCCACAGTTGGGATAGCGCTGGAACGGGTCGCTATGTGAAAAATGCTGCAGCTTGGTTGGTCAATTACGAACGATTTGGAGAAGAGGTTTTGAGCGAGACTTTGGAGGAATAAGTCCTTGCCTTCGACTTCTATCTAAAGGCGCAGACTGAGCGGAGCCGAAGTCTGCGTTAATCAATATCTATCTGAAAGCGCAGACTGAGCGAAGTCGAAGTCAAGCGGTCTCCGTCACCGAAGAAAACAAAGCATACGCCTTTTGCAACCCACTGACATTATTGAAAACCATCCGCAAACGATCGTTCTTTTCGGAAAGGGAACAAGGTAATTCTCCTGTTTGTATGCGTTTTAACAAGACTTGAAAAATTGCCGATTCATAGAATTTAGACTGTGGGTCGGCAATCATAAAACCGACCATCTTTCCACCTTTGATAACTAATTTTTCTATTCCTAAATCTTGTGCCAACCAGCGCAATTCAAAGGATTTAATCAATTCTTCCACCGCTTTTGGAATGGGGCCAAATCGGTCGACTAACTCAGCTGAAAACTTCTTCAATTCCTCGTCCGTCTGGAAGTTATCCATGGTTTGGTAAAGCGCCAAGCGTTCGTTCACATCATTCACATAAGTATCTGGAATTCGGACTTCTAGATCGGTTTCCAAAACACATTCTCGAACAAATTTCTCTGGTCCTTCGCTGTTTTTTGAGAACAAATCTTTGAATTCTGCCTCTTTCAATTCATCAACCGCCTCGTTCAAGATTTTTTGATACATCTCAAAACCAATTTCAGAAATGAAGCCACTTTGTTCGCCACCCAGCATATTTCCCGCGCCTCGAATGTCCAAATCTTTCATGGCAATGTTGAATCCAGCACCCAAATCAGAAAATTGAACCAAGGCTTCCAAGCGTTTTCTAGCTTCGGATGTAAGAACGGAATACTTGGGAGCAATCAAATAACAGAATGCTTTTTTATTGGATCTTCCTACGCGACCACGCAATTGGTGCAAATCGCTCAAACCAAAATTTTGTGCGTCGTTGATGATAATGGTATTGGCGTTGGAAATATCTATTCCACTTTCAATGATGGTCGTTGCCAAAAGCACATCGTATTCGTGATTGATAAAATCAAACATGACTTTTTCTAACTTTTCGCCATCCATTTGTCCGTGTCCAATTCCGACGCGAACGCCAGGACACAAACGAGAAATCATACCTGCTACTTCTTTGATATTCGCCAAGCGATTGTGCACGAAAAACACTTGCCCGCCGCGACTAATTTCGTAAGCTATGGCATCGCGAATGGTCTCTTCGTTGAAAGAAATTATGTCTGTCAAAACTGGTTGACGATTCGGTGGTGGGGTATTGATGATACTCAAATCTCGAGCGCCCATGAGCGAAAATTGCAAAGTTCTCGGAATGGGTGTCGCTGTTAAAGTCAAGGTATCGACAGTTGCGCGTAGCGTTTTCAATTTGTCTTTCACCGAAACACCAAACTTCTGTTCTTCATCAATAATCATGAGTCCCAAATCTTTGAATTTCACCCGACTGCCAACAATGGCGTGGGTTCCGATGAGGATATCAATTTTACCGTCTTTTAATTTTTGAAGTGTTTCCGTGACTTTTTTCGCCGATTTGAAACGGTTGATATAGTCGACATTCACTGGAAAATCCGCCAATCTTTCTTTAAAACTGCGAAAATGTTGCATGGAAAGTATCGTCGTTGGCACCAGAACGGCTACTTGTTTGCTATCGGAAACGGCTTTGAATGCTGCACGAATAGCAACTTCTGTTTTCCCGAAACCAACATCTCCACAAACCAATCTGTCCATCGGCATGGGCGATTCCATGTCTTCTTTGATGGCTTGTGTAGCTTTGTATTGATCGGGTGTATCTTCATACATGAACGAAACTTCCAACTCGTTTTGTAAATAAGAATCGGGCGAAAAGGCAAAACCAGGTTGAGCTTTCCTTTTCGCGTACAACTGAATCAAATCGAAGGCCAATTCCTTGATTTTCTTCTTGGTTTTATTTTTGAGTGTGTTCCAAGCTTGCGTACCCAACTTGTTCATTTTGGGCGCAATACCGTCTTTTCCTGTAAATTTCGAAATTCTATGAAGTGAGTGAATTCCGACATACAACACGTCACCATCTTTGTAAATCAAGCGAATGGCTTCTTGTTCTTGGCCGTTTACTTCTATCGTTTGCAAACCTGAAAACTGGCCTACACCATGATCGATGTGCGTGATATAATCGCCTTTTTGCAAGTTGTAAATGTCTTTCAACATCAAAGCTTGCTTGGCTTGGCGGAATCCTTCTTTTAATTGAAAACGGTGGTATCTTTCAAAAATTTGGTGATCGGTATAGCACGTCAATTTTAAATCAGGCGAAATGAAACCCTCGTGCAGAGCAACTGGCACGGGAATAAATTCGGTTTCTCCGCCGATGTCTTCCAAAATTTGCATCAATCTTTCTATCTGCTTCGGCTGATTCGAGAAAATAATATTTTCAAATCGCTTTTCACTTTGCCCCATCAAATTTTCACGGAGCAATTCAAACTTCTTATTGAAACTGGGTTGTGGTTGAAAATTGAAAGGATAAACTTTATCGGTTTTGAAATGATAATCCGGTCCCCATTCGATAATGGAATATTCTTCCGTTTCCTTTTTCAATTCTTTGCCCGAATAAAAAAGAATTTCTGGTTTCGTTCGACGTGTTTCTTCGCCAAAATTTTTGAAAACTTCAACCGCTTTTTCGTAGGCTTTATCTAAAATAGTTGTGCTGTGTTCAAAACTGGAAAACCAAAGATTAGTAGATTTTCCAAGGAATTGCAACAAACTCCCCGTGCCTTCTCTTGTTAAAAATTCATTTTGAATATTGGGAACAATGTGAAAATGTTGATGTGTTTTAACCGACAATTGGTCAACTGGATCAAAAACGCGAATAGATTCTACCTCATCACCAAAAAATTCAATCCGAAAAGGCAAATCATTGGCAAAAGAAAAAATATCAACAATTCCTCCACGAATGGCATACTGACCTGGTTCGTAAACGTACTCCACCCGATCGAATTGGTATTCCATCAGCAATTCATTTACAAAATCGATGGAATAGCTCTTGCCAACCTCCACTTTCATGGTGTTTTTGACCAATTTTTGCTGTGTCGGAACTTTCTCGAAAAGTGCTTCTGGATAGGCCACCAACCACACATTTTTCTGATGATTCAAGGCTTCTAGAACTTCTGCCCTGGCCACAACATTAGCATTATCGGTTTCTTCAACATCATACGGAACGCGATACGAGGCCGGAAAAAATAAGATGCTTTTTTGTCCCGGATGCAGGTTTTGCAAGTCATTTAGAAAATAAGCTGCTTCCTCTTTATCTTGCAAAAGAAACAAATGATGACCCGGAACTTGACTGGCTAATGCTCCCGCGCAAAAGGCTCTTGATGAACCAATTATTCCTTTCCAGTGCACGCGAGATCCCGCAAATTGCAATTGATTCGCTGTTTCGTCTATTTGATTTAATTCCTTAAATCGTTTAATCAGATCCTTTTGTTCCATTGAGGAATTTGGGCGTTTTTTTAAGTGGGTGCAAAGATGGGGAAAAATTGTGGCTAATGGAACATGGATGACATGGATGACATGGATTTAGTAGGATTGAATAGGATTTTTATGTTATACCGTTTTACCTTTGATAATGCCGTAATAAAATTACACCATAACCAAATCTACGACGGCATTATACGTCAAAATTTAGTGAGCAATTTTACGATAGAAATAGTATTATTCGAAATACTGACATTGCTTTGGAACACAGATGACATGGATATTGAAGGATGGGATAGGATGATATTGTTCATTTGGATTTTTGGTTCAACAGCAAAATCTCATAAATATCCTGCCTAATCCGCGTCATCCGTGTTCTTGTATCATACTATATACCAATTCGTTATATTATTTGTGAGTGAACTTTCATGTGATTAGAAAAGACTTTCCGTTTGAATTCAGGTTTCTGGCCAAAATTTAAAAGTAATCCTACCTCTAATTCTGTCGCCTTCAAGTAGTTTATTAATTGAAATTCGTGCTCTTGACATAATGTTGACGCCGCCTTTAATTCAAGAATTACTTTGTTTTCAACGATCAAATCAGCGCAGTAATCCCCAACAACTTTACTCTCATAGTAAACAGAAATTTTAACTTGACTGTCAACTTTTAAACCCTGTTTCACTAATTCTATCAAAAGTGCATTGTGATAGACTTTTTCCAAAAACCCATACCCTAATTTGTTATACACCTCAAAATAGGCTTTGATTATTTTCTGGGTCAAATAATTGTGTTGTCGGTTATTATGCATTTGATAAGTTTTCTATGTATACCTAAGTTACAAAAATATTTGCCAAAATCAAATCATCGAAAAGACCGTTTTCCAAAAATAAAATCTTACAACCATCCTAATAAAATCCGCGTCATCCGTGTTCTTCCATCAAACTCATTTACACAAAGACATTATTCGAAATGAACCTTTCCCTTACTCTTGAGTATTCCTATCAAACACAAAATCTAGTGCACTGATTTTTATAACTTAGAAAAATGAAAAAGATACTATTTGGATTAGCTCTATTAATGACGAGCTCACTATGGGCACAATCACCTCAAAAAGTGTACAGTTTTGCCCAGGATAGGAGAGAAATAACCTGGTACATAACACAACAAAACCTTTGGAAAAAGGAAATTGAAAAAACCGAAAAGAATGGCTATGCTTGGCTGAATTACTATCGAGCAACACGTGCGCTCAGACACATGGCACCGTATGAAACGGACAACTGGAATCAGGAAAAGTACGATCAATACGATAAAGAACTGAAGGAAATACTTAAAAAAGCTTCGAAAGCAATACCTAACACTTTTGAGTTTTACGTGATTTCTGGTGCGGAAAAAGGGCTAACCAACGGTGGGAATGAAGAGTATTTGAAAGCGGCAAAAATTCGTCCTTTCGATGAGGAAATTATCGACGAACTTATGATTCATTACGACTTAAAATTGGATGCGAAAAATAAGAATTTGTATGCAACCAAAATGTTTGAAACCAATCAATTGTCCGTAGGGATTTTGAACTGGGGATACAATATTCTCGCCGAATTGGATGAAAACGCCATTCTCTTTACTTACGGAGATAATGATACCTACGCCACTTGGATAATTCAAGAAGCCAAGAATTTCCGAAAAGATGTGACGGTCATCAACCATTATCTTATCCAAGACGAGAATTTTAGAAATCAGCTTTTGAAAAAATTAGGTTACGATCCACTTGATTTAAGTTTTGACGGATTAGTTTCTGACAACCAACTGACACCCGCCTATGAAAAATTATTAGCACACTTTTACAAAGGCAAAAGACCAGTGTATTTCGTCAATTCCCGAAACGACTATACCAAAAACGTTGAGGATAAACTTTTTTTAACTGGCTTAGCCTTAAGGTATAGCGAGCAATCCATTGACAACGTGGCCATTATCAAACGTAACTTTGAAAAACGATATTTGCTCGATTATATCTCCGAAGTTTTCGCTTGTAACATTTCAGACCAAACAGGAATGCATTTTAATGGAATGTATTTGCCTGCTATGATTAAATTGTACCAACATTATAGTGAAAGTGAAGATTTGGAGCGCAAAAAATGGATGGAAAGCCTTATGCTCAAAGTAGCCCAACAAAATGGGAAACTCGAAGAAGTGAATGCCATTATAGAAAAAAAATAATTGACGAACCACTCACATAAAAATCATACCGATGAAGAATTGATGGTTCAAATTCAGGACCATCATTCTCATTGGGCCATTGTGGAGTTGCACGCTCGGTACAGCGGTCGCTTGCTGGGCTATTTCATCAAAATGCTCAACAAAGACGTGGACTTAGCCCAAGATTTTGTTCAAGAATTGTTTCTGAAAATATTAGAAAAAAAACACCTTTTCGATACAGAAAAGAAATTTTATATCTGGGTCTTTACCATTGCTTCCAATATGTGTAAAACCGCTTATCGAAAAACCGGAATTTCCCAAACGTTCGAAACCGAAAAACACGACCATCTTCAAACGAATTACAGTGACAATCTTGCCGAAAAAGAACTGTTTTTACGTGCATTACAAAACAGCATCGACCAATTGGAAAATGGGCAAAAACAAGCTTTTGTCCTGCGTTTTATGGAACATTTTTCACTGCAAGAAATTGCTGATATTGCCGAAACTTCAGTTGGCACAATCAAATCTAGATTGTTTTATGCCACGCAAAAAGTTGCCAAACAACTGAAAGATTTTGACCCCAGTTTTGAATCCACCCTTTTTAAATTATCGTAATATGGAACCCACAGAAAATCGCTTGTTCGACTTATTAGAAACCTACTCTTTTGCGGCACTGACGGAAGAAGACCGCCTGTTTGTGCTTTCGAATATGACGGAAGAAGAATTCAGAGTGCAACAAAAAGTTCTGGTCGCGGCAGATCAATTGGTTTATCCGCAAGCTGTTCCCTTGCCTTTGGCTCTTCCTGCGAAAAAAAGCGGTGGATTAATGACGCCAATTCCTTTGTACAAAAGTTTGATAAGTGCAGCGGCGGCGGCCATGTTCATTTTCTTTTTCTGGCCAAAGGAGCAAGAGGGTGAAAAAATAGTTTACCTAGATAAATACTCCCCTGCCGACACGATTTACAAAACCAAAATCGTTCATGACACGGTTTTCAAAGAAAAAGGTGGAACCCTTTTGGCTGTAAATCAAAAGAACCCCGACACGATTTATCTTTACCAAGAAAATCCATCAACTGCTGTCGCACCCCGAATGTTAAATGCTACTCAGTCGATTCCACTTCCAGAACTAAACCAAGCACTCTTAAAAAATCGGGGTAAATCATTGAAGGAAGATAATCATTCTTCTTTGCTGCCTGCTATATCTGAATTTGAAAGGTGAATTATTATGGGGTGAGGAACATGGGGTTTTGAGGATAGCAGTATGATTTTCAAATTGAAATTAAATCTCAATATTCTTTATGTGCTTCCTTTTTGAGATGTTTTCTAAAGAAGTAGTCCAATGCACAAATAAATACAAAAATGAAAATTCATTGTAATTAATTCTCTTGTTCCTATAAAGTTCACCTATTCTGCCATAAGGGGTACTTACACTATAAAATGCCTTACCCGCAGGCCTAATTTCCATAAAAAAGTTATAAAGTTTTCCTTTTTCATCATGTGTGTCCGAATGGTCATCTTTATGGAAATAGATGTTTTTGGCAAGAATTTCAAAGGCGGAGTTTAACAAATAGTTGGTTTCTTTTGGGGTAATTGTTGAATTATCATCTTTCCTAATTATGAATCCGAATTCGTCCACCATCCTACTTTTTCCGCCTGATCCCAGAAATTCCTCCAAATCCAATTTATAAAAGTTTACCTCAGGAAAAGAGTCGTCAACTTTTTTCCTGAAATCCAATATATTGAAACCTGTTTTTTTTGCTATTTCATCATTCGCCTTTTGGACATTCAAAAAATAATTTTTTGAGCTATAATCATTTTTATACGAGAAAACCGCTAAGCAAATCGAACTAATAAAAATCGCAAAAATTGAGAATTTGAAAATCTTATTTTTCATGTGGTTTAAATTCTTACTTATTCCAAATATACCATTGAAAACCTAAGGAACTTCACTCCGTGAAGAAAATTCGTCGCATTGTTGAAGGGACAAGAGTGATGAGGGTGATGGAACGCGGGTTGATTTGACTTTCTATATAAAAACAGATCTAGATTCAATTAAAATCGCGTAACTTGTTTTTCAAAGTATCATCAAAAATGTTTTTCGCTTTTTCAGGTTGAGCCAAACTCATGGAACGGAAATTCGTCTCATCATCCTTCAGAAATTTCAAATCGTTGTTACTATCTATAACCGTTTTAATCAGAATTGAATTTGTTTTTGGATAGATGGTGTAATCTAAAAAATACTCATTGGGAGGAGTAATTTGCTGGAAATTTGTTCCATCCAAATTGGAGGTATAAAGCATCACATGATCCAAAGCATCGTACTTTTTGTCCTTGTTGTAATCATCGATCACCACTCTGTAAAAAATC
Organism: Crocinitomicaceae bacterium; assembly: GCA_041751955.1. Classification (GTDB taxonomy): domain Bacteria; phylum Bacteroidota; class Bacteroidia; order Flavobacteriales_D; family Crocinitomicaceae; genus UBA2040. The sequence continues at coordinate 56,639 of JBGSIB010000053.1, forward strand.
ATTTGCTTTGTAAACTCTTTGTGCAAAGCGAAGGATAAAATATGGATGGAATCTTCAATCAATGGATAAGAGTCTCCTGTTAAAAGATTGTAAAACAATATATTACGTATATCGAGATCTTCTTGATTTACATTTACATACTCAACAGAAGCGTTTCTATCATAGTAAGATGATGACGTACCGTTCGTGGCAAAAGACACTTCGGATTTTGATAATTCTTTGTCTATCCTTTTATTTTCAGCATATTCTTCATCTTTTGATTCAACAACATCTAGGTAATACGAACACCCAACCGGAAATATCGTCAAGCTGTCCAATCCACAATCCAGTGGGTCTCCGATTATTAATCCTTTATTGGGTTTTTGGACAGGCTGTTCTTTGGGCTTTTCAGCGCAAGAAAATAGAATGGCTAAGGCAAATAGTGTGGTCAATAATCTTCTCATAGCAAAAACGTTTTTGGGAAATTAAGGAAATATGAAAAGTGATTCCGAACCTTAACCTAAATTAACGGATTTACATTGTTATTAGAACACCGAGCTGCCTGCTAAAGTAGCATATACAGTTGACATGGCTTTGATAGTTGACAGATAAACCTTTTAGATGAAAGTATCCTCCCCCTTGGTCCCCCTCCAAAGGGGGAAAATTTATTCCTGCTTCGAAGATCTTACTTGTCTCCCCCTTTGGAGGGAGATTAAGGGGGAGGATCACTCGAAATAATTTTTAGAAATTCACTTCAACATCCCCATACACTTCTCCATCATGTTCTTAGAGCCTGTGTAATAAGGAACGCGTTGGTGCAAACGTGTCGGTTGGATGTCCATGACGGGAATACGACCTGTAGTGGCCAATCCGCCGGATTGTTCAGCTATAAATGCTAGTGGATTGCACTCGTATAACAAACGCAATTTTCCATCGGGATTCAAGGTGGTGTCGGGATAAACGTAAATTCCTCCTTTGATCAAATTTCGATGGAAATCTGCCACCAACGAACCGATATATCTGCCTGAATACGGATGAGATGGCGTGGTATCCGCTTCTTGACAATAAGAAATATAATCACAAAGTCCTTGTTCGCAAATTTGGATATTTCCTTCGTTCATGGCATACAAACGACCATCAACAGGCATTTTCATGTCGGGATGCGAAAGACAAAATTCGCCTATGCTTGGGTCCAAGGTGAAACCGTTTACTCCTTTTCCTGTGGTATAAACCAACATAGTAGAAGAACCATAAAGAACATATCCAGCGGCAACTTGATCTCTTCCTTTTTGGAGCATATCTTCGAGGGTTGCTGGTGTTCCAACAGGCGAAATTCTTCTGTAAATAGAGAAAATAGTTCCAATAGAAACGTTTACATCAATATTTGAAGAACCGTCCAATGGATCAAACAGCACTACATAATTTCCATTTCTAGAGGCTTCAGATTCAAATGCTAAAAAATCATCGTTTTCTTCAGATGCAATGCCGCATACCTCGCCTCCCTGCTCAAACATGCGAATGAATTGTTCATCAGCGATGACATCCAATTTCTGTTGTTCTTCGCCTTGAATATTTACTTCGCCTTGAGCGCCAAGGATGTTGTCGATAAGACCTGCACGACGCACATCACGCGTAACAATTTTAGAGGCTACGGCAATATCATTCAATATGCGCGACAATTCACCAGTTGCAAACGGGAAATCTGCTTGGCGATCAAGAATAAACTCGTTAAGGGTAATTAATTTAGACATCCGATAATTTTTGGCAAATATCGGTATTTTCCAATAACTCTATCCGAAAAGAAAGATGGAATTAAATCCGAACAAAGTCATAATTATAAACCGTATCTTTCCAAACGCTCGGATTGTTCCAAGTTGGGATACGTTGCGTATATTGAATCTTGAAATTATTAGGAGTAAGAATAGTTCCGGTAACAGATTTTGCAGAATCTGTCAGTGCCCACCAGTCCTGAATCAATGAATCTGGCATAGCGAAGGTCTTGGCTCCCCAATTGACATAGCATCTGAAATTTGTTTTACCGTGATCAAAACCGTCCACACTTTCTATCTCCATGAACGAACGTTCGTATGAATAAACATCAGCTGTATCTACTAAAGTATCGTTCCATGTATATTGGTAACGGCCTACTATCTTTGTTGAAGAAAACGAACATGAACCATCGTCTTTTTTATAGTCACTTCGGTAATTGATGGCCAATTCATCCGTACAACCTTTCTTTTTACAAGAGGTAAATGTAAAGGCGAATAATACTACACTAGCGGTTAAAAGAAACGTAAGACTTTTCATGTTGAAATTTTATTTACACGAAACTACTACTATTTTCTATTTTGTCAAAAAAATAATGGACTTGTAAGCAAGAAAATTGCAATACTATTGAGGTTTTACGCTTTTATTGCGATAAAACTCAAAATTTCCGAGTTTGAAAAAGACGCCTTTTCGCTCGCCTTTCGCATCTTCACCTTTTTTCAGGTTAACTTCCGTTTTGATGATTTCAGATAATT
>JBGSIB010000054.1:0-94087 GCA_041751955.1 Crocinitomicaceae bacterium
GTAGCTGCATTCCAAGATACTTTCCAAATTTTTCTTTCTTTTTTACGCTGCAAATTTATTTAATTCGACATATGGTGTCCCGCGTTTGACCGTTGAAAAGATTCTTGCCACTATTTTATTTCTGATTATGTTGATAACGACCATTTTCGGTTTCCCTTCATTAACCCTTTGTTCATAGTACATTTTGAGTTCTTTATCGCTTCGTATAGCACTGATTGCCGACATAGAAAGTAGACTTTTCATTTTTCGATCGCTAATGGAATGGATTTTATTTCTGCCTTTGATACTGGTTCCTGATTGGTACGGATAAGGAACTAATCCACAATAAGATGAAAATTGTCGCCATGAGAGGAATCGCGTGTAATTGTGAGTATGAATGAGCATTTGAACAGCCAAGATTTTACCAACCCCTTTAACAGTCTTAGATAATAAATAGTTATCTTTCAGACTTTCATCCGTCTTGATAAGCAGTTCCATTTCTTTCTCGATGTTTTTCGTTTGTTGTTGAAGTTCTTTGATCGTCTGATCAAGGATTAAAACAGATGGATCTATTTCCCTTTTCAGGACGATTTGAAGCATTCCGGTACGCAGATTTTTAAGTGCTACTGTTTGTTTGACCAATTGTTCTCGTAGACTCATCATGCGCTGCAACTCAATAATTTTCTGAGAAGGAGGTATAGATTGTTTTATTTCCTCTCTTCGCAACCAAGCATAATGTGCAAGATAAGCCGCATCATCTTTATCTGTTTTTGCTCTTTTAAGCCCGATAGAACGTTTTATTTCTATTGGGTTTACACAGGTGTATTTTAGAGCGTTTTGATGCAGAAAGGCACTCAATTCGAGACAATACCAACCTGTGTGCTCAAAGCAAAAAAGAACTTCTTCAACAAGTAAACCTTCCCTTTTGATCCACTGGATCATTTCTTTAAAGCCTTTCACATTATTGACAAATTGATGGTGCTTGTTCATTTTATACAGATGAACATCAATTGTTAATTTACTTACATCAATACCTGCACTTTCATTTACATTTTTCATACATTCGTATTTAGATAAAACAAAACAACTTGCGGAGCTATAGCCTTTAACGGGTCCTTACACCCAACATTCCAATTAGCACTTGCAAGTCAGAAGGAAAGAAACGGGACTTATGCAGCTAATAAGCCTCGGAGCTTACAAAACGTTTGAGTTCACCCGTTTCTCCTTCTGAAAAGTTATGATTATTTCAGAAATACAAACTAAAGGCAAAACGTTCAAAAAACAGCACCGCCCCAAAACCTCCCACAATCATCCCACCATTTCCCCCACAATCCTCTCCTCCAACAACAAAATGTCACGTTTATCCACTTCCTCGATCAAAACAAAGGAAACAGACGGCAGCGAATAGTCTTGGATTTTTGAGAGACTTTCCAATGAAATAACACCAATCGTATAGCCATTTTGGCCGTTGGAGAAGGTTTCTTCGATGGAGACAAACTCTTGGGTGAGATCCAGTTTTAAATACAATTTGTAACGCAAGAAGATTTTCAAGAAGATATCAGAACTGGCTTTGAGCACCGCGCTGTTGCCTTTTTTCTTGTAAGAGTAACGGTAGTCGTAACTCAAGGCAGAAATATCAGACAAAACAGCGGAAGCGGTTGGGAAAGCACCCGCGCCTTTTCCGAGAAAAAACTGCAAATCACTGAAACTCGATTTGGTTTGCACGGCATTGAATACATCGTTGACATCAAACAGTTTTTCAGATGGATGAATAAATTTCGGGGCAACGTAAGCGGTAATTTCGCCTTCGGATGATTTTTTTGCACCTGCCACCAATTTTATTTTCAAGCCTTTTTCGCGGGCGTAATTCAATTCCAGTTCACTGAGTTTGTCTATACCAGCATTGAACAAATCATCGGGTTGCACCACCAAACCGAATGCATGCGCAAGGAGAATCAGTAATTTGTATTTAGCGTCGAAACCGCCTGTGTCCAAGATTGGATTCGTTTCTGCGAATCCTTTTTCTTGTGCATCTTTCAAGGCCACTTCGAAACTGAGATTTTCCTCTACAATTTTGGTCAAAATGTAGTTGGTGGAACCGTTCACAATCCCTTCAATGGATTCCAGCAAGTCGTTGTCGAAGTATTCTTCCAAATTCCGGATGATGGGAATACTGGCGCAACAAGCTGCTTCGTACAAAAGCGGAACTTGATGTTCAATTTGCAACTGGTACAATTCTTCGAAGTGTTCCGCAATCATTTTTTTGTTGGCGGTGACCACGGCTTTCCCTTTCGACAAAGCTTCTTTCACAATCCAAAAGGCTTCGTCGGCATCGTCAATCAATTCTACAATGGTATTGATGGAAGGATCGTTGAGCAAATCGTGTTTATCGAACGTAAAATTTTCTGCTGCGATGGCTCTTTTTTTGCTTGGATCTTTCACACAAATTCGGGCAATGTTGGCTTTTAAACCGGGTGTTTTTTCTAAAACTTCGTACAAACCAAAACCGACGCAACCAAAGCCAAAAAGGCCGATGTTTATTGTTTTTTGAGACATGATTAAAGGGTTTTAGCGTTCAACAAAAGTGATTTTGAAATGGATGAAAACGCTACTTTTAAGTCAGCAATTAAATCCTCGGCATCTTCCAATCCAACGGAAAGTCGGATCAAACTATCGGTAACACCTGCGGCATATCGCACCTCTTTCGGTGTGGCTTTGTGCGTCATTTCGCAGGGCAAACAAATCAAACTTTTCACGCCGCCCAAACTTTCCGCCAACTTGAAAAACTGCGTGCTTTGGACAAATTTGGAGGCAATTTCTTTGTCGTCGATGTCCAAGTCGAAGGAAACGATTCCACCAAAGTATTTTTGCTGTTTGGCAGCGATCGCATGATTTTTGTGAGAAGGAAGTCCTGGAAAATAAACGTTTTTCACTAAGTCTTGTGTTTGCAGAAATTCAGCAATTTGCTGCGCATTTTCAGAATGTTGTTTCACGCGAAGTGCCAAAGTTTCAATTCCACGGATCACCAACCAACTGTCGAAAGGAGCGAGAATTCCGCCCGAAGCATTTTGGATAAACTTGATTTTCGCACCCAATTCTTCTGTTTTGGTAACGACTAATCCAGCGATTAAATCACTGTGACCTGCCAAATATTTGGTCGCCGAATGCAAGACGATATCCGCACCCAATTCGATGGGTTTTTGAGAAACCGGCGAAGCGAAGGTATTGTCAACACAAAGCAAGGCTTGATTGGCATGAGCAATTTTGGCTATTTCTGCAATGTCAGAGATTTTCAAAGTGGGATTGGTGGGCGATTCTATCCAGACCAAAGCCGTTTTTGACGAAATAGCGTCGGCTACGTTTTGGAAATCGGTAGAATCTACATAGTGAACCGTGATGCCAAATTTTTCAAAAATGTGGGTGAACAAGCGAAAAGCTCCGCCGTAAATATCGTCAACGGCTACAATTTCATCGCCTGATTTCAGCAATTTGACCACGGCATCTACTGCAGCCAAACCACTGGCAAAGGCCAAACCTTTTGCGCCACCTTCCAGTTTTGCAATCAAGTCTTCGAGGACTTTTCGCGTTGGGTTGTTGGAACGACTGTAATCAAATCCCTTGTTGATGCCGGGCGACTCTTGAACAAAGGTAGAAGTTTGATAAATGGGAGTAGAAATGGCTCCCGTCAATTCATCGACAGGAATGCTGTGCAAAATTTGTGTTGTTTCTTTCATCTTTATTTTGAATGAGTTAATTAAAAAAGTAATCGTTTTTAACCAAATTAACCTATCCAAAAATGCAGTTGAATCCCAACTTATAGGAGCACAAAAAAAGCTCTCCTATAAGTTAGAAGAGCTTAAAATATATCGCGAATAATTTCGAAGCTTGTTTTTCTAACTTATCTATCCCCGATTTCTCGTGGGGTTGAATGTGGCACCTTCTTGCATTTTCATACAAGGGTTGCCAAGACTTCATCGGGTCAATTCCCTCTGTCTTTCTGGATAAGAATAATGTGTAAAGAACGTCCACAAAGGTATGGAAACAAAAATGGAATAAACAAATGATTTTTGAAAATAAATTTTAAAACATTGATTTTTAGTTATTTGCATTGGAAATGGCAAATCGAAAAAGATCTGGCGTAGGAACAAGCTTAATTGGGCTAACCAGCCTGTTTTAAGCCATATTATCCTTTACTCTTAAAAAGTAATCGACTTGAATTTGAAACTACTTTTCCTTGTTTTTGTTTCCGAAATTTTAAAAAAAAGAGCGGATACGATTAACTTTCGGTTTTGTAACCAATCTTGTCTTTACGCGTTTTAACTCAAAGCAAAACGCGCAATTATGAAAAAAACAGTTACCTTATTTTTTGTCCTTTTATGTTCTCTTTTCTTTTTCTCTTTCCATCAAAAAATAGATCGAAAAACGGAAAAGGCTTTGAATTCAGGTTATACATTTGTTCCTTCGGGAAAGTTGGATTTGAATGGAGAAACGAAGACAATTCAGTCCTTCATCATGTTTCAAGGCGAGGTTTCGAATCAAGATTATGCGGAGTTTTTGCATTATCTGAAAACGAATGGTGAAACAGAAAAGCTGAAAATAGCACAAGTAGATACGACTTTGTGGGACATGGGTTCTGGTTTCAATAAACCTTTTCAAGATCATTACAATTCGCATCCCGCCTACCGAAATTATCCGGTGGTCAATATCACCAAGGAGGCAGCCGAATTGTATTGTGCCTGGTTGACGGAGAATTTCCTCCCGAACAAATTGGGCGATTCGAAATTGAAATTCCGTTTGCCCACGCACGATGAATGGATTTATGCCGCCAATGGTGGACAAGCCAATCCTGTTTACAGTTGGGAAGGACCGTTTTTGCGCGATAAAAAAGGATGTCACTTGGCCAATTATGTTCAGTTTGGTTCAGAGAATATCGCTAGAGATTCTACAGGTAAGTTGGTTGTGGAAACGAAAATAAGTTTGGCAAGTCGCAGCAACGATGGGGCAGATGTTACTGCTCCTGTAAAATCCTATTGGCCCAATGCGTTTGGTTTGTACAACATGAATGGAAATGTTGCCGAAATTATTGGCGACAAAGAGGTCGTTGCTGGCGGTTCATGGCGCGACCCGGGGTTTGATGTCCGCAACCAAAGTTCAAAAACTTATTCGGGAGCAGCACCAAATATTGGTTTCAGGGTCATTGCTACTGCGCAAGCAAGGGATGTTCCTTGGTTAAAACATTAGAAAATCGAATTTTCGAGATTTTTGTTTAACTTAGGTTCTCATTTCAAAAAGAGAACTTATGATAATGGGAGCGATTATTGGAGCAGGAGTGGCGGTTATTTATCTTTTGTTCTTTAAGAAAAAGTCAGAGTAAAAAGAGAGTTAGTTGATTTTTATTGAATCAATATTTTCTTGCTGATGGTATTATTTTCTGATTCAATTTTAATGATGTGCAGGCCTTGTGTTCCTTTGTTTAGCGTGAATTCAATTTGATTTGAAGAAATCTTTTTGGTGTTGAAGAAAACTTCTTTTCCGCTGAAATCATAAATTATGATGTTCTGTATATTTTCAAATCCATCTTTTAATTCTATCGAAAATTGTCCTGAATTGGGATTGGGAAATATTTCGATTGCAGCCTCAAGATTGTTTTCAGTCAAGGAAGCGAAGGAAGGTTCTGAATGATACAATTCCAAAACTTCCGTATCGCTTAAAGCTGATTTAAAAAAGTAGATATCGTCCAAAGACATATTTCCCCAGCCTATTTCCAAGTTGGCAGAATCTATATTTGCCGGATATTGCACCACATTTCCTATGTAAATGGATTGCAGCCAGTTGCCGTTCAAATATGTTTTTAGGCTGTCGCTTCTGTCATAACTCAAGGTAATGTGCTGCCAAACAGAATCGGGCAAATAGCCAATTGAACCGTGAATGGCGGATGAATCTGTAATGGGTTGAAAACTGTGGTGCATGAATCCTGAACCTATCCAATTGTTGTACATCACGGTGTAATGCTCGGTGGTGATGTTGTTTGGATTGCTTAATGACAAGTAGGTTTTGTTGATAATTGGTCGATCAGACCATAAACTTCCATCTTTTCTGAACCAAAAAGCAATGGTAAAATCGGACGACCCCATTTGTGAAAAGCTTGGATTTCCATAATTCAAGGTAGAATTCAGTTGAATAGCTGCATTTGGATTTCCCAAGCGGTCGTCGACGTAGGTGAAGGCTGTGCCACCTGGATAAGTAGGAATCCATCCCGATAAACTTTCCGCAGTTGTAGAATCGAAGTGCATGACAGCTGACGCTAGGTTGGTGATTTGGCTGTTGGTGTAAGCGAAACTGGAAAGAAGCGCTGCGAGGAGTAAAAATGTTTTCATGTGTATTGGTCTATGCTTAATTAACGAAAGAAAAAGTAAAGGGGTTGAAAATCTGTAGTTTGAATCTTGAATCCAATCCTTATTTTCCTTGCATGGTGTGTAAATAAAAGTGCACTTAAGTTTATGCTGTGTGCAGTAAAAAAGTAATAATAGCGCTTCTTTTTCTTGATTTTGATTTTTTTACATCGGTCAAAAATGAATTACTCTGGAATGACCCAGCCGACGTAGTACCGTTTTTTGAACTCTGCTTTTTCAAAAAGATTATGTTCCTCCGAGTCAATCGGTTCTGTCATAACCAAATAGCGTTTTGGATTTACTTTCTCGTTGCTGAATAAAATGCGGGCTTTGAATCCATTCTTTTTTGTCAAAATAGGAATGGATTTTCCCAGACGGATTGAATCTCGATAAGTACTTTTGTTGGAGCCAAAATATGGACTTGTTCCTCTGAAATCGAGAGGAAAGGCCATCAAACCATGGGCACGAATCGTATCTTTTTCCATGTTAGCCATAAAGTCAGGGAAATGCTTTAACTGTCCGATCCCGATGGCGGAAACGCAATAAAGAATGGAAACATTTTCGGAACTCAATTGATATGCATAAAAATCTGTGGTATAAGAGTCACAACACGGAATGGACTGTGTATAAATTTGAGTGCCATTTGGCTTAGAAACGATGGCTAAAATGTGACCTTTCAAAGTCTGGTTTAAAGCAAACTTCTGATTCGTTTGGATGAAAACTTGGACACTTCTTGTGCCAGTATATCCCGTTATTCCTTCGTAAAGAGCATCCAAATCACCGTCGGCATCCAAATCGATAAAGTACAAACCATTAATGTCGAAAGAAAAATATTTGGAATCTTCTGGAAATTCATCCGAATAGGAAGGATTTTCGAAGGGTATCGTATCGGAAAAGAACGAAGCATATTTTTCGTAAAGTTTCTTTGTGTTTTTGGGTGAAAAAGATTTGTATTTCGAGCGTATGACCGGTAGTTTTTTGATATAATTTTCTGTTTGGGCAGAAACGTTCACGCAACATAAACAAAGGAGGAAAATGGAAATAGTTTCTAAAATTTGTTTTTTCATCATTCGTTTCATGGGCGGCGATTTTTTATTTCAATGGTATTCCATTTTAGCTTGATTTCTCAAAATATTTATGCGAACCATCACAATTCGGCATTCTTTTGGAATGTCCGCAAACGCAATCGTTCATTCCTTTTCCTTTCATGATGCGGTCGCGGTATTTTTCAATTCGTGCTTCTATGGTTTTGGATTGTTTGGCGGCGGTAAAGAACATGTTGTAGGCGCGTTGTCGGCCAGTAGTCAATCCTTCAAATGCAGCCTTAAAACTAGGGTCTTGATCCAATTTTTTGATGAGTTCTTCTGGGAATTCGAATTCGGTACTTTTCGCTAAATCAACTTTCAATCCAGCTTTTTCGACTTCAATTGCCTCAAAAATATAGGCTTTTAAGGTGTTGGTATTTTCTGCTATTTGTTTTAAACTGGTGAATTTGGCAAACATGCCGGATTGCGAGTTTTCACCTGGACTCACGAGAATTTCAGCTTCATCTTTTAGCAAAACACCTTTCAAAAAACTAAGGACGCAATGCTCTTTAAAAGCACTGATAATCAGAACGTTTTTGTTTTGAAAGCTATAACAAGGTTGACGCCACTTGAGTTCTTCTGTCAAGCCACAATCCAAAACAATGGCTCTGAGGGCTTCCATTTCCTTTTGCCAATTTTGTGCTTTTAATAGAAATTCGTCGACTTTTGGATGCATAGATTTGATTTTTAATTACGCAGCTTGCTTAGGATCGTTTCCGCTTCATGGCACTGCGTACTGCTAAGATAACACCAATGATGATGAGAACAAAAATCACGCCGGAGCAAACCCATTTTACCATGCAAAAAACTGAAGCTATTTGTACATCTGAAGCATCGATTTGTCCGTTTTCCAGATATATATCTACAATTTGAGACAACTTAAAGTTTTCCAACCAATCAAAAATGGACTGAGCTAACGGAAAGAGATTGAAAATGCCAAACTTTTTTGCACTTGATTTGAATAGCAAGGACAGCCATGCTACATACATCAAACCATACAGCAGGGCGACAATATTGTCCCAAATGGAATTGAATTCTTTATAAGAACGCACCATTTCAGTTGAACGAGAAGACAAATAAGTCTGTACCATTTCTAAATCGAAACCAAAGGATAAGCCCAAGGTTTTGATGTTACTGTTGCTCAGTTCAAAACCTTTGGCAGCTTCCATCATAACGAAATACATGTATAGAAAGGTAAGAGCAGTTAGGATTAAAGCCACAATTAGTGTCGACTTGGAGTAGAAAAATTGAGATAGTTTTTTCATAGGGAATGAATAAAATTTATTTTTCGGATTTTATTTTTAAAGTGAGTTCGCACTCAAAAGTAGATTTCTTACCCGAGCATTCTCCAGGGAGCCAATCGATGATCATTAATTTATTTACAAGTTTCTTTTTAAAGCGTACATCATTAACTCCCCTTATTTCTTTAATTATGATATATCCTTTTTCAGAAACACTGAAATCAATTGTTACTGTGGAGCCCTTTGAAAAAGCTCATTTTTTACCTTTGAGAAACGTTGAAAGGTACTTATCAAGCGTTGTTTTGCCTTGAAAATCAGGTTCTGGAAACATTGATGGAAATTCGATAAGATATTTTGGAGGATCTAAATTTCTGAGAGAATCTTGTTTTTTTTTAAATTCCCCTTGGCATTTTAATATTGTTTCACTTGTATATTCTATCGGTTCGAAACGCAATTTTTTTTGTGCTTGAAGAAAACTAGAAGGTGAAATGAACAACAAGAAAATAAAAAAACATTTTTTCATTTAGAGAGGGGATTTAACAAGAGTTTCCTCATTTCCTTTCTCAAATTTCACTATTTCCCTTCAATAATCAAAAATACCGCCGTGTCTTTTCCGATATTCAAAACCTCGTGCCATGTAACAGAATCTTTGGAAAACGTCGTTCCTGTTGGTACATCCACTTCTTTTGTGCCTTTATCATCGGTGATTCGAAATTTACTACCCGCTAAAGTAAAGCCAAAATGCGGGTCGTGGTAATGTTTTTCGTGACCAATGCCAGGCGGAAATGTGCAACGCAAAACGCGTAAATGGGGTTTGTCTTCCAGTACTTCACAAACTGCTTGATTGTTCCAACCCGCTTCCAAAGGGTCCGGCAATTTATTTTCCGTTTTACAGCCGTATAGTAAACTCAATAATAAAATTACAAACAGAAAAACAGGACTTTTATTCACACCGTTTTATTTCAGAAAAATGAATAAAAGCCCAATAGCTGCCGGAAGTGTTTGCACATAAAATATTTTTCGGGAAGCAGTGGCTGTTCCATAAAAACCGGCAACGGCAACACAACTTAAAAAGAAAATCGCCACATTCTCGTGCCAACTGATATCGTTGATGAAAAAAGACCAAATCAATCCAGCGGCTAGAAATCCATTGTACAAACCTTGATTTGCCGCCATGGCTTTCGTAGGCGAGAAGAGGTCTCTTGGAAATCCGCGAAAAACTTTAGGTCCCCGACTTTCCCACGCAAACATCTCAAACCAAAGGATATAAAGATGAATGAAGGCTACGAGACCAATGGTAATTTTACTAGCAATTTCCATGATATTTAATTTTTAAACTATGCATGGAGAGTCGTGAATTCCCCTCTTACTTTTTCAGTTTGATGGATTTCATGAAAGCTTCAGCAGAGGCCCCATTCCAATCGTCTTTTGGAGCGATCACGGCAAATTGGTATTGAATTTGACCAATGATTACGACTCTGTACTGAATTTTTGCTTGTTGTTCCGCAAGGTAAATATCAGCTGTAATTCCTTTGCTACCGCTAATATTCCATGCACGTTGATTGCTTAAATCTCCATTTAAAGTCTCATTGAAACTATCCAAAGAAACTTGACATAACTCTTCACGGTCGGTAAGCGGTTCTGTATGTTGTGTGAAAGAAGCAAAGTACACGATTTCGGAAACTGAAGAGGATATTTTAGTTGTTGTATAACTATCACCTTTGTCTGTATTTACCTCGTAAGCACCTGCAAAAACTACGGACATTTTTCCTTCTTTGCTTTTGTATTTTTTAACCGTTTTTGCTGGAGCAATTGAAGCTAGTGTGAACACCAAACCAACCATTAATAGACTTTGTGCGATATTTTTCATTTTTTCATTTTTTATAAGTGCAGTATAAATTTAGTTTTATTCTTAAAAAGAACTCCTTTTTGAACAAAATATACGGAAAAAGTTTACATGACTAAAAAATTACGCAAAGGCTTTTTTCCAAATCCATTTTACTGATAAAAACACAACGAGGCATCCAACACCAGCTCCAAGTCCAATGGTGAAATCTTTTAGAATAGAAGGCCAAATTTCTAATATGTGATGAAAAAAGTCGATGTTGTGAACGAAAATACCGCCGGAAACTAGCAATAAAGCAACGGTTCCAATTACGGTTAAACTTTTGATCACCCATGGCAAAGCGTTCACCAATGCTTTGCCTATAAAATATTTCAAACCCCTTTCTTTTTTGGTTCTTCGCAAAATAGCTAGACCAAGATCATCCATACGGACAATTACTGCCACAATGCCGTAAACGCCAGCAGTTGCCAATAAAGCGATGAGAGAAACAACCATGATTTGTATAGACAAACTTTCATCCACAACGGTACCTAAAGCGATGATAACAATTTCGACAGAAAGTATAAAATCAGTCACTATAGCCGATTTGATTTTACCTTTTTCTACAGTTAAAATTTCCTCTGCACTCAACTTTATTTCTTCAGCAATATCAGTGTGTTTTTCTTTTCGGTGAAAAAAGTATTCGTAAATTTTTTCAGCTCCTTCATATGCCAAATACATTCCGCCCAATACAAGAATAATGATGACACCCTGAGGCCAAAAAGCGCTCAAAAGAAAGGCAAGAGGAAGAATAATGATTTTGTTTAAAAGCGAACCTTTTCCGATAGCCCAGAGCACAGGTAACTCTCGTGAAGAAACGAAACCAGATGATTTTTCAGCATTCACGGCTAAATCATCACCGAGAATTCCAGCTGTTTTTTTTGCTGCAACTTTACTCATTACCGCTACATCGTCCATCAAGGCGGCGATATCATCAAAAAGGGCGAAAAATCCGGAGGCCATTTGTTTTTTTGCTCGAAAATAAGGATTACAAATTAAAAATGTCACCTTTTCGGCCTATTCGAAAGCCATTTTTGATTACTGAACGAGTTGCATCGCTCTTTGGGTCAATCACTGGATTGGTATGATTGAAGTGAATGAAAACGATTTTCTGCTTTTCTTCGATACGCAAATGTTGGAACTTTTCCATGCTTTCAATGATAAAGGGATGCGGGATTTCTGAAATATCGCGGTTGTTGATTTCTGTTCCGCTATAAAAAGTGGCGTCCAAAAACGCATAATCTACTTTTTTAATTTCCTCCATGATATCAAGGTCCCACTTCTCCCATTTGTCTATATCAGGAATAAACAGCGCACTTTTTTTAGGACCTTGAATAACATATCCGACAGTTTCAGAATATTCATCGCGATGCGGAACGAGGATCGCCTTGACTTTTAAGTTTTCGGAAAGCGAAATACTTTGTTTAGTTTCGAGACTTTGCAAGGCGATATTTTTGTTGGTGACCAATTGTCCCCACGGACCATTTTCTTCTAAAAATTGCTTCATTCTAGGCAGGGCAAAAACCTTTACCAAATTCGCGTTGGTCGCTTCTTTGCCTAAATACATCAAACCAGCATAATGTCCGATGTGCGCATGTGTGAGAAAAATTGCTTCTGGCATTTCGTCTTCGCTTATTTTGCCAAAATTTTTCAGAGTCTTCAGTTGTCGTGAAATATCAGGTGTGGCTTCAAATAAATACTTTTTGCTTGTTGCGGCATCAAAAAGTCCTAGAGATATAACTTGCCTGTTGGGATCAGGATTTTCGAAAAGGTCTTTGCAACAGTCTTTTTTGCAGCCTATGTGCGGAGAACCAGCATCTTGGATGGTACCTAGAAGGATGAGCGAGGTGTAAGTTAATTCTGTACTTTTTTCTTCAGACGGTATTTTCGTATCTGAACCGTTTTGACACGATGTAAGAAAGAGGAAGCTTAAAAAGTAAACGAATCCTATTTTCATTTTAAGGTAGTTCAGAAAAAATTATTTTTCAATCAACCTATGCAGAACCACATAAGGACCAAAGCGGCTAGACTCCTGTTGTCCTTCTTCACAGCTGTCCCATTCACCATCGAGAAATTGAACTTCAGCTCTGAGCACTTGTATCATCGTTTGCTGATTACTCAAATAAATTTCCATTTGTTCTTTGGTCACTTCGCCTTCGCAAAATTTGATAAAATAATCTTGTACCGATCGAACCACATAGTAATCGCCTTCATCTTGAACCTCTCCGTTGACCACCCTTTGCTTCCAAACCACAGCAGATGAAATGATTTGACTTCCTTCTGTAATTCCTTTTGGATCAGGCGTTTTATTGTGAGTTTCCATAATTTCTGGTTCTGTGCTTGCATTTTTTTTTGTTCCACAAGCCACCAGAATCAGGATTAATAGCGGTGTAAAAAATTGTATGGTTTTCATCCTGTATTATCTTTTTTGGCGTGGTTGAAGATAGGGAAAAGTTTTGGAGTTGCGATTTTTAGTCTTGAGAAGACTGGTTTTAGAAATGATTTTTTTTCAATTGCAGGAAATCACTTTTCAACAAGGACTCCTCCAAACCCTCTTTCCAAAAAGTGATTTTTTTAAGTCTTTTATTTGACGTATCTTTTTGATATTTAATTACATAGACAAAAAATGGAGCAGCGCCTTCTCGACTCATATAGAATTTTTTAAGTTCTTTGTATTGAAGGATTAATTCGTTTCCATAGAAATAGGTTATTGTTATTTCATCCATTCTGAATTCAACTTTTCGGATAATACGTCGCATAAAATAAAGGAAGAGAATTGTTAGAATCACTCCAACAAAATGCCCAATAATTTTTTCGCTAAAAAAAGTAAGACCTAAGGATAGAAATAAAAGCCCTCCATAGGTGAAAACACCAGAAATTTGAATCGGGAGCGATTCGCCTGAAGCTTTGAAGGGAATATAGTTTAACTCCATTGGAGCAAATTTAAAATTAAGAGTTGTACTTTGATAACTTGATTATATAACATGGATTTTGTTACCATCATTCTCACCTCAACTCCCTTTTCAACTCCTTCTGAAGTGCAACAACCTTCGATTCTATATCGGCGTAAAAAGTTAAGGCAAATTGTCGGTTCATTTGAATGTTCAAGAGAATTAAAAGCAGTTCTTTTTTCTCGTTTGCGCTTATTTTCAAAGGATATTCCATACCGATAATGTAATTCCTAGCATCAAATTTGAAACTGGGAGCTAACATTTTGCTGATGTCCTTGAAATAATTGGTGTGGTGCTGCATTTCGGCATATTCTTCTTCCAGTTTTCGCAACAATTGATAATCGTATTCATACAAAGAGAGGATGTGCAAGCGCAAAGAATCGTTTTGGATCAATTCCAAGCCTTTTGATTTCAAAGTTTCGTAAGCCGCTGTATTTTGCAAGGAAACGAAATCACGGGTTAAACTGAGATAATAAACGGCCAGTGTATCGATATTCGTGCTGGTATCAGTGAGCGCTTGTCGGAAGTAGTCGCAGGCATGTGAACCCTGTTGGTGCCCCATTTTGTTTTCCCTTATATCCAACAAATCTTTTTCCAGTCCATTGGCGATTTCAACCAGTATTTTGTTTTCGGAATTGTTCGCTTTTCGGTTTTCGTTCCAATTGTTCAGAGCAAAAGCCGAAACGACAGCTATGAAAATGGACAAAAATTCAAATCCAAATTTTTTCAAGCCATTCATTTTTCCTTTTTGCATAGGCTCCAATTTTGAAACGTTTGTTGCTATATTTATTTAATGAAATCAGTTTTTTAAGCAAATGCTGATTGAGTAAACTTAATCAAAAAGGATTTCATCTTTATGCATGTGCTGAAAAAAATCTAAATTCTAGATGAATGCGGCCGAATCGTGCTAAGATAGTATTGGGTAATAATTCTATTGATTTCACCTAATGCAAACTAATCACTTTCGCCATTTTCCATTGCTCATTTTCCTTGTGCCAAACCGCAATAAATTTGCTCGGTTTGGATTCTGCATCGGGTTCCTGATTGTTGAAAAATTTGTGATACCCAATTTGGACTGCACCATAGTTATGGATGGGATAAACTTCAACACTTCCTGCTACGAGTTCTCTTGTTACTTTGCCACAAATATTGTGCTTGGTCGCTTCAATCAATTCTGTTTTAGAGGTCATTAATCCACCCTTGTCGTGGAAAAACTCAATTTCATCTGCATAAATTTCGGCCTGTTTTTCTAAATCACACGAGTTGTAGGCGTCAAAGAAAACCTTGTCCATGGCTAATATTTCATCGTATACTTTTTGATCCACAGGAAGATATTCACTGATGGGATCTGCTTTTTTTTCTGGTTCCGTTTGGCAGGAAATGACGGTGAGGAGTAGGAGTAGGAAGATATGGTGTGTTTTTATCATTTTCATTAATTTTTTCAGCACTATTTTGCTTTTCGCGTCAGTGTAGTAGGGTATAATTCTTTCTCTTGATTTGTCAAATTGGGTTTTTAATTTTTCTATAAAGGCCTACTAACACAATACTACAAACTACGATTATTGCAAGAGCAAGAGTGATAAGTAAGAACGAAATTAATCCTTCAATAAGCGTTGCACCTTCAAGCCCACCTGCAATAGGAAGCATTTTTCCAGCCCCTGTTATAGCCGCAATGGTTACTGCCGCAAAATTTGCAAATGAGCCATAGATTGTCAACCAGAACACAGTTTTTAACCAATTATCTTTTAATGCAAGTTTGTTCCATAGAAGTCCAAGTAGTACTAAAAACATTCCATTCATGGTTCCTTCAAGATGGGCAGAAAGCCCCATTCTCGGATTTGCCATTACTGGAATTAATAAGCCAATCACTAGTCCGAATAAAAATAAAAGTATTCCTAAAAATAAAAGCCAGTCAGCGTATTTTGGTGTCGAATTGTTGTTTCCCATAACCATTTATTTGTCAATTTTTTTTCGTTGTAGCTTTTTCATGCGTCTAGCCATATTAATTGAACAAGTCTCTGAGAAATGGATAACACCATAATCTTGACTAGCTCGTTTTTCTTCATAGCATACCGTCAAATATAAAAAAAACCGTCTGAAATCCCTCATCTTCTGTGACTTGCACAAATGCGTGTCCTTTCTTTAGGCTTAGTGGATGGAAAAATACATCTCACTATCACCATTCCTCAATCAGCCTTAGCCGACAAACACAAATGACAGCATAGCATTCAGCGTATATGATTTTGTTTGATAACTCTATTTGCAGCGCTTTTTTCCTTTCGAAAGCATATTTTAAATTTCGAATTTTTTATGGTAATTTCACCAGAAGCGAGCTGAGGCTATATCAGCTTACCTGAGCTCTTTGTTAGTGAACTTTTGCTTTGTCAATTAAAAAAATAATTCCATGAAAAATTTTATCTTAATCCTTTCCTGCTTTTGGACATTTCATTCCTTTTCACAAGCAAATATTACTGTTGGTAGCACTGTGATTGAGGTCGATACGGTCTGCACCGGATTGGATATTCCTTGGGAAATAATTTATGGTCCCGATGGATTTATTTGGACAACAGAAAGAAAGGGAATCGTGAGTCGAATAGATCCTGTTGCGAAAACAAAAACGGTTATTTTGAACATAGTTTCCATGGTATATCAAAATTCTGAATCGGGTTTGTTGGGCATGGCTTTGCATCCTGATTTTGCAACAACTCCCGAAGTTTTTATGGCGTATACGTACGGAACTTTCTCCAACATTAAAGAGAAAGTGGTGAAGTATACCTACAACGGAACGAATTTGGTGAATGAAGTCATCTTGATAGACAATATTGTTGGGAATACGACTCATAACGGTTCTCGCATTGCTATTCTTCCTGATAATACTTTGTTGTTTTCGACGGGTGATGCCCAGAATCAAGCTTTTCCGCAGGATGTCAATGAACTCAACGGAAAGGTGCTACGAATCAATTTAGACGGTTCCATTCCGGCAGGCAATCCCTTTCCTGGAAATCCAGTTTACACCTTTGGTCATCGAAATATTCAGGGAATTGTTCAGCATCCGAATGGGAAAATATATGTTTCAGAGCACGGCGCGACGACGGATGATGAATTTCAAGTTCTTGAAATCAGCAGAAATTACGGCTGGCCAAATGTCGAAGGTTTTTGTGATCCAGGAGGTGAACAAGTATTTTGCACGGCCAATAATGTGAAGGAACCCATAGTAGCTTGGACTCCAACCATTGCTCCATCGGATATGGTGTATTACGAAAACCCACTTTTTCCTGAATTTGACGGTCGAATTTTACTATCGGTGCTCAAAAATAAAAATATTGTCGCTATGAAATTGAGTGCCGATGGAAACTCAGTTGTGGAAGAAGATAACTATTTAACCAACCAGTTCGGCCGACTCAGAGATATTTGTGTAGGTCCCAATCTTGAAATTTATCTCGCTACCAACGGCGCATCTTGGACCAACACCAATCCCAATACGCACAGTATACTTGTGTTGCGCACGCTAGATCATACCGGTTTAGAAACATTGCAACAAGGTTATGTGCATGTTTATCCCAACCCTATTCAAGAAAGTTTTCAATTGGAGGTATCACCTCAATATTTGGGAGCAACGATCACCGTGCTTGACTTGTTCGGAAAAACGGTTTATACATCTGAGGTGAAACAACTGAAAATGACGGTTGCTAACTTGAACTTGAACAGAGGTCTTTATCTTCTCAAGTTTTCCAATGATTCGGGTGAGATGGTGGAGAGGATTGTATTGCGGTAGGAAGGATTGAAACTTTACCAAATATCAGATAGATCTTCAACAGCATTGTTCGTAAACTTAAACTTTGCCATTTATTTTCTGTTTGCTTTCAACATTTTTAAATGCTCGTCTGCATCAAAATCGTCTGCTAAACCGCTGTTAATGCCTTCTTCAATCGCTTGGCGTAGGGCAATGATTTTCTGCTCTTCTACTTCAAGCAATCGCAATCCCGCGCGCACCACTTCACTTGCGTTTTTATAAGCATACCAAATATTTGTACTATTTCTAAATTTATTTTTCCTTGTTTAGGGTTTTTGAGGAATGCTATCTCACAAGCTAAAGCAGCGCCTTATTATTTCAACTTCAAATTCTGTCTCTTTTTTATTCTTCTCTATCGTCAACTATTTCAGTCAAATTGAGATCTAAGTATTTGATTAATTGGTCTATATCGTATTCAAAATCCTTAGGAAAATTAACCGTTGCAATCCCTCCAAAGTCAACTTGCCAAAATCCTCCTCTTTTTGCCAGTTCATCACCTAACATTCTGTAATCCGATTCTTTATATTTTGAATTGAGGAAAAATCGTCTCGTTGAAAAATCAGATAACTTTGTTATTTTAATTATTTCGTGTTTTCCTTCTTTATTTATTCTCGTTTCAAATTCGGTTCCTAAAGTCAAACTGCAATTCAGAATGTCATTGTCTATCATCCTGAATCTATTTTCAGAAAGTTTTTCAACGTACAAAATTGCGGTTGAATTTTCTCGCTTGTTGAAGAGTTCTATTTTAGTTTCAATGCTCAAAATGCTTGATATTTTGTTATCAATATAGATTGTATGCTCAATCAAATATAGAAAAAATCCAAGCAAAAAAAGTAACTACTTCGCCTCCAATATTTCCTTCACTTCGCGCTGCAATCTCTGCCCATAAGCGTACCCATACTCATAAATCTCCTGACTCCGTTTTACCTCAAACATGCCAAACTGACTCATGTCGGGTGGTTGGATGAAAAGGTCGCATTGTTTGCCTTTGGCGAGGATGTCGGCGGATTGAGACAGGTGAAAACTGCGGTCCAGTAGATTCGATTTCCGGATTTCGGCTTGCTCTACGCGGATCGAATTGACGTCAATGCCGATGAGTTTATCGCATTTGCCGATAATCGGTTCTATTGGGAAATTGTTGAGAATTCCGCCGTCCACGAAAAGAGAATGGTTCAGTTTTACAGGATCAAAAACCACAGGAACACAACTAGAAGCCATCAAAGCGGCAGAAAGATCACCTGCGGAAAAGTATTCAATTTTTCCATTAAGAATATCGGTCGATGCTATGTGCAAAGGGAAATTGAGTTCGTCAAATGAATTCGTCGGAAAATGTTCTTTGTAAATTTCTTCAAAACCTTTCATGGAGAAAAGTCCTTTTTGGTTCCACAGTAATTTGGTGGGACCAAAGAAATTTCCTTTTTGGATGATTTTTAGGATTTCGCCGATGGAATAACCTTTGGCGTAAAAAGCACCGGCAATTGCTCCAGCACTGGTTCCAGATAGAATAGATGGTTTTACGCCGAATTCTTCTAAAGCTTTGAGTAAGCCTAAATGTGCGATTCCTCTTGCTCCGCCGCCAGAAAGTGTTATTCCTATTTTCATTTTTTCCGAAATGTTGAGTATCAAATTTAGCGATAATTTCTGGCTTAAAACCTGACGATGGTCATAGTTAAATGGCTTGAAATAAGCGAATTTTAAGGTATAATCGGAGGATTAATTTTTATTGAGATTGAACTCGGGTTGTTAACTTAAAAAGAGGACAAAATGAAACTAGCAGTGAATAAAAATGACCTACGAATTACATTTGCCAATGTGTATTTGGATTTGACGTATTTTAAGGAAAAAGAGGATGTTCCTTCTTTCAATGATTTGGTTTTGAGTATTTTGCCTGAAATCAAGAAATACATCAACCGACGATTGAAAGCTGCGATTCATCAAGGTCATTTTTCCAAAGGAAAATACAAGTCAGACGATTTTGTCGATCAGCTTTTCATAGAAATCTACGACAAGTTAAATGAGGTGAAAGACAAAAATGAATTTTACAAATGGCTTTTTAAGAAAACCAATCAGTTGTTGGACGATGCCATTATTGAGGAGGAATTTGACGATTATTTCTTTGAAAACATTGATGATTATTCGGAACCAGAATGGAAGGACATGATAGAAAAATATACCGTTGATGGCGGTGGCGATTTTGTCATGTTAGAAGAATTAGATGAAACTTCATTCAATCCGGAAAAAGAAGATTTGCTCAGTCCCTTTTTCATCGAGTATGAACAGAAAGATCTCATTGAGAAAATCGATCAAGAACTGACGGCAGAAGAGGTGCATCAGCACATCAATTTCGTATTGGATTCACTTCCTTTGCGCATGCGAAATGTGTATGATTTGTTTTACGGAGCACAATTTTCCATTAAAGAGATTGCCGAAATCACGAACAATTCTCCAGAAGAAGTCGACGACTTGCTCAAAGACGCGAAAGTGCGCATCAAACGAAGTTTCGAGAAAAGATTTTAGGCTTCTTTTTCCACGAAGAAAAACTCGTGTCCCATCCAGCCTTTTTCAAAACACAAGCGGTTGGATTGTTTCCAAAAAGCTTTGGCCCAATAGCCGAAGTCTTTGTTGAACATGCCGTGAACTACCAAGCCTGAAACTTTGAACCATTTTGAAATTGGCGTGGCTTTATTGAAGTGTTTTTTCCATCCACGCATGGTCCAAACGTAATGCTCGCGACCGTCCACAACCTTGATGGTTTTGAAATCTCCAGGTTTGGCGCAACCGATAAAATGTGATGAATCTCTTGGCAGCCATGCGTCTGGATAGCGATACAAGAGTAATCCGATATGGTAGTTTTTTTGTTCTTCATCGGTTTTACCTTCTTTTTCCACTTGGAGTTTGTTGTAGTCGCATTCCACACCATTGAAAGTCATAAATTGCCCACCCAATCGACCACCAGGTTTTAAAAGTCCGTGACAATAATCAAAGAAATCGCGGTAAACTTGGTCTTGTTTTCCGTCCACATAATCTTTTGGCGAAGCAAAATGTTCGGGCGAACCCATGGAAACGATGGCGTCAAATGGACCATTTTCGGGTGTGAATTCTTGCCAAACCGCTCGGTGAACATTGTGTCCCGATTTTTTTAAATATTCATATTGATTTTTGCCAGGACAAGCAGAGGTAACGTCCACGCCACGGGCAATGCAATAATCCGAAAAGGGCCCCCAACCTGGACCAATTTCATAGAGTTTCATGCCCGCATTTTCTTTCAAGCCCAAGTATTCGAAATAGTTTTGGTATTTCACTTGTTGTGCCTTTTGAATGTTCGCCAAACTCGCTTCTCCGTATTCGCCGGGCCAAGAGTTGGAAACCGAAGGGAAATCGCCCATAATGAGGCGAAAAATTTTATCCATGGGATTGTATGCAGCATTGTGCGGTTCAATTCTACCTTTTGATTGTGGGCCAACATTCATGACTAAAGAATTTAATTAGTAGAGAAGTATTTGCGAATCTCATACGATTCGGACATCCACTAAATCTAATCATTTTTCGTGATGATTTGACTATTTATTATTTATATTTAACCCATATTATAAACACTAAATCAATTAGTTATGAAACTCAGATTATTTTTCTTATCCGTAGCTTTTTTACTTATTGCCAATGTAGCAAGTGCATTTACAGTAAAGTATTACAACAAAGATTCTAAAAAGTATGTGATGGAAGTTCGTTCCAATGGATCGACTCAAAAAATTGAATTCAATGCTTCAACTAGCGGTGCAACTTCGGTTCAAACCAGTGCAAAAGAAGTTGAAGTGAAAACATCTTGCGGCTGGGTTAAAGTAAAAGACGGCGACAAAATCGTTATAAAAGATGGTTGTATAAAAATTGAATAAAAGATCCTATTCATGAAAAAAATCCCTGGGAGATCAGGGATTTTTTTTTGATTAAACTATCAGGAAATATGAGTCAGTCCGGCAGAAGCGATTTCATCTTTTTGCCAATCATGCGTGTCGCAAAACCAGGAAATAAACGGTAGAGGAAAATCATCATTTTAGAATCTGAACCGACATAAATGCGTACTTTGTTTCTTTCCATACCTGCGACAATAATTTCCGCCGCCACATTTGAAGCGAGCATATTAATTTCAGATTTTTTGTCCAATCCGTCATTCGAGGGAAGAGATTTCAAGCCAGAATTTTCGGCAATATTGGTGCCCACTGCTCCAGGGAAAACAACGGAAACATGCACGTTTGTACCGAGCATTTCGGAATAAAGTCCTTCGGACATTAGTTTGACGGCAGCTTTTGACGCACCATAAATACTTTGTCCAGGCACGGGCAAAAATCCACCCATGCTAGAAATATTAACGATGTGTGCCTCAGGTCGCTCGAGAAGAAAGGGAAGAAATGCTTTTGTCACATTCAATGTACCGTAAAAGTTGACATTCATGACATGCTCTATATCTTCAATTGCTAATTTATTGATTCGAACAAAAGGTTGAATGATTCCCGCGTTATTAATAATTCCGTCCACTTTACCGTGGATTTTCTGAATTTCTTCTGGTAATCGACCGACCACTTCTCTATCTGTAATATTACAAATATGCGTCGATAATTTTGCGTTGTGCATTTGAGCTAATAAGGCTGTTTCTTCCAAGAAAATTTTATTAATATCGATTGCCGCAACTTGTGCCCCTTTCTTCAAAAGATTAAGCACCAATTCACGTCCCATTCCGTTTCCAGCGCCTGTAACGGCAATGACTTTGTTTTTTACTCGCATGATGAATGAATTGTCGAAATATAAAATTTACATATATTTCGTTAGAAATTCGAAGAAATTCTTTTTGAGTTCATGGTAAATGTGTCGTTGCGTTTCCATTTTTGCTCTTTCTTCCAAATGCATTCTGTAATGCTCTGCATTGAGCGAAATTTCATCGTTCAAATCATGTTCAGACATCTCTGTTTCATGAACATTGACAAAATGTTGAATTTCTTCAATCACTCTTTTGTGAATCATAAACTGATTTTGGAAACTGTCCAATTCTGCTAAAACAGTATGATCTGTCCAACGGTTTGCTAATTCAGCCAATCGATTTTCGAATATCTTAATTTCGTCTTTCCAAAAAGATAATTCAAGTCTCCATTGTTCGTGCTCGAAATGTAAGTCGGACATAAATAAAATTTGTTTTGTCATGATTTCTAGTATTGATGTTTTAATAAATCTCTCATTTGTGGCTTCTTTCAAAGTTAGTGCATAGCAGTCGCTAGAAACATGATGAAAGTCAGACTTTTATCTAAAATGATTTTTGAGCGCAATAACAATCACAGTAAATTGTGAAGTAGTAAGAATTGAAAGGTTGAAGGATCAACAAATGATTTTTCCTTATTTTCACCTTTCAAAAAAACAAATACATGCAATTACAAGAAGTCATCCAAGCCGTAGAAAAATTTCACACAGCATTTAAAATAGGTAACAACTACGAACCCACAATAGATTTGTCTGAATCCGACATCGAATTACGTCACCGCTTGATGGCCGAAGAAAACGAAGAGTACATGGAAGCCGCTAAAAATGGTGATTTGGTTGAAGTAGCCGACGCTTTGGGCGATATGCTGTACATCCTTTGTGGAACAATTTTGAAACACGGATTGCAAAGTAAAATCGAGGAAGTTTTCCAAGAAATCCAGCGCTCGAACATGAGCAAATTGGACGCGAATGGCCAACCAATTTATCGCGAAGATGGAAAAGTGATGAAATCGGACCAGTATTTTAGACCGGATATCGCTTCGATTTTAGAGAAATGAATTGTTGATTATGGATTACGAATTAGCGTATTATTCATTCTAAATCCGCAATCCGCAATCCGCAATCCGTAATCCGTAATCCGCGTATCCGAAAATCACTACCTCAACATTTCATCCGCTAAATTCCACAGTTCAGTAGGTTCTTTTTTCAATGAACCATTCCTTTCGTGAATTTTGTTTCATGAAATCAACAATACTCTTCGCAATTTTATTCGTTTCGTCGCTGGGATGGGGACAAACGAAATTGGCAGGTCATGTACTTTCCAACAAGAACGAACCAATTTTCGGGGCACGCATTATCATTTCAGGAACTTATGATGGTGCGAATTCGGATCCTGATGGCAATTTCCTTATTTCCACTTCAAAGAAAGATTCCATTTTTCTGAGTGTGAAATGTATGGGTTATGATCCAATTGAAATTCCATTTTTTCTAGCAAAAGACAGCAATTGGTTGAGTGTGCGTTTGCGACCAACGTTCAAAGAAATGGAGGCCGTAACCATAACAGCAGGAGCATTTGCCGCAGGTGATAAAAAGAATGCAATTCTGGTCAGCGCTTTAGACTTAATGACCGTTCCTTCTAGCTCCGGAAATGTAATTGGTGCTTTGCAATCTTTGCCAGGAACATCCAACAATGGCGAATCGGGAAAATTGTTTGTTCGTGGCGGAGCGAGCGAAGAAAGTCAGACCTTCATCGATGGTGCTTTGGTGAACAATCCGTACAATATTTCGGCACCCAATACTTCCGTTCGCAGTCGCTTCAATCCTTTTATGTTCGAAGGTCCAGTTTTCAGCACAGGTGGATTTTCCGCTGAATATGGACAATCTCTTTCCTCCGTTTTGTTGCTCGAAACCAAAGGTTTGCAAGAGAAAGATCAATTGGATATATCTGTAATGAATGTTGGTTTGGGTTTGGCGGGAACGAAAAAGTGGGACAAAACTGCTATAACTGGAAGCGTTGATTATTCCAATTTGACACCGTATATGAACGTGATAAAACAAGATATGCGTTGGAATAAAATGCCAGAAACTTTAGAAACAGGATTGAATTTCCGACACAACACAAGCAAAGGGTTATTCAAAGTTTATGGCAATTATTCCAGTTCTAATTTCTCCTTATACCAGCCGAATTTGAACACACAAACGGAAGACAATCTAAAACTTGGCAATCGAAATACCTACATCAATACTTCATATTTAACCAAAGTAGGGAAGAAGGGGATTTTAAAAACGAGTACATCTTTTACGGATTATCGCGAAGATACAGGCATCAATTCGGCACTTTTGACCAAACAAACCTACGGTGGACATGCCAAAGCTCGTTTGAGTAATAATATTTCGTCAAGAATAGGATTAACGTCTGGAGTTGAGGTTTTTTTCAAAGATTTTACGCAACAATATCGATTGAATGAGGCCGAAAATAAAAACCAATTCTTAGATTTTACCTTGGGTGGTTTCACAGAAGGACAAATTCATTTCACGGAAAAAATTGTAGCGCGTGTTGGAGCGAGAATCGATCATTCGACGTATTTGAACCAAACGAAGATTTCACCAAGAATTTCAGCAGCTTACAAATTGGGAAAATTCGGACAAATGGCTTTGGCGGGCGGTTCGTTTTATCAGGCACCAAATGATGCTTATTTGTTATACACTGATCAATTGAATTTTGAGTTGGCCAATCAAATCATGCTGAACTACACACGAACCAAAAATGCACGTTCCCTGAAAGTAGAAGCGTATTACAAATCTTACGATCAATTGACGAAATTTGAGGGAAGTCAAGCTTTCTTTTTGCCGAGTCACTACACCAATCAAGGGAAAGGTTTTGCCCAAGGAATCGATGTGTTTTTCCGAGATAAAAAGACCATCAAGAATGGTGATTACTGGATTTCCTATTCTTACCTCGACACGAAACGCGAATATTTGAACTTTCATGTTGCCGCAACCCCAAGTTTTGCTGCGAAACATAATTTGTCTATCGTTTACAAACACTGGATCAACGCTGCTCGTATGTATGTCGGAGCGAATTTCTCCTACACTTCTCCGCGTGTTTACAACGACCCGAATGAAGCCATTTTCAACAACCAAAAAATGCGCGCTAACCAAACTTTGAATGTAAATCTGACTTATTTGTTCAAACCGAATGTTATTTTTTACCTGGCCGCGAGCAACGTTTTTGGAGCAAAACAAGAATTCGGTTACCGCTTTGCCGACAATCCGAACAACGATGGCGTCTACGAAAAGGCTCTCGTTAAAGCACCAGCAAGTCGATTTTTCATCTTGGCTTGTTTCATCACATTATCTAAGAGTGGGCAAGAAAATCAGTTGGATAAGATTCAGTAGGGAATTAAGAATTAAGAATTTTCCTTGTTTCGTACAATCCGCAATCCGCGATCCGCTAATCCGCAATCCGCAATCCGAAATTCATCAATTCGCCAATTCGTCAATTCGTAATTGTATCATATGTCAACATTCCATCCCCAAAATTCAACAGTTCAGCAACTAACTTTTTCAAAGCACCACATTCCAAGCGACATTTGAAGTATAAATTTTAAAAAATAGAAATCATGAGAAAAATTATCACAAGCTTATTTATCGGTCTATCGTTTATCTCTTTCGGACAAAACGAAATGTTTCAACAAAAAATGGGCGAAGCGCTTCAGGCTTTCGGGCAATCCAAAACAGCAGTTGATTACGCAAAAGCTGCTCAAAAATTCAACGAAATTGCGCAAGTTGAAACTGAAAATTGGTTGCCAGCTTATTACGAAGTAATGTCTTACACCATGGCTGGATTTTCGAGACAAATTACTGCAGATGAAAAAGATGCGTATTTGGACATGGCAAAACCAACGATGGAAAACTTAAAGAAATTAGCGCCACATGAATCAGAAATCTTTGCCTTAGAATCCATGTTCGTTACGGCGCGTTTGGTAGTAAATCCTATGGAAAGAGGACAAAGTATGACCGCCCTTTCTATTGGTGCAGCGGAGCGAGCTTTGGCTTTGAACCCGAATAATCCTAGAGCGAAATACATGAAATTATCCAATCAAATGGGTACTGCACAATTTTTCGGAAAAGACGTGGCTCCATTTTGTCAAACCGCCTCTACGATATATGCAGAATGGGACAATTTTGAATTGAAAAGTCCTTTTCATCCGAGTTGGGGGAAAGATGAGGTAGAGGAAATCATTAAGAATTGTGGTGCCAAAAAAGAGGAGGGAAGTATTCAAAAAGAAGAAAATAAGTCAAGTGGCTTGTCCTTGCAGGTTCATGTTCAAAAATTAAAATCTTCTGAAGGTCTAGTTTTGATGCAGCTGAAAAATGAAAAGGAAGAAGTGATCCAAACAAAATCAGTAGCGATTGAAAACGGAAATGCATTGGTTTCTTTTACCAATTTACCAGAGGGAAAATATGCGGTTTCCTATTTTCATGACGCGAATTCAAACATGAAATTGGATTCGGGCAAATATGGACCCACGGAAGGATATGGCTTTTCAAACAACGCGAAAGGATTCATGAATGCGCCAGATTTTAGCAAAACCCTTTTTCTGCTCAATTCGGATGTGACTTTGTCTTTGAAAACAAGAAATTAATACTGGCTTTGCCGAACAGAAATCTTTAACGACCGGATATTTCTCCGTACACCTAAAATTTAATTTTATCTTTAAATCTCAATAGCAAAAATGGAAAATAGAAGCATCATACAACCTTTTCGTACTTGGACGAGCTTTCTGATTGCGAATTTTATTGTTGGTGTTTTGTTTCATGTGTTTTCAGATTTTCATTTCAATTTCATAAATGCAACAATAACTGTTATTTGGTCCATGTTCATTTCCATCACACTATGGCTGGGAAATGCTTATTTGCAAGGATTAATCAACCGCAAATATACTTGGCTAGATTATCCCATACACCGATTTTTCTGGACGATAGTTTCTGTGGTAATTTATTCAGTCCTGGCATATTCCGTCGTTCAAGTGATTATGTATTGGTTCGTTGTTGGATATTCTCCGATGAAAACCTTGAAAGATATTTCAGGACAGTGGACCATGATAATGATGATTTCTTTTGGTGTTTCTTTTGTCACAGGAGCTATCGGATTTTTAAATGGTTGGAAAGAGTCGGAAATCAAGCAGGAACAGCTCAAAACAGAAATGATGAGCTACAAATACGAAGCATTGAAGAACCAAATCAATCCACATTTTTTGTTCAATAGCTTGAATGTTCTTACAGATTTGGTATACGAGAATCAAGAATTGGCCGTCAAATTCATTCACAAATTCAGTGACATTTATCGTTATGTTTTGGAGAGTAGAGACAAGGAATTGCAGCCTTTGAATGAGGAGAAAGAATTCATTGAAAAATTTGTTTTCCTGCTGCAAATTCGCTTCGAAGAAAAGTTGAAAGTTACCATTGATTTGCCTAATAATCCTGAGGATCTGATTGTTCCCCTTGCCATTCAATTATTGGTTGAAAATGCGGTGAAACACAATGAAATTTCAAAGCAGTTTCCTTTGGAAATAAACATTTATAGAGAAGAAGATTTCGTTGTGGTGACCAATTCGATTCAAAGCAAAAAAACAAACGAAGAAAGCAGCAAAATCGGGTTGAAAAACTTGGAGCAACAGTATCATTTTTTTACTAAAACACCCATGATTGTTTCAAGCGACGAAAAACAGTTTACGGTCAAAATTCCAATTGTAAAATCAGCATAGAATGAAGGTTTTAATCATAGAAGATGAAGCAAGAGCAGCGAGAAAATTACAGGAATTGATTCTTGAAATCGCACCACAAATGAAGATTGAAACAATTCTAGAAACCGTTCGTGAAAGCATCGATTTTCTGTCCAAAAACAAAGTCGATCTCATCTTTTCCGATATCCAATTGGCAGATGGGATTAGTTTTGAAATTTACCAAAAGGTTTCAGTCAATTGTCCGATAATTTTCACAACAGCTTACGACCAATATGCAATAAAAGCCTTTGAAACAAAAGGGATTGATTACTTGCTTAAACCCATTCAGAAAGACCGTTTACAGCAGGCGATTGAAAAATTTGAGGAATTGAAACCGAATGTGGACATCAAGCACTTATTGGAATTGATTCAAAAACCTGAGAAAAATTTCAAAAAGCGTTTTATGATTAAAGTGGGCGAGAAAATCAAAACCATCACCACCGATGAAATCAATGCTTTTTATAGTTTGGAAAAAGGAACTTATTTACTGACAAATTCCGGCAGAAATTATGTCGTGGATTTTAGTTTGGAAGACGTGAATAATTTACTCGATCCTGAACATTTCTTTCGCATTAACCGCAAAATCATCGTGAATTTATCGGGAATTGAAGAAATCATTTCGCACACCAATAGTCGCTTGAAATTGGTCGTGCCACACTTAGAACTGGATGAGGTAATCGTTGCTCGTGAAAAGGTTAACGACTTTAAGACTTGGGTGGGAGCTTGATGGAAAGCCGCTAATCACCACGAATGATTTGGGTTGGATTGTGGAGAAAGTATTGCCACGAATTACACGAATGACCACCAATGCATTATGTTGTATTGTGGAGAAAAAAAATGCCACCAATACCACGAATGACCACGAATGCGCTATGTTGTATTGTGGAGAAAAAAATTGCCACGAATACCACGAATGATCACGAATAAATCCCAGGAATTCATTAAGTAAACTTATTTTTGAATATCCTTCAAAACCATTTCACCCAAAACATTAGTGAAAATTCGTGTAATTCGTGGCTACAAAAACCCAACCCAAAAAACATTAGTGAAAATTCGTGGCAATCAAAAACGCAACCTAAAAAACATTAGTGAAAATTCGCGTAATTCGTGGCAATCAAAAACCCAACCACATTTGTGGCTACCCAACCAAAATTCCATATAAATTTGTGACAAACACTCGCATGAACAAATTCAACCTTCGTGTTTACGGCATCTTAATCAACGACAAACAAGAAGTTTTGCTTTCGTCTGAGTTGCGTTTTGGCAAATCCATGATTAAGTTTCCTGGTGGCGGTTTAGAATTCGGGGAAAGCCAAAAGGAATGCTTGACGCGTGAATTTCAAGAAGAATGTGGAATAGATGTCGAAGTAGGCGACTTATTTTATGTGAACGATTTTATGCAAGTTTCCGCCTTCAGTCCAGATCAACAATTGTTTAGTTTTTACTATTGGGTGAAGTACGACAAATCATATGAACTAGAAACATTTTCTCTGGATTACCAACACCTTGCCGAAGGTGAAAAATTAGTATGGCGATCTTTAAGCGATCTTTCACCAGACGATTTGACTTTCCCGATTGACAAAATTGTAGCCCGTTTATTAATAGGCTAGTCGCGAAAATAGTTTGGATTGACGACCTGTTAATCCAACTCCATGAAAACATAGATTTTTCGTCCCTCTCGATTTTCCTATAGGTTTATAAATATTTGTACAGGTAGATTTGCCTATCATTCCAAAAGTAGAAAAAATTAAAAAATTCATTTGGAAACTAAATTCGAAGACGAATAAATTATCTAAACAGCAGAACCCGAAAGCCATGACGTAGAAATCCGGGAGAGATTGCTTACAAAAAGTTTTCAGGTCGTTTTAAATAAAAAGTTATGAAGAGCATCTATGTTTTCTTATTGTTAATAGGGTTTTCTGGAGCCAATTTCGCTCAAGAGATTCCCTCAGATTTTATTGCATCTATAAATGGAATTAGCATTTCTGACGAATTATGGACATTCAAAACGAGCATGACAGAAGCAGCGAAAACCTTGGATGATTGCGCTAAAGAAGAAGGTGGTTGCGCGCTAAAAGAACTAGAGGACGATAAGGATGCGCCGCTTCTTCAGCAAATGATAAAAGCAGGAATTTCTGGCGCGAATACGCAAAAGATAATGGTCGATTTCGAAAAGTCTATTTTGAAAGGAAAAGGAGGAAAACTCTTGAAAAGAATAGATATCGTTTTAGCCTATGAAAAACATCCAGGTTATAGTTTTTCAGCCATGTGTAATAGAATGAATATCTATATCAAAAAGCTATCCGAAAAGTCGGCTAATCCCGTTGCTGAAGAAACAACAACCGAAGAAATCGAAGAAGAATACGTCGAAGAATAACCGTTAACCGCCAGCAGCCAAAAGCCACCTACATCTTCACCTTTAAAAACCCAAAAGGAATATGCTCACAAAGCGTTTCCATTTTAGCGTCGTATTCCTTCGCACCAATGATGATTTGACATTTCGGCAAACTATCCCCAAGCCTTGTCAAATAAGCCAAATTATGACCTTTGAGCGTCAAATTCACATCGTCTATTACAAATAACTTCAACATATTAAGATTCAATCCGCTTTGGATGTATAAATCATAAATGCGTTTTGTTGTGCCAACAATGATTTCCGTTCCGTCAAAAATATCGTTTCGCTGCTGGATTTGATGTCCGCGTTCGTGAGCAAGATCGATGGTTAAATCCATATGTCTTGCCCATGCCTTCATTTCTTCGTGACGTTTAACTGCTTCATCGTCGTTTGCACAAATCAAAATTACGCGTGGCGAACCTTCCTGAGGCTCAGGTACCTTGAACAAACTCGTCATGACCATCAAAGTGGAAAACCCTTTGCCATCGTCGTTTAGTACGATGAGATTTTTCCCTTCACGAATTTTCTGAAAAAGATTAGCCTGCGCAGGCGTAAAATCCTCAAAACCTGAATGCAACAAATTTTCAACCAGTGTATCTTGTAATTTCTTGAAAGCCATTTATTTATCTTGTTATGTCTATATTTTTTAACTCCTGTCCTAAAGTCCTAAAGTCCTAAAGTCCTAAAGTCCTAAAGTCCTAAAGTCCTATCGTCTTAATGTCCCAAAATCCTAAAATCTCAACTATTCAATTTCTCATTCCCCTTATGTCGATCAGCGTCCCGCTCCGTCTTCTTCTCCAAATTCTTTTTCAAAGCTTCTTCCAAATCCACTCCAGTTTGATTAGCGAGACAAATCAAAACAAACAAAACGTCTGCCAATTCGTCGCCTAAATCTTTATTTTTATCCGATTCTTTTTCGCTTTGTTCACCATAACGACGAGCAATAATTCGCGCCACTTCGCCAACTTCTTCCATCAACATCGCCATATTCGTCAGTTCATTAAAATACCGAACTCCGACTTCTTTGATCCACTTGTCAACTATATCTTGCGCCTCTTTTATTTCCATTTTCCTCTATTCTTTGTTTTTCGAATCCAAACAAATCGTCACAGGCCCATCATTCAAAAGACTTACTTTCATGTCAGCTCCAAATTCTCCAGTTTGCACTTTTCTCGAAAGTTGATGTTTCGCTTTAGAAATAAACTCCTCATACAAAGGTATAGCAATTTCTGGGCGAGCAGCCTTAATAAAACTCGGTCGATTCCCTTTTTTTGTAGAGGCATGTAAAGTAAATTGACTGATAATCAGCATTTCACCATTTTGCTCTAATAAACTTTCGTTCATTTTTCCTTCGGAATCTGAGAAAATACGCATTTGGGTTATTTTACCAAGTAACCAATCATTGTCACTTGAATTGTCTTCACTTTCGATACCGAGAAGAACCAAAAGTCCTTTTTGAATCTGTCCGACAATTTTCCCGTCGATTTCGACAGAAGCTTGGCAAACGCGTTGGATTACAGCTCTCATCCGTATATGTCTTTACGATACGATTCACTGGCATCTTCGTGCATCATCACCCAATAACTTTCATAACGACTTTCAGCAATTTCACCATGTTCAACAGCATCTTTCACCGCACATTTGGGTTCGTTGATGTGTTGGCAATTATTG
Organism: Crocinitomicaceae bacterium; assembly: GCA_041751955.1. Lineage (GTDB taxonomy): Bacteria > Bacteroidota > Bacteroidia > Flavobacteriales_D > Crocinitomicaceae > UBA2040. The sequence continues at coordinate 31,928 of JBGSIB010000054.1, forward strand.
AATTTACATTGATCCATCAAAGCCCGCATTTCTGGGTAATAATGTGCTATATGTTCCTTTTCTAAATCTATGATTCCGAAGGCTCGAATACCAGGTGTATCCACTATAAATCCGCCTGAAGTAAGGGGAAACATTTCGGCAAAAGTCGTGGTGTGTTGACCTTGTGCATGCGCTTTCGATATTTCTCCAATTCTTGCTGAAAGTTCAGTATCTATCGAATTAATTAAAGAACTTTTTCCAACGCCAGAATGACCGCCAATCATGACCTGTTTTCCTTTGATTTCTGCTTTCAAAAATTCTACTGAATCTTTATCAAAAGTCGAAACTTTGTGACAGGGATAACCAATGGCTTCATATTTTTCAATATAGGCATCGATTTTCTCCATGTCTTTTTCATTGTACTGATCAATTTTATTAAAAAGCAAAGAAACGGGAATGCGGAACGATTCTGCTGAAACCAAAAAACGGTCAATAAAAGCCAAATGTGTATCAGGAGAATGAATGGTTACCATCAAATAGGCTCTGTCAACATTCGCGGCGAGAATCTGCATTTGCTTGCTCAGATTCGTCGATTTACGAACTATATAATTTCGTCTCGGTTCAACACCCACAATCATTCCACGATTCTCATCATCGCGCTCTGGAGAAAGAATCACTTCATCACCCACCGCAACGGGATTAGTTGTTTTCAAACCAGCCATACGGATTTTACCACGCAAACGGCATACGATCATTTCACCGCCTTCCTCCAGCACATTGTACCATTTCCCGGTAGATTTTAAAACTTTTCCTTTGGTTATCATTCGCCCGCAAAGATACTTCTTTCCTTCGTTATTTCACCCCTCATCCTTTTTCCCCCAACCCACAAACCGCCAACCGCCAAAGCGCAGCGTCCCAAAAGTCAAAAGTCAAAAGTCAAAAGCCAAAACCCACCTACCACAATAACAACGTTTTTCATTATCTTCGCGCCTCAAACGCAAACACATGTCAATCGAGGTTACAAATCTGACCAAATACTACGGCGAACAGTCCGCCGTGAACAATATCACATTCGAAGTGAAAAAAGGAGAAATTGTTGGATTTTTAGGTCCAAATGGTGCTGGAAAATCGACAACGATGAAAATCATAACAGGCTTTATTCCAGCCACATCAGGCGAGGTAAAAGTTTGTGGATTGCCCGTTTCTGTTGATACCTTGGAGACCCGAAGACTGATTGGTTATTTGCCGGAAAACAATCCGCTGTACACCGACATGTATGTCAAAGAATATCTGGCTTTCGTAGCGAATATCTACAAAGTAAAAAATGTGAAAGATCGCGTGGCAGAAATGATCAAAGCGGTTGGTTTGGAAATAGAACAAAACAAAAAAATTGGCGCACTTTCAAAAGGATATCGTCAGCGCGTTGGTTTAGCGCAAGCCATCATACACGATCCAGAAGTATTGATTTTGGATGAACCAACTTCAGGTCTTGATCCCAATCAATTGGTCGAAATACGTGAATTGATTAAGAAAATCGGGAAAGAAAAAACGGTTATGCTTTCAACGCATATCATGCAAGAAGTGGAAGCAATTTGTGACCGTGTTGTGATCATCAATCGTGGAGAAATAGTAGCCGATGGTAAACCAAATGAACTCGATTTAGACAACAAAGTAGTTACCGTTTATGCTGAATTTGAAGGAGAAATTCCTCGAAATAAATTGCAAAAAATTCCTCAAGTTCGTAAAGTAGAAAAAGTAGGTGAAGGTTGGTTATTTGAAGGTTCGGCAGATTCGAACTTGAAAAAACAAATCGCTCAATTCGCTCAAGAAAACAAATTACTCGTGCTTACCTTAAAAGTGGAAGAGAAACGATTAGAGGAAGTGTTTAAAGAATTGACAACGAATAAATAATCTCGAAAAACGAGGAAAATCTATCACGAATCTTTAGTCCCAAACCAATCTTTATAGGTTCGTACAAATAAGGGGCAATTATTTTTTTTGGGGTTGAATATGTGATAACCTATATTTGCTTAAAATTCAACAATGAAAACACTTATCTTTCTGTTTACAACACTGTTTATCAATAGTTTGAATGCACAACAAGCAGATGGTTTTTCATCTGAAATTCCAAATAAATATATTGGCTTCGTATTGAAGTTAACGCAAGAAACACCAGGTTTCACACCTCCAGTGGCTTCAAGAGCCTACGGTTATACAGGTTTGGCCTTTTATGAATCTATCGTTGAAGGAATTCCTTCGAAGGTTAGTTTGGTTAATAAAATCGCTCAATTTCAATCGATTACAACAACGAATTCAGGTTCTGTTTATCATTGGCCAACAGTAGCGAATAATACTTTGGCTGGAATAATTGATAGCATGTGGGCAAATGCTAGTCAAGTCAATAAAGATTCTTTGTTGGCAATAAAGAATTCGTACAACCTTCTTTTTCAATCGCAGCTTTCAGCAACAGTTTTCGCCGATTCAAAAGCTTTTGGAGAAAGTATAGCCAATGATGTATTTCAATATTCGAAAACAGATGGTTCTCATCTTGCATACACTTCAAATTTCCCAACTTCTTATTCACCTCCAGTTGCGGCAGGATTATGGGTGCCGTTGCTAGGTCAAAGTGCATTGCAACCGTATTGGGGAAATGCACGACCTTTCATGTTAGCGAATACAGCGAATGTGATTCCAGGTCCACCGCCACCATTCTCTACGGATGTAAGTTCAGTATTTTACAGTTATGCAAATGACGTTTACGCACAAAGTTTTATCAATACCCCAGATCAAATAACGATTGCGCAATATTGGGCAGATGGAGGTGGGACAATTACTCCTCCGGGTCACAGCTTGGCCATGCTTCGAAATATTTTGATACATGAAAATGCTAATCTAGAAACGGCTTCAATTCAATATGCTAAAATGGGAATGGCGCTTTCTGACGCATTTCGGGCTTGTTGGAAAACTAAATACTTGTACAATTGCATCCGTCCAATTGCCTATATTAATGACAATATCGATGCTGCTTGGGTTCCATTGGTGGCAACACCACCTTTTCCAGAATATTCAAGCGGACATTCTACGCAATCTGGTGCCATGAGTGAAATATTGGAATCTTATTTGGGAAATTCATATGCATTCATCGACAGCGCACACGGAAGTAATTTTGGAGGACCTAGAAGTTTTAATTCTTTTGATGAGGCTGCCGAAGAAGCGGCAATTTCCAGATTATATGGTGGAATTCACTTTGAATTTGGGAACGAATCGGGATTAACAACGGGTCGAAAAGTAGGTGCGAATATCAATGCATTGTTCAACAATTTGACTTCAAGTTTAGATGAAAATGTAAATGCATCTTTACAAGTTGAACTTTACCCCAATCCGGCCGAAAATGAAATTCAAGTCAGAATGGATGGATTTGAAAATTATACGATTGAAATTTTCAATTTGATGGGCCAAAGTATGTATGTAACGAATAATAGTTCTGGTAAAATTGATGTAAGTAATTTATCTCCAGGAATGTATCAAGTTTTAGTAACTGATGCACAAATGACTACAAGAGTTTTAAAGAATTTCGTGAAAAAGTAATTCATCTCTCCTTATTTCGTTATAAAATAACCGGTCTTCCTGTTTTCAAAAAAGCTGGTGGATCTTTGGTGTAAATTTCCTTGAGCTCAAGCGGACGGATTTCCTTCCCCATTTTATGCAAGTTTTACGGGCTAATCTATTATTTTTGCACGCAAATGTTCGATATGTTGCAATAACTTTTATTACAGCTGGATACTATTGAAACAAACAAAAAACAAAAAAATGCCAAAGAATTTTATAGCAGAAATGCAATGGAGAGGAATGATTCACGACATGATGCCGGGAACAGAAGAAGCTTTAAACAAGCAAGTTCGTTCGGGATATATCGGTTTTGATCCTACCGCTGATTCTTTGCACGTTGGACATTTGGTGCAAATTATGACCTTGGTACATTTCCAAAGAGCCGGACACAAACCTTTTGCTTTGGTTGGCGGAGCTACAGGAATGGTGGGCGATCCATCGGGAAAATCAGATGAAAGAAATTTGTTGGATGCGGAAACATTGAACCACAATGTGGAATGTGTGAAAGCACAATTGTCGCGGTTTTTGGATTTCAATGACAGCGAAACGGGCGCCGAAATGGTCAACAATTACGATTGGTTCAAAAACATGAATTTCTTAGATTTTATTCGCGACGTTGGAAAGCACATTACTGTCAATTACATGATGGCGAAAGATTCCGTGAAAAAACGATTGGAAACAGGACTTTCTTTTACCGAATTCTCTTACCAATTGGTACAAGGTTACGATTTCTATTGGTTAAACGAACACAAAAATTGTATCGTGCAGCTGGGTGGTTCCGATCAATGGGGAAATATCGTTACGGGAACAGAATTAATTCGTCGTAAAAGTGGAAACGAAGCTTATGCCGTTACAACACCGTTGATTAAAAAAGCCGATGGAACGAAGTTTGGAAAAACGGCTTCGGGTGCTGTATGGTTGGACAAAGACAGAACGTCGCCTTACGAATTTTACCAATTTTGGATGAATGCTAGCGACGCGGATTCTGAAAATTACATCAAAATATTTACACTTTTAGAGAAAGATACGATAGACTCAATTATTGCTGAACATCAAGCTGAACCGCACATGCGCAAATTGCAAAAATCGGTAGCGGAAGACATTACTGTGCGCGTTCATGGTCAAGAGGAATTGGATGCTGCAATTTCTGCGAGCAATATTCTCTTTGGAAAATCAACAGCAGATGACTTGCGCAAACTTTCCGAAAAAGATTTCTTCTCTATTTTCGACGGAGTTCCTACCGCAGAAGTGGAACGTTCCGATATAGAAGCTGGCATGTCCATCATCGACGCACTTTCAGGAAAAACAGGTTTTCTAGCCTCCAACGGCGAAGCCAAGCGCGAATTAAAAGGAAATGCCATTTCAGTCAACAAGGAAAAAGTTGGCGAGGATTTTACGATCAGTACCGAAACCTTGATCAACGGCAAATATGTGCTATTGGGCAAGGGGAAGAAAAACAATTATATTTTGGTGGTGAGGTAAATTTTACCTCGGGCAGTTCAGAGCTATTCCTCTTTTCGACATTCTTTATTCTCTAATATCTATTCTCAGTCACTTCGACTTCGACTTCGCTCTGTCTTCGTTTAAGTCTCTGCTCTCAATATTCGATTGCAAAAAGAAAAAGTCCTTGCCCAGGAGCAGACATACTCGCCGCACCACGATCCATTTTAGCCAAAATCGTTTTCATTTCAGAAGGTGGCATTTTTCCGTAACCGATATCGAGCAAAGTACCAACTGTCGCGCGAACCATATTCCGTAAAAAACGGTCGGCGGAAATTTCAAAATAGTAATTGCTTTGGTCAACTTGTACCCATTTCGCTTCAGAGACATCGCAAATATTTGTTTTAACATCCGTATGCAACTTTGAAAGTGAAGTAAAATATTGTTTTCCAATAAGATGCTGGCAAGCTTCATTCATTTTGTCAAAGTCCAACGGTGCATGAATGTAAACACTTCTGTCAAGAACAAATGGATCTTTTGCCGTGTGAATAAAATAGCGATAGGTTCTTTTTTTGGCGTCAAAACGAGCATGCCAATCGGGTGCAACTTCTTTTATTCCCTTGATTACGATTTCATCGCCCACCATCCGATTGAGCTTGTAGTGCAAACTTTCAATATCCGTTTCTTTGGAAACATCGACGTGAAAATAATATTCACTCGCGTGAACACCGCTGTCCGTTCGGCCACAGCCAACAATAGGGTGCTCTTTCTGCCCGAGTAATTTGAACAAACAATCTTCTATGGTACTTTGCACAGAAACTTCGCGCGGCTGCCTTTGCCAACCATGAAAGGTCGTTCCTCGATATGCTATTTTAACGGCTAATCTTTTCACAATTGCAAAACTAAGAATTTACATGTTGTATTTTTCACGATTTCCTTCGGTTTCGTTCGTTCAACTTCTCAAACTTCCTTTTCGCTTCAAAATGTGATATATTTGAAAATCAAATTATACACTATGAAAAGAAAATTACTCGCACTATTTGTCCTATTGAGCTCATTGACTTATGCTCAAGTTCCGAGTTATGTGCCACAAAGTGGTCTTCGATGTTATTATCCTTTTTCAGGAAATCCGAATGATGCTAGTGCGGCTGCAAGTCATTTGGTGAACAGCGGTGCGGTACTTACGACTGATCGTTTCGCCAATCCAAATTCGGCTTATTCATTCAATGGAACGAACCAATCTATGAGTAAAACAAATCCAAATTTTACCTTTAGTTCTGCGGGTAGTTTTACGGTTTCCGTTTGGATTCAAAAAACCACAACGGCCGGGGGTGTTGCATTAATCAATGGAACGTCAACTGCTGGTAATTTTATTTGGTTGCTTCAAGGTGGAACGACAATGACTTATGGAACCAACAAACAGCAACAATCTTGGGTTTACGTTTCTTCACCTATCACAATAGGGAGTTGGGAACATTTTGTTTGTGTCTACAACAACGGAGCAATGACATTCTATCGAAACAACGTTGTTGAAGGAACAGGAACTTTCACCTATACGGGAGTGACATCGGCCAATATGCCATTTTACGTTGGAAAAGGGATAAGTGGTGGATATTTTGCAGGAAATATTGATGATCTTGGGATCTGGGATAGAGCCTTATCGACATGTGAAATTAATGACCTTTTTAATGCTACATCAACCATTACAACTGTTAATGCTGGTCCAGATGTATCTTTGTGTGCTGGAAATTCTACAACTTTGACTGGTTCTGGAGCTACAACTTTACAATGGAATCCTATTGTGACGAATGGTGTTTCATTTACACCTACTTCAACACAAACCTATACTTTAACAGGAACGGATGCCAACGGTTGTTCAGCATGGGATCAAGTGGAAGTGACAGTTAATCAACCTTTAATCAATGGAGGTCCAAATCAAACAATCTGTTTAGGTTCGTCGATAACGTTGACTGCAGCAGGAACAAATTCAGCGACTTGGGACAATGGAGTTTTAAATGGTGTTCCTTTTATCCCAACGTCAAGCCAAACTTATACGGTAACTGGAATCGATTTGAACGGTTGTCCAGGAACAGATCAAGTTTTAATCAATACCTACCAGCCCAATATAAATGCCGGGAGCAATGTTGCCGTTTGTGCAGGGGAATCTGTAACCTTGACCGGAAGTGGAGGCGTTACTTATGTCTGGGATAATGGAGTGAGCAATGGCGTTTCCTTCGTGCCAAATGCTTCACAAACCTATATTCTTGTCGGTACTGATGGATTTGGTTGTTCTAAAACAGATAGTGTTGATGTTGTGGTCAATGCTACTCCCAACATTCAAGCAGGTGTTGACATAGCTGTTTGTGATGGAGACAATGTTACTTTATCAGGTTCTGGTGGTGTTTCCTATGTTTGGAATAACGGTGTTACGGATGGCTCGACTTTTACACCTACAGTTTCGAATACATATATAGTAACAGGAACGGACAACAATAATTGTACGAACGTAGATTCAGTATTTGTTGCCGTGAATCAACCAACGGTTTCAAATTTGAATATTTCAGCCATCGACCAATATGTTTTAAATGGAACGACTTACAGTACTTCAGGCACTTACACGCAAGTGATTACAAACGCAAATGGTTGTGATAGTACAATTACGCTCAATCTATTTTTAGACTTCACGGGGTTGGAAGAAGTTTCAAAAACGCTTGTTCGTTTTTACCCAAATCCAGTGAACGATTTTGTTTACATAAGCGCCGATGTTTCAGTGATAGGAAAAACGATTCAAGTATTTGCCTTGGATGGGAAACTAGTAAAAACAATTGTGTTAAGCCAAGAGCAAAGTGAAATAAATTTTAGTGAATTGAGTTCGGGAGTTTATACCTGTCGAATGGATGACATGTCAGAATTCAATTTCCGTTTGGTTAAATATTAGTCTGTTATTGGCTCTTCTATCTCTATGATTTCGGTAGTTTCAGCTTTCAGATATCCCATGTCGAACATGGCTATGGTAGCGGCGACAATCGTTACGACGGGTGCCATGGAGGCCAAAATCCATAAAAATAAGTGGAGGAAAAAGTCGGCAATGGAGGCATCAGCATCGTTTTTGGTTGCAAAATCAAAGAGAATGGAAAGATCAACGGGCATTAGAATTAACATGGAATAAACGCCACCTATTGCCACCGCTAATCCTCTATGTTTCCGAATAAAGATGATACTTTGATCGATGTCAAGTTTTCGTCTTTCGTTCACGTAATCCAAAAAACTGAAGCCATAATAAAAGAAACCGATGGCGAAAGTCAAATAGAAAATAGGAGCGGAGTGGGCATTTTTCCAACCCAGAACGGAAACCAAGAATATGATTAAGAAAAAAGTGTATTCCCACATCAAATTTCGAATGACTATCCGAAAACTGCGCTGAATGTCATGCCACAACTGTTTTGCGCTGAAGGGATAAGTTTTTCCTGTTAGCTTCTTCTCACATTTTTGAGACAAAAAAGAAAGCATGGGCGAAAGCAAGACAACAACCATGTACTTCGCAAATTTCATCAAAAGAATGGCAATGGTAATTTCAACAAGTATTCTCAGGGTATACCAAACCATGTCGTTCACGGTTTCCATTTGATATTCTACTTGATGATTTTGAATCAAATCTCCCAAATAATAAATCCCCAACATCAACAAAGCTGGAAATAGAAAAAACCAATACAAATGATTCTGAAAAATGAACTGATACGCCTTACCAAAAGACTTTAATCCCGCCCAGAATTGCTGCAGATATAACATTGCGTTAAAAATACTAACTTTTGGAATATGAAAGGAGTTGGATTTTGGACCGGCTTCGCCTTTTGGACCGCTTCGCTGATGGACCGCTCCGCTGATGGACCGCTGCGCTGATGGACTGCTTCGCTGATGGATTTGGTGAACTATCCAATCCAACAGCGCAGCGGTCCAAAATCCAAATCTCATCAAAAAAATGTTATCTTTGCGCTTTCATTTTTCTTCTAATTTGAAGTTAAAACATTGATAATCAACAAATACGACAACATGGAGCTCAATTCACTCACTGCCATTTCACCAATCGACGGACGTTACCACGGTAAAACAACTGAACTTCGCCCTTATTTTTCTGAATATGCTTTGATTAAGTACCGCGTTTTGGTGGAAATCAAGTATTTGATGGCGCTGGCTGAGGAAGGAATGGAAGGAATGCACGATTTCCCGAAAGATAAATTTCCTGCTTTAGAAACTGTAATTTCAAACTTTTCGGAAGAAGATGCAACATGGATCAAGGATACCGAAAAGGTGACCAATCATGATGTAAAAGCCGTTGAATACTTCGTGAAAGAAAAAATGAAGGAATTGGGATTGGAGAAATATTTGGAGTTTGTTCACTTCGGTTTGACTTCTCAAGATATCAACAACACCAGTATTCCACTTTCTTTGAAAGAAGCTATCCAAGAAACGTATTTGCCGCTTTTGGAAAATATGATTGCGAAGCTGAGACAATATCAAGATGATTGGAAAAATATTCCATTGTTAGCGAGAACACACGGACAACCAGCTTCTCCAACAAGATTGGGAAAAGAAGTTCAGGTTTATGTGGAAAGACTTGAGGTTCAAGTGGCTCAATTGAAAAATATGCCTTATTCATCCAAATTTGGTGGTGCTACAGGAAATTTTAATGCGCATCATATTGCGTATCCAAATAATGATTGGAAAGCCTTTGCCAATAAATTTGTCAATGAAACTTTGGGCTTGAACCGTTCTCAAACGACCACACAAATTGATCATTACGACAACTTGGCTGCATTGTTCGATTGTCTTCGTCGTATCAACACCATTATTTTGGATTTGGATCGCGACATGTGGACTTACATTTCCATGGATTATTTCAAACAAAAATTGAAAGAAGGAGAAATAGGTTCTAGCGCCATGCCACACAAAGTAAATCCGATTGATTTTGAAAATTCAGAAGGAAATATTGGTATTGCGAACGCTTTGTTTGAACATCTTTCAACGAAATTACCCGTTTCACGTTTACAAAGAGATTTAACAGATTCTACTGTGTTAAGAACAATCGGAATGCCTTTTGCACATACATTTATCGCGATTAAATCCACTTTGAATGGCTTGAACAAATTGTTACTTAACGAAGCGGCTATCGAAGCGGATTTGGAAAACAACTGGGCGGTGGTTGCCGAAGCCATTCAAACGGTTTTGCGCAGCATAGGATTTGAAAAACCTTACGAAGCATTAAAAGGATTGACCAGAAAAAATGAGGCGGTAACCAAAGAATCGGTTCATGAATTCATTGACTCTTTGGATGTTTCTGATGCAGTAAGAGCAAAATTGAAGACAATTACACCACAGAATTATACAGGGATTTAATACTATTTCTATCGTAAAATTGCTCACTAAATTTTGACGTATAATGCCGTCGTAGCTTTGGTTATGGCGTAATTTTATTACGGCATTATCAAAGGTAAAACGGTATAAGAATTCTAAAAATACAAACCAAAAAAAAGCGCTTTATCCAAGCGCTTTTTTTAATTTCTCTTTTTCTTCTTTTTGCAGAGGTTCGGAGTTATTCTCTTTTTTCATCTTACATAAAAGTCGGTGCAAAATCTTGCTATCTTTCTCATAATCACTGCAATTTTTGCAAATAATCATGTGCCATCTTGTTTTCGCCCAATCGACCATACCTAGTCTCTGCCAAAATGATTTTTCGACATTGATTACGGCCTCTTCACAAGGAATGTGTGGAATCTTCATTTTTTCGAATACTTATGACAAATATTTTTTATCGATGCAACCACGTAATTGAGCTTTAGCTCGGTGCACGATTACCCAGAAATTGGACGAAGTAAGCGAAAACTCCTTACTGATTTCTTCACCATTTTTTTCATCGTAATATTTGGCGTGCAAAACCTCGCGCCAGTGGGCAGGAAGTTTGTCCATACAAAACTCCAAAATGGACAACTTTTCTTTCTCCTCGTTAAGCTCTTGGGGGTTTTTCGGATTCTGATGAATGATTGTGTTGTTGATTTCTCCTTCTATTTCATCTGAACGGAGTGCGCCATGATTTTTCTTTTCTTTCCGCCAATAATCGATAATCTTGCGGTTCAAAATTGTTGTCATCCACGTTCTCAATGAACTTCGACCTTCAAATTGATCGATTTTTTCAAGACTAGTTAAAAGCGTTTCTTGCACAAAATCAAGCGATAATTCTCTATTTTTAAGTTTCGACATGGCGAACTGAAAAAGATACTCGCTGTGTTCTTCAACTAGAATTTCGGATGAAGGAATAACTTGCGTTTGTTCTGTCATGACATTTAAAAGTTTACTTACTCACGTTGGTTTGACCGATTTTATATTTTTTTTTGAATCGTTTTACCCAGGTCACTAAAATGAGTAGAACTGCAACAAAAGTAAAAGAACGACCGAAGAAATCTCCATATTTTGAATAAATTGTAAGTTCTTTATTTTTATTTAGGCTTCCAACAATTGAAGTCGCTTTCCACCAACCTGTTTCTTGAATAATATCTCCTCGCTGATTGATGATTGCGCTCGTTCCAGTATTCGCACTGCGCGCTACAGATCTGCGATTTTCTATGGCCCGAAGACGCGCAAAGCTCAGATGTTGTTTGTATCCTGGCGTATCTTGCCACCAGCCGTCGTTGGTTATAATTGCGATGTATTCAGCACCTTTTCGTACTTGTTGACTCACAAATTCTCCGTAGACGGATTCATAACAAACAACAGGCGCAAACCACCCATTTTTACCTTTCAAAATCAAAGGTTCTTTGGAAATTCCCAAAGTGCCTGAAGCACCGCCTTGGTCAATGGACCATTCATCCAAAAATGGCAAGTATTTAATAAACGGAACTTGTTCAACTCCCAATACTAATTTAGATTTATGGACAAAATCATTATCCCCGCTGGAATGCATGAGAATAGATGTGTTGTAGCTTTCCCAAAAGCCGGGACCGTCGGTGTATTCGCGTGATGCAGGTGAATTTTTCTTTTCAAAATGCTTTCGTGTTGAAGCCCCTAGCAGAAAATCGCAGTCCCAACTTTTGATTGCTTCATCCAAGGGTTTATAAAAATCATATTGTTTGAACTCTTCTTCATAAAACTCATAACTCAAGGATGTTTCAGGCGCTAACACTAAATCTGTTTTTGCATTAACCTTTCCTATTGCCAATCCAATCATTTTGGCTATTTGAGCTTCAAGCGGAGTAGAGAATTTTACATTGTAGGGATCAATATTGGGTTGTAGAATAACCACATTTACTGGAGCCTTTTTTTCTGTATAATTGAAGTATTTAATAACTGAAATGAGGGTTGGAATTAATAAAAAAAGTGTCGTCAAAAAGACCAAACTCATCTGAGCATGCATGGTTTTGTTAAATTTTATGCGCTGTGAAACAAGTCTGAAAATGAATAAGTTGATAATGAGAATCCATATAGTCCCGCCCAATATTCCCGTGTACTCGTACCATTGAACGAACCAAGGAACACGTGCAAATGTATTGCCTAAATTGAGCCAAGGCCAGGATAATTCCCAATGATAATGCAAGTATTCGAAAGATGTCCATAGAATAATAAGTCCAATGTATCCCTCTTTTTTGCCCATGTGTTTTTTTGTCAAATGGTAAAGATAGAAGGTGAGTGCCATCAACAGGGAATTGGCAAGAACAGCCATAATCACTCCACCCGCACTAGCAAAATAGATCCACCAAGTGGTGATGAGATTGTAGAAAAAAAAGGCAACATAAGCATGAATAAAAACTTTACCTGAACGATAATTTTTCTGTGAAATATAATCTTCCAAGATGAGCAAGGGAACCAAAGCTATGAAGATCAAAGGAAATAAACTACCGGTAAAAGGAAATGAAATGCCCAGCAAAATACCCGTGGCAACACTAAGACCAAATCGCTGAATTTTTGTGAGGTTTTTCATGGAAAGTAAAAGTATAAAAAAACACCAAGCGAAAACTTGGTGTTTAGTATTCTTTAGAATTTATAACGCTTATAAAGTCAAAGTTTTTTCTTTTTTGCCATATTTCAAGACAGCCGTATTATCGCAGCTACCATCTCCATAATTCAAAGTTGCTGTTTCTTTCATACTTGGAGAAGTGATGTCAAGAATTCCTCCTTTGATCCATCTGCATCCTACTTGAAGTTGTAAAGGTTCAGAAACGGTAACCGTATACTCAATATCTTTTGTGTTGACGCCAGTAGCGGAACCAATCACTTCGTATTCGTCGTCTGTTATATAAGGTGTATTGTCACCAGAAACGTATTTGCGAAGGAAATCTCCATTCCATGTAATCACACCTCTTTCTTCAGGTAAAGTAATTGTTGACTTTGAAACAATAGACCAAGCCGTTGCCGATGTTCGTGTTGAAGTTCTTGTGGCTTCTATTAAGTTGTCATTCACATAATAAGAGCTTGTCGTAATCGTCGTTGCGTTTGCCGACCCTATTCCGTCGAATTGTCCGTTGTTCGTAATTAAAATAACTCCTTTTCTTCTTTTTCCGTCAGCACATGTACAATCTGTTGAACCGAAATCTACAGTTATCATTTTGGCCGTGCCAGTCGTGTCATATGTTATTGTTGCACAAGTCGCAGCGAAACTTGTAAAAGGACCATCAATTGCCTGAGCGGCCATTGTACCCAAATCATTCATGCTTTTTTGACTCAATGAACTTTGTTGTGCAATTTCTGCACTGTCATTTTTATCTTGGTTTTTACGGCAAGAAATTGTCAATGCTGAAAGGGTAAAAACACATAGAAAAAGGTGTAAATAAATTCGTTTCATAGTAATTCTATTTATTAGCAAACTGTTTATGAAACGTAAAAGTAAAATAAAATTTTTACAGAACGTAATGTATTACGAATTTATCAGATAAGGTATAAAGTTTTGATTGACCGCTAAATACAGAGATACCGACCGAAGTTTGTCCTTGATTATTATTCATCGGAATTACTTTTCCAGAAGAATTGTAAACCCAAATTTGATTATTGATATCATCTACAACTGCTGTTACTACTCCTTTTGAAGTCTTGTCTGTACGTGTTATTCCGTCTATGCTTCCGACTGAAGTTTGCAAGGCAGAAACTTTTTTCCCACTGCTAGAGTAGTGTATCATTTGCTTTCCATCCAAAACATAAAAGCTGCCATCCTCACGCAAATCTGCTTTCATCCATTTGGCATTAGAATGAACGGTAATTTTTGATTTTTGTCCTCGCTGATTGAATTTGCTCAATACTTTTTCTTCAAGAGAATAGAACACTAATTCATTGCTCAAAACGGCAGGTATGGCACCAATTGGCAATGGAAAAGTTCGTAAAAGTTTGTTCTTTTCTGCTTCAATCATGGCAAATTCACCGTCTCCATGAAACCCAAAAAACAGTCTTCTTTGTGACACCCATGCTATTGGTTTTGCTGTCAAATTAGTGATTTCCATTTTTCCAGTCGATTTTTGCTCGCCATTCTCATCCAACCAAATGTAATTTCCAGTATTTGTTGCGATTAAAAAATTCGGTTTTCCTTTCCAGTTAAAAATGCTAACTTCTTTGCTAATTCCTTCGGTAATTTCAACTGGAAATCCAGCATGCTGATTACCCGACTCAGAAACTACATGAATTTTTGATAACCCAGATATCACAACAGTGCTCTGCGTATCGTCCAACCAGCGAATTTTTCCTTTCACCGTTTCTTCGAGCGGAAGTTTAAATGTGTTTTTTCCATTTGAAAAACCAAATAATTGATGGTTTTCAGAAACTGCATATTGCATGTCGCGAGTAGGATGAACCAGTAGCATTTTACCTGGACTATCCAAACTCATACCTGTTGGTTCGACAGTATTTTCAATCTTTTTTGCCAACTTGTTAACTGTGCTTACTTTCACAGTTAGAGCGCTGCCGTTGTACATGCTTTTGGCAACTTTTACTTCGTCAGACCATTCTCGGAAACAAACGGATTTTGGTGTTTGACCATAAATTTCATCACATTTTCCCTTGTTTAGAGATAGCATTTGCCCAAGTACCAAACTTGCTTCCAAATCAACCAGTGCTTGCTCGTTTTCAGCAAAGAGCACATGATCTTCAAAAATCTGCATGTAAAATCCTGATTTCGGATTGCTGGGAAAGTTTTTTGTTATGGCTAAATCTTTATAGTGTCTGCTGCTTTCACTTTGTAAATCTCTATACGTATCCAGGAACAAATCAGGCTCTTTCCCTTTTACAAAGTCCATCAAGAGGAATGCGCGATCTTTGTATTCAAAAAATACCATGCCCATGTTTGCCCATTTGTTAGCAACACTTTCTTGAAAAACGGCATCGTTCCGCACAGCATAGTCTCTTTCAATGAATTGGTAGTAACTCACATAAACAGGAATTCGGTTCGAAAACATGTCTCTGTCATTAACAGATTTATTGGCAACCGTTAACAATGGAGCGCGGCTGTAGCTTGAAATCAAACCATTTTTTTGATAAAAATCAGTAACAATTGGCTTTCCATTATTGAATTGAACAATGGAACAGGCGCTTTTTTCGTCGAAGCTATACCACTTTTCATTCGTGTTGGCTAATTTCTCCGAAGCGATATAAATTTCAAGAACTCCCTTGTTTCGTTCAAGTGTAAATTCCTTCCAAAGGAATTTTTTTGAACTTACCTCTATCAAATTTTCACCTGCAAAAAGTGATTTAATCCTTTCGTTATCAATGGGTTGGTTTTTCTCTATGACAACATGTGCCTTTTTCTCCGAAACAATCATTTTTTCGTCGAGTTTCAGACGAGGCTCCAACAAGTGGTACAATTCCGAAAGTCTCGGCTGCAAATGAAAATCGGTGGAGCTTATGTCAATTTCTTTGTTTCTGTTTAGGATAAAAACTCTGCCATCCTCTTGTCCAAATAGCTTTTCTGGGTTTTCATTACCAGAAAAATTAATAAGGTCCTGTCCTGCATAAAAAATCCAGACAAGGGAAGCTAAGGTTAAAATTAAAAAGATAAAATTTCGAATCATGAAAGAGAATTGCTCTACTGTTCAAAAGTAAAGTATCTCCTCGCGCGATTTGAACTAAAAAAAAGAAACTCTTAACAAGTCGATGTTTAATCAAAAATTAATTTCGTTTGGACGAGAGGAAGCAATTGAAAACTCATACGATGATGCTCTGTGCTGCCATATTTGGCTATCGCTTCCCTGTGTTCTTTTGTCGGGTATCCCTTGTTTTTTATCCAGCTATATTCTGGAAATTTTTGGTGCAAATCTCTCATTAAGTCATCTCTATATTCTTTAGCCAAAATAGAAGCAGCGGCTATACTTTGATATTTCCCGTCTCCTTTAATGATCCATGTATGAGGTATACTTTTGTACGCATTGAATCGATTACCATCCACTAGAATATGCTCAAAGGAAGCTTTTAATTGATCTAAAGCTTTGTGCATAGCTAAAAAACTAGCATTTAAGATGTTGATTTCGTCAATTTCGCGTGGAGAACAAATTCCGACGGACCAAGCCAAAGCTTTTTCTTCAATTTCAAGTCGCAATTCGCCTCTAGATTTCTCAGTCAATTTCTTGGAATCATTCAATCCTGTTATCGGGTTTTGGGGATCCAAAATGACAGACGCCGCAACAACTGGCCCAGCCAAGCAACCTCTCCCGGCTTCATCGCAACCGGCTTCCAAACGACCTTTTATCATGTAGGGCAATAAACCCGATTTTTGTTTGTCCTGGGCCAAAATGAACTCTTTTCACGAAAATACGCAATTCAAAAAAGTTGGCTTGTTTTGGTGATAATTATTTTTTGAAGTTTGGCGAGCTTTTTGTACTTTGGTCATAACTAAAACAATAAATCATGAATATTAAGAACCTACTTTGTTTGTTAACGATTTGTCTTTCTTTTGCTTTTACTTCGGTAGCACAAGAGAATTATGCTACAGCCAAGAGTGCTGATATGTTCGTTACTGCTAATTCTCAAGGAATTTTTGAGTTTATTCTACCTGAAAAAATTACAAAAGATGACGTGGCCGTTAGTTCTGAGTTCTATACGATGTACTTTAAGGTCGAATTCAATGAAAATTCGCATTTAGCAAAAATAACAATGCTTGAAAACGAGGACAAAGCAAAACATGTTATGGTTCGCTTTTTTGTCTCACTTGGCTTGAGAGAAATAATGTATTCGGGGAGTGTTTATCCCGTTGAAGATTTTTATAAAAAGTTTTTGAGAACGGAAGAAACTGGAAAATAGTAAAACTTTAAGAGATTTTTCCGATCTTTGCAAAAAAAAACGATGAAAAAATACATTTTAGTTCTTGGGGTTTTTACCCTTGTCTTAGCTTCTTGCTTTGACCCAAGCAAAAAGAATTTAGCAGGTGAGTACGCTGAGTACGGAACATACAAGGTTGAAATGGCGAATGCCATAAGCGTTGAAAAAATGGTTGCTGATTTCCGTACAAATGAAAACAAAACGGCTTCCTACACAATTCATGCGAATATTGATGAGGTATGTGCAAAGGCTGGTTGTTGGATTAATATCAAACAAGAAGGAGCAAAAGACAACATGATGGTTCGTTTCAAGGATCATTTCACTATCCCAACGGATACGAAAATTGGAACGATGGCTTATTTACATGGTGATTTATTTATGGATACTGTTTCTGTAGACATGTTGAGACATTATGCTGAAGATGCTGGTAAATCGCAAGATGAGATAGAGAAAATTACACAACCGCTAATGACCATGGGTTTCATCGCTGATGGAATTAAATTTCAAGCGGCAAAATAAATAAAGTTATTTCAAGCAAAAGGGACGTTCGATTATCGAAACGTCCCTTTTTTTTTGCTTGTTTTTAGTTGGTCTAAAAACAGTATTCGTTTGCCTCTATAATTCTACCAGCAACTATATGTCTCAATTCTTTTGGATTGATATCGTTTGTTTTCGTGAAGCGTTTCACACCCATCAACATCATTTTGCGCTCGTCTCCGTCAGCAAATGAATAGATTGCATCTTTCGCGTGTTTGGCAATTTTGTCAGATAAATCGAAGAACAAAATTTTAACCATTGCGATTTGTGCTGTCAGTTCTTCTTCACTTTTATTTTTCAAAGCTTTTTGCACACGAAGTAAAGTGCTTTCTGCTAAATACGTGTCAATGGCAATGTCGGAGATGTTCATCAAAACTTCCTGCTCCTTACTTAAAGTTTGCATAAGTTTTTGAACGGCCGAACCAGCTACCATTAAAATGGTTTTCTTGAAGCCTTCTAGCATTTTTTCTTCCTCGGCGAAAACACCAGTTGGCATATCTTCCATCGAAGGAATACTCATCAATTCATTGGCTACTTGCATGGCTGGACCCATTAAGTCCAATTCACCTTTCATAGCACGTTTGAGAATCATATCTACTGTCAACATGCGGTTGATTTCATTCGTTCCTTCAAAAATTCTATTGATTCGTGCGTCACGATAACCTCGTTCAACGGAAGACTCTGCAGAATAGCCCATTCCACCATAAATCTGAACAGCTTCATCAACGGCATAGTCCAAGCATTCCGAACCTGCTACCTTTAGCATGGCGCATTCGGCAGCAAATTGCTCAATTCCTTTTAAGGTTGCTTTCCCTTTTTCCATTCCTCCTTCCATTAAGGCATGAATAGCATCCTCAATGTTTTGAGAAGCACGATAAGTAGCGGATTCAAGCGCATAAGTGCGTATCGTCTGTTCCGACAATTTGTATTTAATTGCTCCGTATTTTGAGATAGGGCGACCAAATTGTTCACGTTCATTCGCATATTTAACTGATGCTGTAACACTTTCCTTAGAGCCACCAAGAACTCCAGCAGCTAACTTTATTCGACCAATATTAAGAATGTTGATGGCGATTTTAAAACCGTTTTCTCGTTCAGAAAGCAAATTTTCAACGGGAACTTTTACATTATTGAAAAATACTTGACGTGTAGAAGATCCTTTGATTCCCATTTTCTTTTCTTCTGGGTTCAGTGTAATTCCTTCAGAATCAGCCTCTACTAAAAATGCAGTTAAATTTTTATCATCATCAATTTTGGCGAAAACCGTGAAAAAGTTGGCGAAACCACCGTTTGTGATCCACATTTTTTGTCCATTTAAAATGTAGTGTTTACCATCTTCTGTCAAAACAGCTTTTGTTTTACCTGAGTTGGCATCCGAACCAGCACTTGGTTCTGTTAAACAATAAGCAGCTTTCCATTCACCCGTTGCCAATTTTGGAATGTACTTTTTCTTTTGTTCTTCATTACCATAATAGAGTAGTGGTAATGTTCCAATTCCAGTGTGTGCCCCGTAAGCAACTGAAAATGAATGACCTTTTCCAAGATATTCGGTTGCGAGCATCGTGGTATTGAAGTCAACACCCATACCGCCCAAATCTTCTGGAACAGACAATCCAAGCAACCCTAATTCACCCGCTTTTTCCATGATGCTCGGCATCAAACCTTCTTCCATCTTATCAATTCGTTCCAAATGAGGAGTTACTTCTTGATTGATGAAATCAGTACACATCTGAGCAATCATTAACTGCTCTTCGGTAAAATCTTCCGGTGTGAATATTTCTTCAGGAAGTGATTTGCGAATGATAAATTCACCTCCCTTAATTGCATTTTTTTGGACTGTTGACATGATGTTTTCGTTTTATAAGGCTAATATACAAAAAATAAATTATTTACTATGCATGCATACTAAATATTTTCACTTGAATTGTTTAATTTTAATAGTATTTCAGCTTAATAAGTATACGAATGATATATCGATTTTTTATTTTTCTTTTTGTGACGAGCCTTTTTTCGTGCGGAACGAAGCCATCTATGCAAGAAGTTCCATCTGAGGATACACGGGAAACGGAAAAACCGATTAAAATTAATGGAATTAGTTTTGTTGCTTCCTCCAAACCGTATGATAAAACCGAGCTTGACATACTCAAACGGACACATGCCAATCATTTGGCCGTCATGCCTTTTGGATTTATGCCAACTTTAAAAAGTACCGAAGTGAAATATGATCACCCGCGGCAATGGTGGGGAGAGCGCACAGAAGGATGTTGTGAAACAATTAAGCAATGTAAATCCGAAGGTTTTGAAATCATGTTGAAACCACAAATATGGATTGGTGGTGGCGAATTTACAGGATTTATTGAAATGAATTCGGAAGTGGAGTGGAAAATTTTCGAAGATAACTATGCTTTGTTTATTCTTCATTTCGCGAAGATTGCCCAGGAAAATAAGGTTGAAATATTCTGTATAGGTACGGAATTAGGAAAATTTGTTGAAAATCGACCAGCATTTTGGTCAGATTTGATTGTAAAAATTCGTCAGGTATATACAGGTAAATTGACCTATGCTGAAAACTGGGATTGTTTTGACAAACCGAAATTTTTAAAGGATCTGGATTATGTTGGGGTTGACGCTTATTTTCCTTTGAGTGAAAAGAAAGTGCCAAGTGAAGAAGAAATTCGTCAAGGTTGGAAACAGCACATTTCTGATATGGATGCGTGTTTCAAATCTGTTGGTAAACCTATTTTATTTACTGAATGTGGATATCGAAGTATAGATTATGCGGCGCACAAACCTTGGGATTACGATAAAAAAAATGCTCAGGTCAACGAAGAATTGCAAGAAAGACTTTTGAAAGTCATGTTTGAACTTTGGGATAAGGAATGGATGGCTGGAGGTTACATTTGGAAATGGTTTCCCTATCATGACAAAGCAGGAGGACCAAATGACGACCAATTTTCACCTCAAAATAAATTGGCGGAAAAGACTATAATAGAATTCTTCAAGCGACCCTAATTATCTCGCAACAGCAATTTTTAGTTTCTTTCCTTTGATTTTTTCTTGACGAATTGTCTTCAGAACTTCATGAATTTGTTCTCTAGCAACAGCTACAAACGACCAATGATCGAGAACGGTAATCAATCCAATTTCGTCTTTTTTCAGATTTGCTTTGTTGCCTAAAAAACCGACAAGGTCTATTTTATTGATCTTTTCTTTTTTACCACCGCTAAAATAAAGGGTATCCCATAAAGGCAATGCTGGCAAAGTGAGTGTTTCTTTGATTTTAAATTCTGGAATATCGTTGTTCATATAATCGGGCAAGGCTCGTCCTTCTTCACAAAGTATCAGAGCTTGACCTTTTTCCTTCATCCGAGCTGTACGTCCGTTTCTGTGGATAAATCCATCTTCTTTTGGTGGAAGTTGATAATGAATAACCGTACCTATCTCTGGAATGTCTAGTCCTCGAGCGGCTAAATCTGTTGACACCAAATAGTTGGCAGAACCGTTGCGGAAACGAATCAAAGTGCGCTCTCTATCTTGTTGTTCCATAGCACCATGAAAAGCCAAAGCAGGAACTCCCATTTCATTCAAATGCTCACAAATTCGTTCCGTAGCTTCCCGATGATTGCAAAATATCATAGTGGGTTCGTTCGGTAAACTACAAATCGCTTCAAAAAGTTTGGGCAATTTTTCTTCTTCACCGTAACTAACTTTTTTGAAACTTAGCTCAGGAACAAGTTGGTTTAAAAAGTTTATTTCAACTGGATTTTCTATTCCCGTAAAAGTTGGACTTTCTTCCAATTGTGTCGCTGAAGAAAGTATCGTTTTTACATTTTTGGGCGTGTTTTCGATGATATATCCCATCTCTTCCTGAAATCCCATTTCCAAGGATTTGTCAAATTCGTCTAAAACGATGAATTTCAGCTGATCGAAATTCACATTTCCTCTATCGATGTGATCGCAAAGTCTACCAGGGGTTGCAACGAGAATTGTTGGTTCTACGCTCAAATTTTGAACTTCTGTTCGCATGGAATGTCCGCCATAAACGATATTGATCTTCAATTCACTTTTGCATTTGCGACTAACTTCCTCAATTTGAAGTGCCAATTCACGCGTCGGACTGATAATCAAAGCTTGAATTCCAGTAATTAAAGGGTCAATATTTTCGAGGATGGGCAACAAAAAAGCGACCGTTTTACCCGAACCAGTTGGCGAATAGAGAACAGTATGTTTATTCTTTGGAAATTGTTCGAACACCTCCAATTGCATATCGGTTAAACTTTCAAAACCTAAATTGGCGATATACTTTTTTGTCTTTTCCTGCATGCGACAAAGATATATAATTCCTTTGCCTTGTCTGAATTTATTTGCTTTTCCAGCTCAAACCTAGGGAAAGATAGTTCATGCGCTGATTCAATCCAGTGCCGAAAGAAAAGTCGAATTGCAAGTTGTCTTTGATTAAATATGTAAAACCCGCATCGAAATTGGCTTCGAGTACTTCAAAGTTGTAAAATGTCCCGTAGGGTTCTGCATAAACACCAACTTTATCCGAAACACTGTAGCTCAGCGACAAAGAATAGGTGCCATCACCCTTATTCTCTCCTTCGTAATTATAGCCTAAATTGTAGCCCAAAGTTATATTTTCTGTCATCTGATTGGAAAGACATAATTTGTTCAACGAAGCCATTTTAGGATTTCGAAAGGCTTTTGAACCCGATGGAACCCGCAAGTGAGAGAGAAAAGCCATTTCAAATCGAGCATTCTGTCTTTGATATAGTTGAATTTTTGTACCTATCTCCAAATCAGAAATACCTTGCGCATAAAATCCATTGTTCGAATTACCTTCAAACTGACTGAGCAAACGGAGTTCAAAAAAAGGACTCAATCCTACCCGGAATAAGGTCGTTGGGATGAGAATGTTTTGATGTTCCACGCCTTTTTCTTCCGTGTATTCCAAGCTCACGCCACTTTCAATTTGGAGCTTTCCTTTCTCAACGCAAGCACTGGATTCCGTTTGGTCGGGACGATCCGTTACTATCGTTTGAGAATTGCTAGTAAAACAAGCAATGCAAATATTTAAAAGTAGAATATACTTCATCTTAATAAGTTTGAGTTGTCAAATACAATAAGTTAGATTAATCTAACAAATTTCATCAAAGGTATTTAACTATTATGAGGAATTATTGGTGAATAGTTCATGAAATATGTACTTTTGAATACTTATATCCATCACATGGCATCAGCAACAGAAGAAAATTACTTGAAAGCATTATTGAAATTGTCTTCTGAAAAAGGACAATGTTCGGTTTCAGAATTGAGTTCCTTGTTGGAGGTGAGTACACCAACAGCCAATTCCATGATGAAAAAATTGGCGGAAAAGGAGTGGATTTTGTATGAAAAATACAAACCAATTCAGTTAACCGATCTCGGTAAAAAAATGGCCGCTTTGGTGATTCGTAAGCATCGTTTAACAGAAATGTATTTGGTGGAATGCATGGGTTTCGGATGGGAAGAAGTGCATGAAATTGCTGAACAAGTTGAACACATCAAATCGGAAGCTTTTTTCAATAGGATGAATGAGTTGTTGGGCGATCCCTCCGTCGATCCGCATGGTTCGCCCATTCCAGGAAAAGACAGAAGTATCAAAAAGAAGAAATTTGCCAAATTGAGCGATGGAAAAAAAGGGGAAAAGTTTCGTCTGACCTCCTTGAAAAATTCATCCATTGATTTCTTGAAATTTTTAAATCGTCGTGAAATTCGTCTAGGATTGGTGATGGAAGTTGTTTCTGTGGAAAATTTTGACGGCAGTTTAGTGGTCAAATATGACGGTCATAGTGAGGAAACTTTGAGTCAAACGGTTTGTGATAAATTGCTGGTTGAGAAAGTTTAAACTTTTTTAATCCATTTATTGCCTACTAAGGAAACAACAACAGCCGCCGAAAAAGGTGCCGTGATATAAATCCATAAATGTTCCCAATGTCCTGAAATTACTGCCGGTCCAATACTCCTCGTTGGATTCATCGAAGCCCCGGTAAAAGGTCCAAATAACCACGCTTCAAGAAAAACTACAAATCCAACAGAAATGGCTAATACGAATAAAGAGCTTTTGTAGGTGGCCAGGATAGTAAGCAAAAGTGCCGCGGTTAGCACAAATTCGAGCAACCAAGCATTCAAAATAGTAATGGACGGAGCGGTTGATCCCAAGCTTGAACCTGGAAGGGCAAATTGCTGAACCAATAAACTAGCACACAATCCCGCTATAATTTGCGTGACAATAAGCAAGAGTCCATCGGTTAATTTGTTCTTTTTCAAGAGTATTCCCATCAATGAAACAGCAGGATTCATGTGTGCTCCAGATATTTTCGAAAAAATCAAGATACCAACGTAAACCGCTAGTCCAAAGGCAATTCCAATGACTAAATCACCAAATTCCAACGTTTCTTGCGCATAAACTATGGAGCCTGTTCCGATTAAAACCAATTGAAAAGTGGCGACAAATTCAGCTAGGATTTCTTTTGTTTTCAACTCCTAGATTTTTGAGAAGGCGTATAGCATTTCACGTGCTATTTGATTGGAACAATTTCGATAGGACTGTTGCGCTTCAGATGTTCCGTCGCTTGATTTTGGGTCTTCGAAAGGTGTTGAAACGCGCAAAACCGATCCCAAAACGACAGGACAAGCCGCATCAGCTGAGGTGCAAGTCATAATAGCGCCAAAATTGTATTTCGGAAGAGATCTATGGTCAAGCGTTTTGGAAAAACAGATGCAGGCATTGTTTCTCGTATCAAAAACGAAGAAATGTCGAGAATTGATATCGTCGCCTTCCACAAACAAATCGAATCCTAGACTCATGAAGGTGTATACCACATTGCTAGCGATTTCTGTTTCTTCTGTTCCGGCTGAGTAGGTTTCAACATTACCAAGACCATAATAATTGGCCGCAACTTTTGCCCAAACTTGTCCAAATAAACTACGACGAGAATTGTGGGTGCAGATGAACATCAAATCGATGGGATCATCTTCTTTGAAACGCAGGTAAGCCGTTAGTTTGCGTAGTTCTTCTTTCCTGTCTTCAGGAATCAAATCGAACTCCGCAATTCGCCTTTCGCAATAACTTTTAATACTTGCTTTCATGCATCATTAGCAACACCCACTTTTCGGGTCACACGAACCTTTGACCAAGTCTACCAGTTGTTTGCTTTCTTTTTTTACTGGTATTCCACATTTGTCAGGTGCAAGACAAGCCGTTTGGGAGTTAGCTAAAATAAAACCAAAATCTCCTTTTTGCAAGGAATATTTGCCAATAGTTGTGCTCTGGTATTCCACTTCAATGTCAATATTGGGCAAACCGATTTTTTCTTCACCTATTTTAATGATACTCATTAATTTTTCAGCACTCAATCGGTGATGAAAATCTTCATCAAACCACAATTGGAAAGTTACTCTTTCTTCGTCGCGCAAAGTTCCGCCACAATCGATGAATTTTTTGGTCACCCGGCCAATTTCTGTGATGTGAAAATGAGCAGGTACGGCTGTTCCATCTTCCAATTGAAAATTTAAGGATTCCGCTCCTTGTAATGCTGTTTTAAATTCGGATAATTTCATGTTTTTTAATTTTAACAACAAGAATTTTTCAGCGATAATGCTGTCTTTATTTCCTTGATGTAGGTGAATATTTGTTCAACTTTATGTTCATCTAAACAATAACAAATGGAATTTCCTTCCACATTTCCTTTGATGAGTCCGACCAATTTCATTTCTTTTAAATGTTGAGAAATTGTAGGTTGGGAAAGGGGAAGAACATTGACCAAATCTCCACAAATACAGTTTTCTATTTGCAGTAAATGTTCAAATATGGCAATCCGCGCAGGATGACCAAGTGCCTTCATCAAAGAAGCCATTTCGTTGTGCTCTGAAGAGAATTGTTCTGATTTAGAAGCGCCCATCAATATTTGTTTATTGCAATATTACGATAAACATTTGGATAAAAAAAGTAGACCTCGACTACGCTCAGTCTACTTTTTGAATTTTTAACTTATTGATTGTTGTCGATCACATAATTCAATACCTTCGTCATCAAGTGCACACGGTCTTTTCCGCGAACATTGTGCTCATGCATTGGGTAGGGGAAGAAGTCCATTTGAATGCCCAGCTCAACGAATTTTTGAACCAAAGCAAAACTGTGTTGCATGACCACAACCGGATCTACCGTTCCAGAAATTAGTAATAAATCGCCTTTCAATTTATCTGCATGTGTCAGCAGACTTGCATTTTTATATCCTTCTGGATTTTCGTCAGGTGTATCCATGTAGCGCTCGCCATACATGATTTCGTAATATTTCCAATCGGTAACTGGGCCGCCTGCAACGCCCACATTAAAAGTTCCGGCATGTCTGAGCATTAAAGAAGTGGTCATGAATCCACCAAAACTCCAACCGTGAACAGCGAAGCGATTTCCATCCACATAAGGTAAGGATTTCAAATATTCAACGCCTGTCATTTGATCCTCCAATTCAACTGTACCAACTTGTCTGTGAATTTGACTTTCAAAAGCAAAACCTCTCTCTCCTGAACCTCTATTATCGAGTGTGAAAACGATATAACCTTGATCGGCCATCCAATGCATCCAAAGGTTGGCTCCATTTAACCAAGAATTGGTAATCATTTGGGCATGAGGACCTCCATAAACATAAACCAATACGGGATACTTTTTATTGGCATCGAAGTTTTTTGGTTTGATCATTCGTGTGAATAATTTGGAACCATCTTTAGCTGTTAATTCACCAATAGTTGTAGTACCGATGTCGTAGCCTTCGTATTTATTGGTTCCTGTCAGCAATACTTTCTCTTTCTTTCCTTTCGAATTGTAAACAAGAGATTTACTTGGAATCGTGCTGGTTGAGTATTCATCGAAAATATATTGTCCATCTGTCGATATTTCAACAGTATGTGTTCCTTCAGCGCTAGTAACCATTTCTTGATTTCCACTCAAATCCACTCGGTAAACTAAGGTATTCATTCCATTTGGACCCGTTGCTGTGAAATAAATTTTACTTCCGTTTTCTCTGGCTCCAAGAATATCTTTGCAAACGAAGTTGTTATTCGTCAGTTGTTTAATCAATTTACCATTGAAATCGTAATAATACAAGTTGTTAAAACCTGATTTTTCAGAGACCCAAACAAAGTTGTTGCTCTTATCGGAAGGGAAGAAAGCAGGATGTTCAGGTTCTATCCATTTTTCGTTCGTTTCTTCTAATAAAGTGCGAATGAAAGCACCTGTCAAAGCATCGTAAACGTTCAATTTCATGGCGTTTTGTCCGCGGTTTACTTCTGCGATGAGTACATATTTATTATCTGGCGTCCAAGATACATTGGTCAAATAATCGTCTTTTGCGCCCATTGGTGTAATGAAAACTGTATTTTTTGTCGCCATATCGTAAATACCAACTCTTGGACTTTCAGATGATTGTCCGGCCATTGGATATTTGATGGATTTCAATTCACCTGGATATGCCTTGTTGTCCAACAAAGGATAATCGTGTACTTTGCTTTCGTCTTTTTGGTAGAATGCCAATCGGGTTCCACTCGGGGACCAAAAGATTCCGTTGGTGATGCCGAATTCACTTCTCGCAATAGCTTGACCAGAAACGATATTTTTATCTTCCTCTAATGTCACTTTGATCTTAGCTCCATCTGCACCTTGAATGTACAAATTATTGAATCGTGTGTAGGCGATGTTCTCACTCGCTTCATTGAAAGTTGCATTTTCAGCATCTTCAGGAAGTGCGGATATTTTTTCGCCTTTTTTCGTTACGGTATTGAACAAATAATAATTGCTTCCGTCGTTCAGCCAAAACTCATTTTCGTTTTTCCATTCAAATCCAGAAAACCATTGCAATTCCGTTCCCAAAGCCTTGTTCACCTCAGCAATGGTAAACCAATCTTTGGCCTCCGTATTGCCAAAAGAAGCTTTTTTTAAGGATCTGAATCCGTCGAGATAGGTGTAACAATCGGTATTGGGCAACCATTGGAAAAAAGGCATGCTTTCAGGCGCAAACTTTCTGAATTGTTGCATCACCGCATCTTCCAAACTTATTTTTTGTTGAGCTTGTGCGGCTCCTAGAATAAAAAGAAAGGCAAGGAGTAAATTAATTTTTTTCATCTTAACGGTTTAATATTTTAGTAAAAAATTGTTCCATCGGTCGCGCTATTTCATATATCGACAAAATGGTTTGATCAAAGTCTTTTTCCAATAATTTTTCTGGTTCGAATTCAGCGAAATAATAGAACTGTTTGTTGAGCAATAGATTTTCTTTATCCACAGCTTCACGGAATTCTTTTGGCACTATCTTGTTCTGTTCCCCTCGAATATGACCAAATGTACTTTCGAATTTTTTATCGGAATAGAGTTTTTTGAACTCAGCTAAATTTGCCATAATCCCTTCTCGAGCTATTTGAAGAGAATCTTTGTCTATTTCGTATAGACCACTATACACACGGACATGTTCAGGGCCTAACTCAAAATAAACACCTTCGCCCATGTAGTTTTTCTTTCCGCCAACGGCCACTAATGCGCTGACATTCAATTTATAAGGAGTTTTGTCTTTCGAAAAACGAATATCACGATTGATGCGGAAAATACAGTCTTTGTTTTGTAGATCCTTGAAACCAGGATTAACCTTTGACAAATTTGAAATCACTTGGTCAACGAAAGACTTGAAAGGTTCACGAACGACATTTTCGTACCGTGAACGATTTAAGTCGAACCAATCTTTGTTGTTGTTCGCTGCTAAATCTTTAAAAAACTGAAGAAAATCAGGGTCAAAAAAAGCCATAAATTTTTTGTTTGGCTAAAGATAAGGAAATAGACATTAATGAAAAGCCCTGTGCAATTCTTTACTCGTATTTAACATCACCCCAGCAACAATTTTGATTTACATCGTTCAATGGATCCAAGCGCTCTATCTAAAGTTTCTTTTGACATGGTTGCTTTACCACATTCTTTGTAAAAATGCATGGCTTTTTCAAAATTGCCTTTGTGTTCGTGCATGATACCGTATTCGTTGTAGATATTGGCTTTGTCCACTCCCGGAATAGTAAGTCCTTGTTGTAGCACCAATTCTAGTTCTTCGTGTTTGCCAATTGTAGACAAAAGTATACTGTAGTTGGAGTAAATAGCAGGATAGTTAGGTGCTTTTTCAAAACACTTTTTATAATAATCTTCAGCTTTATCTAGATTCTTAAACTTTGTTTCTTGCAACCAACCCAAGTGATTGTAGGCTTTTCCAAAATTTGGATCTTCGACTAAAATTTCTTCTAATTTTCTAACGGCTGCTTCGTAATGACCGTTTTTTATGTCCAAATCAGCTTGAAAAAATATTTCTTCCAATTTGGCTTGCTCGTAAAGTGACATATCTCTGGTTTTGAATCAATTCTCTAAAATAAAAAAAAAGGATTTACTTGTGGTGAAAATTTTGAAACATTAAGGATAGAAGGGGATTTTGGATGTTGTAATAGAGTATTTTGAATGTTAATAAAATCATTCATCAACATTCGTGGCAAAACAATTTGATACGGATTTTAAAACTATTAACGTGCCTTTGGCAGGCAGGTTCGTGGCAAAAAAAACTAAATCAAGCCTAGACAAATTTTCATACGAATCACTTTCTTAGAGCTTTCTTCAACACGTTTTTTGAAGTTCTCGTCGGATAAGAACTTTTTATAGATTTCGCTAAACGTTTTTTCCGTGTTTTGCGGCATCAGTGTGATATCGCATCCTGCTTCAATGGAACGAAGCTCTGCTGATTTAAAATTAGTCACACCGCCCATGTTCATGGCATCGGTAACGATTAAACCTTTGAATTGAAGACTGTCTTTCAAAAGATTTGTTACAATTTTTGAAGATATCGTTGCAGGTAAACCATCCGTGTTGTAAGCAGGGTTATTCATCACGGCCAAATGCCCGACCATTATGGAAAGCACACCATCTTGGATCAATTCAGGATAATTTTTCACTTCCTGCAATTCTCCATCGATCACTTGCAAGGCTTTGTGCGTATCGCCGGAGACCAATCCGTGCCCTGGGAAATGTTTTGCTGTAGCTATAATGTTCATTTCCTGCGTTTTTGCTATGAAGCGAGCCGACCAAGGAACGATATTTGTTGGATCTTTGCCAAAACCTCTGTAACCGACAGTGGAGTTTTTAGACATATCAACAACGGGCGAAAAATTGTAGTTGATACCAATTTCACTTAATTCAGTGGAAATAATTTCAGCCGTTTTTTCCACTTCTTCAATGCTTTGAATTTCACTTGCTTTTTTGACCAAACTAGTACCTGGAATTTTTCTATTGAAAAGTGTCGGTTCAGCATCAGCGCTGTATAAGAAAGGAAGGCTATTTTTTGATTCATTGATCGAGTTGAATTTCGTTGTCCACTCTATACATTGCGATTTAGAACCGTTCAATAAAAGCAAACCGCCTATTTTTCGTGAAGAAACCAGACTTGTGATGGTTGATTCTTCATCCCCGTATTTGCCAATTGCTGGCATGATGACTTGGGCAACACGAGCTGTATCATCTAAAGTTTCATAAATTTCATTGACACGAGCCTCCAAATGCGGATTTTCTGTTAAGAAATCTTGCAAATTGAAATTGTCTTTTTTGAATTCGATAATTTCTTCAGCGACTTTTGGCTCCGGAGCGGGCGTTGGTTGACTGCAAGCTGTGGAGGAAATGCCCACTAAAAGGAGTAATACAAAGGTTCTGATCATTATCATTTTTAATATCGTAATGCAAATTTAATGGATTACGAATTCAAAACGAATTAGTTACCCATCATTGTTGACTAATCTTTTCAACAATCGTACCAAAGCGCTATTTTTCGGTGTATTTCGTATGAGGAATTCCATTTGCGTTGGACTTTTTCAAATTAATTTTAATCCTATCTTTGGAAGGACGTAGTGACCTATAAAAAGACATTGGAATGAAGAAAATGATATTGAATTTGCTCAAAAAAGTTTTTGAAATGATGGGTTTCAAAAATGTAATATTTGATTATCGACAAGAGTATCAATTGTATGGTAAAAAATGGCAAATTCCAGTCATTAAAAACATTGGTAAAAGTCACGGAAGTTTTCATGAAGAATATTTGTTTAATCATTACAAACAGATACTTCAGAATGCCGAAACATTTATTGATATTGGAGCAAATTTGGGCCAGACAATTATAAAGATTAAAACGATTCAACCCCAATTGAACTATTATGCTTTTGAACCTTCTATATTTTGTGCCAATTATATTTCGAATCTTATTCAAATTAACAATTTAGAGAAAATCGACTTGTTTCCCATAGGATTGTCTAATTCAAGCGAGGTATTGGATTTTTTCATCACTGCTGAACATTCACAGGGTAATTCTATCATTAAAGGTATTCGTAAGTCGGACAATTTACGAAAAGTCAATATTCCTGTTTTTAAATTTGATTCGGTTTCCCATAAATTAAACATCACTGAGAATACAGTGATGAAAATTGATGTTGAAGGGGCCGAATTTATGGTGCTAGAGGGGATGCGGGATTTTTTAACGAAGCACCAACCTTTATTGGTAATGGAGTTTTTGCGTATTTCCGAACAAGATACCGACTATTTGAATGCAGAGGCGAGAGAAAGACGTTTGTTTAATCAAGATAAATGTGAAGCGTTTTTTGCTGAAATAGGTTTAAAAATGTACTGTTTGACCATGGATGGTAAACTAGATTTTGTAGAGAAAATTGGATTCAATACAGACGAAATGAGAACGAATTATTTGATTGCACCTGCCAATTTTGATATAAAAAATCTTGAGAAATAGTTTCTAATTCATTTTTTTGATATACTTCTCTTCTGTTTTCCTGACCAAGTTCAATTTGGAATCAAGATTATTTGTTCAGCGTCCATTTCTTTTAATTCTTGAAAGCGATTCAAATTGTCACCTTTTGGGTGGATATAAATAAAAGTGTTCTATATAAAATAAAATTCTGGTTTCTCTTTTGACTGTCTGAAATAATCACGACATTTACATATCGATTCCGCACTACGCGTGTAGGTTAATCGAAGTTCGTTTTCGGACGCCCATGCAGCTTATTTTGGAGCTTAACATATTGACATTAAGGAAAGTCTCATAAAATCAATGGCGGGCCGCAGCTGAGCAATCAGAAAAGGAATTTTCCTTTCAGCGGATTTGACGACCATTTCGATGGTTTACAAAGATTTTAGGCAATCCTAAACCTGTTTTCTGAAGCTTTCAGAAACTTTACTGCATGGGTCTTTTTTCTTTTATTATGATGAATTACAACGAAGACCGAGACGAGGAAGCATTGATTGCACTTCGTCCTGAATTATTTCTAGAAGCTGAAGATGCCTTGGAAATTGAAAAATTTCAAAATACCAGTTTGCGACCTATACTGAAATTACAGCACAATTTATTGCTTGATGTTTTGACTAATCAGCCGAATTTTGATGCACTGCTGGCATACAAGAATAAGCGTTCGGTTTTTCAAGAGCGTCTTCGCATTTTTATGCAACAGCCTATTTTGAAGGGTATTTTTTTGGGAATGGTCATTGGGAATTTTACGCAAGTGGAGTATAAAACTTATTTGCGGAATGGTAAGGAATACAACCATCGAATTGTGCAGATGTTGATTCAACGTTTTGTAGATTCGATTTGATTGACGACTAAAAATCATGGCCTATCCGCCACGGCGGATTAGTCTTCTAAAATTCTCGAATTTTATTCTTTACTGCTCAAACACTGGCTTTTTGACATTGCGAACTTTGTTTTGACGTTTGATTAAAGTGATTTAGACAAAGCCACATTAGTAGACCTGATAAAATAGTTACCACATGTACCTAATCAAAAAAACATGAATGAAGGCCAAATCTTATTCAAATTCATAATGATTCCTTTGCGGATTTTATCCAAAAAAAAAACCTGTAATCAACAAATCACAGGCTTTCAAAATATTGTTTTTTGCCTAGTTGACTATTTTATCATATGCGTCTTGAAAGTCATCATCTTCTTCAAACCAAGGTGCAACTTTATTTAAAACAGCTTTAGCTTTTTCAAGTTGTCTACCAAAAACCATTGCTTCTGCAGTTTGAATCACACCATGTTTCAATAAAGCAACGTCAGCTTTGGACCAATCTTCTATAGATGTTACCTTATCCAATTCTTCACCTGCTGTTTTCCAAGCTGCATTTGCACCTCCTTTATCTGAGTTTCGGAATTTACAAGCGCCTTCCATAAAGTACATTCCCGCTGGATTTTTAGTTATTTTTTTATATTTCACCACCCAGCTGTAGGCTTTTCTATAATCTTCAGCTACAATATCATTTGTAATTCTTTCGATACATGCTAGTGTAAATTCGTTGATGAATTCTTCATGTTCTGCTTGACAGTCACCTGCTTGATCATATTGCATGCATTTTCCTAGGTATCCAATTCCATCTTTGAAGGCGTTTTTAAAGTTCTCGTTTTCACTTCCAGATATATCAATGCCGTAGAGCGCTTTTGCCATATACACATAGACATAAGGATCTTTTTTTGTTTCGTCTTTATTGATGTATTTCTCACATTGGCGAACCAATTTCTCATAATCGCCATCGGCAAAAAGAATTTTTAAATCATCAAAATCAGGAGCTTGAGCTTTGGCTCCAAAGGAGAAAAGAACCCCAACGAAAAGAATAAATAATGCTTTCATTTGTTTTTGTTTTTCTATTTAAGCGGATTAATTCAACTTTCATGCCGAAACTTAATCTATCCCAAAAGTAGGGATAAAAAGTTGATTGTAAAAAGGTACTAGACCAAAAAAGGAGACTTAAACAAGCTTATTATTTTTTAATTTTAGAATATTATAAAGTACTTTCAATTAACAGGTTTAAAATGTCTATTGCAGCTTTCGATATTTTTGTACCTGGACCAAAAACCCCGAAAACCCCTGCATCAAACAAGAAATCGTAATCTTGTTTTGGTATAACACCACCAGCGATCACCATAATATCGTCTCGTCCAAAGGCTTTTAATTCGGCAATAACCTGGGGAACTAAAGTCTTGTGTCCAGCAGCCAAACTAGAAACGCCTAGAATGTGAACATCGTTTTCTACGGCTTGCTTAGCGGCTTCTTTTGGTGTTTGAAACAGCGGACCAATATCTACATCAAATCCAATGTCAGCAAAGGAAGTAGCGATGACTTTTGCACCTCTATCGTGGCCATCTTGTCCCATTTTTGCGACCATTATTCTTGGTCTTCTACCTTCCAATTCACTGAATCGATTGGCCAATTCTCTTGCTTTTTCAAAATCTACATCTTTCATAGCTTCTGTTGAATAAACACCACTAATGGAACGTATTGTCGCCTGATAACGTCCAAAAGTTTTCTCCATTGCGGTGGTGATTTCCCCTAAACTGGCTCTTTCTCGTGCGCAATCAACAGCCAATTCCAATAAATTACCTGTTTTGTTAGCAGCGACCTCTTCCAATTTTTTCAGAGCAGTTTGGACTTTATCTTCATTTCTTTCTGCTCTCAATTTTTTCAAACGCTCTATTTGGGAAAGTCTCACGGCTGCATTGTCCACATCTAGGATGTCCATTTCGCTTTCTTCGTCCAATTGAAAACGATTCACACCGACTATGATGTCTTTTCCTGAATCAATTTTCGCCTGTTTTCTTGCAGCAGCTTCCTCTATGCGCATTTTTGGAACTCCAGATTCGATAGCTTTTGCCATTCCGCCCAATTCTTCGACTTCTTGAATCAATTTCCAAGCTTCATCGACTAATTCTTCTGTCAATTTTTCAATATAATAACTGCCTCCGTATGGATCGATGAAATCTGTTATTCCTGTTTCTTGTTGCAGATATATTTGTGTATTTCGAGCAATTCTTGCAGAAAAATCGGTTGGCAAAGCAATGGCTTCATCCAGTGCATTGGTATGCAAAGATTGTGTTCCTCCAAGCGCCGCGGCAAGGGCTTCTATACATGTTCTGGCTACATTGTTGAACGGATCTTGTTCAGTCAATGACCAACCCGAAGTTTGACAATGTGTTCGCAAAGCCATGGATTTATCATTTTTAGGATTGAACTGCTTCACCAATTTAGACCAAAGCATTCTTCCTGCTCGCATTTTGGCAATTTCCATGTGATGATTCATCCCAATGGCCCAAAAGAAACTTAGACGTGGAGCAAATTCATCAATGGCCATTCCTGCTTCAATTCCTGCTCGTAAATACTCCAGTCCGTCAGCCAAAGTGTAAGCAAGTTCAATAGAAGCTGTTGCTCCAGCCTCTTGCATGTGGTAGCCCGAAATAGAAATAGAATTGAATTTCGGCATATTCTTCGCCGTGTATTCGAAAATATCAGCGATGATACGCATGGATGGCGCCGGTGGATAAATATAGGTGTTGCGCACCATGAATTCCTTTAAAATGTCGTTTTGTATCGTTCCGGACAATTGACTTTTATCGACTCCCTGTTCTTCGGCGGCTACAATATAAAAGGCAAGTATGGGAACGACTGCGCCATTCATAGTCATAGAAACGGACATTTCATCCAAAGGAATTTGGTCGAAGAGAATCTTCATATCCAAAATACTATCAATGGCGACACCAGCTTTTCCGACATCACCAACAACGCGTTCGTGATCCGAATCGTAACCTCGATGCGTAGCCAAATCAAAAGCAACGGACAATCCTTTTTGTCCCGCTGCCAAGTTTCTTCGGTAAAATGCGTTTGAATCTTCAGCTGTTGAAAATCCAGCGTATTGTCGCACTGTCCAGGGTCGGATGGCGTACATGGAAGCATAAGGTCCGCGCAAGAAAGGTGAAACACCAGCACCAAACTTTATATGTTCACTGTTTTCAATATCCTTTGGCGTATAGAAATTTTTGAGCACTATTTTCTCTGCAGTATCGAAAATAGGTTCTTGTTTGGAAGAACTTATTTCAATTTCTTTTGGTTGTACTTCTTGAAAATCGTTCCGTTTCATGCCTTGTGTTTTTCTAAAATGAGTGCTTCTAAACCAAAATAGGGTGGAATGTCCTGCCATTGATTTGCTTTTTCGTCTGGATTTGGATATTTGTTTACGCCAATCAAAAGACGTTCACCCGATTTCAATTTATCCATTCGTTTTTGAGCTGTTTTTTCGACTTTACTTTGAAGATGGTTTTTTCCTTCATGATAAGAAATGCCACCTTTTTTCTCAATGTTTTGAAACAAAGACCACGCTTTCTCTTCCAAAATACTTGCTAAATTCTCGAGACTGTAACTTCCACCAAGCGGGTCAATAACTTTGTCAAAATAACTTTCTTCTTTTAAAATATTGGAAATATTGAGTGCCATTCTTTCGCCCAAATTAGCTTCTTTTTCTTTTGCATATTCGTCGTAGGCACGAACAATAATTTCATTTGCACCACCCAAAACGGCAGACATGACTTCCGTGCTTTGTCGCAACAAATTTGTGTAAGGGTCTTTCAATGATTTATTGACAAACCCAGTTTGCGCATAAATATAACAAGCGTGTGAGCAATTTTCCTGAGGGTGATAGGAAGTGACAATATTTGCCCAAAGTTTTCTGAAAACCCTAAATTTTGTGGCCTCGATGAAGTAATTGGAACCGATGCCAAAGTCAAAGCGAATCATGGCTGAGGCGTCATCAATAGAAAATCCTCCAGCTAATAATCGATGCAAATATTCGTGTCCCATCGACAAAGCAAAGGCAATTTCTTGTGTTGCATTCGCTCCAGTTTGATGCAAACCGTATGCATTTACTTTAAAAAGCACCGTACCCGCTTGCTCGCGCTCTGGTAAAATGAAAGTGCTTGAGACGCCAATAGGGTCGTTCAGTAAAATCAAAGGTTTTTTGCAAAATGAAGGGTAGGTTTTTGAAAGATTTTGTGACTGTTCTTCGTCCAAGGTTTCAAACTGACAAGCAATATAATCTAAACCGATATTTTCAAACAATGCTTCCCACAGGATATTTGTTTTTTGCAAAATAAAAGTCAAAGCGTTTGCACCTTGATTCAGAGCTAAGAGTGCCATTTTATTGGCCACCTTTTCATCTTTCACTTCAATGCGTTTTCCGATGAGCCAATCGTTGTTATTTGAACTTGTGGCTCTAGAGTAAGTTAATTTTTCGCTGGAATTGGCTCTCGATAAATTGTTGAATTTAGAATAATCCAATTCTTCAATTTCATCCTTTTTCGTCAAAGTTTCCTCAAACGACAATCCTTTCAGTTCGCGGTCAACACTGGCCTTCCATTGGTCATACGTTTGCGGCGAAAAATCTTCGAAAAGTGTCATGCGTTTTGTGTTTCTTGTTGTTGTTTAATTTGATCCAATTTCCCTGTTGATTTCAGGAAAACATGGGTAGAAATAATTGTGGCTACTACCGGTGCAATCGCAATTCCAACGACAGGAATGTAGTACATACCCATGAAGAAAATTCCAGTGACCAAGGTAGGTAAAAAGTATTTTTTAGAGAAACGGAAACTGCCGCCTATACCAATTTCGTAGCGCTCGAGACTGTAATCGTAGAAAGAAAACCCATAGAAAAAAGCTACAATGAGAAAATAAACGGCTGGTGAAATGAAGTCCAAGGGAAGAAATAAATCTAAAAACCACCAAATACCTGAGAAAACAAACTCCAAGGTGATGGCGATAATCACCACAAAAATCATTCGGATGAAATCGTTTATAAACCGTATAATGTCAAACCCAACTGTCATTCCGGTTAATTCCGTATCAACTGCCTCCGAGAGAAAAGTATTGATGGGGGACAGAACGGTTAGTATGAAGAAAACCATAATAAAATTGGTCGTTGCGGATAGAGCGTAACCTGTTCCAGAGACGATTTTACCCCAAACTCCTTCAGGATCAGCCCCTTCGGTCCAACCTAGAATCGTGTTGTTCAACCACCAAAAAAAGAAAGCAATGATTAATCCTGGAATGAAATACAATAAATATTTACCCTTGCCAAATTGTTGCAAAGCCCATTGCAAAGCGGCAAAATGATGTCCAATGGTTTTCATGAAATGAGAATTTTAACGAAAATACAAATTTCAGTGGGCATACGTGCTTCAATTGACCGATGGGAATGACGATTCACCGATTTTTTTACTGTTTTATGGATTGGGTGAGTTTACTGGACATTCGTTTCTTATCTACTTCATCATAACTTTCGTCATAATCTTCACGCAAAGTTCCCATCCAGCGGTCCCAATATAGGAAGTACAAGCCATAATTTCCATTCACGTGTTTATGATGTTGGTTGTGGTTCACTGAAGTATTTATCCATTTTCCAGAGAAATTTTTACTGAAACCTTTTGGGTACAATTCCCATCCCAAGTGACCATAAACGTTGTAAACCATCATAAAAAACATGAAAGCAATTAAGGTGGTGACATGATGCGGAATCAAGAAAACGATGGGAAAGATAACTCCTGCTTCGACTATTCCTTCCAAAGGGTGAAAGGCATACGCTGCCCATGGTGATGGATTTTTGGATTGATGATGCACCAAATGAAAATATTTGAAGAGTTTTTTGTGATGCATCAACCTGTGTGCCCAATAAAAATAGGTGTCGTGGAGAATTATCATCAAAATAAGACCCAAGACCCAAAAAGCAGTACTGTGCTCAGAAATTTCCTTGTATCGAAGGGTATAATTTGCGAGTGGTTCGGTCATAATAATATATGCGACCAGTGTAAAAAGCACAATGGTAAACAAGGAATAACTAATCTCACGGATGTAATCTTCTTTTCCTGGAAATTTGGCTTGAATTTTTTTGTATGCCCATTTTTTGCGAAGCAGTACATACCAAATCAAAAAAGCTAGAGCAGCAATCACCGCGTAGCGCAAGAAATTGAAAACGAGGAGCTTTTGTGCGAGTTCTATAGGAGTGATTTGCATATTCTCAAGTTATACCAATTCCAACATAAAATTGCTCATTAATTTGTTCATACAAATTTACAAATTTCACAACCAAGTATCATAATCTCTTCCTTCGGAATTAGGCAAAGCAGATAGCATGTCACGTCCCTTTAACCAATTGATAATTAGATAACAAAGGAAGTAAGAAAAGAGTAGAATAGCGGCATACCGGATTTCGATTGCAGAAAATTCCTTTAGAAATAAGAGATATAACAAATGCATGACAAATATTCCAAGTAAAACGAAAATGTATCTTTTCTTTTCCTGTTTTATTTGGATTTCGAGACTGTTTTTTTTCATCAACATTTTTTCGATATGAATTTCTGGAATTTTAATCACACGCTCTATACGTCTTATTTCCTGATAATTATTAGAAATTCTTGTCCCATAAATCATGAAAAAGACCAAATGAATGACAATAAAAATGAATATGTGATTCAGATCAAACAAATGCCTTCAAAATGTAATAAAGTAAACCGTAAATCCCGAAAACACCCATGATGAAAGTTCCAATGGATGAATAACCTTTTCTGCTCCAATACCAATAATTCAGTCCACTCAAAGCGAGAGCCGGAGCAATAAGAGCGAGGGGGAAGGGTATGCCGAAGATCATTTAAATTGCTTTTGGCTGATATACGATACCAGCCATTAGCCTATTTAATAGCGTCGGCTTTGGCCTGAGCTGCATTCATAACATCATCTGCTTTTTTGTTGGCGGTGGCTTCAATTCCACTCGCTTTTTTGTCGGCTTCAGCTTTTAATTTATTTCCTGCTAGTTCGGCGGCTTTTTTCTTAATTGGGTTGGAACCGGCTTCTTGCATTAATTTGTCAATTTCAGCATTGGCCGAAGATCTAGCTGCGTCAGCTTGTTTTTTACCTTCAGCACGTATTTTATCGGCTTGAACTTTTGCATCGGCCATGATGGCCTGTTTCTTCGCATTCAAATCTTCACGAACTTCTTCCACTTTATTGGTCACGACAGTTTTTACTGAATCTTTCGCTTGATTCAACATGTCTTTACCTGTATTGATTAAATTGTCTTTTACATTTCCAGAAGCCTTCATGATAGCCTCTTTGAAATCAGTTGTAATTTTTGGATCCGTGATTTTCCCAAGAACTTTTACCGTAACCGGAATGAAATCTGGCAAAGCACTTAAATTCAGTTTCGGTGCTAAGGAATTCAATTTGGCAATGCCTTGTTCAGCGGCGACGATCATTGATTTCGGCAATTCTTCCTTCGGAACATTCATTAAAAGATCATAATTGATGTCCTGCTCAAAAGTGGAGTAGCCAGAAACAGTTGTTCCTATTTTTCCAAGTTTGGTCGTAAATGGTTTAGAAAGATTGACTTTCCCATCGGCGAAGGAGAAGAAAGTTTTCAAATCTTTGATAGTTTGATTGGCTATATTGTCCATTTTCAAAGTTTCTCCAATTTTCTCGAGTGGTTTGAAACCTGTTATTTTCACCGTACTGGTAAACAAATCTCCACTACCAGTCAATGAACTATAAATTGGTTCCAAAGAAGGCTGTAACAAAGAATTCATATTGAAATTAGATGTAATTTTTCCTTGCGCATACTTCGCAATTGGAGCCAGTTTTTCGATGGTGACGAAATTACTTGCCAATTCTTGAATATCAATTTCCTTTAAATTAAATCCAAAATTCAATTTCGGTTGATTCGGATTCATGGAGTTATAACTTCCTTTCAAACCAACCGTTCCACCCATGGTATTCATGGTTAAGTTGTCTAAAATTGCTTCTTCATCTTTCACCTGAACACCGCCATTCACATTTTTATATTGCATGCCATCGTAACTCATGTTGGCAACATTTGTTTTCAGATTGAAGTCAATATTACCCGGAATCAACAAGGGTTCTTCTGCTGCTGGAGTAGTAGTTTCGTCACCTGCACCCATTCCATCAGGAGATGTTTCGCTTCCCATGAATTCGTCTAAATCTAAGTTCGTTGAATTGAAATCGAAATCTCCTTTCAACAATTCGTCACGGAACATATAGCCCATGTAATTATCAACTTTCCCTATCATTTGAAAATCAGATTTTCCTATTTTAGCATCCAAAGCTTCCAAGGCTAAATTTTGAGGAGAGAAACGCATCAACATGGTTTTGATATCAACTGATGATGCCAAATCTGCTGATTTGTATTTCATGTTGTCCAACTTGATAGTTCCAGCGGCATTGAAAGCTTCATAATTTTCATTGTCAAGCGCGCTCATATTTCCCTTTAAGGCAATATCGGCATCCAATTTCCCATTGTAACTTTCGCCTTCTGCCATAGGCATTACTTGCTTTAATGTAGCGAGGTCTACTTTGGCCAATATTTTTGTATCGATTAGAGGATCGACCTCTAAATTTCTCATTTTCAAGGTGGCATCAATTACGTTTCCAACGAAATCTGCATGAAACTTAGGAACGTCTACCGTCATCAAATTCATGTCAGCGCCTCCAATAAACTTGGAACCTGCTTTCATGGCAATATTGTTAATCGAACCAGGCACATCTGGATATTTAATTTGTGCGTTGTCAACAGCTAGATTGAAGTCCCAACCGGGCATATTTTTATCGTCCATTCTACCTTTCACAAATCCATCCATGGCTAAGTTCCCTCTGGTCACCATGCTTTCATATCCAGATTGGTAGAAAGTAGGAATCAGGGAAAGGAAATCTTTGAAAGTCGCTTTGGAGGCGTCTAATTTTAAATCCATGTTGTCGTATCCTTCTAACATTTCGTAAAAACCGTTGATGGCGAATTTCAAATTGTTCAGGTTGAAGGTGTTTTCTTTCATGGTGAATTTGGATGTTTTCTCCGTAAATTCCATCAATATATTTACATCTGCATCCGTTTTCGTTTTCGTCAAATATGGAATTCCGCTCATAGAATAGCTCAATTCATCTGTTGTCGTTTTGGTCTCGAAATCAATGACATCAGCCGTCATATCACCTTTACCTTCGTGATTCAGGTTCATGATTTCGGCAAACATATCTCCAGCACGGTCATCGTAACGAATCTGACCTTTTTCAATGGAATAACTTTCCAAACTCATTTTGAAATTGGAAGGTTCTTCGATTTCTTCAGGAGTTTTGATAGAATCAGGTTTAACGATATCGTAATTTGCCCTTCCGTCTTTCAAAATCCGAACATCGATTTTGGGTTCAACCATAGAAATATTGCGAATAGAAATTTGATCGCCAGAGATAACATCCCATAGTTTGACTTGTGCTTTTATCTGCTTTGCGTTAATCAATTCTACACCTTCAAAATCGCCTTTTCCGGTAATTTTTGTATCGATTAATTGGACAGTCAAATTCGGAAAAGTACTGAACCATGTTAAGTCGAAATCACCCAATTCTAGCTCGGCGGTGAGGGATTTATTGGCCTCTTTTATCACCATTTCTTTCAATTCATCTTTGAAAAAATAAGGGATAAGTATAATTGCCAAAATCAATAAGAAGATAGTAATTCCTGATCCAATTAATATCTTTTTTAGCCAACTTTTTTTCTTTTTTTGCATCTTTTCCAATTTTCAATTTGAATTAATATGTCGATATTTGTTTGACACATCAAAATTCAAGCCTAAAAGTAATGCAAAAAAGATTATTTCTCTTTCCGTTTTTAACATTCTTAACGCTTTCAAGTGCTTTTGGACAGATAGTAGGTTCGGAAGAAGAAAAGAAAGTCGACAAGACCGAAGAAAAGAAAGAAGATGGTATAGTTGATCGAGCGAACCGTCAAGATTTACGAGAGATAGATAGCGTAACACAAGTGTATTTCAATACGAATTGGTCGAATACTTTTCGGACCTTGACACCCAACGGTGAATTGTTTGGAAAAGAATTGGGCAAGAGATCAGATGAGACTAGTGCTAATTTTTGGTCCTATAGTGTTGGCATTCGCAACGCTTTGAGCGACCATTTTCAGATAGAGGTAGGCTTAGGTTTTATGCGGAATGGTGAAAAATATTCGTTTGAAGGTACAGACACGAGTTATTCATACACAACAACTTACCGATACATTACAATGCCAATAGTTGCTTATTATACCTACGGTAAGGACATTAAATTTTTAGCAGGAGCTGGGATAATGCCGCAATTGTTTATGAGTGAATTGAAGGAAATAAAT
This sequence comes from Crocinitomicaceae bacterium, assembly GCA_041751955.1. Lineage (GTDB taxonomy): Bacteria > Bacteroidota > Bacteroidia > Flavobacteriales_D > Crocinitomicaceae > UBA2040. Next base: position 74,871 of record JBGSIB010000054.1, read on the forward strand.
TTTGTCACCACGAACAATACCAAAGGCAAGGACGAAATAAAGACAAAAAGTGGTACAGCACAGCACGCATCGTTCATGTCTAGCGCTTTATTTCGTGTTGGTGTTCAGCTGAACTACAGTCGATATTGGTCAATTTATTTTATGCCAGAATATCGGATTCAATTAACGAGCACATACGGAAAGAATAGCGCTTACATTCACAAAGCGAATGCCATTGGTTTTAACCTTGGACTTACTTATCAATTGTAAAATATGAAGATCAGAGAAATTACGCAATATCTAGAAAGTTTTGCGCCCATTTCCAGTCAAGAAAGTTATGATAATTCAGGACTAATAGTCGGTACACCAGATGATGAAGTGACGGCTGCCCTGATTTCCTTGGATTGCACAGAGGAAATTGTTCAAGAAGCGATTGATAGAAATTGTCAACTGGTAATTTCTCATCATCCTATTGTTTTCAAGGGCTTAAAAAAGTTTAATGGTAAGAATTACGTGGAAAGAACGGTCATCAAGGCGATAAAAAATAATATTGCCATTTATGCGATTCATACCAATTTAGACAATTATCGATACGGCGTAAATGAAGAAATTTCGCGTCGCTTGAATTTGAAAAACACAAAAATTTTGGCACCAAAGGAAAATGTCCTTTATAAATTAGTGAGTTACGTTCCTGAAGAAGCAAAAGAAAAAGTTCTCAATGCTCTTTTTGATGCGGGAGCTGGACATATCGGAAATTATTCCAATTGTTCTTTTAGCGGGTTGGGAGAAGGCACTTTTTTACCCAATGAACGAGCGAATCCATCCTCAGGTGAAAAGGGAAAATTGAGTCGTGATCCAGAGTATAAAATTGAGGTTTTGGTTAACACACGTGTTAAAAATCAAGTTTTTGGCGCCTTGTTGGATGCGCATCCTTACGAAGAAGTGGCACATGAATGGATAGCTGTTGCGAATAAAAATCAAGACGAAGGCGCTGGAATGGTGGGTGAATTGGAACATGAAATGTCGGAAATTGAATTTTTAACATCTGTCAAAGAAATATTTCAATGTGGTGTGATTCGCCATACTGCCTTGCGAAATAAAGCCATTAAACGCGTGGCTGTTTGTGGTGGTTCTGGTGGATTTTTATTGTCAAATGCGATACGTGAAAAAGCAGATGTTTTCATCACAGCAGATTACAAATACCATGAGTTTTTCGACGCTGAGGGTCAAATTATTATCGCCGATATTGGACATTTTGAAAGCGAACAATACACAACGCACCTTTTAGGTGATATATTGACGAAAAAATTCCCTAACTTTGCGGTCAATTTAACAGGACGGAATACAAATCCTATCAAATATTTTTGACAAATGGCTGGAACAGCAACAAAGAAAGAAACAAGCGTTGAGGCGAAATTAGACGCCTTGTACCAATTGCAATTAATTGATTCTGAAATTGATAGAATCAGAACAATCCGCGGTGAATTACCCTTGGAAGTTCAGGATTTGGAAGATGAGATGGCTGGTTTGGAAACTCGAGTGAATAACTTGAAGGAAGATATGCTAGAAATCGAAACAGAAGTTTCTGACCGTAAAAATGCGATCAAAGATGCTGAATTCGCTATATCGAAGTACAAAGAGCAACAAGATAAAGTAAGAAATAACCGTGAGTTTGAATCTTTAGCAAAAGAAATTGAATACCAAGAATTGGAAATCAAATTGCACGATAAGAAAACCAAAGAAGCGAGATTGAAAATTGTTACGAAAAAAGAAGTTTTGGAAGAAGCAATTGAAAGAATGGAATTCCGCGCTGTCGATTTGAAAACGAAAAAAGCAGAATTGGACGAAATCGTTGCTGAAACACAAAAAGACGAAGACAAATTGCAAAAGCAATCAGATGACGCCAAAGGAAAAATCGATGCACGTTTGATTACAGCATACGATCGTTTGAGAGGAAATTCAAAAAATGGTTTGGCTGTTGTTTCTGTTCAGCGTGATGCCTGTGGAGGTTGTTTCAACAAAATACCACCACAACGTCAATTGGATATCGCATCCAAAAGAAAAGTTATCGTTTGTGAACATTGCGGACGTATTTTGGTTCCAGAACCAGAAGAAAAAAAGAAATAATTCAAAAAATTATATTTGATTTAACAGATAGAGGCGCGATTCATCGCGCCTCTATCTGTTTAAAACCGTTTATTCCGTATTAGTCCATTCCTTTCCATTCCCTTACCAAAACAATCATTTCCCAATTTACCCGTATCTTTCACCCATGAAATTCAACGATTATTCCATAGCCAAATCCATTAAATCGCAATTAGAAAAAATGAATTTTTCGCGACCGACGGATATCCAATACCGAACCATTCCGCATGTGATGAAAGGGGAAGACGTTATGGCCATTGCGCAAACAGGAACTGGAAAAACTGGAGCATTTGTTATTCCGATATTAGACAAATTGGAGGGGTACAAGCGGAAAAATTACAATGGGGTTCGTTGTCTTGTAATGGTCCCAACGCGTGAATTGGCGCAACAAATAACAACAGTTTTCCAAGAAATAGGAAAAGAAACCACAGTAAAAACGATGGGTTTGTACGGTGGTGTTGAGCAGGAACAACAAATTAAAAGGTTAGAAAAGCGAGTGGACGTTTTGGTGGCGACACCTGGACGCATGTTTGATTTGATTTCACAAGGTCACATAGATGTGTCAGGAGTGGAAGCTTTGATACTAGACGAAGCAGATTTGATGCTCGACATGGGCTTCAACAAAGATATTCAAGATATCGTCAAGAAAATACCAAAGAGCAGACAAACCCTTTTCTTTTCGGCAACGATAGATAAAAAGATTAAATCCTTAGCCTATTCTGTGGTTCGCGATGCTATACGAATTCAGATTTCTCCGAAAAATCCAGTAGCGAAGAACATTGATCACGCTGTAGCTTTTGTTGAAATGGATGACAAACGGTTCTTCTTAGAAAACATTTTAAGAGAATACGAAGAAGACATGTTCATCGTTTTTGTTCGAACCAAAGTAAGAGCCGAGCGTGTTGTAGCTGCGATGGATCGTGTAAAAGTAGAATCGCATTTTTTCCATGGCGGAATGGAACAGAAAGATCGTTTTCAATTGTTGGACCGATTCCGAAAAGGAGAGTTTAGGGTTTTAATTACCACAGATGTAGCTGCCAGAGGAATCGATATTCCCGCGGTGAAGTATGTTATTAATTACGACCTGCCTGAAGATCCAGAGAATTATGTGCATCGCTGTGGTCGCTGCGGACGTGGCACGAACCGTGGGCAAGCGCTGTCATTTTGTTCCAAAGAAGAAATGGAATTTTTGACTTTAATCGAAGAATATACCGGCGAACAAATTACTCGTCACGAAATTGATAAATCAGAATATTCGGCCATCGTTTTCGACTCTGAAGACCCAACGTACGATTGGAAAAAGCTGATCGACGACGACAATAAGTTTTCTGGAACCGAAGAAGAATGGTGATTTGGACCGGCTACGCCTGATGGATTGGCTGCGCCTGTTGGATCGTCCCGAAAGCTTTCGGTACTGTTAGACCGCTTCGCTGATAGACTTATTTCGAATCAGCCATCAGCGAAGCGTCCAAAATCCAACAGCGAAGCGGTCCATGCTCCATCAGCGAAGCGGTCCAAAATCCAACAGCGCAGCGGTCCAATTTTCGTAATCCAAATTTATTATCTTTACCAAAAATTTAAAAAATGGCCCAAAAACCAGCGATTCCCAAGGGGACAAGGGATTTTCTACCGGTAGAAGTTGAACGAAGAAACTATCTTTTTGAGACGATAAAAAGTGTTTTTAAAAAATACGGTTTTGGTCCAATTGAGACGCCTAGCTTTGAATTGTCTTCCACTTTGATGGGGAAATATGGTGAGGAAGGTGATCGATTGATTTTTCGTATTTTAAATTCTGGTGATAAAATGCTCAAAGCAGACACCGATGCTTTGGCCGAGAAGAATTTACCTCGATTTGCGAATTCATTGGCAGAAAAAGCTTTGCGCTATGACCTGACAGTTCCATTTGCACGTTTCGTGGTTCAGCACCAAAACGATTTGACCTTCCCTTTCAAACGCTATCAAATACAACCTGTTTGGCGAGCTGATCGTCCGCAACATGGTCGTTATCAAGAGTTTTTTCAATGCGATGCGGATGTGGTGGGTAGCGATTCGCTTTTACATGAAGTCGATTTGATTTTTATTTTTGATGAGGTGCTTTCAAAATTGAAAATTCCAGATTTTACGATTAAAATCAACAACCGAAAAATACTGTCTGGTATTGCTGAAATCAGTGGTGAAGCGGATAAAATTATCGACATCACGGTGGCCATCGATAAGTTAGACAAAATAGGCGAGGAAGGTGTAATCAAAGAATTGACAGAAAAAGGTGTTTCTGATTCCGCAATTGACATTATCAAACCGCTTTTTGCCTTAAATGGTGACAACAATCAGTGTTTGAAGACAATGGAAACCATGTTGGCGAAGAGCGAGATGGGTTTGAAAGGTATAGAAGAATTGCGCTACGTTTTGGATAAAGTGGAAATGCTAGGTTTGTCCGAAGCGAAATTGGAATTTGATGTTACGCTTGCCAGAGGATTGAATTATTATACAGGAGCAATTTTTGAAGTGGCAGCCAACGGAATAAAAATGGGAAGTATTTGTGGTGGAGGTCGTTACGATGATTTGACAGGTCTTTTCGGCATGAAAGGAATGTCTGGTGTTGGAATTTCTTTCGGGGCAGATCGTATTTATGATGTGCTCAACGAACTGAATTTATTTCCCGAAAAATTAGGTCAAACCTTGGATGTTCTTTTCGTGAATTTCGGAGAAAACGAGCAAGATTTTTGTTTGCCCATTCTGAAAAAGTTGCGCGAAAACAATGTAGCCTGCGAAATTTATCCGAGCGCTGCGAAAATGCAAAAACAGATGAAATACGCCAATGATAAAAACATTCCTTTCGTTGCTATAGTTGGCGAAAGTGAATTGTCGAGCGGAAATATTCAAGTGAAAAATATGGAGACTGGCGAACAAATAAGCCTGACTCAAAACGAATTAATAGCAAAATGGGCGAAGTAAAGACTTTTGAAATTGACCATCAATGGTTGAGTTTAGAGCAGTTGGAAGAAATTCTTAAAAGTGAAATCCAACTAAAATTAAGTTCCAAAGCCAAAACGAGCATACAGAAATGTCGCGACTATTTGGACAAGAAAATTGCCAAAGGTGAAGGGCTGATTTACGGAATTAACACTGGTTTTGGTTCACTTTGCAATACGGCTATTTCCACTGATGAATTGGAAACCTTGCAAGTCAATTTGGTTCGTTCACATGCCTGCGGAGCTGGAGAAGAGGTGCCCAAAGAAATTGTAAAACGCATACTTCTTTTAAAAATATTAGGTCTATCCAAAGGTCATTCCGGCGTTCAGGTAGATACAGTTGAGCGTTTGATTTTCTTCTACAACAACAATATTTTACCGGTCATTTACACCCAAGGAAGTTTAGGCGCTTCCGGCGATTTAGCACCATTAGCACACATGAGTATGGCCTTGATTGGCGAAGGCGAAGTGTGGGTAGACGACAAACGTATGTCGGGCGAGGCTATGTGTAAGAAGTTTAAAATCAAAGGAATACGCTTGCGGTCCAAAGAAGGTTTGGCTTTGCTGAATGGAACTCAATTCATGAGCGCTTACGGAACTTATGCTGTTGCCAATGCAAATAAGTTATGGGATCAGTTCAATCTCATTGGTGCGATGTCTTTGGAAGGATACGATGGCCGTTTGAATCCCTTTCAGGCGAATGTACACGATATTCGTCACCAAGAAGGTCAGAAAGCGACGGCAACTATTTTCAGAAATATTTTATCGGGTAGCGAAATTATTGGGCGCAAAAAAGAGCATGTGCAAGATCCGTATTCCTTCCGTTGCATTCCTCAAGTGCACGGCGCAAGTTGGGACACCATCGCGCATTGCTCAAAAATAGTGGAACGAGAAATCAATGCTGTCACGGACAATCCAACAATATTCCCAGACGAAGATGATATCGTTTCCGCAGGGAATTTCCATGGACAACCTTTGGCTTTGGTCATGGACTTTTTGGCCATCGCTCTAGCAGAAATGGGAAGTATCAGCGAACGAAGAATGTACAAATTGATCTCAGGAACAAGAGGTTTGCCTGCATTTTTAGTGGCATCTCCTGGTTTGAATTCAGGATTTATGATTCCACAATATACGGCAGCAAGTATAGTGTCACAGAATAAACAGCTTTGTTCGCCAGCTTCCATCGATACTATAGATTCATCCAACGGTCAGGAAGACCATGTGAGTATGGGCGCCAACGCAGCTACGAAGTTGTATCGAGTGATTGAAAATTGCTATTCGATTCAAGGAATCGAATTGCTCAACGCAGCACAAGCTTTGGATTTCAGAAGACCACTTTATTCCAGTGATTCCATTGAAAGTTTGCACAAAGAATACCGCACAAGGGTAAAGTTTGTTAAGACTGACGTCTATTTGCATGAGCTCATGGCAGAAAGCATTAGTTTTGTGAAAGAATGGAACTAGAATATGGATTTTAAGGTAAATTTTAAAAGCAACGAGAATAGACCCACAATGCTTATTGTGATTTGCATTTTGAGTTGGATACACATTGGGTTCAATTTGGTGATATCCCTCTATCAGCTGATTAGCGGTCCTTTGTCTTCTTCTCAAATTCAAGACAGTCAAGTAAATTTAAAAGGCGCTATCGTTGAAATGCGCAACAATGGCTTCCATACTTTTGCGGATACTTTTCAAAAAGTAAGCGATATGACACCCGTTTTAAATGATCAGCATTATACAGCTATGTCCCTGACTTTGTTAGGATTAGTCGTAGGATTGGTAGGTGTTAGTTTTATGTTCTTGGGACGTAAATTAGGTTTTCATTTGTACATCATCTATTCCATTTTTTCTATCGGACAGATTTATCTTTTCTTTTCAGCAGCTGAAATTCCGAGCATGATAACTTGGTTTGGGATTGGGATTGCCGCTGTTTTTATCCTTTTGTATTCGCGGTCTTTGAAGTGGATGCGGTGAAAATAAATAAGAAATAAGAATTTTGAAATAAGAATTAGACATCGGCAAGTTACACTCTTTAGTGGTTCAATACCCGAAGATAGTTTCACTTATTAATTCGCAAAAACCATACGCTTGCTATCAATTGCTTTTCCATCAACGAACAAAGTGTAAATAAAAGTGCCAACCTTCCCGTAACCGTGTTCGTAAATCACTTCGTTCATCCCCAAGTCAAGCTGCAAATGCATTTCTTCCACTAATTTTCCTTGACTGTCCATGATGCGAATAATCGCTTCTTTGTTCACATAATCCGTTCCAGCAGAAATGGCGATGAAAGTAGATTCATCAAATGGATTTGGGCTGTTCTGGAAAAGTTCAATTCCCTTGGCTTGTTCCACCTCTTCTTCGTCCAAACCAATCGTGGCTAGTGGAATCATGATTTCGTTGGAAAACAAACTTTCGATTCCCAAATCGTCAACTGCAGCAACGCTTACAATCCAATTCGCAACCGATGTTGGCGCAAAAAATGTACTCTGTGGAAAATTGGTGGTATAGACGGTGTCCCAATCATTTGTTATCGTTCGCAAAGCAACACGATATGCGGGACTTGGGTCCATACTCGTGATAATCACTTCTAAACTGACTTGAGCTCCAGGATTTCCAAAGGCATTGAAAGTTGGTGTTTTGGGTCCTGAAAGTGCAGAGATAGCTGCTGTTCCATTGATTTTTGCGTTACGTGCCAAGTAATTGAAATCAACGAAGAAACTGTCAATTGTACCATCATTATTCAAATCTATCCCGAGAATGTCGTCGCTTGTGTGCTGTCTATCGGTATAAGTTGCACCGAGAGAAGCGTCACCATGCTCGTTGGCAGAACAAAAGCGCATGGCCGCAAATCCACGTTGCCGAAAGGGAATATGATCGCTTCCGCGGTTGGCTCTGTCTTCGCCTGTCATGATGGTGAGCATCATCGAAACGGTTTCAAAAGGAAGAAGTTCTTCTTGGTATTGCAATTTGTTGAAACGACTCAATTGCTTGTTGATGGAATTGAAATTTCCCTGCGAAAACAAACGAACCTGAGTGCTATCGATATCATTCAAACCAGGACAAGAAGGCGCGGATGAAGTCGCTCCACAAATTATTCCACCGATGACGTCGTTGTTGTACACAGCTTTAATAGGTAAATCCAAATTTTGCGCATAAAGTGAAAATGCTTTTGATCCATAAAGACCTTGTTCTTCACCAGTGAGAACAATAAAAACAATCGTTTTTTGAAAATTGTAGAGACTCATCGTCCTCGCCAATTCCATGACTAAAGCCGTTCCCGTAGCATTGTCTTCTATTCCTTCGGCAAAACATACTGTATCACATAATCCTTCGCAGCGCGAGTCCATGTGTCCTTCGATAATGACAATTTCATGATCCGTCGTGTCTAATCCGGGAAGAACGGCGAATATATTTTTGTGTTTGGTGACCCCGCAAATAGTTTGGTCGAAAGTCAAATAAGAAGGAATCAATCGTCCTTGATTGACGGCGCTGTACTCTTCAAATTTACTGTACACCCATTCGCGAGCCGCACCAAAACCTTCTGTCGTAGAAATTGTATCCGAACCCGTGTTTCGGTTTTTGAAAGTGGCCAATTTTAAAATGTACGATTTCAAAGTATCTGGCGAAATGTTATCGGCAAGATTTTGATAGATGAAAGTCGGAGAAGTAACCGGAAATGGCGGAATGTAATCGTTAGGGTCAAAATTCCCCAGCATGATTTGTTCAGCCAATGGGTTGCTGGATTGTATATTCGTTTGCCCAAAGCAGGATAAGAATGACATTAAAAACGCAAGACTTAAAATTAATTTCATAGATGATATTTTTCTGGATGTACCAAATTAAGGAAATTTTAGAAGATTTGAGTTACTGTGTAACTTGTGTAGTACTCAAAAAACTTAGAAACAAATACTATCTTTGCCCAAAATCCAGAATCTGATGCTTAAAATCGACATGCACACCCATATCATTCCAAAACATTTACCGAATTGGACGGAGAAATTTGGGTACGGCGATTTCATTTTTTTGGAACACAACGACAATGGAACTGCCGACATGATGCAAGGTGGAAAGTTCTTCCGACGCATTGAAGAAAACTGTTGGGACGAGAATATCCGTATTCCAGATTACAAAAAATACAATACGCAAGTGCAAGTGGTTTGTACGATTCCTGTGATGTTTTCGTATTGGGCGAAGGTGGAAGATTGCGTAGAATTATCGCAATATTTGAACGATCATATCGCTGATTTGATGCACCGTTTCCCGAAAAATTACATAGGGTTAGCGACCATTCCCATGCAAGATACGGAAGCTGCTATCAAAGAACTGGAACGCGCCAAATCCATCGGACACGTCGGTATTCAAATTGGTTCCAACATCAACGACAAAAATTTATCCGAAGACGAGTTCTTTCCCATTTTCGAAGCTTGCGAGCGATTAGGAATGGCTGTGATGATTCACCCTTGGCAAATGATGGGCTTCGATTCCATGAAAAAATATTGGTTGCCGTGGCTTGTCGGCATGCCTGCAGAAACCTCAAGAGCAGCTTGTTCACTTATTTTTGGAGGAGTGCTCGAACGTTTGCCGAAGCTCAGAGTTTGCTTCTCGCATGCAGGCGGATCTTTCTTGCCGACTTTGGGACGCGTTGAACACGGTTTCAATTGTCGTCCAGATTTAGTGGCGATCGACAATCCTATTAATCCGCGAGAATATCTAGGAAAATTTTGGGTGGATTGCATCACGCATGACATCGATGCATTGAAATATATATTGAACATGCAAGGCAGCAAACGCGTATGTTTGGGTTCCGATTATCCTTTTCCGCTCGGCGATTTGGAAATTGGTAAATTCATAGAAGACAGCGACTTATCGCTCGAAACGAAAGCCAATATTTTTTCACATTCTACTTTAGAATGGCTGAATTTGGAAGAAAAATTATTTTTGTAAGTGGCAACTTCTTCTCCAATAAAATTTCGTGACCGTCAAGGAAACGAATTGACAGAAGCTACACCTGGTGCCGGATTCTTAAATTTTCTTTACGGCGGACCTTTTGGCAAACTAGGTTTGTGGCTAATGGTGAAACGTAAGTTTTTCTCGGTAGTTTTTGGAAAATATATGTCGTCTAAATTGTCCATTTCTAAGGTTCAACCTTTTATTGAGCAATACGAAATGGACATGTCACCATACATCATTCCCGAAAAAGGTTGGACAAGCTTTAATGATTTCTTTTACCGAAAAATTAAGCCAGAATACAGACCAATTGGCGAAGGATTAGTTTCTCCAGCAGATGGACGAGTGTTGGCTTTTCAAGTAATATCCGACGTTCAAAAATTCTTCATCAAAGGTTCAGAGTTTGACTTGAAAACCTTTTTGCAAGACGAAAAACTTGCAAAAAAATACGAAGACGGTTCGATGGTTATAGTTCGTTTAGCCCCAGTGGATTATCACCGTTATCATTTCCCGGCAACTGGTAAAGTCGGTTCGGATAAAGTCATCAAAGGTTCCTACTATTCCGTTTCTCCACTTGCTTTGCGGAAGAATTTACAAATCTTTTTGGAAAATCAACGCGCGTATTGCATTCAAGAAACCGAAGATTTTGGTTCAGTTCTTATTGCCGATGTTGGTGCAACTTTGACAGGTAGTATCATAAATACCTACCAGCCAGACAGTTTGGCAAGCAAAGGTGACGAAAAAGGTTACTTTGCTTTTGGTGGATCTACAACAGTTTTGCTTTTAGAAAAAGGAAAGGTGACTTTATCTGCTGATATTTTGACAAATACCAAAGCTGGTTTTGAAACGTATTTGAAGATAGGTGAAACTTTGGGGAATAAAAAATATTGAGGTCCTTCTTTTTTGTCAGACACTTTGAACACGATGTTCAACTATACTTTTTCATTGTACTTTTAATCCTTTTTATTGAGGTTATTATTCCTCACACTTGGGTAATTTTTACACATTATACCAATCCATAATTCGCTCGATTCTCTCATTTTTGAACTATACATTGAGAAATTCCATTTCGGAATGATTTGTGCCACAGGATGAAAATAAAAGTAAATCCTATGAAATCATTAAAACTCATCGCATTTTTAATATTGGCTGCCATGTCCAATAATGTGCAAGCTCAAGAACAGTATGGTAACACCCTCAACCTAGGCGCAGGTATTGGCTACTATGGATATTCTGGACACACTCTACCAGTCGTTATGTTAAACTACGAATTCAATGTTGCCAACAACTTTACGCTAGCGCCATTTGTTGGTTTCTATACCTCGTCTCGACGATACCGGTGGAATAAAAACGATTATTATTATCATGAAACGGTAATTCCAATCGGTTTAAAAGGAACGTATTATTTTGACAATCTTTTGAACGCTAGTAGTAAATGGGATTTTTACTTAGCTGGTTCAGTTGGGTATGCTTTAGTTTCCGCGCGTTGGGATGATGGTTATTACGGTGATCCAAATTACTACCGCAGAACCACTCATTTGTATGCTGACTTGCATATTGGTGCCGAGTGGCACGCATCGCAAAAATTGGGTCTTTTTCTAGACTTGTCTAGTGGAGTTTCAACTTTTGGATTGGCATTTCACAAATAGAAAGTTCAATTAAAAAAATCATCCTTTGAAAGTTGAATAAACATCTCAAAGCGTTGTTCACGACTAGTTATTTTTTGAATACATTAAATTGAAGCAAAATGAAAAATCTAATAAAACTCTTGTTTTTGGTAGTAGTAACATCATGTTCATCTACCATTGATCCTGAGGATATAGATCCAACCCTTGAGGTAAATCCTGAAACCTTGGAAAAAATAAAAGAAGTTCAAGACGCAAACGTCGAATTGGAAGCAATTGACGGCGAGTTGGATTCATTAATCATTAAAATCAAATAAGCCATGTATAAAGTATTCATCTTAACAGTAATTGCAATCTGTTCATTGGCCTTTTCACAACCTGGAAAGTCTGGTCATGGGGAGAAAGGTAGTAAGAGTGGAAAATCAAATTCTTCCAAAGGTTCGGTTGTGAAATTCGACAATAAGCACACAGTCTACAACTATTTGAATGTAGCATTGTCCGAACAAAAAGGCAAAGGTGACAAAGGAAAAAAAGGTGGTCCTAAAAACCAGCAAGGCGCAAAAGGTGGAAATAGCGGTCATGGTTCATTCAAAGGGCAGAGCAAGCCACTAAAACATGCTTATCCTCAAGAAAAAGGAAATAAAGGCAACAAACAAAAGGGTCATCATCCTGCTTACAAGGTCAAGAAAGGTAGTGGTCACTCTGGTACTGAGATGCAAGAAAAAAAATACAAAGGCCATTCTGGCAAAATTGAAACAGGTCATTACACACATGGAAAAAAGGGGAAGGGACACATGGTGAAGTACGCTAAGGGACATCCAAATTTTGGGTACTTGTACATCAATACGCCTGGATATTATTCCTACCGCAATTACGGACAATACCGTTCACACCAGGCCAAAATGAAGCACAAAAAATACCGTCCTGTTTACGAATATCAAGCCGTAGAAGGATTTAATCTGATAGTCGTTCGAAATAATTTTTTGTTTTCAGAAACCAAGAATAAAATTGTTTTGGTTCGTGAAGGACTAACCCGACAAAGAAACGAAGGGATTATAACTGTTGTGGAGTATGATACCGCAATGGAAAGAGTGTATGTATTAGAACAACGTAGAGCTGCCGTTGAGGTAAACATTAATCTTTAATCGATATAATACGCAAACAAAATATGATAAAGTATAAATATATCCTGCTGGCCTTGATAGTTACAGGAAGCATGTTCGCGACTGCTCAAGTAGATTTTAAGAAAGCAGACGAAACAAACACTTGGTTGAAATTTGGTATCAATACGGCCTTGCCAATTACTGATTTGAGTAAAACAAATAGCTTTGGTATAGGGGTAGATGCAAGTCTTCAATTTTTAGAAACGAAAGCTTCAGGAATAGGTGTAAAAGTGGGGTATTTAAATTATTTTGGAAAAGATTCCAATCCAGATGTTGGTGTACTTCCTTTGGCTTTGATGTTTCGCTATTATCCTGAATCGGCAGGTTGGTTTGCTGGATTAGAATTGGGTTATGCATTCGTCAATGGGCTGGAAGGAACTTCAGGAGGATACTTCGGAAGACCACAAATTGGACTGCACTATGACTATTGGAATTTCTTCGCTTATTACGACCTCATTTTACCGAAAGAGACCGACATGATAGATTTACAAGCCATTGGTATTGGTGTCACGTATAACGTGCGATTCAATCAAAAATAAGACAGAACATTTGTCAGGTATTTAATGAAAAGCGATTGAGGTTACACTCGGTCGCTTTTTGGTTTAAATGACATTTTCAGTTGTCTCCATTTTAGCAGTCGAGCAACCAAGAGTTATGCGCACGTGAGCACCAAAAGTATTCAACAGATAAAAAGTCCCTTTGATGATTTGTGATAAAATTCTTAATTTGGCAAATAAACCCTAGTGATTATGGCGGTTATGCTACAATTAGTTGTATGCTAAAGTAAGTTTGTGAGGGGTATAAATAAGTTATGTATAATTAAGATATGATCGTAAAAAACATAATCTTATCGGCAATTGTTGGATTAAGCGTGGTTTCATGCGCTAGTTCGGTTAAAAACTCACTCAAAGAAAAGTACTGTGGTGTTGAAATAACTCCAATCGAAGTAATCGAAATTTCAAATTGGTCTGCACAGAACTTAAATGTATATGATGTCAAGAACGGATCTGAAATATATTCAGAAATCAATGATTCGATTCGATATAATATTCCTGATTCAATTATTTTCGAATTGTTTCTGACCAAATTAACAAAAGATGAAGTTGTAATAGATTCTTATTTGCCACCTGACAAAGAACTCATTGAAAAAATTGCATGTATTTTAATGAATACTCAATTTTCTAATATTGTACCTGAACAACGTAAAATCAGATTCTTTTCATATTCAAATCCCGACGGATCTGGCGACAGTCCATTCAAAACGGCAATAACTAATGTAATAACGAATAATTAGTGGCATAATTCAAAACGGAACGACTATGATTCAATTCTTAACAAAAAATGAAAATTTTAAAGTTTATTCAATTTATGAGAATATCTATCTGAAACACAAATTTAAATCACGGAAACATACTGATTTTGATGAAAAAGATTTTCTCATGGCCGTTCATTATGGTGACCCTAATGGTGCTCTGATATTACCTAGTGAGGAATTCGCAATTATATCTGGTTGTGGGCTATCAATATTTGATATTAAGAACCAAAAAGACTATCATATATTAGATGACCCAGAGCGTATCACTTGGACGAACGGACTTCATCAAGATGGTCAAGATGATCAAAACAAGGAAGTACGGTTTGTATCTTGGAATAGCGAAAACCAACTAAGAATATTTAAAATTGACTTAGAAAGTAAAATTGTAACGGAGATAGAATAAGCATAGCACGTGCTAAAAAATCACAGCCGACCTTCGGGACGGAAACGATTTTTAGCACTAAACGTTAGCATTAACTATGGAAAAGCATCTAAAAACACATCTATTGAATATGATTAAGACTTTGATCCCCTCAATATTTGCTATTTTCCTTGGGTTTGGGCAATCTTCGGATTCATTGTTGCTCAGAATTTTAGACGATTGCGAAAAGAATTTTTCGACGGAAAAAATTGACTCCACATTTTGCAATTTCTACATCAAAGATTTCCAGGACACAGTATTTTTCAAGTATGCTGATTGTATTCTTCAAGCGCAAACAACTTCACCTTTAACTTTCAAGCGTAGAATTCAAAATGGATACGCAAACGGATTTTTAAGGATATATGCTGAAAATACCGAATCTTATTCTTGGCTTGATGGTTATTATGTAAATGGATCAATTTCAAGCGGAAGCTATATAGAATATTATCAAGGCGGAAAATTAAAACTGTCCGGTCAATTCATTAATGGCCATCGTCAGGGTGTTTGGACTTGGTATTTTGAAAATGGAAATATCAATAGGCTCTTCGTATACGAAATTGCCGAGCCAATAAAAGAAATTGTATATGATATGAACGGAAAAATCATTGAGGAATACGATTTTGTAAATGAAAAAAATAATACTAACATGCACTAAGCAAAATGGCGCAACAATTATCTTCGAGAGAAAGAGCTAAATTGGCGGTAAACTTCCCCGTTTTTGTAGCATTCCCAATTTTCAGACAGCGAATAAATAAAATTTTTCCATTTTTTGAGGTCGTCCCTTTTTGTCAGACATTTTAATTCCCTAGAACAATAAAACCTGTCGAAAAAAGAAGAATAAGGCAGTAAATTCTTCCATTGCAACATCGCAATTTCACTCTCACCTAAATAAATTATATTTGACGATGCGATGCGAAAAACAGCTGACAGAAAATGAAAGATATAATTGAACTTTCGGAAAAAGAAATAACCATCGGCAGAAACGAATTTTTGAAAGTCAAAGGCAGCATTGATACAAACTTATATTATGTAAAAAGTGGGAGCTTGAGAATTTTTGTTTTGGACAACTACGAGGAACAAACTATTCGCTTCGCTTACAGGGAAAATATAATCGTTTCATTGGACTCTTTTTTAACAGGTAAACCTTCCGACTTATATATTCAAGCCATCAAAAAAACGGTTGTAAATGTTGTCACGAAAAATCAAATAGATCATTTTTTAGAAATAGAAAAGAATCAAAATTTATGGACAAAAATTCTAGAAAATTTGGTGCTTCAGCAGATGGAACGCGAAATTGATATTTTGACAACGTCACCTAAAGAAAGATATGAAAGAGTTTTGAAACGAAGTCCACGGCTTTTTCAAGAAATCCCGAATAGATACATTGCTAATTATTTGAGAATGAGTCCTGAAACTTTATCGAGACTAAAAAAATCTTGATTTCAAGCAAGATTTTTAGAATATACTTTTTGGAACTTTGCGTAAAATTTAAAATTATGCAATCAGAGAAATTAATTCAATCCCATTTAGAAAAGACAAGACAAATTATAAATCAGATCGAGAAATTAAAAACATTTGATTTGAATGTATTAACCTGGAAAGAAAACGAAACTTCGTGGAGCATTTTGGAGTGTGTGGAACATTTGAATTTATATGGCGACTTCTATTTGCCTGAAATGGAAAACAAAATAAAAAATTCAAGCTCTAAAAATGAACTTGAATTTAAAAGTGGAATTTTAGGGAACTATTTTGCAAAAAGTATGTTGCCAAAGGAAAAACTAAACAAAATGAAAACTTTTAAAGACAAAAACCCATTAAATGCAGACCTTGACAAAACCGTTATTGATAAATTTACAAATCAACAAATCAAACTCTTGGACTTGTTAAATCAGTCAAGAAAAGTGAGTTTAAACAAAGTGAAAATTCAGACTTCAATATCAAGTTTAATTCAACTAAAATTGGGCGACACTTTTCAGTTTTTGATCAATCATAATATGAGACACTTAAAGCAAATTGACAGAATACAACAAACGAAGAAAACTGTTGGAAGTTAGTTCTAAAGCAATAAAAAATTTATTAAACGAAACAAACGCATGTATTATTGAGGCTCACCAATAAGGACGGATGTGTGTCAAATGGATTATTTACATAAAATCCAAGGTTTACGTTTTCAAATGAATGAAGGGTTTGAACTGTTTTTTTAAAACACAGACAATTTCCTCATTTCGCCAAAAATCGATGAATGCACTTTTTTACCCATAAGAATTCAATATTACAACAAATTGTCCTCGAAAGGGCAACAACTATCCGATTTTATTATTTATCTTGGTTCTTAAAAATCAGAATCTTATGAAAAAAATAGTACTTTTATTATCATCAGTGTTGATGACATCTGCCTTTAATGCTCAGATCTTTTCGGATGACTTCGAAGGATACACAGTGGGATCATACTTGGGCCCCAATTCAGCGGAATGGACCACTTGGAGTGGAGCAGAAGGAGGTGCGGAAGACGTGCAAATAACGAACGCTCAAGCGAGTAGCGGCTCAAATTCAATTTATTTCATGGCACCTGGATCAGGAGGACCGCAAGATGTTCTTTTAAAATTTGGACAGGTGTACAACAGTGGCATTTTTACGTGGGAAAGCGATATTCGTGTAGACGCTGGAAAAACGGCTTACTTTAATTTCCAAGCGGCAGCAACACCTGGTGTTTCATGGGCGATGAATTGCAACATGTCGAATGGATCTGTAACCATTGACGATGGAGTTACGGCAAGTTTGGCTGTAGGTTCTTACACCGACGATACTTGGTTTACTTTGAGAATTGAAGCCAATCTTTCTACAGGAAGATGGCAAGCTTATGTAGATGATGTTTGCTTTGGTGTTTGGGCCAATTCTATTAATTCATTGGCTTCTGCAGATATATTCCCAACTACAGCTGGATCGTTCTATATGGACGATGTTTCTTTTGATCACACAGCCTATACGCCGGCTGCTCTGAATGCTTCGGTTTCTGGATTCGATCTAGGAGGTAGAATAGCTGGATTAGCTAAATATCCTACAGTTAAAGTGGCCAATGTTGGAACAAATCCGATTACATCTTTTGACGTAAACATCAATATTTACGGAAATAACTATTCGCAATCGGTGACAGGTGTCAACCTAACAGCCGGTCAATCCATGGACGTTGTTTACACAACCCCAATAATGGTTATGTCAGGAACGCATCCCGCAACAGCATCTGTTTCTAACGTAAATGGCGGAACGGACGGTGATCCTTCGGATGATGAAGCTTGTGCAATTGCAAAAAATGTTACACCTGCACCTGGAAAAATGGTGGTTGGTGAAGAAGCTACTGGGACATGGTGTCCATGGTGTGTGCGTGGAACAGTATTCATGGACAAATTCGAAGAAGAATTTGATATATATTGGGCTGGAATAGCTGTACACAATGGAGACCCAATGGTGGTAGCTGATTACGATGCAGCCATTGGAAACTATATCGCTGGATATCCAAGTGCATTGGTAGATAGAGGTGGAGACGTCGATCCTTCTGCCATGGAAAGTGATTTTTATGCGCGTTTGGTGACACCACCAGCAGCAAGTATCGCAAATGCGTCCGTTTGGAATCCAACGACAAGAGAATTACAAGTGACGGTTTCAGCTACTTTCGCTTCAGCAGCGAATAACAATTGGAGACTGGCCTGTGTTTTGACAGAAGATGGGGTTACAGGAACTGGATCTGGATACAACCAAGCCAACGCTTATGCTGGTGGAGGAAATGGCGTGATGGGAGGTTTCGAATTGTTACCTTCATCTGTACCTGCCTCTCAAATGGTTTACAATCATGTTGCAAGAGATATCGCTCCTGATTGGAATGGACAAGCGAATAGTTTTCCAGCAGCTGTAAATGTAGGAGAAACACATTCTGTAACTTTTATTTTCACATTAGCTCCTGATTGGGACGAAAACAACATACATGTAATTGGAATGTTGTTGGATCCATCCGGAAAAATTGATAACGCAGGGAAATCCTCTGTATTTAGCAACACTGGATTAGGAGAATTGGAAAACCAAGCTACTTTTAGAATGTATCCAAATCCTAGCCATGATGTGGCCTTCATAGAAGCGGAATTCGGAAACAATGCAGAAGTGTCTGTAAAATTAGTAGATATGTCGGGTAAAGAAGTAGGTTCTAAAAACTACGGAATAGTTACTCCTGGTTCAAAAATTCCTTTGAATATTTCAACACTTGAAGCAGGTGTTTACCTAGTAGAAGTAGTGATAAATAATGTTCGCATGACGCAACGATTGATTGTTGAATAAGATATAACTGATTACAAAATTCGGGCGATATTCTTTAGGAATGATCGCCCGTTTTTTTTGAGTCAAATCGAAAGGATTAGCGAGGAAAAATAATCGATATGTTAATGAAGCAACAGCTCGCTTTTATCTATCGTGCTTAAAAAAAGCTTTGAAAACCTATTCTGTCGGATCTAAATTCTCCTCAATATAGTCTTTTGCTACCAGCCATTGGTCTTCGTGATTTTTTGGATTTCGTGCGATCATGTCACCCACTTTTGGACTACCTTCAAATCGGCTTCGCTTATCGACACTTTTTCATCCAGTATTTCGCCTCAACATACGATC
>JBGSIB010000055.1:0-14498 GCA_041751955.1 Crocinitomicaceae bacterium
TTTCCATTGCACAATTCCAGTTCTTGACCTTCGCTGTGACGCAAAACTTTTACCAAATGTCTGGATTCTTCTTCTGAAAGAACCAGCGATTTGGAATTGGAATCCATTTCAGGATGAAAAGCCGTGTGCATCAGTTCATCAATTTAAAAATCAACTCACGCATCAATTCACCTTCTGTAAATTGATTATTATCAACGCCTTTACTTTTTAAATCATATTCGTGCAAAGTAGAAATATTGGCGCTAATTTTCTTTGGATTGTAAACTCTCAAATACGGTTTATTCTTCGCCACAGCGTAGGGGTGAAGACCAACTCTTTTGGCAATTTCACCATCGGGAACGCCCTGTAAAAAGTGCATGCGCATCAATTTGGAAAAGAATGTGAACAACTGTCCAACAACAACCACCAAGGGACCATTTTTAGGATTGGCATCAAAATATGCAACAATTTGAAAAGCTTTGGGAACATCTCTCGTGGCAACAGCGTTGACCAATTCAAACATGTTGAAATCCTTGGAAATACCTATATTTTCCTCAATGTGAACTTCGTTGATTTGACTTCCTTTTTCTACGAGAATAGCCAATTTGTCCAATTCACCTTGAATTTTACTCAAATCACTTCCCAAAAATTCATACAACATGATGGCCGCCTTGTCGGATAAATTGTAGCCCATGTTTTTCGCCAAACTTTTGATGAAATCCACCATTTTGTAGTCTTTGATCTTCTCAGATTTAAAAACTACACCGTTTTTCGCAATCGCTTTGTAAACAGCGCTGCGGGCATCCATGGTTTTGTATTTGTAGCAAATAACAAAAATGGTTTGTGGATTCGGCTGCGTGAAATAAGCTTCCATATCTGGAAACTGATCAAATGCCTGAGCTTCACGCAAAATAATAACTCTGCGCTCTGCCATGGTTGGGTAGCTTTTCGCTTCGTTGATTAACTGTATGGCTTCCGAATCTTTACCATAAGCCGTCGTCAGATTGAAATCACGTTCGTGTTCTTCTAGCGCATTTTCCAATATCGCATCACTGACTATATCAATGAAAAGCGCTTCCTCTCCATGCAACAAGTAAATGGGCTTGAAGTTTTTCGCTTTCGCTTGTTTGATAAGTTCTAAATGATCCAAAGTCTTTTATTTCTTGTGTTTCGACCAAATTTCAGACAAGGCAACGATGGTTTGCACCGCTTTTTGCATATCCTGCACGCTAACATATTCGTGACGTGAATGAATGGCCATTTCCCCCGTAAAAATATTCGGACAAGGTAAGCCCATAAACGACATGCGCGATCCGTCTGTACCTCCGCGAATCAAATCAACTTTTGGATGTAAACCAACTTTTTCCATCGCTTGCACCGCATAATCTGTTACAAAAGGAACGGTATCCAAGACTTCACGCATGTTACGGTATTGTTCTTTGATTGTGAAAGTGGTGTGCAATTCAGGATAATTGGCCAAAACGCTGTCCAAAATAGCTTTCAAACGCGTTTCATGCAAAGTCAATAATTTCGTATCGTGATCTCGGATGATGAAACTAACGGAAGCGTTTTCCAAGGTTCCGCTGATGGAAGTCGGGTGAACAAATCCTTCTCTTTTTTCCGTCGTTTCAGGCGACCATTCATCTTTTGGTAAAGCGGCTACAAATTCACTAGCAACTTTAATCGCATTCACCATTTTTCCTTTGGCATATCCCGGATGCTCGCTAATTCCTTGAATGGTAATGGTAACCGCATCGGCAGAAAAAGACTCGTTTTCAAGCGATGCCAGTGGTCCACCGTCTAAAGTATAACCGTAATCCGCATTGAGTTTTTCCATATCCAAGAAATCTACGCCACGACCAATTTCTTCATCTGGTGTAAAAAGGATACGTATATTTCCGTGCGGAATTTCAGGATTTTTCGTCATGTAATGCGCAAAATCCATGATGATGGCAACACCTGCTTTATCGTCGGCGCCCAACAAGGTCAAACCAGAAGCGGTAATGAGATCATCGCCAATTTTTTGTTTTAAATACTTGTGCTTGTCTGTTGTGATAATTTGCGAAGGATCGTCAGGCAAAGTAATCGGATTGCCGTCGTAATTGCGGTGCACGATAGGTTTCACATTTTTTCCCGTAACGTCAGGAGCAGTATCCATGTGCGAGCAAAAGCAAATGGTTGGCACTTCGTAATCCAAGTTGGTTGGAATTGTACCAAAAACGTAACCGTATTCATCCATTTCTGCATCTGAAATGCCAATTTCGAGCAATTCTTTCACCAAAACTTCACCTAAGTCTTTCTGAATCAAGGAAGAAGGAAAAGTAGGGGAGCCTGGAATGGCGGTTGTATCGATTTGAACGTAGCGAAGAAAACGCTCTTCAACGGTGGAGGGAGTGCTCATTGATTTTTACTTTTTCCCAAAGATAGTAAGGAAAGGGGAAATGGCAAATGTAAAAAAAGTCGCTTTCGGACTTATTTTATTCAATAATATACTGTTTCAATCCCAATGGTATGTTATATCTCACTCCGATCTCAATTCCAACCGAAGCAAAGCGCGTATTTATTTTTGTACCTTGTTTGGAGTTTAAAAATAAATTGGTAATTGGTGCGATGTGTATATCCCAGCAATAGGCAGGATGGATGTTGATACCAAGACCCAAGTTCAAGTTAGTGCCGAAGTATGTTTTTTCTTGTGATGGAATGTTATTCATTTTTCTTGTGGTCCAAGCCGCGTTTAACCCAGCAGCAAAATAAGGTGAAACTTTTTGATAATAATTGCTGTATCTGTATTGTAATCCCAATTGGTTGCAACGAAAACTGTAAATAGAAGGGCCAGTACCTGAGATATTTGTCGCGTATCCCGTTGTCCAATCTATGTTTTGACTTTCTATAGTGTTAAAACCAAATCGGGTGTTTCTATAAGAAAATTCGACGGAATGACTCCATTTCGAATATCCAATTGCTATACTGAACGCATCTGTACCCAAGCCTTTTACATTCGACAATCTATTGTCCAAATTCACTTGCGTTTCTTCTGAATAATCGACTGGCGTTAAAAAACCAGTGTTGATGTTGTAGCCAGTGCTAAAGCCAGCTGTTAAACGATTAGGTCTATTGTAGGTGCGCCATCTGCGGTTGTAATAATGTCTGATAAACTTATTTTTCTTGTCATTAAAAAGTGTCAATTCAATAGGTCCTTCCAGTAAACTTTTGCTATCCTCTTTAGTGTTATCTTTAATCTGATAAAAATCAGAAAAAAGCCTTTCCAAATTGCGGTTGGTACCTTTGATGATTTCTTTGCTTTCACCAATATGATTGCTTACAAAAGTGATTTTTCGGTTTTCATTATCTAAAATCGCATTCATATCGAAAATGTGTTTTGTTTTCGATGAGTCTACTGATTCTGTGTAATTGTAGAAAAGATTTTGAGTTTTGTCTTTTATGATTTTACTATCCATTTTTTCCAAGGCAAAGCCATAAATATTCATTAAATCCGAAAGAAATGTCTTCGTTGCACTTTTACTTAGTTCATCCCTGGCATTGATCGTTGGCGTTTGTGATTGCCCCAAACAATTCAATTGTGTTCCTACAATAAAAAGAGAAATAAGTAAAAACTGAATTATTACAAATTTATTTAAAAATATTGAACGCATAACCAAGTAGTATTTGTGGATAAAAAGTATTGACATCTCCTTTTTGGAAATGGAAAATGGCTTTGGTGAAGATTTTGCCTGAAGAAGATTGAGGGTTGGGATCAAAAAACATCGCTGCTTCGATGGTGCTGGATAAACGTGCTGTTCGGTTGGTGGTTAAAGACTTTAAGTCCAAACCTTTACCAGAATAACTGAGCACTTGTTTGAAATTGTTGTTGGAAAATAACCATGTGTAATTCATTTGATAAGAAAGTGTTAATCCATACCTTTTTTCGGCAAAAAGCTGAAGTTTCGCTCTTGGAAATACAGTGAAATTATGTGCGTCCAATTGGCGTGGCGTTCCGGCAACAGCCTTGGCGTCAACGACTGTGTAATTGGAATCAATCACAGGTGTATGACCGTAATGAAGTCCTGCATCAATGTAAAACGTGTATTTAAAATCAGGTGCATCAAACAAAAAGGCATTCACTTCGAGGTTGATGCCCAAGTTCTCATAGCGTAAATAGTCTAAGTTGGAGGCATAATAAGGTGATACAACAGTTTTATTTTCAATAGAAAGTTCGTTTCGCAGAGGTAAACCTTTTAACTTGTCCTCTATTTTTGAAAAATTGACACGCGCATTGACATAATTTACAAAGCCGTAGTTGTTCGATCCTCTAACTTGAAAGCGGTGGGTAAGTAGATTGAATCTGCGATTTAGTTCCACTTGTACCAAGCCGTTTGGTGAGTTTTCACTAAAACCATTCACGTCTGTAAAGGTTTTACCATCGATGATATAAAAGGTTTTTAACTTGTTCAGTTTTACAATTGGAGTAGTACCAGGTGAAACGGTAACCGAAGTATCACCAGGACTATAATCTTTGGTCAAAAGGTCCAATTCATTGTCATACATTTCAATGATATCGGAAAGGTAAATGTATTGTTGACTGTCCCAAGGATCGTATTTGCTGGACCTGCGGAAAAGCCGAACTCGCGAGAAATTTTTGTAGTTGGAAATAGAGCTAAAACCTATGGGATAGGCATTTTCAAATATTTCATGGCGATTGGTAGCTGTTATTTGAATACTCACCTGAATGCGCTCCAAGAAGCCATTTTCAAATTGCATTTTTACCTCCGAGACTTCATAAATTCCTTTTTTGGCTATTTCTTCCTGTTTTTGATTGATATTGGATTTAATTGATTTTATTTTATTATTCAAACCATCTTTAGAATTTAAAGTTATATCGATTGATGAAATAAAAGAGTCAAGATTAATTTTTATGCTGTTGATAGAATCTATTTTGTTTTGAATTGACATTTTTTGAATGGTGTTGTTAGATTTTATTTTTTCAAGATTAAATTGAACAATTTCCTTTTCAATTAACCTAATTCGCTTGCCTAACTCATTTTTCTTAAGACTTGAATCTGCAAGTTCTCTAGTTGCCAAATTCAATTGCGCATTCAAATTCCGCAATTCTGAAATTTGGCCCGCCACAGATAAAGCTCTTTCCGTATAGCTTTCATCCGAATCGTTGTCGGATAATTTGACATATTGGCTAAGAAGAACTTTTCCAGCAACAGGCATTTCTGTCATTTTTTCATGCATGGAAACCAGCCAATAAAAAACCTCCAAATGAGAACCATGGTCTACGTATCGATCTGTATATTCTTTGCCAAACAAACTATCAAATTGGTGGGTAAAATATTTGAAATTGAGAGGGTGGAGGAGTTTAATGTTATCTGCGGATTTTCCTAAACTGTCTTTTTTGAAAGATACATTGGTAAGTTTCTCTTTCGAATTATACTGCGCATAAATTGTTGTAGCCACAGAAGGTACACTGACATTTTTAACATCAATTGAATGACAGCGTATATTAAAATTTCGGGCATCATCAACCTTTACAGTTGCCGATTTGGGATCCTCTTGGGCGCTGCAATAAGCAAAAATAGAAAAGACGCCTAAAAAGAAAAGAGTAGCTAATAATTTCATAATTGTTTATTTAGTAAGCATGAATTTTAGTTTGTTTTCCGAGGTAGCAGGCTGCCCATTCAATAAGAGTGTGAATATTATTTCTGAATCAATGTCAAAGTTGAAGCCAGATGTTTGTCGTTCAATCGTGGTGCCAATGTTGGTGATTTCCTCGGAAGCATTGTACAACGAGTATTGAGTCGTTGTATCTATGAACTGTCCGTACAGTTTTTTATTCAAGCCGCCGAGCTCCATCCAAAACTCAAATTTGCCGTCTGCTTGAACGATTCCTTTAACATAACTCATAGCTGTGGGCAAGGTATCGTTTCCAAAATAGAAACCGACAGTCCCATTCGTATAAACACCTGAAAGTAGGTTGGTGGTGGAATTTTTTCGAATTAAAGCTATTTTGATTTCATCCTTATTTAAGGGTAGATCGGGATGATTAAGGATGGAGATTCGTTTGCTAGCCAAGGGTGGAAAGTCATTTAATTCAAAAGGGTAAGAATAATCCAAGGTTCCATCGTATGAGTCTGAATTTTGAACATAGAAGAGTAAATCCCAGTCTTGAATTGTATCAGATGTGGTATTTTGAATGATTAAGATCAAACTGTCCGCGCCGATTTGAATTTTTTGTTCAACTTCAACCAACAGCACCGTCGATCCTTTATATGTTATAGATTTCGTGAATTTTTCCGTTTTGGAGTATGGTTTTAGCTCGTTTGAAGCTTTGTTGCAAGAATAAAGTAGTATCAAAAAAGAAATCGCCAAAACGGCTATTCTAAATATCCAAGGAAAAATTTTTGTCTTGATGTTTTGCATAAGTGTAGTATTAAAGTGCTAAACTAAGAAAAAAAATATAGAAAAGTTGATTCTTAACAAAAAATAAATGTGAAAATATTTAATTCATTTATTCTGTTTATTGTTTTTTACAATATTGATAAGGGTTTTTAATGTGTTATAAGTCAGGGAATTAAAACAATATTGTTTTTTTTCTCTTTACCTTCACCCCCCGACTAAATGCTTGTTGCACGTTTATACTGCCACAATCATTAACGAATATTAAAAAAACAAAAATGAAAAAACTTACTCTTTCTTTGTTCTTAGCATTGGGAACATTATTCAGCGGAAATGCAAACGCACAATGTGTGGCAAACGGAACCATGACGCCTACAGGAACGCCCGGAGAATTTACAATTACAGATTTATCAAGTGTTTCGGCAACGGGGTATTCTTATTTTAGTGGGGGCGATGGAGGCATGCTTTATTTGCAACCGTCCACAACTACAGGGACTTACCAATACACTGCCAATGGGGTATACAACTACTATTTTGCATTAGTAGATTCATCTTCTGCATCTTGTTGGGATACTTTGGCAGGAACAGTCGTGGTGACTGGAATCACAACCACGCCAAGCTGTCAAGCCAGTTTCCTTCTACAACAAGATTCTTTGAACTTGAATCAATTTTGGTGCTGGAACACCTCAACAGCTTCTTCGCCGGCCATGCCTGCAACCTATTATTGGGATTTTGGTGATGGAAGTTCAAGCATGCTTGCGTACCCAACGCACACCTACAGTGGCATTGGTTCTTACACTTTGTGCTTGACGGTGAGTTTTCCGAACAATTGCACGAGCACCTATTGCGACACGCTTGTTGTTACAGTAAAAGCAAGTGGAACGACCTTGAACGTTTTGCCAGAGGGCGCAGGATTGTCTTTGGAAGAATACAGTGCGGTTCAGTCTTTGAGTGTTTATCCTAACCCAACAGAAGGCGCGTTTTCGATGGATATTTCTTCGAACACAACCTCCGAAGTTTCGGTGAAAATCACAAATGTTTCTGGACAAAAAGTGTACGGCAATGTATTTGCTGTTCAAAGTGGAACAAACACCTTGGATTTCAATCAAACGGAATTGGAAAAGGGAATTTATTTTGTAACGGTTCGTGATAATAAATTCGGCATCGAGAAAACGTTACGCCTTATTAAGAGATAATAAAATCAGATTTTATAACATCAAAATCCCCCTTGCTCTAGAAGCTTGGGGGATTTTTTTATCTCGTAATTGTGGAATAAATAGGTATACTCCGATTCAATGTTTATGCAGATTTAGGGATTACTTCACGATGTCAAATTTTTAATCGTGGTTCATCCCTAAATCCTAGAAATCCTGGTTTTTCAACCCGCATTTTCTTCCGATTGGATAGAATCTTGGTCAGTTTTCTTTTTCTTTCCTTGAAACTCTATTTTCCAAATAAACCATGCGAAACCTGCGACAATGTGCAGAAGCACTATTGCCATAATCCAATAACTCGCTTTCATAATTATTGAAATTTTATTCTTTAATCACAATTTGTTGCGTTGCCGTTTCGTAATCGGTTTCAATTTTCAGAACATACGTTCCAATATATCTCAATCTACGACTTTTCTCTTCAAACGTATATTCACCTGGCGCTTGGTTTTTAAGCACCTCATCTTCCACGACTTTGCCATCAACGGAAAGTAGGGTAATACGCACATCACTCGCTTTTTTGAGCTGATATTGAACGGTGAAGACACCATCATTTGGATTGGGAAAAACAACCATTTTCAGGCTTCCTGTGCTATGGGTGTTTAATTCATCTAAACCAAGGCCATTTTTTACCAAATACACTTTAAATATTTGACTATTAGCTGAACTTTGGGTTCCAGTATTGGTGAAGAAAATATTCATGGCTGTGCTACTGATACCTCCATAAATGTAACCCAACAAAGTGGAATCTGCAGTCAATAGATCCAATTGAATCACATGATTGTTATAGGCTGGAAGCGATTCGTTTTGTATAAATTCAGCGCTTGCTCCCAATAAGGACGGCATTTCAATAGGCAACTTGTATTCACTCATGACACCGTTGGCATCGCGGGTAACCCTAGCGATGGTTTTTACAAAGGGAACGTCATTGTCTTGAACAAGTGTTCCATTATTGTCATAATACTGGGCTATACCACCGAAGAAAATATTATGCATTTCCGATGTGATTTGCGAATATAGTTCCGTATGTGCACAGTGATAATGGTTGTAATACTGTGTAAATCCTGCATTGACTTGATATCCAGTACTATCGATGTTTACACTGTTCAACCAAGGCAAATCAACGGTAGATTGAAAAACACCAGAAAATGCAGTCAACGCTTCTTCGCCATTGGGCAATATTTGTGGGCTGACATTATAGTCTCTTCGATGTAAATTAGCCGCATCTGTCCAAGGTATCAAATGATTTATGGTAAGTGTCGTGCCGTCATCTGCAAGTGTGAAACGGCGAACGGCATTCGTGTATTCTTGGATGAAACCAGGTCCAGAAGTTGGCCCCATTGGATTGTAGGCACCAATAAATTTTTGACCGCCAACTAAATAATAGGTATTGTTGATTTTCTCAAGATATCCTCCCGTGACCTGAAATTGGGCATCAGTTATTTGACGGAAATTGGAAACGAAGCTAGTGCCATTGACAATTGCATCTATGGTTTCAGAAACTTTAACTGCTGTTAAATTAGGAAATGTGATGTGGTCGTTATTTATAGCGCTAATGCCATATCCACCCGTTAAATACAAGTAATCACCATCTTGATAAAATTGCATATTGGTAGACTTCAGTTGTTCCTGCATTCCAGCTGATAAAGATGAAAATGGGGCAGACCAGACTTGCTTAACAACGGGATCAACAACAAAAATTTGTGTGTTGTGACCCGCTTCATCAAAGGCTGCAAAAGGTTGCCGACGATGAAGTCCATCCAAACGTCCACCAATAATTAGCCATTTCCCATCATGTTGACCATAAGAAAAGGATTGCAAGCCTCCTAAGTTGGGGATATTTATCGGTTCAATTGCGATTTGAAATGGTGCATTTTGTCCAAAAACTGATTGGGCAAATAGGACGAGTATAGCAAAAAATAATAGTTTCATGTTTGCTGGTTTTTGAGCAAATTTAAGGTTTCAATTCTATTGTATTTGCAACTAATGTTACCCATGCTAAACAGGCTTTAAAAAAGGTGTTTCTATTTCTTGTTTTGAATAACGATTTCAATTTTTTCTGCGTTCAATCTTTCTTTCATCCATGTTTCCAGTTG
Organism: Crocinitomicaceae bacterium; assembly: GCA_041751955.1. Lineage (GTDB taxonomy): Bacteria > Bacteroidota > Bacteroidia > Flavobacteriales_D > Crocinitomicaceae > UBA2040. The sequence goes on from JBGSIB010000055.1 coordinate 9,686, forward strand.
CCGTTTTTTTGTCTGATCTAAGTTCTTTGTGCAATTCAAAACAGTTAAATAGCTCAAAATAGTTTTATTGGTACTATCCACCGGTAGAGATACAGGTTGTATTAGACCATTTTCAACTTCTGGAAATAGAACTTTCAGTTCTTTGAACACATCTTTCACGAGTTCTTTTTGAGAAGCTATGCTATCCAATTGGTAGCGAAGGCGTTGATTTTCTAGCGCGCTTTCTGTTAAAGCTGAATTAACACTATTGTCTTCTGAGTTTTCAATTCTATCCTTGTCAAACGAAAATCCATTTTGAATGGTGAGTTTTGAATCTTTGATGGCATAATATTTCAATTTCTTATTCAATTCAATTTTTTCTTCCTCGCTGATTATTCTTCCTCCAAATGTTAAAATGATTTCTTTCGTATTTGGAAGAATTTCTTTTTTCAGTAAAAAGTTGTTGTGAAAATAAGCTTCTTCTTTGATGAATTTTTCGGCATCTTTCACGAAGTTTTCTTTCTGTATAAGGGTATAGCTTAGATAAACACTAGGGATTAACGTGACTACGATAATTCCCCAAATAATGAATTTTGCTCTTTTTTCTAAAGATGGATCTTCGTATTTCTTTTGACGAAATCGCATGTAATGGGTGGTGATAATGGTTGCGGCAAAAATGAATACACTGTTAATCAGAAAAAGATAAAAGGCACCAAAGAAAAAATGAGATTGTAAGGTTGCTATTCCATAACCAGCCGTGCAAAGTGGAGGCATTATCGCTGTAGCGATTGCTACTCCTGGAATTACGTTTCCTTTTTGTTTACTCGAAATGGCTATAACGCCCGCAAATCCACCAAAAAATGCAATTAATACATCATAAATATCTGGTGATATTCGGGCAAGTAATTCGGAATGAGCTTCATCTATTGGCGTGATTAAAAAGTAAACTGTGGAAGCAAATAACCCAACTCCGGTGGAAAACAGATAACTAATTGTTGCTGTTTTTATTAATTTGAAGTCATTGGTTGCCACACCAAAACCCAAACCAACAATGGGCCCAATCAAAGGTGAAATAAGCATCGCACCGATTACGACAGCTGTGGAGTTGGTGTTAAGTCCTAATGAGGCAATGAGAATTGCAAAAAAGAGAATCCAAAGGTTGGTGCCTTCTGCAACTGAACTTTTGTTTATGTTCGATTTAACATTGGCGTATGTTTCCCTTTCCTTGAGAAGATTGAGTTTGTCGAGAAAATTGAAACTCATCAGACTTTAAATTTTAAATGGATTCTCAATGTGGTATTCCTTTATTTCTAAAGATATGCATTAAATCCTGACGTCCATTTATTTCGTGTCTTTATTCTATTCAACATCTATATTATTTGAATCGCTCCAAACGAGCAGCAATTGGGATGAGTGAAATTAGTGCTAGGCTCCTTTTTTTTAGATGAGTCATCACGTTTCATCAATTAATGCTTTGAAAATGGCATTCATTATTTAAGTATTCAGGTAGTTTTCCAGATGCTATATCTTATTCTGAAAATTTTAATATACTTTTTGACTCAATCAAACTGAGAGATATCCTGTTAGAACTCTCCAGCTTCGAATTCAGCCATAGTCAAGGCTTTGTAACCTTCGGGCGTGTTGGTAGAAAACAATAATTCCAAATTATCCAATTTAGTTTTAACTTCTTTTAAAGTAAAAATCATTGTTGTTCCATCGCTATCTACTCTATATTCTAAGGGTGTGCCTCGGATTTCTTGGTACATATTCTCTAAACCAGATTTATTGCATAGGATTTCTTCCGAATACCAGCACGTAATTCGATTTCCTGCTTCATCCGTAATTTTCGCTTTTTTGCAATTGTAGCCTTTTATTTCTTTGGTTTGTTCCAAAAATTGAATTTCAATTTTACTAGCTTTCGTGGATTCCACAAGTTCAGTATAATCTGTTGTGATGGCCAAATTACCCATCATACCGGTCATAACAAGCAACGTTTTTTTTGCTCCATTGTCTATAATTGAGGTAACATTCATTTCAGAACCAGATTGTACAGATGTTCTTGTTTTCTCGCCAGAAAAATACAATTCAATGGTCGTTTCTGGAGATTTATATTCCGATTCCTCGTTTTCAAAATCATTAGATTCTAAGGTCATAGAATAGGTGATTTTTCCTTCCGTAATCTGAGCAAAACTCATGGAGAAATTCAAAAACAAAAGGCAAACAAGAAATTTTTTCATAGAAAACTTTTTGTGTCTAATTGAGTCTGACTTATACCAGAATCGTACCAAATATACAAACAAAAAAAATCCCGAGTGATTAGGCTCGGGATCTTGTGTAGTAGGTTAATTAATTGAATAATTTAACCTCAAAAAATTTCGCTCGGAGAGAAATGAAATTTCCCTTCGATTTCTGCATTTTCGTCAGAATCTGAACCGTGAACGGCATTTCTTCCTTTATTCTCAGCGTATGCTTTACGTATAGTTCCTTCTGCAGCTTCAGCAGGATCTGTAGCACCAATTAAGGTACGGAAATCTGCAACTGCATTTTCTTTTTCTAAAATTGCTGCAACAATTGGGCCACTAGTCATATATTCAACCAATTCTCCGTAAAATGGACGTTCTGCATGAACCGCATAAAATTCTTTCGCTTGCTCTTCAGATAAGCGCGTATATTTCATTGCTTTGATTTCAAATCCTGCACCGATAATCATGTCGATGATTTTACCCATGTGACCATTCTCGATCGCATCTGGTTTAAGCATGGTAAAAGTTCTATTTGTTGCCATTATTTGTTGCGTTTATGTATGAATTTTGGTGCAAAAGTACTGTTTTTTTCGTGCCTGAATGTTAAATAATTCAAAAGAAAACATTATTTCGATAAAGATGAATCTAAACTAATTGTTAGATTAGTCTAATAATTCTTACTTTTGCGTTATGTCGGAATTTGCATTCTTAATAATAACCATTTTATTGGTGTTTGTTTGCCTTCTTGTCTTTTTCGATAAGTACAAGGTGCCAAGTTTTAAAGGATTTTTGTTTTTGTCGCTTCTAGTTCTATTGACTTTATTCAGTTGCAAATACAATCCTAAAAAATGGCAGGAGAAAAAATTAGTAGTCACTACAACTGGAATGCTCGGAGATGCCATCAGAGAAATATTGCCATCAGATTATACCGTTTATCATCTAATGGGCGCCGGTGTCGATCCGCACAGCTATGAGGCGAAACCGTCGGATATTCAACAATTGGCAAAAGCCGAAACGATAGTATACAATGGTTTACACCTCGAAGGAAAGATGGTAGAGCTTTTTGAAAAACTGGGAAAAGAGAAAATGGTCTATGCTTTTTCTGATGGTCTGGATGAAAAGAAAATTATTTCTGCAGGTCCTGGTTCTCATGATCCTCATATTTGGCTGGATCCTTTTTTATGGGCCGCTGGTGTCGAACAACTGGGAATTCAACTGGCCAAAAACTATCCTGAAGATAAAGCGGAAATAATCAAGAATGCTAATGCTTATGCCTTTGAAATAAGACGTATAGGAAATTGGATGCGAACGGAAATTGAAGGAATTCCTGAAAATCAAAGAGTTTTAATCACTTCTCATGATGCGTTCTCTTATTTCGGGCGTCAGTTTAACGTTGAAGTAGATGCTTTACAAGGAATTTCAACTGTTTCTGAACCTGGAATTCGAACCGTAAGCTCCCTAACACAAAAAATTATTCAACGAAAAATTGCAGCAGTTTTCATAGAAAGTAGTGTTTCCACGAAATCAATTCAAGCTTTGAAGGAAGCGTGCAAACGTAAAAATTATATTTTGAGAGAAGGCGGTACGCTATATTCAGATGCCATGGGAGATGCCAGTGTAAATGCTGAAACCTACCTTAAAATTCTTCAAAGAAATACGGAAACGCTCGTAGATGGGCTAAAGACATCGAAAAATGAATAGTATTGAAGTACATAATTTAACGGTTACTTACAACCAATTGCCCGTTTTGTGGGATGTGGATTTTGAGTTACCAAAAGGTCAAATTATTGGAATTGTAGGCCCAAATGGTTCAGGTAAATCAACTTTATTGAAAGCCATTATGGATCTCTTGCCATTGTCTTCTGGGTATGTGAAGGTCTTGGACAAAACTTTGGACCAAATGCGATCATCGATTGCTTATGTTCCACAAAGAGAATCGGTGGATTGGAATTTCCCTGCTTCGGTAAAGGATGTTGTTGAAATGGGAAGGTATCAACCAGGGAAACTATTTCGAAAATTGTCAAAATTGGACAAAGACTTAGCGTTAGAGGCCATTGAAAAAGTAAAATTGTCTCCCTTTTCGAATCGTCAAATTGGCGAACTTTCTGGTGGACAACAACAACGTGTTTTTATCGCACGGTCTTTGGCTCAAGGTGCGGAGGTTTATTTAATGGACGAACCTTTTATTGGCGTTGATGTGGCAACAGAAAAAGCAATTATGGAATTGTTGCAAAGCATGCGAGATGAAGGCAAGACTATTATTGTTGTGCATCATGATTTGCAATCTGTTACTGCCAATTTTGATTATTTGGTTATGCTCAATACACGTCTAGTAGCGCATGGTCCGATTCAGGATGTATTGACCGCTGAAAATTTACAAGCGACTTACGGAGGACAATTGAATCTATTCTCCCAATTACAGCAATTGATCCAAAAGAAAGATTTCCCAATCCGAGAAAAAGGATTTGAAGACAAATAAAAAATGATATCCTCAACATTAATATTGGTTTTATTTGGTCTGGCTGTCATCAGTGCGGTAGCGGGTGTCGTTGGTTGCTATGCTTTTTTACGAAAGAGAGCTTTGGTTGGAG
>JBGSIB010000056.1:0-170664 GCA_041751955.1 Crocinitomicaceae bacterium
CAAAGAGGGTATGTAGCCATGTTGGATCTATACACAAAACCGAACTCATCAATTTACGAACCGCCGTATACGAGAACCGTACGTACGGTGGTGTGAGAGGCGCACTCCGCTCAATTTTGGGCGGAGCCGTCTACTCGATTACCTGATGTTTTTTTTCTTTTCTATTGCGCTTGGTTATTCCGTTTTTTCTTTTAAATTTGTAACCATTGTGTAAGGTTAAATAATTTGGTTATGAATGAATATATGACACTTTCAGAAACTTCTGAATATATTGGTAAAAGTAAGGAAACTTTGAGACGTTGGGATAAAGAAGGTAAATTATCTGCGGTTCGTGAGCCAATGAGTAATTATAGAGTTTATAGAAAAACCGATGTAGATACTTTATTTGCAGATTTTTTGGATGAAAAAATTCAAGAAACAATTTCAAATTATGTTGAACCACAAAATGAATACACTGTTTTAGAGCTTTTTGCTGGAGCTGGCGGTTTAGCTATTGGAATGGAGAAGGCGGGTTTAAAATGCGTAGCTTTAAATGAAATTGATAAATGGGCTTGCAAAACTTTAAGAAAAAATAGACCAAATTGGAATGTTTTAGAAGGTGACATAAAATCTTTTAGCTTTGTGGATTATGAAAACAAAGTTGATATTGTTACTGGTGGATTTCCTTGTCAAGCATTTAGTTATGCTGGAAAAAAATTAGGTTTAGCAGATGCAAGAGGAACTTTATTTTATGAATTTGCTAGAGCTGTAAAAGAAGTAAATCCTCCAATTTGTATTGGTGAAAATGTTCGTGGTTTGTTAAGTCACGAAAATGGTGAAACATTAAAAGGAATGATTTCTATTTTAGATGAAATAGGTTATAATGTTGTTCCTGTACAAGTTCTAAAAGCAATTAATTTTAATGTTCCTCAAAAAAGAGAAAGATTAATTTTAGTTGGAATTAGAAAAGATATTGATTTAAAATACGAATATCCAAAACCTTACAAGAAAATTTATAATCTAAAAGATGCTTTGAAAAAAGGAGATTTGTTTGATTGTGATGTTCCAAAATCAGATGGTTCGAAATATCCAAAAAGCAAAGTAGATGTTTTAGATTTAGTTCCACCAAAAGGGTATTGGAGAGATTTACCTTTAGAAATTCAAAAAGAATTTATGGGAGGAAGTTTTCATCTTGGTGGTGGGAAAACAGGAATTGCAAGAAGAATAGGGTGGGATGAACCTTGTTTAACTTTAACTTGTAGTCCTGCACAAAAACAAACGGAAAGATGTCATCCCGAAGAAACTCGACCGTTTACGGTTCGTGAATATGCTAGAATACAAACTTTTCCTGATGAGTGGAAATTTGAAGGTTCAATTGCGCAACAATACAAACAAATTGGAAATGCAGTTCCTGTTAATTTAGGGAAAGAAGTTGGTTATTCTATAATTAAGTTTTTAAACAGTTATTATAATTTGTCAAAACCTAAATAGTAACTGTAATTCTCAAAAGTTATTTGGTCTAAAATTGTTCTTTTTGAAGTTTTAGTTTCCATTTTTAGTTCGTCTAATGCAGAATTTTCTTTTGCCAAATCACTTTTTTCAATTGAATTTAAGTAGTCGCTTACTGCAATAGGAAGATTTTTGTAAAGTTGAAAAAGTGCATTTTGTTTACCTGAAAGTAAAGCGTAAAATTGGTCGCCTGATATTTTGTAAACTCTACTGTGACTATATTCTTTGCCGTTAATTTCTCCTTTCCAAAGTTCACAAAAACTACTTTTTGCTAAAATCTGAACCCAATAACATTTAGATCTTTTATAAGTGTCAGCATATCTTGATAGCTTTTGGAAAAGAGCTTCAGCAGAACTACTGTTCATTGTATTATGTTTGTTTTTTATTTCGGCAAATAAAGTATCATCCTCGGCTTTTATATCGAAACCGCTTAAATTACCAATTTCAAAACCATTTATTCCACCTAATACTTGTTCGTGAAATGTTCCAATAGAATTGTTTATTGATTTATCTATTTGTCTTAAGATTTCGGCTTGAATTAAACTTTCTTCATCTATTTCGTTGAATTTTGAATCAAAAGTTAGTTTAATAGTATCAACTTTATTGCTATGAAAATTCTTTTTAGTAACATTATTTTTAGCTTTTATGTATGCTTTATGAAGATTTGCTACGCAATCTAAAAAGTGTTCATCCGAAATAAAATCTACATACTTATTTTTCATAATTTTTTTGAAATTGATTTTCGTCTGGTAAATTATGAATTTAATTCGATTTTTTCAAAAGTTCTAATTTATGCGATTTTTCGGTAAAATATCAGGTAACTTACTTATAGGACCCATTTTATGAGACTTATACAACAAACCAGCAGTGTAAAGGTCTTGTTTTATGGGGTATTATATTTCTTGGAAATGTACTCAAAAATCACAAACCATCAAAAAGGACCTTTTATTCGCCAAACACTCTTGCCACTCACAGGATTATACATTTAGCTAGTTTGCTTTTGAGCATCCCACATACTCATGGCCACAGAATAGACCCAAATAATTCCTGTATGCAGCGCAATGCTGTTTTTTTTCAAGAAAATCGTCCGCGATTATAAGTCTCCATAAACGCAAAATCAACTTTTTGATCAACTCGAGAAGGAATCCTAAGGCAACGTCGTCTTAATCTTAAGTTAACATGTATTTAATAGTAATTTAGCACGATGAACCCAATAAAAAACACCTTCCTCTTTGTTCTTATGTCTCTGTCTTTCAGCTTTCTGAGCGCGCAAGATTTTTATGATGAAGGCACAATTCAAACCATAGAAATCACTTTTGCGCAAAGCAATTGGGACCAACTTTTAGATGCTGCCTACCTAACGGATGATTATGTGATGGCAACCAGCGTTGTTATAAACGGAACGTTTTTCGATAGTGTTGGCGTGAAATTCAAAGGAAACAGCACCTATATCGCCAACCAAACGAAAAATCCATTTCACATCGAATTGGACACTTACAAAAATCAAGATTATCAAGGGTACAAAGACATCAAATTGAGCAATGTAAAAAACGATCCTTCATTTGTTCGTGAAGTTTTGTCCTATAAAATTGGTCGACAATACATGGATGCGCCCAAATCCAATTATGCGAATGTCAAAGTAAACGGTGTTTTGATTGGTTTGTACTCCAATTCAGAGGCGGTGTCCAAAGTCTTTCTCAAAAGTCATTTCGATAGCAAAAACAACACTTTCGTCAAATGTAATCCACCAGCTGGCGCGGGTCCTGGGGCGACCAACTTACCAAGATTGACGTATTTAGGAACAGACAGTGCAAATTATTATACGGCGTATGAATTGAATTCAACCTATGGATGGAATGAATTGATCAATTTATGCGATACCTTGAACAACAGTACTGCCATCGTTTCAGACATTTTGGATGTTGATCGTGCACTTTGGATGCTGGCTTTCGATAATGTTCTGGTGAATTTGGATAGTTATATTGGCGCATTTGCCCAAAACTACTATTTATACCGCGATGATTTCGATCGTTTTATCCCCATCATTTGGGACATGAACGAGTCATTTGGGAAATTTTCAGCAACGGGAACGGGATCTTTAAGTACGACAACTCAAAAACAACAAATGGATCATTTATTGAATATTTCAGCTGCGAATTATCCATTGGTTTCAAAGTTGCTGAGCAACCCGATGTACAAGAGAATGTATCTCGCTCACGTCAAAACGATATTGCTGGAAAATTTCGACAACAATTCCTATTTCACTTCAGCTCAAGTTCTTCAATCTACAATTGATGCAGCCGTGCAAGCCGATCCAAACAAGTTTTATACCTACGCCAATTTCACATCGAACTTAACGACGGATATCGCCGGAAGTCCAGGTCCAGGTGGAGGCTCAACTCCAGGCATTTCCAACCTGATGAATGGCCGTTCAACTTATTTATTGGCACAAAGTGATTTTACACAAACGGAACCGACGATTAGTAACATTTTAGTGTCTAACAATGCGCCTGTACTCAACGATGTCATTTCGTTTACGGCAGATGTAAGCAATGGTCCAACCGTTTTCTTCGGTTATCGAACCGTGAATTATGCACCTTTTCAAAGAATTCAAATGTACGACGACGGTGCCCACAACGACGGTGCAGCAGGCGATGGTAAATTCGGTGTTGATGCCACGATGTCAACGAACTTTTTTCAATACTACATCTATGCAGAAAATTCGGGAATTGGAAAATTTTCGCCTGTGCGTGCTGAGCATGAGTATTATACCATTGAATTGGGAACCATTCCGGCAGGAGATATAGTAATCAATGAGCTTTTGGCATCCAACGGCACAACGCAGGCTGACCAAGATGGAGAATTCGACGATTGGATTGAATTGTACAACAATACAAACGCTTCTATCAATCTTTCAAACTATTATTTAACGGATGATGCGACGAATCCAAACCAGTGGGCTTTTCCTTCGGGAACCGCAATCACAGCCAACGGATACTTGATAGTTTGGGCAGACAATGATACCATGCAAACTGGATTGCACGCCAATTTTAAACTCTCTACCTCGGGCGAAACTTTGTATTTATTCGATGGAAGTTCAATTGTGGACCAAGTCAATTTTTCAGCGCAAACCATAGATATATCTTTCGGTAGATATGTAAACGGAACAGGGAATTTTATAGCCATGGTGCCTACATATTCAGTGCAAAACAGCAATTTATTGGGTATTGACGAAGTAGAGAAAGTGACGAACAATTTCATGCTTTATCCAAACCCCGCGAATAATTTCTTACGCATCAATTTTGGTTCTTTAGCAGATAGTGAAGCTTTGGTTGAAATCTTCAATTTTGAAGGGAGAATTGTTTTTTCTGAAAACAGAACAAGCAACCAAGTCATCGACCTCTCAGAATTCCAATCCGGTTTTTACTTGGTCCGTATTGGCGATTTTCAAGGAAAGTTAATCATCAAATAAACAATCCGCAATCCGCAATCCGCCAATCCGCAATTAATTAAACCCCATTAAACAAACCAGGAATATTTGAAGTAAACAACTTCACTGCGATTGCCAAAAGAATAATTCCAAATACTTTTTTCAAGATAGCAATTCCACCATCGCCGAGTATTTTCTCTATTCGTCTAGTCGATTTTAGTACCAGAAAAACGATCACAATGTTGATTAAAATCGCAATCACAATATTGATGGTCGCGAATTCCGCTCTCAAGGAAATAATCGATGTCATAGTTCCTGCACCTGCAATAATCGGAAACGCTAGCGGCACGATACTCGCCACTTTACCCGTTGGACTATCGCGAAACAATTGAACACCCAAAATCATTTCCAAGGCCATGGCAAAAAGAATAATCGAACCAGCAACGGCAAAACTTCCGATGTCTACTCCAAACAAAGCCAAAATATTTTCACCAAGAATTAGGAAACCAATCATAATGCCCAGCGAAACTAAACTTGCTCGCATTTCATGAAGGTCACCTGAGGACTGTTTCAACTTTAGGATGATAGGAATAGAACCTAAAATATCAATCACGGCGAAAAGTACCATGGCTGCTTTGAAAATTTCATTCCACGAAAAATCAGTGAAAAACTCCATAATTATAGGGATAAAATATATTTTTCGACTATGCTTGGAAAATAAGCCGCTTCAAGCTGTTTAACTTTTAGGGCAATTTGTTCCGGCGTATCTGTGCTTTCGATTGCCGTATAAATTTGCGCAATTTTTTGACCGTTGTCGTAGTTTTCATCTACAAGGTGAATGGTAATTCCTGTTTCTTTTTCACCAGCTTCAGCAACCGCTGTATGCACATGAATTCCGTACATACCTGCACCTCCGTATTTAGGCAACAAAGAGGGGTGAATATTAAGGATAGATTTAGGGTATTCGTGAACCAGTTCGTCTGGAATTTTTCTTAAATAGCCTGCTAAAACAATAAAATCTATACCTTGATTTTGACAAATATCTACCAAGCGTTTTCCTTCACTCATCTCTTGATTGCTCAAAACGAAGACGTCAAAACCTAAATCCTCGCAGGATTTGACAACGGGAGCATCTTTTTTATTGCTCAAAATAATTCCCACTTCTAAATGAGAATGATTTGAAAAAAAATTGATTAAATTTAGAGCATTACTTCCTGAACCTGAGGCGAAAATTGCGATACGTTTTTTAATCATGAGGCAAAGGTAAAAAGTAATTCGAAGAGATGATGAAATAATTGAGTATATTCGGTGCTCGCAAGGGAGAAAAGACAAAATTAAAGAAGCACATAAGTGATTATTTAACGTATTTATTTTGTTTTTTAGTTATATGTTTTTTTCTTTGCAGGCTGAATTAATTTTAAAACAAAAACAATGTCTGACATTAAAACAAGAGTAGTATCTATTATCGTAGATAAATTGGGAGTTGAAGAAAGCGAAGTAACGCAAGAAGCAAGCTTCACAAACGACCTAGGGGCTGACTCTCTAGATACAGTGGAATTGATTATGGAATTCGAAAAAGAATTCAATATCGCTATTCCAGACGATCAAGCAGAGAACATCCAAACAGTAGGTGCTGCTGTATCTTACATCGAAGAGCACGCAAACTAAGAACATAAGATAATCTTATATTTATATGGAGTTAAAACGAGTTGTTGTTACTGGCCTAGGTGCATTAACACCTATTGGGAACACACTTCCTGAATTTTGGGAAGCACTAATTAGTGGGAAACCTGGCGCGGCTAAAATTCAACAGTTTGATGCTTCATTGTTTAAAACACAATTTGCTTGTGAGGTCAAAAACTTCAATGTTGAAGATTTTATGGACCGAAAAGAAGCAAGAAAATTAGACCAATTTTCACAGTACGCCATAGTTTCAGCTTCTGAAGCTATGGCGGATTCTGGTCTGATGGAAAGTAATCCTGATTTAGACTATATCGGAGTAATCTGGGGGTCGGGAATAGGTGGATTGAAAACTTTCCAAGATGAATCTCAAAATTTCTTTGCAGGAGATGGAACACCACGTTTCAATCCTTTCTTTATCCCGAAAATGATTTCGGATATCGCTGCAGGACACATTTCTATTAAATACGGACTTCGCGGTCCTAATTATGTGACGGTGTCAGCTTGTGCTTCGGCTACCAATGCGATTATCGACTCATTCAATCTTATTCGTTTAGGAAAAGCAAGTGCCATCGTAACGGGTGGGTCTGAAGCTGCGGTTAACGAAATGGGAATGGGAGGTTTCAATGCATTAAAGGCGTTATCCACCAGAAATGATGATCCGGAAACGGCATCTCGTCCTTTCGATTTAGATCGCGATGGATTTGTTTTGGGAGAAGGTGCAGGTGCTTTGATTCTTGAAGAATACGAGCATGCAAAGAAAAGAGGTGCAAAAATTTATGCCGAAGTTATTGGTGGTGGTATGTCAGGTGATGCGTATCATATGACAGCTCCGCATCCTGATGGAATCGGTGCCCGAAATGTAATGCTTCGAGCACTTGAGGATGCAGAAATTCCGGCTACAGCTGTTGACTATGTGAATGTTCACGGAACGTCAACTCCATTAGGTGATGTTGCAGAAGTTAAAGCGATTCAACAAGTTTTTGGTGATCACGCTTATAACATCAACATTAGCTCTACAAAATCCATGACTGGACATTTGTTAGGAGCAGCAGGTGCTATCGAAGCAATTGCCTGCATCTTGGCTGTGAAGAACGATATCGTTCCTCCAACCATCAATCATTTTACCGACGATCCAGCCCTAGACAATAAACTAAACTTTACATTTGGTAAAGCACAAAAGCGCACAGTGAATGTGGCCATTTCCAACACTTTTGGTTTTGGTGGACACAATACAAGTGTTATTGTCAAGAAATACGTTGGATAAAAAGGTGTGGGAATATTTTCAAAATTTTCGGAATTAAGCAAGTCTGACGCAGACAGAGAAATCGCGAAATTTATACGTGCTAAATTTGGTTACCGACCTAAGAACGTCCAGTTTTTTAGCCATGCATTGACGCACAAATCCCTTCTATACGCGGACGAAACACTTGTTTCCAATGAACGTCTTGAATTTTTAGGCGATGCTATTTTAGATGCTGTAATTGCTGAATACTTATTTCGTTTATTTCCTAACGAAGACGAAGGTTATTTAACCAAAGTGAAATCTAAATTCGTTTCTAGAAAAAGTATTTCGGAAATTGCGGAGAAAATGGATATTCGTTCCGTTCTAGGTTATCAAAAAGGTCGCACAATCAACATGAGCACCATTGAAGGAAATGCTTTTGAAGCCATAATGGGAGCTATTTTTATCGATGGAGGATTCATGGCAGCAAAAGAAAGTGTGGAGAAACACATTCTTATCAAGTATGCCGATGTGAACAAAATCTTGGAAGAAGAGATTGACTTCAAATCAAAACTTTTTATTTGGTGTCAGAAAAATCGTCATGAATTAGAATTTGAAATGCTTTCTGAAGAAAATGAAAACGGCTTCTGGAAATACAAAATGATGGCCAAAATCAACAAGAAAAATTTCGGACAAGGAATTGGAACTTCCAAAAAAGTAGCTGAGCAAGCCGCTTCAAAAGAAACTCTAGAACTTTTAGGGGAGGTTTAATTGGATTTTGGACTAAGTTTTTCTTTAAATGCCAAAATCCATCAGCGCAGCGTTCCATACTCCATCAGCGTAGCGTTCCAAAATCCAAAAAAAATTCGTAATTTAAAGTATGACAAACCAAGAACTCGGCATTTTGGGAGAAAATCTCGCTACCCAATTTCTACAAAAAACGGGACACAAAATAGTATTGCGTAATTTCCGAATGAATCATCTTGAAGTGGATATCATTTCCGAATTTGACGATAAAATCCATGTTACTGAAGTGAAAACACGGCAAACGGCAGAAATTGGCGAACCATGGCGCGCGGTTACTCGAAATAAGCAAAGACAAATTATTAAAGTCGCCGATTTTTACTTGAAAGAAAACGATATCGAGAAGGAAATGCAATTCAACGTAGTTTCCATCGTACATAATTCCTTTCGAACCGATTTGCAATATATCCCCGATGCTTTTACCCCCTTTGTTTGACTTCATGGCCGAGTAAACTCAAGAACAATTATACTTTAAGAATCCTGTTTTATCCACGTTATCTGTGTTCTAAATCACCGCGGCCAGCAGAAATCTATGCCATCTGTGGCTCACATTTCAAATTTCCACCTTATCTTTGCCGAAAATAATTGCTCGAGATGAACAAAAGTAAAGCAGGAGGCTCTCAAAACTCCCGTAAGACCGGCACGGCTGGCAAAACAAGAGGAGGCGCAAAGACAGCCTCTAGAAGTCCCCAAACGAGAACAGCTTCAGCTGGTTCGAAACCAGGCTCAAAGCCTAAGCCAGGAGGAAAACCAGTAGCTGAAAAAAGTACAGGGACAAAGAATGTCACTGATCGCGACAAGCGAAAATACATAGACTTCAAGCAAAAAGTTAAAAAAGGTGATCCCATGCCGAAATTTTCGGATGATGCGATACGATTGAATAAGTACTTGTCAAATGCAGGCGTTTGTTCTCGACGTGAAGCCGATATGTTCATTGCCAATGGATTGGTTTCAGTGAACGGCAAGGTTGTAACAGAAATGGGATACCGCGTTAGTTTAACAGACATTGTAAAGTACGGTGATGAATCAGTTCGACCGGCAACGAGACGATACGTTTTGTTGAATAAACCAAAAGGTTTTATAACGGCTTTTGAAGATCCAATGGGACGAAAAACAGTCATGAGTTTGGTGAAGAAAGCGTGCAAGGAACAATTGTATCCAGTTGGAAGAATGGAGAAAGAATCAACAGGTTTGTTCTTCTTTACCAACGATGGAGATATGATGAAGAAATTGACGCATCCACAAAACAAAGCCAAAAAAATCTATCATTTGGAATTAGACAAACCCGTTGCCAAAGAAGATATTGAGAAATTGTTGGCTGGGATTGATTTGGAGGATGGTCGTACTGTTTTTGACTCAGTTGAAATTGTTAAAGGTAATCCGCGTGAGGTTGGTGTAGAAGTTACTTCAGGCAAAAACAGTGTTGCGCGCAGAGCTTTCGAAGCGATGGGATATGCCGTTGGTAAAATGGACAGAGTAATGTTTGCAGGACTTACTAAAAAAGATTTGCCTCGTGGTAATTATCGTCACCTTTCTGAAAGTGAGATAAATTTTTTAAAGATGTCATGAAATTAGCTTATATCCTTTTCATTGCAATCATTTTCGCTGGATGTGGCAGCGATAAAACGGTAAGTGTAAATCCATTAGCGGAGTATTTTTATCCTTTGGATAATGAACCCATGATCTACGTTTATCGCGACCAAGCCAAAGGTTTGGATGAACGTTTTCACAGAATTTATCGTGTAGATGATTCTTTTGGAAAGCATTTGGTAGTCGAAATATATTCAGCCGAGGTTCGTTTGATTGAAGCTTATAATTACAATACCGATAGTTTAGATTTAATGGATCACATGGTCGTTGATGGTAATCGCCAAAATCAAAAAGGGGAGTTGGGCAAAACCAAGTTTTTCCCTTGGAGTAAGAAAGGAAAAGGCGAGTTTTTATCTCGTTTTCCTGGTCCAATGGATTCAACATATGTCGTTTACACTATTGATAGAAAGGTTCTTCCGAAAGAAAAGAAAATGCAAAAGGTTTTCGACCAAAAAGAGCAATCTATTTTGTTTTCTGACGATTTTATGTTGACTCTTCTGAATGCAGAAGGTGAAGGGATTGACCAAAAAAAGGGAAAAACAATTAGTGTTTATGCTAAAAATTACGGTTTAGTTCGCTGGTATGATGAGAAAAAAGAGATTGATTTTGTCTTAGAAAAAATCATGACGGAACAGGAATGGATAAAATTATTACCGAATTAAATAGCATATGAAATACCTTGTTTTGATTATTACGATGACGTTTACTCTGCAATCATTTGCTCAAGTCAAACGAAAAGTGTCAACCGACAGAGGAGCAATATTCGTTCAATGGGGCTACAATCGCTCTCATTATACAAAAAGCAACTTAAATGTTGTGGGACCAGGTTATGATTTGACATTCTCAGGAGTAAAAGCAGTAGACCGTCCTGAACCATTTTCGGCAGAAAACTATTTAAACCCGCGTTATATTACTGTTCCTCAGTTTAATTTACGCGTTGGATATTATTACAAAGATGGCTGGGCATTTTCACTTGGGTATGACCACTTTAAATACGTGATGAAAAATGGGAATGAGGTGAATCTTTCAGGTACAATTGATCCAGGAATTGATACCATAACGAATTACAGTGGAGTTTACACGGGACAAAAAGTTGTTACCGATTACAGTAATTTCCATTATGAAAATACCAATGGAATGAATTTCATCCGCGCAGAAATAACACGATCTTATCCTCTGTATTCACCACGTAAAAACAAAAATTTTGGCATAGTTGGAAATCTCGGACTAAGTGCTGGTGCCATATTATCCTTTAATGATTTTAATTTCTTGGGTACTTTTGATCGAGTAACGGTTTCCTTATCCGGCTATGGTGTTGCGGCTCAATCAAGTTTGCGTTTCGAGTTTTTTAAACATCTTTATCTGCAGACTAGCTTGAACTCAGGTTTCATTCATCAATTAAAAGTAAGAACCCGACCAAATGATGCATCATCTTATGCAAGACAAGCACTAGGTTATATTGAATACAATGTCCTTTTAGGTGGAATATTTTACATCAAACCAAAAGGGAAATGCGACGATTGTCCGAATTGGTAATTTACTCTTTCTTCTTTCCTCTAAAATCTATTTTATAATAGAAAATCGGCAAGAAACCCAACTGATAACGTCGTGCAATCGGATTTGCAGTTGGATCAGCAACATTCGGAGCATAGGCCAAAGAGAGAATGTTTTTTGTTCCTAAAATATTGACCAAATCCAATCCTATTTCGTGCGTTACTCGATTCGAATTTTTCTTCCAATTGATTTTAATATCCATTCGGAAATAGTCTGGAAATTGTAAATCATTAAAAGCAGAATCGCGGAAGATCAATTCATTGGCCACTTGTGTCTTGGGAACATCAACCACGCCATATCTCTTCCCACCAGCGTAAGTAACTTTCAATCCAGCAGAAATGGAATTTTTGGTGTTCAACTTAAATTCCTTTCCAGCCAATAAATTAACGACATAAGACCCGTTGTAACTTGTATTTCTTAGCACTTTGTCACTTCCTCTGTACTTAGAATCATACAATGTACCAGAAAAAAGGAAGAAGAAACTTTTGTCAAAAAATTTCTGTATTGTTATCTCTAATCCATAGTTGTAGCCTGTTCCTGAATTTACCAATGTGTCAGGGAAAAACCGTTGAAATCCACCGCCTAAATTCACCAAAGAAAAGGCGCTAGGATTTGTTTCTACAGGGATATTGTACAAATACTGGTAATAGACTTCAGAACGAAGATTGAAACCTTTCTTAAATGATTTTTCATATCCTAAACCCGTATGAATACTCTTCGTGAAATCCATGTTTCGGTTATGTCCACGCAAATCTGTCGTGTTTTGCAAATGATAGGTATAGGTGTATAGGGGTTGCATTTGACTATGTAGACCAGCGCCAGCACTAACGGATTGATTGTTCTTCATTCTGTATTTCCAACCCAAACGAGGTTCAAAAGGGCTAAGGCTATTGCTTCCAGAGTAATACTGAGCGTGCACTCCGGCTGTGAAATCCATTTTTTCAGTAATACGGTATTTCCATTGAAAGAACGGTTGAATTAAAAAGGAAAGCCCTTTGAAATCCCATCGATTGTTGAAAAAAGCATAGTTTCCTGCATTAAGAGAATCTTGGTTCAAAACCGAATCCATCTGATTGACATAAATAGCGTCAAAATTTAACCCTGCTTTGATCAAGTGACGAACGTTTGCTTTGTGTGTTACCGCTAAATAATAGGATGCTTTATCGGTATTGAAATAATATCCCATCAAAGGGAAAAGTGAATCCACTTTAATTCGCTCTACTACAGAGCCACTGGTGCTGTCCTTGAAGGTGCTGCGGATTAAAAAATCATGATGTGACTTTGATTTGTCACTATTGTAAGCCAATGTTGAGCTCATGAATGTCTTTTCATTTAGAGATTTTTTATAGACCAATCCTGTTGTCAACATCGACGTTCCAAAATATTGGTCTCGATCTCCTTCTCCGTACAATTCGTCCGTTACTATGGTTTGGTCTGAAACCAAGATTTTGATGTTGCTTTTCCCACCAATGGCAAAATAAGATAAATTCCCACCCTTTTTTAGACGCCAGTTGAATTTCAAAGCTCCATCACCATAAACGGGAATAGCTGTGGTTCCTATTTGGATGCCCAAGGCTTGAAACATGCTTAAAGTGGAATAACGACCCATCACCAAATAACTGGATTTCTTTTCTCTATTCAATGGTCCCTCCGCTGCAATTTCAGTTCCTAAGAGACCGAATTGTGCTGTAAACTCATGATTTTCGTTGTTTCCATTTCTAAGTTTTAAATCGAAAATTCCTGAGGTACTGTTTCCATATTCCGCTGGAAAAGCGGACATAAAAAAGTCTGAATTGGCTAAAATTTTATTGTTCAGCACCGAAACAGGTCCCCCTGAACTTCCAGCTGTTGCAAAGTGACTTGGATTGGGGATGTCGACTCCTTCAACTTTCCAAACCACTCCTAAAGGAGAATTTCCCCTGATGATAATGTCGTTTCTTGAATCATCAGCCCCCTGAACACCTGCAAAATTAGAAGCCATACGCGCTGGGTCAGATCTCGAACCAGCATAGCGATTCGTTTCCTCAACACTAAATTGTTGTGAAGAAATGGTTGCCATTTCATTGATGACTTCACCTTTTTTTCTGGCTGTAACAGTTACTTCTTCTTTTTCAAGAAAAGTTTCTTGCATGCCTATGTTAAGGATGGTTTCCTTGCCAGAATTGACCTCAATTGTCATGCTTTTTCCGTCAAACCCCATCATAGTTGCCAATAACCCATGTTTACCAACTGGAACGTTATTAATATTGAATTCTCCATTGTCATCTGTCAAAGCACGATATCTCTTGCTGGTATCCCCTACAAAAACTTCTACTTTTACACCGATTAAGGGATATTGACTTTCAACGTCGACAACCTTGCCACGCACATTTTGAGTGGGTTGTTGCGCATTCGATAATTGAGAAAAAAGAGCTAAAATGATAATTGTAAAAACTTTTGCCATACCGGATGTTTTATTTTTTATTATTGAATTTTTGATATTCTTCCTTAGTCCATTCCTTGATATATACAGCTCGTAAATCATATAAGCTTAATGAGTTGAAATAAAAATTCCGAACGTTTTTGTAAATAATACACATTTCACCACTATACCATAATGGAATGAGCGGAGGGTCTTTCATTAATTCAACTTCAGCTAAAGAGAAGTATTTTCTTCTATCAATTACCTTGGTCGAATGAATGGCTTTTTCAAAGTTTTCATCGAAAAGTGGATTAATGTATCTCGAATCGTTCAATAAGGAGAGTTGATTTGAATCTTTTGGAACATATTTTCCAGCAAATTTCTGAAGAAAGGACTCTGGATTGGGATAATCCGCGACCCAAGCCGTTCGGAATATATCTCCGTTTCCTGTAACCTGGTCATTTGATAAACGCTCATAAGTTGACCCGTCTATGTTAACAGTTATTCCAAGTTCAGCATAAATTTGTTTGGCAAATTCATCAGCTACAGCAGAATGCACGTCGTCTATATTAAAACGAAGAATAACCGGGCCAAAATCTTTACCGTTCGGGTAACCAGCTTCTGCTAGGAGTCTGCGTGCCTTTTCAGGATTAAAATCATACGTATGCTTTTTCACATTTTCGAAATCGTAACCACGGAATAGATTTTTAAGTGGTGGAACTATACCGTATGATCCTAATTCGTAATATTGATTGCGGAGTATGTTTTGACCAATTTTAATTTTATTAACGGCCAAATTGAACGCTTGACGAACTCTAGTGTCTCGAAATCTAGTGTCGGTCATGTCGAAAAAATAATAATCTGTTCTCAAATCAGAGGAATTATGAAGATAGAGTAAAGGCGGTTCATTTTGAAAATCTGCGCTCCGACCATCCAACATTTCTGTTATTCTGCTCGTTGGCAATCCTGATATGATGTCGATTTTTTTGTTTTCAAAATATTCTAGCTGAACCAGTTTTTTACTTTCAATGATAAATTCGACCGTGTCAAGATAAGGCAAAGCGTTCCCCTTACTGTCGAACATGTAATATTCTGGATTTTTAATACAGGTAATTTTTTCAGCAGTGTCAAATTCTGGCAAAATCATAAACGGTCCAGTGCCAATGAGTGTGCCAGTGTCCTTAACGAATCTGTTGGAGACTATCGCACAGCAAATTTGGCTTAACTTTTCCAAGAAATTATAATCAAATCGTATAAGTTCCAATGTCACCTTGTTTCCCTTTATTTTTAATCCAGAAATTTTATCGGATTTACCCAGATAAAATTCATTAGCTCCTTTTAGTATGTCCTGGAAAACTAGCGAATACGCGGCTGACGGATTGTTTTTAATATCTGGCTTACAAGCGTGTTCTATTGTAAACTTAACATCTTCTCCAGTAAGTTTTCGTTCGTCCTCGTCTGCACCAAAATCGTGAAAATAAACGTCATCTCTTAAGGTAAATTCATATACAAGCCCGTTGTTTTTTATTTTATAGCTTTTAGCAAGTTGTGGCTGAATACTTAAGTTTTTTGGGTTGAATGAAACCAATCCTTCATATACTTGTCCGAGAATTTGCCCGGTGGTGTAGTCATCAATCATGGATGGTTGAGTCATCAAATACCGCGATTTGACGCAAACACTAAAGGTGCCTCCAGCAAATTCGGCTTGTTTCTTCTGTGGTCCGCATCCGTTCACGAAAAGTAGCAATAACAGATAAACGGACAGGCTTTTGCAACTCATTGATGAAATTAACGTATATACAAGAATAATAAAAAAAAACGATTTTTGTTAACAGTGTCTTTTTTTGTTACGAAACAGAACATTTAATAAATATGATTGTAAAGGTTTCTGTTATAAAAAAAAGAATGGCGCATTTATTGTTTGGATATTAATTAAAATGCCGTTATTTTCGTACACACGTCGCGAAATGGATTTTTTTTCGAATTGAATTTGTACATAGGATGAAGAACGTAATTTTCTTGTTTATTGGAATAATTGGATTTTGCTTCTCTACGAATGCAACTCTCTCAATTGAGGGTGTATATCAAGGGAAGAATTTATATATCCAAAACCCCATGGATGCCGATGGTTTCGGCTATTGCGCGACCAAAGTTACCGTCAACGGTGATGTTTTACCAGGAGGCACTAGCTTGGCTGCTTTTGGAATCGATTTCGCTCAATTCAACATAAGAATAGGTGAAAAAGTTTTTATCGTCATTGAGCATAATGACGGTTGTAAACCAAAAATTTTAAATCCGGAGGTGCTTTTGCCAAAGAGTACGTATAAGATTATGACCATCGCTGTTAGTCCTGAAGGTCGTCTCTCTTGGTCAACAACATTGGAAGATGGTGAATTGCCTTTTGTTGTTGAGCAATACAGATGGAATAAGTGGGTCGCTATTGGCGAAGTTGATGGAATTGGAAAATCGGGAACAAACAATTATTCCTTTCAAATTTCTCCACATTCAGGAGAGAACATTATTCGGGTAGCTCAATTCGACCATACGGGTAAAGGAAGATATTCAACACAAGCGAAGTTCCGATCTAAAGTGGCTCCAGTTACTAAAAAACCAGCGATTGTTAAGGATAAGATTGAATTTTTCGTTGAGAATCAACCTACCGAAACGAGATACGAAATTTATGACGCCTACGGTAACATCGTAAAAAAAGGGGTTGGTAGCTTGGTCAATTGCACCAATCTTGTGAAAGGAGTTTATTATATAAATTATGATAATGTAAACGAAAAGTTCATCAAGAATTAATCGTTACAAATATTTCAATATTTCATTGGGGCGACCACGATACATTTCGGGTTTCGCCCCTTTGTTTTGTTAAAAAATGATTATGCTTAGAAAAATAGAACATCTGGGAATTGCTGTCGAGAATATGGAAGATGCGATAAAAATGTATGAGAACTTGCTCGGCGTTCCTTGTTATAAAACGGAAGGAGTAGAGAGTGAATATGTCAAAACGGCTTTTTTTCAAGTCGGGGAATCTAAAATAGAATTGTTAGAAGCCACGGATGAAAAATCCCCAATTGCTAAGTTTCTAGCGAAAAGAGGCGGAGGCTTTCATCATGTTGCCTTTGATGTAGAAAATATAGATGAAGAAATTGACCGCTTGAAAAAACTCGATTTTGTTTTTATTCAGGAAATCCCCAAAGATGGAGCAGACAATAAAAGGATTGCTTTTCTACACCCAAAATCAACAGCAGGCTTATTGGTTGAGCTTTGTCAAGAAAAGTAAGGATGTGTCAGCAATTCTTGCGTTAGGTGAATAGTTTCAATACCAAGAGATTTGGCTGCTTCAATGTGTTGAAGACTATCATCTACAAAAAGAACATCTTCTGGTTGAGCATTCATTCTTTCCAATACTAATTTAAAAGCAGAAACATTGGGCTTGCGATCACCAATTTCGTGGGAAAAGAATACTTCTGTAAAATAATCTTCTAATTTTTTAGGTGTTACTTTTTTCAGATTGCGAAGTGCTTTTTCAACGTGGATATCGTTTGTGTTGCTCAAAACATACAATTTAGCTTCTTCAGCGAGCTTTTCCATGTAATTCATACGTTCTATTGGAAAATCGAGAATCATGGCATTCCAGGCGTGAACTACTTGATTTGCGGAAGTACCTGCTGGGAGAAGTTCCAACAATTTATTGATGAAATGAAAAGATGATATCTTACCCGTTTCGTAATCACTGAATAAATCATTTTGTTGCGCTTGTGAAAAAAGTGCGTTGAAATCGTCAATTCCTAATTCTTCAAACGCCTCCTTTGTTTTGTTATAATCTACATTGATTAAGACACCCCCTAGGTCAAACAGTATGATTTTCTTTTTACTCATGTCCGCAAAATTAGACAAAAAAAAAGAGCGAATCTCGATGATTATCGAGTCCGCTCTATTTTATTTTTAGATTGAATTATTTCAATTGAAGATTCAATGTAAAGTTGATTGTTGGCTGAACAAATTCTGTTTCTCCTTCAGCTGGTTTGAAACCTACTGCGTCAAGAGAACTGAAATCCAAATCAAAATTACCTGTGATGCTTCCTTTGTCGTCTGTGTATGTTACATCAACCGCAACATTTTGAGTGATTTCTTTACCCGACATTTTAATCGTTACAGGTAATGTTCCATCGCTGTAAGCACCACATGAAACTGATACTTTGGCATTATTGGCGATGTCAAAAAACTCAGGTGTTCCCAAATGACCAACCAACATTGCTTTTTTGTCATCCGGCGTTTGATCCGTTACAGTAATTGTGCTCATGTCCACATTGAAAGATCCAGATGTCAAATTACCATCAATAAATTCAGCAGATCCATCCGCAAATTTTACTGTTCCCGTATGGAAATACTCAGCATTTTTCATTCCTTTCCAAGTAATAGAAGAAGCTTCAGTATCTACCGATAAAGTTTTCATAGTTACTTCGGCATTGTCAAGTGTTTCTTGATCAATTCCACCACCACAAGCAGTTAAAGCTGCTACAGCTCCTGCCATTAAAATTACGTTCATTATTTTCATATCAAATATTTTTTATCAAAAATAGTAAAAAATAATTACCATGGTAAGTAAATTTCATTTTTTTTCAAAACAAGGTACAAAAAATTGGTATTTTTGAGAAAAGGAAGAACATAGGATGAAGTTGTTTTTGGGGAGTGCTGATGAATACATAGAAACGAACGAAGGAATTGATTTGTCAATTTCTTTTGGGGGTATTGATAATCAAGTCAATGCATGGTATTTGGACGACCCAGTAATTTCACCCGTCGTAGCAGGCGATTTTATTGGCTCTGTTGAGAAAGGTGCATCAGTCAATTTCAACAATATCCTTTTCAACCCTCATGCCCATGGCACACATACAGAAAGTTTGGGTCACATTACTAAGGCATTTCATTCTGTCAATTCTATTGCTCATCCTTTATTTTATGAAGCAGAGGTAATATCAGTTGAACCCACTATTCTTGCAAACGGTGACCAGGTGATAACTTTGTCTCAACTAAAGCAATGCAACCTTCAATCTTCTCGACCAGAAGCATTAATTCTTCGAACTTTGCCGAATTCGTCTGACAAAAGGAATCACAGGTACAGTCATACCAATCCACCTTATCTAGAAAGTTCAATTGCTGCGTATATTTCGGAAATGGGGGTTCAACATCTTTTGGTCGATCTTCCATCGGTGGACAGAGAGGAAGATGAAGGAGTGTTGGCTTTTCATCACGCTTTTTGGGGTGTACCAGAGAATCCTAGTTATTCAAAGACTATAACGGAGTTCATTTTTGTTCCCAACCACTCTAGGGACGGTAGATATTTTCTAAATCTTCAAGTTGCGGCAATCGAAAATGATGCTAGCCCCAGTCGACCTGTGCTTTACAAAATTCATCGCAAATAAAAAAGGTTGCCTGTTGACAACCTTTTCTGCAAAGCAATTAAGCTCTGTCAAATATTAGCAGCTTAGGTACAATGTCCTGCGAGTAATTCAAGTGAATAAATTCTGGCTACCTCAGTCTGTTACACTCTTTTTCGCGTGCCGTCTTTTTTGCTCATATGATATGAAGAACTATAAACTCTCAAATCAATCTAGAAAATGAAACCGCCTCTCCAAGCAGTTACATCACATAAAACAAAAAAAGAACAAAAGAAATAACCAGAATTTTCTCCTTATTTCCTGTAACGAATTTAAACTGTATGAAATGATATTAGTGGGTAATTGTTCAAATAGGGGGTTTGGTCGAATATTTAAGTGGTTTTATTTATCTAAGCCTAAATATTCTCTAAAATGCTAAAAAAAACTTCTCTTTTCGTGGGAGAAAGAGGGATTTGCGAATTGTCCTTCATAACGACGTGCCCACCTTCTGCTTTATCATAACGATCCACGTATTCAAGATTGATGAGATGGGATTGTTGAACCCTTAAAAAATTATAGCCAGAAAGCAGAACTTCGTACTCTTTTAAAGTTTTTGAAACAACAATTTTATTCCCGCCATTGAGGTAAAAAGTGGTATAGTTTCTATCCGCTTCACATCGAATGATATTTTCCAACTCAACCACATAGATGCTTTCTAAGGTCTTGAGAACCAGACGTTTTTTGTGCGAATCCATCGGCTCTAAACGCGTATTGTCAAAATTTTGGCGTATCGAAACATTACTAAGTGCTCTGTCGATGGAATCTTTCAATTCTTCTCTGTCCACCGGTTTTAGTAAATAATCTAATGCTGAATGTTTGATGGCCTTAATGGCAAACTCTTCATGGGCAGTAAAAAAAACTACTTCGAATTTGCGATTAGGGATACTTTTTAAAATGTCAAAACCAGTTCCATCAGGCATTTGAATGTCTAAAAGAACAATATCTGGTTCATGTCGATTAATGGCTTCAATTCCAGACAAAACACCCTCTCCTTCCGAAATACAAATAATTTCCAATTCAAAAGAATCGATCATCTTCTGAACGAGATCTCGGGTTCTTTTTTCATCGTCAATAATTAGTACTTTTTTCAAATGGAATATTTTGAGTATTAAATTAGTTCTTTTTTAAGAGGTAAGAAAATTTCTACTAAAGTTCCAGAATTATTTTCGGGATCTAAATCTGAAATATGCAGACTTCCGGAAGATTTCTGCTTTTCATTTATAATGCGAATTCTATCCGTAGAAATCTTTAGAGCCATGCTTTGGTGGTCTATTCCTTTTTTATTTTTCCCGGCATGCTCTCTTCCTACACCATTGTCCTCAATTTCTATAGCCAACATGCTATTTTGTTCGGCGAAACGAATGATTATTTTACCGTTTTTAATGCGGTGAAGTTCTCCATGTTCAATAGAGTTCTCTACAAAAGGTTGCGTAATCATCGGAGGGATGAGGGTGTTTTCGAATATCAATTTTTCCGGACAAATAATCTCGTATTCAAAACGTTTTTCAAAACGTATTTTTTGCGTTTCGAGATATTTTGTCAAGATGTCAATTTCCGTGGCAATGGTAATAAATTCCTTAGGTGAATTTTCTAAAATCAGGCGAATTAAGCGAGAAAAGCTGACCAGGAATTCGCTTGACGACTTGACATCGTTTTCATAAATATAGCTCTGAATTATCGACATGGCGTTAAAAATGAAATGCGGATTCATTTGAGTACGCAATAAAATTTGGGACATTTCTGCCTCTTTTCTTTTCTGTTGAATGGCAATCTGCCTATTTCTGAAAAAACCGATAACAGAAACGAGAATAATGATGACCAGAAATGCTATCAGCAAGTAAGTTTGAAGCCGAGAACGCAAGGTCGCGTTTTCTAATTTTGATTCTGTCAGTTGCCGTACACGTTTTTGCTTATCTAGACTTTCGGCCTGTTTAGCAATCATTCTATCTCGTTCCTCCGAGCGAAATTGTTCCCCCAATTGGGCAATTTTACTGTTGGCCTCTTGTTCGTATGTTTTTTCTGAGAAATCAATATATTCAGACAAGTATTTGATGGATAAATCTTTTTGATTCAGGTCGTTATATATTTTTGCGACCAAAGGGTAAGTTTTGAACTTTGCTTCTTGGGAACCGAACGATTCGCTAATAGAAATGGATTTAAGCAAAATATCCAAAGCTTGTTTTTTAGTGCCTTCTGCGTATAATATTTCTCCTAATAAAAAGTATATTTCTCCTACTCGTCCTTGGTTTTTTCCATCCTCATAATGTTTAATGGCCTTTTCGTAATGCTTTTTTGCTTCCGAAAGCGCACCGATGTCCTTTAAATTCTGACCAATATTTTTTTCAATATCTCCTACACGAATTTGATCTTTCTCAGGGTTGGCCAATTTCAGTGCATCGAAGTTCATTTTCAAACTTTCTTTGTGCTTTTTGTCTCGTCGCAAAACATTTGCAATGGCAGAATATGCCTGTCCCATCTGACTTTTGTCATTTACTTTTTTGGCGTTTTCGAGAGAGATTTCATAATAATAGTTCGCACCTCCCAAATTGCCGACCGATTCTTGCATTTGTCCGATTTCATAGGCAAAACGGGAAAGTTCATAATAGGCTTTTTCCTGATTGACCAGTTCAAAAGCAAGAAAATTTTTGCGAATTGAAACGTCGTTTTCACCGAAGAAATGATATATGTTGGCCTGCGTGTTGAAACAATCGGATAAGTCTCTTTTATTTCCGGATCTTCGCGCATATTCTATAGCTTTCTCGGTATATTCTATCGCTTTAATTTTCTCTCTGTTGATCAAAGCTTCATAGGCAAGTAGATTATAAATATTTGTCGATTCAGTAAAATCACGTGTTGCTTTAACTAATGTAAGTGCTTCGTTGAATAATTTTTGGGCAGTTCCTCTATCATTAGTAAAAGTGGCTACAAATCCTTTATTGGTTAATATTTCAGCACGAATTTCTGAATGAAACTTCGAATAGTCTAACTTATCGAAGTATTTCATACGCTCTAAGTAACCTTGGTAATTTCCAATTTTTTCAAGGATTTTGACGTTCAGCAGTATTAATTTTGTTCGGTTCAACTTATTAAAACTTACGGTTTCATTTTCAAGATTTTCTCTTAATGATTCGGCCTTTTCAATATCGGTTTCCAAATAAAATTCACCTAATTCAACATAGGCTTTGGTTTTTGCATCTTCATCATTGGCATTTTTAACGGCTAATTCTAGAACAGACTTCTTATTTTCTTGCGAAAATGATTTCAAGGGGAAATAAACAAAAAGCAGGGTTAGCCCAAGTAGAAATAATATTTTGGAGATTCTGTTCATCAACGAAGGATTAAAGATATGCTTTTTTCAATAGAAGTATTACAATGTCACTTGGTTAGCTGAAACAACTTATCTTTGTGGGCAAAAATTCAGCGAAGCAAATCAAGATGGAATACAATTTTTTAGAAAACGAGAAGAAGTGGAGGAAATATTGGGCCGATAATAAAACGTACCGTGTCCTTGAAGATTCAACGAAACCCAAATATTATGTACTCGATATGTTTCCTTATCCATCAGGCGCAGGATTGCATGTTGGCCACCCTCTCGGATATATCGCATCGGATATTTTTGCTCGCTACAAAAAATTGCAAGGTTTCAACGTTCTGCATCCCATGGGTTATGATTCCTTTGGATTACCCGCCGAACAATACGCTATTCAAACAGGTCAGCATCCTGCAATTACGACCGAAGCAAATATAAAAAGATACCGTGATCAATTGGATCAAATGGGTTTCTGTTTTGATTGGGACCGAGAAGTAAGAACATCTTCACCAGAATATTACAAATGGACGCAATGGATTTTTAAGCAATTGTTCAATGCCTGGTTCAACAATGGTACCCAAAAATCCGAACGCATAGAAACCCTAATTGCGCGTTTTGAAGAAAACGGAAATGCAAGCATCAAAGCATGCACCGATTACGAAGAATCTTTTTCTGATGTTGATTGGAAAAATTTTTCCACCAACGAAAAAGAAAACATTTTACAAGAATACCGCATGGCGTATCTCGCCGACTCTTGGGTAAATTGGTGTCCCGCTTTGGGAACCGTTTTGGCCAACGACGAGGTGGTGAATGGCCTTTCCGAGCGTGGCGGACATCCCGTGGAACAAAAACTCATGCGCCAATGGTCGATGCGCATCAAAGCTTACGCACAACGCTTGCTAGATGGTTTAGAAACCTTAGATTGGACCGACTCCATCAAAGAAATCCAACGCAATTGGATCGGGAAATCGGAGGGATGCTCGGTAAAATTTAACGTTGCCTTCGATACACCAACCGATGCCTTCGACTCCGCTCAGTCAGCGGTTGGAGTCGATCGTGGGCTGAGCGGAGTCGAAGCCCACATCGAAGTCTTCACCACCCGCCCCGACACCATCTTCGGCGTCTCTTTCATGGTGCTCGCGCCAGAACATCCTTTGGTGGATCTCATCACAACACCAGAACAAAAAGAAACCATAGAAGCCTACAAAAAAGAAGCTTCACTCAAATCAGAACGCGACCGTCAATCGGATGTAAAAAATATTTCGGGTGCGAATACAGGCGCTTTTGCTATTCATCCTTTTACAGGTGAAAAAATCCAAATTTGGATTGGCGATTATGTGTTAGCAAGTTACGGAACCGGAGCTGTAATGGCTGTTCCATGCGGCGACCAACGCGATTGGGATTTTGCCAATCATTTTGGAATTGAGATCATCAACATTTTTGAAAATGTCGATATTTCTGAAGCAGCTTATGCCGAAAAAGAAGGATTGATTTCCAATTCGGATTTCTTAAGCGGATTGCCCATCAAAAAAGCTATGAAATTGGCCATTCATAAAATTGAAGAAGCGGGAATAGGAAAAGGAAAAATACTGTACCGTTTGCGCGACGCTATTTTCTCACGTCAGCGGTATTGGGGCGAACCTTTCCCTGTGTATTACGAAAATGGCATTCCTAAAGTGTTGGATGACAAGCAATTGCCTGTAATCCTTCCTGAAGTGGATAAATATTTGCCGACAGAAGAAGGCGAACCACCTTTAGCGCGCGCGAAAAAAGAAGCATGGAACGTAAGCCAAGGCGAACGTATGGAATATAACACCATGCCAGGTTGGGCAGGCAGTTCTTGGTATTTCTTGCGCTACATGGATCCGCACAACGAAAACGAATTCGTTGCCAAAGAGAAAGTAGATTATTGGCAAAATGTGGATTTATACATTGGTGGTGCCGAACATGGAACGGGCCATTTACTCTATTCTCGTTTCTGGACAAAGTTTTTGTACGATTTGGATTACATTCCTTTTGATGAACCCTTTCAGAAAATGATCAATCAGGGGATGATTTTGGGGAGGAGTAGTTTTGTTAAGATGATTAATCCATCTAGAATTTCCACAACGATTGTCAAACGACCTTTTCCAATTTTTGTATCAAATAACCTCAGTATAACTTTAAATCAAGTAGGAGCTAGATATGTCCATTATCTTTTTATAAATCAAGAAATTGGTATCGGGTTATTAGATGATGATTTAAAAATAATAGAGGAAAGTGAGCTTAATGAAAATGAAATCGATTCCTTACTGTTTTTTGGAAGTCAGCTGAGACAAGTTTATCCAAATGAACCAAAAATTGAGATTGATTTTGATTTTTTATTCATTTCGAATCATGTTGAAATAGCATTTGTTGAAAATGACAAACTTGATATCGAAGCATTTAAAAAATGGCGACCTGAATTTAAAGATGCTGAGTTCATTTTAGAAGACGACGGAACCTACATCTGCGGTCACGAAGTAGAAAAAATGTCCAAATCCAAATACAACGTACAAACTCCAGACGAGCTCGTTGAAAAATTTGGAGCGGATACCTTGCGCATGTATGAAATGTTCTTAGGACCGCTGGAACAAAGCAAACCGTGGGACACAAAAGGGATTAACGGGGTACACAATTTCTTGCGCAAGTTCTGGCGTTTGTTTCATGACAAAGACAACAATTGGGCTATTTCTGATGAAGCACCGAGCAAAGAAAGCATGAAAACCTTACACAAAACAATCAAGAAAATTGGTGAGGATTTGGAGCGTTTTTCCTTCAATACAGGCGTTTCTACTTTCATGATTTGTGTCAATGAATTGACGGAGCAAAAATGCAATCAACGGCAGGTACTAGAACCTTTGGTGGTTTTACTTTCCTCTTTTGCACCGCACATTACAGAAGAATTGTGGCACATGCTGGGTCACGAAGCGGGAACGGTTTCCACGGCGAGTTTTCCAAAATTTGACGAAAGCCACTTGGTTGAATCGTCTTACGATTACCCGGTTTCTTTCAACGGAAAAATGCGTTTCACGGTCAATTTAGACTTGTCTATGAGCGTTCCAGACATGCAAAAAGAAATTTTAGCGATGGAACAAACCCAAAAATATTTGGAAGGAAAAGAACCAAAAAAGGTGATTATCGTTCCGGGGAAGATTGTGAATTTTGTGGTTTAAGTTTTTTTGATTGTTTTTACATTCTTTCAAAAGGTTTAAAAAGAAGTTTTTTTGAAAAAAGGACGTATATTCGTTTCTGTAATTCGTTCGCATGCAGATAGATAGGGACAGGGTAAATTATACGAGCGAATAAAATTTTTAAAACGAGTTTTATGAAAAAGATGCTATTCATATTTGGTTCATTGTTTCTTATCAGTTCACTTTCTTGTAAAAAGAAAGATACAACGCCTACGGTGATACCAACTCCTGGTCGGGTTTTTCAAATGGACACTTTACGCAATGATAGTTATGTGGATGGTGGTAGTAAAACTTTTATAGGGGGATTTGTTGCTGGAGAAACGGCAGAAGTTCAATTTGGTCCCTTAAGCAATAAAGTAACGATTAAAAAAATACAGTTTCTTTATGGTGGATTGGCTTCAGGACCTGTTGATGTGGTTTTGCGTATTTATCGATATGGAGGAACAGGTAGCCCAAGTCCCATCGTGTTTTCGAATACCTACAGCATTACTCCAGATGATAACTTGATGCAAGAAATAGATTTTTCAGGAGAACTGGTTCAATTTTCTGTTGGCCAAAGTATGCGGATTTCACTTGAGAAAACGTCCAGTGGTTTACCTTTTATTGCGAGAGATGAGGACGGAATAAGCGCTGTAAACGGTAACTGGATTCAATCGGGAGGCACTTGGTATACTTCTTCTAGTCTTGGTTTAGCGGGAGATTTCATCGTTCGTGCGGTCGTAGAGAAAGAGTTATAGTTTCGTAACCTTTTGGGAAAATTGACATACATTATAAAAGTCAATATGAAAATCATTGTTTTACTCTTACTATTCCTGCCATGTTTTGGAATAGCGCAACTTACGGATACAACCTGCATTAGTGCTCGTTGGATAGCGCTCTCACCAACAGAAAAAAACGCGACTATTTTTGGGTTGGATTCTACACTTGCTGAGGAGGCAGATCTAATTCGTGTGATACAACGTTTTGTTGAAAATAACGAACTAAGAAATTACCGAGAAGAAAAAGATCCAAATGGTAATCATGAATGGTATTTTATTGACTATCAAAAGGAATTGCATAATGCAATTGATGATACCAATAATTGGGATGATTGGCGTCCTTATTTTACGATGTACCGCCCACAACCAGACATTCCAATAGTTGACGAATTTGGAGAACCAATGACTATGTTCAATCCAGCAACAGGTTTTGAGGAATATGTTTATCCTACGAGAGAGGTTTATTATTTTGCCACGAAGCAAATTGATGAAATCAGAATCAAGGAAAAACGTATCCTAAATCCATCCACCAATCAATATGAATTTGTTCCTGTGGGTTTAAGTTTCTATTTTAAAAGTGATGAATTTTATAGTGGATATGAAGTTTTTTGGGTGGACCTTAGAGAACTTTTCAAGATTATCGATGAAAAAAATAAATATCCTTGGTACAAAACTCTGTCGAAAAAAGAATATCAAGGCTTTCAGTACATGCAAGTATCTTGTTATAATAATGAACTCAGGTATTAATTGAAGTACAAATTAGTCTTATTGATGTTATTAATAGCGAGCAGGTCTTTCTCCGAACTCGAATTCACCCAAGAAAAGCGATTATTGTTTATTGGAACTGACCCCATTCAAGGAAAAAATATCATTGCAGGTTGCTATATCACACCCATCGACAGTTTTCATCTCAAGTTGGAGATTGATATCCTAGACAACTGGAAACAAAAGGAAAAAATCATGACAGAAGTGGAAATTGATCCCATGTTCATCAAAGGAGATGTTTTTAAAATGTCAAGCTTTCAAGACTCTGTTTTTGCCTATGGATTTATCAATAAGGATGGATTTGAAGTTTTCGTAGAATTGGAAAGACATTTTACATTTTATGCCCAAGGCAGCTCAATTGAAGAAAGCACCTATGCTATGGGTGTCATGCAAATTCAACTTCCGCCGAGTAAAAAATACTATGTGAATAAACTTCCTTTGTTTCATTATAAGTAAATTGGTTTTTTGGCATACCATTTGTTCCTATGTATCTCGAATAAAACTTACAAAATGAAAAAGTTAATTTATATCAGTACAATTTTGGTCGGAATGGGCTTGATGGTCAGTAGTTCCCCAGTGAAATACCCAACTAGAACAAACACCTCTTTTGGAATTGGAGAAAAGTTGCGTTACCGTGTTACATATGGTTTCGTGGATGCTGGTGAGGCTATTTTGGAAATAAAAAGTACAACGAAAAAAGGAAATGGTCGATCTTTGTATCAGGCTGTAGGAACGGGCCGAACACTTGGGGGCTTCAACGCTTTTTATAAAGTTGAGGATTCTTACGAAACTTTCTTGGATCAACAAGGAATTTTCCCTTGGTTTTTCAAGAGAAGAGTAGATGAGGGCGGATATAAAATCAACCAAGATTATACCTTCAAACACGACAAACTCAAAGTAGACAATGGTGAAGGAAAAGAATTTACCGTTCCAATGGGCATTCAAGATATGATTTCGTCTTTCTATTATGCGCGAACTTTGAACTTCGACAACATGAAGAAATACGACAAGTTTGAGTTCAAATGCTTTATGGACGACGAAATATTTCCCTTGAAAGTTAAATATGTGGGTGATGAGATCATTCACATCCGAAAAGGTAAATTTAAATGCCACAAGTTTGTTCCAGTGGTTCAAACAGGAAGATACTTTAAAAGTGAAGATGACGTCAACTTTTGGGTAACGGCAGACGACAACAAAATTCCAATTTTAGTGCGTGCAAAAATTCCAGTTGGAACGATAAAAATGCACCTTGTAGAATGGACAAATTTGAAAAACCCGTTGAGCAGTAAACAATAAATGAACAATTATTTTGAAAGAAGGGAGGCAATTGCTTCCCTTTTTTAGTTTAATTTTTTACCTTGACGGCAAGAATTATGAAAAATACTTTTGAAAATGTTGACCATAATTGCAAGTTTAAATTAAATTAGTCACGTAATTTCACCGCCATGGTATTAGAAGGATTTAAATTAGTCGAGAAGGAAGAGGTAGCGAATTCCCATTTCCCTGCTGATGAAGCACTTAAAAAAGAAAGCGAAAAAAACGCGCGTAAAAAGAGCCTATCTCGAGCAATTGCACTTGGTAATTTAGAACACCAAAAGGTAAGAATTTATTTCTCTGATACGGAAGGTAACAAATATGTTGAAACAACTATTTGGGGATTGACAGATCATGAAATTGTTTTAAAAAAGAATGTGGTTTTGCCCATTCATAGAATAATAAAGTTGGATATATAATTCACAGTAATGGTTAAAAAGCGTGCAATTGTCAGCTATGACAAGTTAAGTATTGATCAAAAAAAAGGTATTCTGAGAGATTTTCCAGATGGATATGTCAATCATTTGTCAGAAATTAAAACACCGACGGGAGACATCATGGAAGCTCTAGTGTGGGAAACAGAAGACACTATTTATTTAGTGAAGTTTCCGAAGGTTTCGAAAGCAATAAACGTTGATGATGATGATGACGATGATTTTGACGACATCGATGATGCAGCTGACGTTGGCGAAGAAGAGGAAGAGGAGGAAGAAATTGAAGATGACGTTGCAGTAGATGAAGAAGATACAGAGGAGGATTAATCCTTTCTAATTCAATCTGTAAATATTACCTTCCTTTATTTGCGTTCCCGATTGTGTAGTGAAGCTAAAGGTGGCGATTAAGCCATCTGAGTTATTATCCTTTTTAATGGATAAACTTCCGCTTGTGGCTGTTTGAACAAAGCCGTTCTGACCGCTGTAATATTCAGCTTGAAAAGTTTTGTCTGCACCTGAATTGGATAAAGAGTACGAACTTGCTTCTTTATTTCCGTAAATCCAAATGATAATATCTTCGTATCCAGTGCTTCCAAATGGACTAGAGGTGGTTTTCCAAAATATTTTTTTGACGTTTCCACCTGCTGAAGTACCATCCGTAAAAATAGCTTGCCCCTTTCTTTGTGTTCCGTTGATGTTAAAACAAAAGCTAATATTTTCACCACAAATTCCTTCACCGTTGTATTGACATTTCTTATCACGCGCTTTTTTAACATTGGAAACATAATTGTCGGCCGTTGGATCTGAACAACCTTTCTTATTGCAAGCATTCAAAATAAGCGCTAGGGCTAATATAGAAAAGAGGGTAAGGTACTTTTTCATGGCTATTGTTTTTTTACAAGAAAACAAATTTTGTTCCAAAGATAAGGAAACGAATTAATTACGTCTAATCGTTAAGTTTCAATACAGCTAAAAACGCTTCTTGTGGAACTTCAACACGTCCAATTTGACGCATACGTTTCTTTCCAGCTTTCTGCTTTTCCAAGAGTTTACGCTTACGGGAAATATCTCCACCGTAACATTTGGCGGTAACGTCCTTACGTAAAGCTTTGATGGTTTCACGTGCAATGATTTTAGCACCAATTGCCGCCTGAATAGGAATCTCAAATTGTTGTCGAGGAATCAGTTCTTTTAATTTCAAACAAATACGTTTCCCTAAATCAAAGGCATTGCTTCTGTGAACAAGGGCTGAAAGCGCATCGACAGATTCAGCATTCAGTAATAAATCCATTTTGATGAGATCCGAAGTGACATAGCCAATTGGATGATAATCGAAAGATGCGTAACCTCTGGACACTGTTTTCAATCTATCATAGAAGTCAAAAATAATCTCGGCCATTGGCATTTCAAAAGTAATTTCAACTCTATCTTGCGTCAAATACACTTGGTTTTTTAATTCACCACGCTTTTCTATACATAAGGTCATAATTTGACCAACATACTCTGATTTTGTAATGACTTGCGCTCGAATATATGGTTCTTCAATTCGTTCCATTCCAGATGGATCGGGTAATTCAGATGGGTTGTTGACGATAACTTCTTGGTCAGGATTGCCACGCATATAGGCTTTGTAGGATACGTTGGGAACCGTTGTAATAACAGTCATATTGAACTCACGTTCCAAACGCTCTTGGATAATTTCCATGTGGAGCATCCCGAGGAATCCACAACGGAATCCAAACCCTAAGGCCGCTGAAGATTCAGGTTCGAAAACCAAAGAAGAATCATTGAGTTGCAATTTTTCCATGGAATAACGCAATTCTTCATAATCTTCCGTATCCACGGGATAGATACCGGCGAAAACCATAGGTTTTACGTCCTCAAATCCCTTGATAGCAGTATCGCATGGGTTCACAAGGTTGGTAATGGTGTCTCCTACTTTTACTTCATTCGCTTGTTTGATTCCGGAAATGATATATCCTACATCTCCGGCTCGTACTTCCGTTCTTGGTGAAGGAGTCATTTTCAAAATTCCAATTTCATCAGCATTATAGCTCTTGCCTGTATTGAAAAACTTTACTTTTTGTCCTTTACGAATTACTCCATTTCGAACGCGATAGTATGCGATTATCCCTCTAAAGGGATTGAATACAGAATCAAATATCATGGCTTGCAAAGGAGCGTTTTCATCACCTTTTGGAGCAGGAATACGATGGATAACTGCAGATAAAATTGCATCGACTCCTAAACCCGTTTTACCAGAAGCAGGAATGATATCCTCTTGCTCGCATCCCAATAACTCAATAATTTGATCAGAAACTTCCTCTGGCATTGCTCCCGGCAAATCCATTTTATTTAGAATTGGAATAATTTCCAAATCATGTTCTAAAGCCAAGTATAAATTGGATATGGTCTGCGCTTCTATACCCTGTGAAGCATCTACTATCAAAAGAGCCCCTTCACAAGCGGCAATTGAACGAGAAACTTCATAAGAAAAATCTACGTGACCTGGCGTGTCAATTAAATTGAGAATATAGTCTTCACCTTCAAATTTATAGTTCATTTGGATGGCGTGACTTTTTATGGTTATAC
Source organism: Crocinitomicaceae bacterium (assembly GCA_041751955.1). GTDB lineage: Bacteria > Bacteroidota > Bacteroidia > Flavobacteriales_D > Crocinitomicaceae > UBA2040. The sequence continues at coordinate 32,005 of JBGSIB010000056.1, forward strand.
CACGTTCGCGCTCCAAATCCATATCATCAAGCGCTTGAGCTTGCATATCACGATCTGATATTGTACCAGTGGTTTGCAACAAGCGATCGGCCAAGGTGCTTTTACCATGGTCAATATGAGCGATAATACAGAAGTTACGTATGTTTTTCATAGGGATAATTGGCGACAAAAGTAAGGTAAAAAATCTGTTTTTATATCACCCTCTCCAATTTTAGGGGTCAGCTTGAAACATCAAGGTAAAACTTGAAACGAAGAGCTTTGAAATAATGAACCATGATTGGGGTGCAGACGAATGTTAACTGAGCTCTGATAGCTGTCTTGATGGAAGCCCAAATGTCTATAAAAGAACAAAGGAGAGCGGGAGCCCTCCTTTGTTGTACCTAAACCTAAACTACTACTACTTATGAAAACTAAATCTTAAATCTTTTTTTTGATGTTTAGGATACAAATCCCTAACATTTCTACTACAAATATATAACTTTAAAACGAAACAATAATGAAAAAAGTCTGCAAATTAACTTTTTTTTAATAGGTCGATGGTTGAAAACTTGGAAGGCTAAATTAGTATGCATGCATAAGGAAAATTGTCCTATGTTGAGAATTCTAATAATATTTTATCGGCTAGTACAGAACTTAATTTTTCGTAGCTTTCGTCTGTCCATCCTGCTACGTGAGGCGTTAAGAGAACATTAAGGTTATTTAAAAGATAAATTAAGTCATCATCTTGAACGTTCTCCAAAGTGTTTTCAAATGTTGCATTCTCGTAATCCAAAACATCTAACGCAGCACCTAATATTTTTTTATTTTTTAGTCCTGCGACCACAATTTTGCTCTCAACGACCTTTCCTCGAGAAATATTTATCAGGAAAAATGGTTTTTTCATTGCCTGCAGAAAATTACTGTTGAAATAGGATACCGTTTCTTTATTTTGAGGAACATGAAAACTAATTACATCTGCTTTTTGGTAAATCTCATCAAGGGTACTTTCTTTTACAATTTCACTGGCATATCCTGTTACATATTTATCGTAAGCTAAAATCTGACAATTAAAGCCGCGTAGTTTTTGAGCAAAAGATCTACCGTTATGACCAAACCCGATGATTCCAATGGTTTTTCCATCAATTTCCATTCCCCTATTTCCTTCTCTATCCCAAATGCCTTTTTTAATTTCTGCTTTGGCCGTATGCAGATGATTAAACAGCGTCAGTAACATCCCTAAAGCATGCTCACCAACCGCATTTCGATTGCCTTCGGGTGAATTATATAATTGAATACCGCGTTGTTCGCAGTAAGGAATGTCAATATTCTCCATTCCTGCACCAGATCGTGCAATAAATTTTATTTTCGGACACTTATCCAAGAAAGCTGCATTCATAGGGAATCTGGAACGTATGACAATACCTTGCGCGGTTTCAAGCAAAGGCTCTATTTCGGAAATGGTGGAGTTTTCTAAATGGATACATTCGAATCCATTTTGAGTCAATCGATCGTTTAAAATAGGATGAACACTATCTAAAAAAAGGATTTTCATGCGTTTTCACTGAATAAAAGCATACCTATACTGAAATAGATGAATAGTCCGAGAACATCGTTTAATGTGGTGACAAATGGTCCTGTTGCTAGCGCAGGATCAATATTATAACGGTCAAGCAAAAGCGGAATCAAAGTGCCGAAAATTGCTGCAAAGAGTATGACTGTGAACAGAGAAATACTTACCACCAAACCGAGCAAGGGTGAACCAAAAAAGTAAGCAAAACCATAAATCAAGATAGCCAACAGGGAGCCATTAATTAAACCGACTACGGTTTCCTTTGCAATACGTTTCCCAATTGTGCCAAAGAGGTCGTTTCCTTTAGCAAGAGATTGTACGACAATGGCCGAGGACTGTACGCCAACATTTCCACCCATCGCAGTGATAAGTGGAATAAAAAAGGCTAATGCTGGAACGGCTGTGATTCCGCCTTCAAATCCCGAAATGACTTGGGCACCGAGTATTCCTCCCAACATTCCAATTAGCAACCAAGGCAAACGTGCTCTAGAAATACGCCAAACTGTCGAATCACTGCCTATTCGTTCGGAAATACCAGAAGCCAATTGGAAATCTTTGTCTGCCTCTTCTTTGATGACATCTACGACGTCGTCAATGGTAATTCTTCCTACCAACTTGTCTTGTAAGTCAAGCACTGGGATAGCTACTAAATCATATTTTTCCATTACCCGAGCCACATCCTCACTGCTATCGCTGGTGCGCACAGAAATGATATTTTTTTCAGAATAAAGTTCTTGTATTTTACTTTTTGGATTGGCGAATAAGAGCCTTTTCAAAGACAACAAACCAACCAATTTATTCAGGTTGTCAACGACATAAATGGTATATACTTTTTCTACATCTTCAGCTTGTCTGCGCAATTCCACCAGACACCGATTCACCGGCCAATCTAAGCGAGCTTGAATAAACTCTTTTTGCATCAAACCTCCAGCTGTGTCTTCGTCGTAATTTAAGAGGTCGACAATATCTTCTGCTGCGTCATCATCCTCCATTTGAGAAATGACTTCCTGAATTTTTTCGTCGGATAATTCACCAAGAATATCCGCAGCATCATCCGAATCGAGATTTTCGAGCTGATCGGCCATTTCTTTGGAAGAAAGAGATTTCAAGAAACGATCTCGAATTTCTTCTTCCAATTCCATCAGAACGTCACCTTGCAATTCTTCGTCGAGACAGTAATAGAGAATTTTTGCGTCGTCTGTATCTAGCTCATCGATAATCTCAGCGATATCCGCGTAGTGCAAGTGGGCTATGTTTTCGTCTATCCAAACACGATCATCATCCGCTATCGCAAGATTAATTTGATCTAGGAAATCTCTGGTCAGTTCGAAACGCATGACGAAAAGTTTTTGCAAAGATACAACAAACAGTAGGAAAGAAATTTCTTACCTCAAGAATTCCTTTTGGAAAGTGGTTCCCAACTTACAAGGAAAAGTCCAATGAAGAATGAAAAAAGTGTTACCCCCGTTTGGGTTTCTAATGTGTCTTCGACGAAAAATGACCCTACAATCGCACCAAAAATGCAAAAAGCTAGTAGGTTTTTTGACAAATGGTTGAAAACAAGAAATTGACGAATAAAAAGAAGAATGAGCAGGGTTCCCATAATACCTAAACTAAGCTGTATGGTCAAAAACATGTTGTGGGATCGATGCCTATACATGGGCAGTAATTTGCTTTTATTTTTTTCATATTGAAAATCAAAAGCGTCTTGCACATCTCCTGTTCCAACACCCAAAACAGGGTGCTCTTGGATAATTTTGAGTGCTGTTTTCCAGTATTCTAATCTTTGTAAAACGGTTGAATTATTCGGGTCATTATGATTTTCAAGGGAATATTTCAATGATTCAATCCTTCCTAAAAAACCTTTTTCCAAATGTTTGGGTGTGGCTATGCCTGTTTCGATATTTTTGATGTCAGATTTGGATAATTTTTTTAATCCATCTTCGTCTTTTCGAAGATCCAATGCGGTCATATAGCGATACAAAGTGGTTTGAATAGGATTGTTTTTTTTGTCTTTCCCAGTGTAAGGGATGGAAAAATAGTTATCCCATTGTTCTTCCAATTCATCGTAGGAAATGTAGGTGTAAACAGGCTTTCCGTTTTCAAAGGAGGGATGAATAGAGTCGTGATAATAAAGGTTTCCTCTGGGCGAATATACATCCAGCTTAGAAAAATCATAAGGTGAATTTATTCTTACTTCATTCAATGAATACACGATTCCTAGCAATAAAATCATGCACAAGGATGTAAACATATAAAGGAGAACTTTTTTGTGCCAAACAAAATAGAGCAATAAAAAAAGAAATGCAATAAGGGTTGAAAGCAAACCTGAGAGCACCTGACTGAAGTAAGTATAGAAGAGAAACCAGACGAGTATTGGAATAAAAACCCATTTCCATTTTTTCGTTGCATAAAAGAAATAGACAGAAATGAGCGCTCCGATAACTACTAAAATTGAGAAACGAATATGAGAACCAAAAATGGAAATCTCGCGAAAGTTTTTAGCGATATCGGATGCCGTCATATTAAAATAATGAGCCCCATTGATGCATGAAATCATGAGAACACTGGAAAGGAAAGTCAATAGTAAAACATGAATTTCTTTTCTGTTGGTAATCGGATGCGCCACCAAAGCCAAAGGAACGGCCAACAATGGCAGTTTTATTCTTAAATCGTGGAAGGCATAATCGAAGTTTTTTGTCCATGCAAGAGCGACCAGATGGAGTAAAAAGAATCCAAGCAGAAATAAATAGGCTTTGTTGTTTTTAATACGTTGGAGGTAACTTGAAAAGTCACCTTCTAAAATCAAATTGCCCACGCCCCAAATTGCACCAATGGACATCAGGACTTTGTTGAAGGGCAATCCAAATGCAAGTACCATAAAACCAACAATATGAAGATAATGATGGATTTTTGGACCGAACCAGCGATCGAGCATAAAAAAACTTTAAGGTTTCAACGTACTGTTGTACTTGTTATTGTCTTGAAGGATTTCGATTGCTTTCAATACAAAATCATCTGTTCTAAAAGAGTCAATCGTTCTGCCCGTTTGAAAATAGTAACGAGAGACAATTTCATTCTCTAAAATTTCTTTGATTTCCTTTTTGAATTTATCTAAATCGCTCTCTTTTGAAGGAACTACCTTTGCCAATAAAGCCTCATATTCAGCATTTGCTCCATCAAAATAACCTTCCTCTTCGACAGTTTCTTTTAATTTTTTCAGCATTTCTTCCGAGGCAGTTGAATACTCAAAGTCTTGTTTCAAGGCAAAACTTTTGAAAGTTTCATAGTCTTGATCCGTCAGTGTAAACACACCCGCTTCAGGAATTGTGGCGTGACTTCTTGCATAATTTGTGGCGAAATTAAAAATGATATTTTCCACATATAATGTTCCTGTCAATCGGCTCAATTCATCTTTCTCTACGTGAATATCAGGCTCAATACCTCTTCCATCAATAACTTCACGACCATTGGCTGTTTTAAATTTCTTAACCAAGGAATCTGGAATTTCTGCTGGTTTCATTCCTTGTTCCTTGTCATAATATTCCAAACGCTGAACACATCTGCCTGATGGCGTGTAATATTTTGCAATGGTTAATTTCATCTTGGAACCGTACTTCAAGTCATAGGTTCTTTGAACTAGTCCTTTTCCAAATGAGGTTGTTCCTATGATTACTGCTCTGTCCAAATCTTGTAGACTACCAGCAACAATTTCACTGGCTGATGCGCTGTTTTCATCAACTAGCACGGTTATGGGAATTGACAAATCTAGGGGAGCATCCATGGTTAGGTAGTCGCGATTTTCATCTGCCACTCGACCTCTTGTCGTTACGACGGATTGTCCTTTTTTGACAAACATATTCACGATTTTCACCGCTTCGATGAGCAAACCACCACCATTACCGCGAAGATCAAGAATCAATTCACTCATGCCTTCGCTCTTTAAAGCTAGAAAGGCCTTTTTAACGTCGGCAGATGCTGTTTGGGTGAAACCATTCAATTTGATGTAGCCAACTTTCTCGTTGATCATACCAGAATAAGGAACATCTGCCATTTTAATTTCATCCCTGGTAATTGGAATTGTTTTCACTTCTGTTCCTCGTTCCACTTTTACTTCTATTGTTGTTCCTTTTGGACCTTTCAAAGCTTCCGAAACTTCTCCAGAATCTTTGTTTTTCATCTCTTTTCCGTCGATTGACAAGATTTTATCACCTGCCTGAATACCAGACAATTGGGCTGGATTTCCTTCAGACGGTTCTACAAAAAAAGAATAATCTCCAATTTTACGAATCAAGGCACCAACACCTCCATATTGACCCGTTGTCATCAATCGGTAATCTTCAATATTGCTTTCGTGATAATAAACAGTATAGGGATCCAATTCCTTCAGCATGGCATCGATTCCCGTTTTGGACAAAGTTCCAACTTGTGGCTCATCCACAAAATACATGTCTAAATGCTGATAAATTAAATCCAATAACTCAATGTTTTTTATGACTTCAAATCCGTTGGATTGCGCTTTGACTTCAGCATTAAATCCGAAGGTTAAGGTCAAAAGTAAAAGAAGGGTAAAAACGTAATTAATTGAATTTTTCATGCTTAACTTCATTAATGAGTTGGGTAAAAAAGATTTTCATTTTATCTTGTATTTCGTCAAATGTCATCTCTTCTTTGTGACTGTATATCAGAACGAAAGAAAGATTTAAATTTTTATCAATCAGGAACTCTTCCAAAATTAATTTATTCTTACGAACGGCCTCTCGAATTAACCTTTTTAAACGATTGCGGTCATGCGCTTTTTTGAAATTTCTCTTTGGAACGGATATGACCACTTGAAACAGGGTAGAAAGTTTTTCTTCGGAAGTTATAAAAAGAGCGTTAAAAGGGAATTTGAATATTTTATTCCCCTCCTTAAAAACCTTCTGGATTTTTTTGTCGTGACACAATTTATAGGCCTTGCCAAATTTTTCGTTTGTAACCGCCATGGCAAGAGTTTGTTTTGAAAAATTACTCCTCAATTCGGGGCATATTCACCATTTCTTTGGTAACAAAAGCCGTTGGAAAAATCTTTAAGGCTTGATCACGCACTCTCAAGGCATCACTTCTTTCGACAAAATTGCCAGCCTTAAGGATATAATTGGGAGCGTTGTAAATAACATAGGTATCTACACCTGGATTTTGCGCAATAAATTTCGAACGTAAATTGTCAATTTTCTTTTTGTCATTATCAAAGATCAACTGAATTCTAAAACCAGGAACTTGCGGAATCCCCATAACAGTCTGTCTGTCCTCTTGGTTGCGAACCAAAGCATCCAAACGAGGATCTTTGATGATTTCTATTTTTCCCTCCTGTGCTTGACTCATTAGGGTTAACATCAGTAGAAATATGCTTATTATATTTTTCATTTTATTCAATGTAATTGACTCTGCAAAGATAATTAATTCCCAACAAAATATTCACTTCATTATTTTGTTCAAATTCTTCAATAAAATCTTCTCAAAAAAAATTAGTTTTTCAAGAACCTTGCCAAAACAAATTTGAATTAAATTCTGTTGTTTAAGGTATACGAAAAAAAAATACAAACGATACGTTTTTGTCAGAATACATATTGCTTATTTAGAATGATTTTAAATTAGGTAAAACTGTCTTAAAAATTGTCATAAAACTGTCATGAGGTCTATTGATTCTGCTAAATTTGCAAGCGTTAAAAAGTGTTATTTTACTCGTTAACTGAACTTTTTTAAATGAAAATATCTATCAATCAGATGTTTAGAAAATATAACCAATGGTGTTTTGGCTTGCTCACAGTAGCGTTAATGGCCTTCACTTTCAACTCCGCGGCACAAGGAGAAGCCCTTTTCAAAGCGAAATGCGCAAGTTGCCACCAACCCCACAAAGATGGAACTGGTCCAAAGTTGTTTGAAGTCCGTGCAAAATGGGCGGCTGGAAGCGGCGTGGAAGATGGTATCTATAAATGGGTGAACAATTGGCAAAATGCTGCTGCCAGCGATCCATATGCAAATACTGTATCTGCATGGTCACCTACAGCCATGAATATGTTCCCTGATTTAAAAAAGGAACAGATTGATGAAATCATGGATTGGATTGATGCACAGCCGCTTCCAGGAGCTGCTTTACCGGGTGCGCCAGCAGATGGTGGAGCTGTTGTTGCAGGTGAAACGCAAGAAACATCCAACACTTGGGTTTGGGTACTACTTGGTACGATATTCTTTGTAGTTATTGCAGCTGTTGGTGGTGTTCGTCGTCAGTTGAAAAACGCAACATCGCTTGCTGAAGGTAAAGAAGTAGAAGAAGGATTGAGTTATTGGGGTGAGTTCAAATCTTGGGCATACCACAATAAAGGTAAAGTTGGTTTAACAACTATGCTCGTTGTTTTGACTCTAGCTGTTTGGGGATTGCAAGGTCTAGGTAACATTGGTGTTGTTTCAGGTTACCAACCTTCTCAACCAATCGCTTTCCCGCATGACATCCACACAGGTGTAAACGGTATTGATTGTAAATACTGTCACAACTCCGTTGACAAATCCAAATCCGCTGGATTACCTACTATCAATGTATGTATGAACTGTCACAAACAGATTAACGGTGTTACGCCAGCTCAACAATTGCAAATCGCAAAACTTTATGATGCCGCAGGATTTGATCCAGCGAATGGTGGAAGTTACAATGGAAAAACAAAAGAAATTGTTTGGAATAAAGTACATGCTTTGCCTGATCACGTTTACTTCCCTCACTCACAGCACGTAAATGTCGGAGGAATAGATTGTAAGCAATGTCACGGTGACATGACCAAACAAAAAGAAGTAGCGAAAATACAACCAGTTGAGGAATTGAATAAAATAGAAGGAAATGTTCAATTGACAAGACCTACTTTAACAATGGGTTGGTGTATCGAATGTCATGGTGCGAAAGAAATCGCAACGGGACCATTGGACGCAAAAGGTGGTTACTACGCTGAAATTCATAAAAGATTATTGAACAATGACCGCAAGCTTTACGACAAATACCTGGAAGATGGTAAAGTCACAGTGAAAGAACTAGGCGGATGGGAATGTGCTAAATGTCACTATTAATAGATTAAAGAATCGAGTACTCGAAATAGATTATGGAATTGACAAAAAAATATTGGAAGGGGGTTGACGAATTAAAAGAAACGCCCGAGTTTATCCAAAATAGAGATCAAGAGTTTCCGAGAGAAACATCCGTTGATGAGTTTTTGAATGAAGAGGGGGTGGCTGAGTCATCAACTGGTCGTCGAGACTTTTTGAAATTTTTAGGATTTAGTGTGGCTGCGGCTACTGTTGCTGCTTGTGAAGCGCCAGTTGTAAAAGCTATACCTTATGTTAATAAGCCTGAGAATGTCACGCCAGGTATGCCAACTTGGTATGCTTCAACATATTATGATGGTAACTCATATGCAAGCATTTTAGTAAAAACGCGTGAAGGTCGTCCTATTTTCATCAAGGGAAATAAAGATTACGGTATTACAAAAGGGACAACAAATGCACAAATCATTGCATCTGTTCTTGGATTGTACGATAGCTCTAGATTAAAAGCGCCGACGAAAGCTGGTAAAACGAGCAATTGGTCGACTATTGATAAAGAAATCATGGCGGCTATTGCACAAGTGAAATCAAAAGGTGGAAAAGTTACATTGGTTTCCAATTCCATCATCAGTCCTTCTGTTTACAGTGGAATAGAGGCTTTATCAGCTGCCGCTGGAGCAACTCCAGAAAATAATTTGTTCGAGCATATTCAATACGATGCGCAATCATACGCAGGTATCCGCAAAGCAAACATGGAATCTTTCGGTGAAGCATTTATTCCTGACTACGATTTCACAAAAGCAAAAACAATAGTTTCTGTTGGAGCTGACTTTTTGAATAACTGGTTGCTTGCTACGCAATATACTGGTCAATACGGTTCAAGAAGAAACCCTGATGGTGAGTGGATGTCAAAACACTTCCAGTTTGAAGCCAACATGTCCATTTCTGGTTCAAACGCCGATGGTCGTGGTATGATTAAACCGTCTCAAGAAGCGAATGTCTTGGCTTATATGTTGAGCGCAATGGGAGCACCAGTTAGTGGTGTTTCAACTGACATACCGAATGAAGAGGCTAAAAAAGTGGCAAACGATGCAATCAAAGCATTGAAAAGCTCAAAAGGTGAATCTTTGGTAATCGCTGGTTCTAACAACGCAGCGGTACAAGTTTTAGTGAATAAATTAAACATGGTGTTGGGTGCCTATGGCAAAACCATCAATGTGAATGATAAAGTGAACATGTTTATGTCAGAAGATGACAAAATGAACAAGTTCGTCAATAATGTTATCGCTGGTAAAGGTCCAGACATGGTTTTATTTTACGGAGTAAATCCAGTTTATACTTTGTCGAATGGTGATACCTTCGCAAAAGCATTAAAGAAAATGAAGAATACAGTTTCATTTGCATCTCATGCAGACGAAACAGCAGCTCTTTGTCAATATATTTGTCCAGATCACCATGCTTTAGAGGCTTGGAATGATTTTAATCCGAAAGCCAGTCATTACTCTATTGCACAACCTACAATTCGTCCTTTGCACAAAACGGCAGATGCTGTTGAATCAATGATGGTTTGGGGTGGTAAAGCAAGTCGTGGTGGCAAAGATTCCAAAGTACATTTCAACGAAATTCAAGCTTTGTGGAAACTTTGGGGCTTTGATGCTCAAACTGAAACAACGGATTGGGATACATATTGGGGATTGGCTGTACACAACAGTGTTGGTTCAGATACAATTCCAGAGGCAACAGTTCCTACCTTTAACGAAGGTGCATTGAGTGGATTGTCTTCGAAATTGCCAAAAGGTGGTGCTTTAGAGATTCAAATGTATCAAAAAGCAGGTATTGGAGTTGGAGCACAAGCGAATAACCCTTGGTTGCAAGAACTTCCAGATCCAATTACGAAAGTAACTTGGGACAACTATATTACAATGAACCCAGTTGAAATGGGTGACAATTACCGAACTACTTTCGATCAAGAAAGTGGATTAAATGTGGCCACTGTAAAAGTTGGAAACAAATCGGTTACATTGCCAGTTTATCCTGTTCCAGGTCAAGCTATCGGTACCATTGGTATCGCATTAGGTTACGGAAGAGGAGCAAACGGTGAAGAAATTGGAACAGCCGCTTTCCAGACGAAAGAATACGGTGGAACTGCAACAGACGAAAATGATAATCCAAAACCAATTGGAGCAAATGTTTTCTCTTTCGTAGGAATGGAAAATGGCACAATGAGCTATTCAGGTGTTGCTTCCATGACAAAAGGTGAAGATATTTATCCAATAGCTGCAACGCAAATTCACCATACAGTGATGGCGCGTAATTCTATCGTTAAGGAAACAACTTTAGGTACTTACTTAAAGAAAGATAAAAGTGCTTACAACAAAGAATTCACGCTAGAAAAGTTAAACGATGATGGTCATCATGAACCAGCTCCAATTAGTGAATTTGACTTGTGGGATGCACATCCAGTTGAAAAAATTGGCCACCGTTGGGCTATGACTGTCGACTTGAACGGATGTATTGGTTGTGGAGCTTGTTTAATTGCTTGTCAATCAGAGAATAATGTTCCTGTCGTAGGAAAAGATGAGGTAAGAAGAGGTCGTGAGATGCACTGGTTGCGTATTGACCGTTATTTTGCTTCTGATGTTGAAGCTGCGGTAGGGACACGTGACAAACACGACATGAGCAAAATGGAATTCTTCGCAAAAGCAGAAATTGCAGCGAAAAATCCAACGGTAGTTCATCAACCGATGATGTGTCACCACTGTAATCATGCACCATGTGAAACAGTTTGTCCAGTTGCAGCAACGAATCACAGTAATGAAGGATTGAACCAAATGGCATACAACAGATGTATCGGAACAAGATATTGTGCGAACAACTGTCCTTATAAAGTACGTCGTTTCAACTGGTTCAACTACCCATCTTACAAGAAATTTACAGAAATCAACCCAGCTCAAGACGACTTAGGACGTATGGTATTAAATCCAGACGTAACGGTTCGTACAAGAGGTGTAATGGAAAAATGTTCTTTCTGCGTACAACGTATCCAAGCGGGTAAATTGGTGGCTAAGACAGCAGAACGTCCGGTTATGGATGGAGATGTGACGACAGCTTGTTCTGATGCTTGTCCAACAAACGCAATCATAGTTGGTGACTGGAACGATTTGAAATCAATGGTTAGAACAAGTTCAGGAGACAAACGAGCATACCAGGCTTTGGAAGAAGTAGGTGTGAAACCAAATGTTTGGTACAAAACGAAAGTTCGAAATCACGAAAATAGTAAGTTGGCTTCTATCCAAAAGGAAGTAAAAGTTGAAGCACATGGCGGAGGTCACGATGCATCACATGGAGAAAAAGCACATCATTAATTAAGAAATAAATTAGACTGTAATGCATAAGGAAGCAGCAATTAGAGAACCCCTCATATTAGGACACAAATCCTTTCATGACGTCACTGAGGATGTATGCCGTCCAATCGAAGACAAGGCGCCACGCATGTGGTATATCTTGTTTGGTATAGCGGCCATCATTGGTTTATACGGAATAGGATGTATTCTCTATCTATTAGGCACTGGAGTTGGTGTCTGGGGACTAAACAAAACCATTGGATGGGCTTGGGATATTACCAATTTCGTATGGTGGGTAGGTATTGGTCACGCCGGAACCTTAATTTCTGCTGTATTGTTATTATTCCGTCAGAAATGGAGAATGGCGATTAACCGTTCCGCAGAGGCGATGACGATTTTTGCCGTATTCATGGCAGGTCTCTTCCCTTTGATTCACATGGGACGTTTGTGGTTGGGATACTGGGTTTTACCTTTACCGAATCAATTTGGTTCCCTATGGGTAAACTTTAACTCCCCTTTACTTTGGGACGTTTTCGCCATTACAACTTACCTTTCGGTTTCACTTGTATTCTGGTACATCGGTTTGATTCCAGATTTTGCAACAATTCGAGATAGAGCGAAAAAGCCTATTTCAAAGAAAATGTACTCCATTCTTTCTTTTGGATGGTCAGGAAGAGCAAAACATTGGAATCGTTTCGAATTGGTTTCCTTGGTATTGGCTGGTTTGGCTACACCTTTGGTATTCTCGGTTCACTCTATTGTATCCTTTGACTTTGCCACTTCAGTTATTCCTGGTTGGCATACAACCATTTTCCCGCCGTATTTTGTTGCTGGAGCCGTATTCTCTGGTTTCGCGATGGTACAGACCTTAATGTTGGTCATGCGAAAGGCAATGGGGCTTGAAGCATACATCCATACGAAGCACGTCGAATACATGAATATCGTAATCATGGTTACAGGTTCAATTGTTGGAACGGCATACATCACAGAGTTATTCATCTCATGGTATTCAGGAGTAGAATATGAAGCTTATGCCTTCATCAATCGTGCTACCGGTCCTTACTGGTGGGCATATTGGTCCATGATGACTTGTAACGTTCTTTCTCCACAATTGATGTGGTTTAAAAAATTGAGAACAAGTTTGATTTTCACCTTTGTTATTTCAATTGTGGTAAATATCGGTATGTGGTTTGAGCGTTACGTAATTATCGTGACATCATTGCACAGAGATTACTTACCATCTTCTTGGAGTATGCATTTCCCAAGTCATATTGATATCGGGGTATATGTAGGTACAATCGGATTATTCTTCGTATTCTTCTTGTTATTCGCTCGTTTCTTCCCAGTATTGGCTTTAAATGAAGTGAAAACAATCTTGAAGAGTTCAGGTGAATCATACAAAAATGCTCCTGATGCACATCATGGAGATAATCATAACAATCAATAGTAGAAAGCATGGCAGAGAAAGTTTTTTATGCAATGTATGACGATGATGATATCCTCAAAGATGGGGCGAAACATTTAGTGTCAAAAGGAGTTAAAGTAAGTGAAGTATTTTCTCCATTTCCAATTCACGGTATTGATCCAATCATTGGAATAAAAAATACGCGCTTGGGTATTATGGCCTTCATCTACGGATTGACGGGACTTTTATTGGCAACAATTTGTATGCGCTACATCATGGTTGTTGATTGGCCGATGAATATTGGTGGTAAACCAAATGAAACGTATTTAGACAACATGTTGGCTTTCGTTCCAATTACATTTGAGTTCACAGTTTTGTGTGCAGCGCATGGAATGGCGATAACCTATATGTTGAGAAACAAAACCTTACCTGGAATGCCAGCATACAATCCTGATCCACGTACAACGGATGACCGTTTTGTAATGGAAATCAGAACGGCAGAGAACAGCAAATTCACAGCAGATGATTTGCAAGGTATGTTGAAGGAAACGGGAATTGTAGAATTAGATCAAAAAGAAGTATAAAAATTTGCCATTTGGTTAGCTTAGGCTGACAAGTCTGACAAAACAAAATAAAGACAGATGAAAATGAAAGTAACGGCAATCGTTAAAATGACATTGGGACTAGCAACAGTATTGTTGATGGGTTCATGCGTTTCTGATCCAGATAGTTCAGGATTGGAGTATATGCCAGATATGTATCGTTCGCCAGCAATTGAACCATATGTTGATTATGGAGAAGTTAGAGGACGTGAACAAGACAGTGTGAAATATCGAATTTCTGCTTTAGTTCCTCCTCACAGTACAATTCCTTATGTTGGAACGAACCAAGAAGATGTTTTGTTGATGCTTCCTTATGCGCGTAAAGCAAATGTAGCTTTCAAAACAACACATGGAATGTATAATTCGGATTTGACTTCAGAAGATGAATATTTAAAAGCTGCGGCGGATAAGAATCCATTGATATTGACGGCTGCAAATGCAGAAGGGATTTTCAAAAAAGGAAAGGAACTCTATACGTCCAAATGTATGCACTGTCATGGTGAAAAAGGGGACGGAAATGGTCCAATGATGGTCAGTGGTGCTTATGCAGGCGTACCAGCTTATACAGAGAGAGCGGCTCTTGGAGATGGACAGATATTCTATTCTATCTATTACGGTAGAAATGCAATGGGTGCTCATTCATCCTTATTGAATAAGAAAGAAATCTGGACTTTGGTGCATTACGTTCGTCAGTTCCAATTTCCTGATTATGGTAAGTTTAATGCAGACGGAACAACGGCTTCAGCACCAGTTGCAGCGGCGGCTGATACAGTAACTAAATAAAAAACGTTTTTAACTCAATAAAAATGGAATTCAAAATATCGAATAAAGCAAAAATGTTGACACTAATCTTAATGGGATTGGGGGCATTAAGCTTAATCATAGGAATTATTGCCGACCATTCAGGTAATTTGTGGCAGCGCTTAATGGTTAATGGATTGACCAATGGTTTTTTCTTCTTTGCATTAGCTCTGGGTGCGTTTTTCTTTTTGACATTGCAGTACGCAACAGAGTCGGGTTGGTATGCATCTGTAAAACGTGTAATTGAGGCGCAATCAGGCTTTTTGCCTTTTGGAGCAGCATTTTTAGCTCTGGCTTTATTGATCATTACCTTTATGGACGGAGCGCACATCTATATCTGGATGGATAAAGAAGTAGTTGCAGCCGACCCAATTATCCAAGGAAAATCATTTTACTTAAACAAAGGTTTTTTCTGGGCACGTACGATAATTTACTTGGGTGTTTATTTGTACTTCTGGAACAGTTTCCGCAAACGCTCTTTGGAAGAAGATAGAGTTGGTGGAACAGATTTACACTTTAAAAACTATCGTCAAGGTGCTTTGTTTTTAGTATTCTTTGCCGTATTCAGTTCAATGTCTTCATGGGATTGGTTGATGTCAGTTGATGTGCACTGGTTCTCCACTTTGTTTGGATGGTATACATTTGCTGGAATGTGGTGTTCTGCAATGGTCGTGACTGTTTTGACTGTTCTTTATTTGAAAAAACAAGGGTATTTACCGAAAGTGAATGAAAGTCATATCCACGATATAGGAAAATGGGTTTTCGCAACATCTTTCTTGTGGTCTTACTTGTTCTTCTCACAATACATGTTGATCTGGTACGCTAACATTCCTGAGGAGGTAACTTACTATGTAACAAGAACTCAAGATTTCAGATTCATTTATTTCTTCATGTTTATAATCAATTTTGCTTTTCCGATGTTAATATTAATGTCAAGAGATGCAAAACGACATGCAGGTATACTGACTTTCGTTGGAATGATTATTCTTGCCGGTCACTGGTTAGACGTATGGATTATGATTTCTGCAGGATCAATGGGTAAAAACGCACATATCGGCTTCATGGAAATAGGAATGGCTGTTTTGTTGGCTGGTTTCTTTATCAGAATGTTGCTAGTTAATTTGACCAAAGCGCCACTTACACCGGTGAATCACCCTTTCTTAGACGAAAGTATTCACCACGAAATTTAATTGAGAAAAAAAGAATTTGCCTAAAAGAATAAAAAATGGGAAGTAAATTAATAATAATAGCAGTCCTTGTCCTTGGAGTATTTGCCATCGCTCAATTGATGCGTTTGTATGAGCTATCTTCAAAAATGACGAAGCAAGGTGAGAGTGAAGTCAATATCCGAGACAATAATATGAACGGAAAATTGATGTTCCTTTTCATGGGTCTTTTGTTCATTGGATTTATATGGTTGATGGCAAAATACGGTTGGACAGGTCGTGGTGAGGCAGCTTCAGTTCACGGTAAAGGTTATGACTGGTTGATGAGTTTGAACTTAATTATCATTATTGCGGTATTCTTTTTAACGAATTTCTTATTGTTTTACTTTTCTTGGAGATACATCAAGAAACCGGGGGTAAAAGCATACTATTTTCCGCATGACAACAAATTGGAGATGATATGGACAGTAGTTCCTGCGATTGTTTTGGCAGTTATCATCATTTTAGGTTTGCGTTCATGGAATGAAATCACGGACGAATCGGGTGCCGAGGCGTTGCGTGTTGAGTTATTTGCTAAGCAATATGACTGGACGGCTCGTTACGCTGGTGATGACAACAAACTAGGAAAGTTTGATTACAAATTGACAACCGGCACCAATGAATTGGCTTTAATGACATCCGCGACTATTGATTCTGCCATTGCAGAAATGGAAAGTGGTGCGAGTGGTATCAAAACGATAGAGGCTAAATTGAATGACAGAAAGTTAATGATGATTCCTTTGGATAGAGAAAAGATGATTAATGACTTGAGTCGTAAACAAAGATTAATCCGTCTTTTGTATCAAATGCGTGAGCGATATGACAAGAAGTTGGATGCTCAGGGATATGATGACGTAATCCAAAAGGATACTTTGTATTTATGTGTGGACAAACCATATGAATTTACATTCCGATCAAAAGATGTTATCCACTCTGCTTATTTCCCGCATTTTAGAGCACAAATGAATGCAGTTCCTGGACAAGTTACACGATTTAAATTCACTCCGAATATCACAACAACAGATATGCGGTTGAAGATGAACAACGATGCATTTAATTATGTTTTGATGTGTAATAAGATATGTGGTGGTTCACATTACAAAATGAAAATGATGATTGTGGTTCTATCGAAAGCAGATTACAAAACTTGGATGGATAGCAAAAAAGTTACGGGTAATTTTAAATCTATAATGATGCCTCCAGCTGCTCCAGCAGAAGCACCAACAGATGCTCCAGCGGCAGATACCGCAGCAGTACTTGTAGAACCAGTGAAATAATCGAATTAATAAAAATTTAAATAGAATATAAAATGTCGGCAGTAGCGCACGAAGCACACGGAAACCACGGTCATCATGATGATCACGCTCACCACGAGGAAGGTTTCGTTTCTAAATATATTTTTAGCCAAGACCATAAAATGATTGGTAAGCAGTTTTTGATGACTGCTGTTTTCATGGGTGTCGTGGCGATGTTATTATCTATTTTGTTCAGAATTCAATTGGCTTGGCCAGGAGAAAGCTCTGATTTCCTTTCTTTCTTTTTAGGAGAAACTTGGGCGCCAGGAGGAGTTTTGAAAGAAGATATGTATCTCGGATTGGTGACGATTCATGGTACAATCATGGTCTTCTTCCTTTTGACAGGTGGTTTGTCAGGAACTTTCTCCAACATGCTTATTCCATTGCAATTAGGTGCACGTGATATGGCTTCTGGCTTCTTGAATATGTTATCCTATTGGTTCTTTTTCTTGTCATCAATTATCATGTTGGCATCTATGTTCGTTGAGACAGGACCAGCGATGGCCGGTTGGACAGTTTATCCGCCACTTTCTGCCTTACCTCAAGCCGTTAGCGGTTCGGGTACGGGAATGACTTTGTGGTTAGTTTCAATGACTATTTTCATCGCTTCTTCATTGATTGGATCTTTGAACTATATCGTTACTGTTTTAAACCTTCGTACAAAAGGGATGAAAATGACACGTATGCCATTGACGATATGGGCGTTTTTCGTAACGGCAGTTTTGGGTGTACTTTCTTTCCCAGTTCTTTTATCTGCAGCTTTGTTGCTAATGATGGATAGATTGGCAGGAACAAGTTTCTATCTTTCTGATATCATTGTGGGAGGTGAAATGTTAACGAATTCGGGCGGTTCACCTATTTTGTATCAGCATTTATTCTGGTTCTTGGGTCACCCTGAAGTGTACATTGTATTATTACCAGCACTGGGCCTTTCATCAGAAATTATATCGACCAATGCGCGTAAACCTATCTTTGGTTATCGTGCGATGATTGGTTCAATTTTGGCTATCGGTTTCCTTTCATTTATTGTTTGGGGACATCACATGTTTATTACCGGGATGAATCCTTTCCTAGGTTCGGTCTTTGTATTTACTACGCTATTGATTGCAATTCCTTCAGCTGTAAAAGTGTTTAACTACATCACAACTTTGTGGAAAGGTTCTTTGAACTTAACTCCTGCAATGTTGTTCGCCATTGGTTTGGTTTCTACCTTCATTACAGGTGGTGTTACTGGAATCATTTTAGCGGATTCAGCTTTGGATATTGCTGTTCATGATACGTACTTTGTCGTAGCTCACTTCCATGTTGTAATGGGTATGTCTGCAGTATTTGGAATGTTTGCCGGTGTTTACCATTGGTTCCCAAAAATGTACGGCCGTATGATGAATTTACGTATGGGTTATGCTCATTTCTGGATTACAATTGTTGGAGCATACGGAGTTTTCTTCCCAATGCACTTCGTAGGCATCGCTGGAGCACCAAGACGTTATTATGACAACTCAGTTAACAATGAATTCGATTCAGTTGCTGGAGATATGATTGTGGATTTGAATGTCATCATTACCATTTTCGCCATAATAGCTGCTTTGGGTCAATTGTTATTCTTGTTCAATTTCTTCTATTCGATTTTTAGAGGTCCAATTGCAACTCAAAATCCATGGAGATCAAATACCTTAGAGTGGACAACGCCTGTTGAACACGTTCACGGTAACTGGCCAGGAGAATTGCCGACAGTACACAGATGGCCTTATGATTACTCAAAGCCGGGAGCTGAGGATGATTTCATTCCTCAAACGGTTCCTTTGGCCGAAGGTGAGGAAGAGCATTAAGAAAAAATTATAAGCAAAAAGCCCTTCTCTCGATTGTTATCGGGATGAAGGGTTTTTGTATTTTTGGATAAAGCAAAATCAATTGGAGGAATCATTCGATTATCGAGAAGAAGCAGAACAAGCTGGCGACCAAGATTATGACAAAGTCTTGCGTCCCAAATACCTCAATGATTTTGCGGGTCAGCCTGGTATTGTGGAGAATCTTGAAATTTTCGTTAAAGCGGCGACTCTCAGAAATGAACCTTTGGATCATGTTTTATTGCATGGACCTCCAGGTTTGGGTAAAACGACTTTAGCCAATATCATTGCGAATGAATTGAACGTTGGTTTTAAGGTTACCAGTGGTCCTGTGTTGGATAAGCCTGGCGACCTTGCAGGTTTGCTCACCAATTTAGAAACAGGTGATGTGCTCTTTATAGATGAGATTCATCGTTTATCGCCTGTAGTGGAAGAATACCTATATTCTGCTATGGAGGATTATTGTATCGATATTATGATTGATACAGGGCCAAATGCACGAACCGTTCAAATTAGCTTAAATCCATTTACGTTAATTGGTGCGACAACTCGTTCAGGTTTACTCACCTCTCCTTTACGTGCGCGATTTGGCATCAATTCTCGATTGCAATATTATGATGCCGAAACCTTAACCAACATTGTCGAACGATCAGCTGGGTTATTGAATATTGAGATTGAAGCAACAGCGGCGTATCAAATTGCCAGCAGAAGCAGAGGAACACCAAGAATTGCCAATGCTTTATTGCGACGAATTCGCGATTTTGCTCAAATCAAAGGCAATGGAACCATTACTTTAGACATCACAGAATACGGTCTAGAAGCCTTGCATGTGGATAAAAATGGTTTGGATGAAATGGATAATCGCATGCTTACCACAATTATAGAGAAGTTTGCTGGTGGTCCAGTTGGTTTAACGACCATTGCAACCGCGATTGGCGAAAATGCGGGAACGTTGGAAGAAGTTTATGAACCATTCCTCATTCAAGAAGGCTTTTTAATGCGCACGCCACGTGGCAGAAAAGCGACTGAAAAGGCTTACAAACATTTAGGATTCAACAGAGGTTGGGAGCAAGGAGGTTTATTTTAATCCATGCAAAACATAGAAAAACATACTCGATTTATAAAGCAAAAGGCCCAGGATTTGGGCTTTTTCTTTTGTGGTATTTCAAAGGCTGGATTTCTAGAGGAGGAAGCACCACGCTTGGAGGATTGGTTGAATAAAAATCATCACGGCAAAATGAGCTATATGGCCGATCATTTTGATAAGCGCTTAGACCCAAGATTGTTGGTTGATGATGCTAAAAGTGTTGTATCACTTCTTTTAAATTATTTTCCTGAAGAAACTCAAAATCCAGATGCTCCACAAATTTCGAAATATGCCTACGGTGAGGATTATCATTTTGTGATAAAAGACAAACTCAAAACTTTATTTCAAGCTATACAAGAGGAAATAGGCGAAGTTGGAGGACGTGTTTTTGTCGATTCGGCTCCGGTCATGGACAAGGTATGGGCTAAAAAAAGTGGTTTGGGTTGGATGGGTAAAAACAGCAATTTGATTCATCCAAAACAGGGCTCTTTTTTCTTCATAGCAGAATTAATTCTAGATCTAGAATTGAAGTATGACGGTCCAATA
The DNA here is from genome assembly GCA_041751955.1 of Crocinitomicaceae bacterium. GTDB lineage: Bacteria > Bacteroidota > Bacteroidia > Flavobacteriales_D > Crocinitomicaceae > UBA2040. The sequence goes on from JBGSIB010000056.1 coordinate 52,754, forward strand.
AAAGATTACTGTGGTACTTGTACAGCTTGTATTGACGATTGTCCGACAGATGCAATTATTGAACCATACGTAGTGGATGGTTCTAAGTGCATCAGCTATTTGACCATAGAGTTAAAAGACCAAATTATCCCTTCCGAATTTCAAGGCAAAATGGAGAATTGGATGTTTGGGTGTGACATTTGCCAAGACGTTTGTCCATGGAATCGCTTTTCCAAAACACATTCTGAGCCAAGATTTACTCCAAACGAGAAATTGATGGAATTAAGCACTGAAGATTGGAATGAGCTTTCGGAAATTACATTTCAGGAACTATTCAAATTAAGTGCGGTAAAAAGAACAAAATTTGATGGACTCAAAAGAAATATCAACTTTATCCAAAAGCACTGATAATCAATTGACAACATATTAATAATATGGTGTTTAAAATTGAATTTTCCTTTTTAAAAATAAATTTATAAATTGCAATAAATATTGACCTATGACTCCAGATGTTATTGTAGATCAGCCGGTTTCGCTCAATATGAGCCCATATACCGGTCCATGGACCTTCGACCAAGCCGCTCATTTAATGCGAAGAGCAATGTTCGGAGCAACTTATCAGCAAATTCAAACAGCCCTTACGAATGGTATGAATGCCACAGTAACAAGTTTGTTGACGATTCCTTCCGTAAATCCGCCACTTGCGTATGACCCTCAAGAAACAGTTGCTCCCTTTGGAACGACATGGGTTAATAGCGTTTATCAAGGACCAGATACACAGTCGAATGAAAACGCTCGTTACCGCTCCTTGGTGGCTTGGATGATGCAGCGTTTGAATACCAATACAGCTGATATTTCTGAAAAAATGTGTTTGTTTTGGCAAAATCACTTTGCATTGGAAGGTGTTTTTGATTCAAGAGCGACCTACAATTATCATGAAATAATAAGATCGGAAGCCCTTGGTAATTTCAAGCAAATGATCAAGGACATTACGATAGATCCAGCCATGCTCTTGTTTTTGAATGGCGCTTCGAATAACGTCTATTCTCCCAATGAAAATTTTTCTCGAGAACTATTGGAGTTATATACTTTAGGGAAAGGTGTACAAATCGGTCCAGGTGATTACTCAACCTATACGGAGGACGATGTTGCCGCTGGAGCAAAAATACTAACAGGATATACTGTAGATGGTTTACGAAGTACAACAATGACATCTCCTGTTTCTGTTTTTATACCTCAATATCACGATAACACTACAAAACAGCTTTCCAATCATTTTGGCAATGTGCAAATTTCGGGTAATGGTGCAAACGAATATTCGGATTACATCGATGTTATTTTCCAACAACCATCAGCCGCTACCTTTATATGTAAAAAGCTTTATCGTTATTTCGTGAATTACGATATGACGACAGATGTGTTGACTAATGTGATTCCGATTATGGCTCAGACTCTAACCATTAACAATTTCGATATCTTACCAGTAATGGACCAGTTGTTGAAAAGCGATCATTTTTATGACATTGCGATTAGAGGTTCGTTGATCAAAAACCCTGCTGAAGCTGTTTTTTCGTGGTTTAATACTTCGCAGTCTGTTCCTAATGTAGATTTGGTAACAGATTATTCCATGTATTTGAATCTGTATTGGGCTATGGGAGTTCTTGGTCAAGATTATATGTCACCTCCAAATGTCGGTGGCTGGCCTGCCTATTATCAAGAACCTTCTTTTTCAAAATTATGGTTGAATTCCACATCCCTGAAACAACGTTTTGATTTGGCTTCTTATTTAACTCAATATAACGGTATTAACGTTGGTGGAAATTTCTATAAAGTAAATGCATTGAACATAGTAGATGGATTATCATTACCCCCAAGCGCGGTGGATGTCATTGATGACCTGTGTGCCCTTTATTGTCCAAAGAATGTAGATGCCGGCACGAAGTTGGGTTTGAAATTTATTTTGACTAACGGCCAGCCAGATTTCGAATGGACACTTCAGTACAATGATTATCAAGCGAATATAGGAAACCCTGCCTTTGCAGATCCAGTAAGGATTCGCGTAGAATTGGTTTTATCACGATTATTTAAAATGGCCGAATTTCAAACTATTTGAGTTCGAAAAAGCATAGAATATGAAAAGAAGAAAGTTCGTAAAAAATGTATCCATTGCTGGGGCTGCTGCACCCTTCGTGGTGAACAATATGAAAATGCAAGCCGTTTCCAAAAAGCTTTTCGCTTACTCGAAAATGGCTGAAGATCGTGTTTTGGTGATTATTCGATTGAATGGTGGAAATGACGGATTGAATACTGTAATTCCAAAAGACCAATACGCCAATTTGATGGTGCAACGTTCTTCCATTTTGATGCCTGAACCACAAATTCTTTCTTTGACACCAGAGGTAGGTTTGCATCACGAAATGACAGGAATGAAAAACTTGTATGATAGCGGTAAGTTGGCGATCATTCAAAGTGTTGGATATCCCGAACAGAATCGTTCTCATTTCCGTTCCATGGATATATGGACTACTGGGGCTTTGAATCCACAGATAACAACAGGTTGGTTGGGAAGAGCTATGGACAATGATTATCCAAACTACCCAAGTGCTTACCCCAACAATACCTATCCTGATCCATTTGCCATTTCTATGGGATATGATGTTTCAGCGACTTGCCAAGGCTTGATGGGAAATTTCTCACATGCCGTTGAAGATCCGTTTGAAACATTTTCTTTGCAAACTTCTGCCGCTTTGAACGATGGAACCTATTACGGTTCGCATATGGAGTACATTACAACCATGATTGGGCAGTCCAATGCGTATGGTAATCAAATCAATCAATCCGCCAATGCTGGGACGACTTTATCGACAATGTACGATCCAACAAATGCTTTGGCTGTGCAATTGCGCTATGTAGCTCAAATGATTTCTGGAGGTTTGGACACTAAGGTTTATATCTTGAATATCAACGGTTTTGATACACATGACCAACAAGTTTCGCCGACTAATTCATTGACCGGTATGCATGCTGAATTAATGAAAACAGTTTCGGATGCAATCGCCGCTTTCCAAGATGATTGCGAACTAATTGGGATTGCCAATCGTGTTGCAGGAATGACATTTTCAGAATTTGGACGTCAGATTGCTGCGAATGCGAGTTACGGTACCGATCACGGTGATGCTGCACCTATGTTTTTGTTTGGCTCGTGTGTTAGTGCTGGTATCATGGGAAATAACCCAACGATTAGCAATACAATATCCAACCAAGATGGTGTCCCAATGCAATTTGACTTCCGAGATATTTACGCGTCCATATTGAAGCAATGGTTTGAGGTTGATCCAGTAGAAATCCAGACCATGTTTGAGCAGACGGTAACTTTCTATGATGTTTTAGGTGCATGTAATCTCGGCATAGAGGAAGAAAGTGAGGAAGAAAAAGCAAAAGCGATACTCTTCCCGAATCCAGCGCACAGTAAAACAACAATACGTTTCAATGCTTTGAACGAATGGGTTAAAATTGAAGCCTATGATTTGCTTGGTTCAAGAGTTGCCGTCTTCTATGATGGAAACATTCAAGAAGGTCAGCACAACATTCCACTGGATTTAGACGAACTAGCCGCAGGACAATATACAGTTCAAATTACCAAAGAGTCTGGTATAAGCCAGGTGAAATTGAGTAAGGTGAGGTAGATATTTTAAAATTTGAAAAAATGAAAAGGGCATCAATATGTAAAATATAAATGCCCTTTTCATTTTGTCCTTATCTCGTAACCAAGTTAATCAAAGGTATGGATTATAAGAATAGATAATAGCTCTATCCTCCTGTAATCCAGCGCACCAAATCTGCACCATTCGCATAAAGCATCAGCCCAATCAACAAGAAGAATCCAACGTATTGTGCATATTCCAAAACTTTCTGAGGCGCTTCTCTTCCTGTGATGATTTCATAAATTAAGAAAACAACGTGACCGCCATCCAAGGCTGGAATAGGTAAAATATTCATGAAAGCCAAAATGATGGAAATCAAAGCGGTTCTTTCCCAGAAAATTTGCCAGTCCCATGTAGGAGCGAATAGTTTTCCAATGGAAGCAAATCCGCCGACTGACGTTGCCCCTTTCTCTGTGAAAATAAATTTCAACTGGGCAGCATAATATTTTAATGTTTGTATACCGTAAGCCGTTCCTTCAGAAATGGATTGTCCAAAAGAGAAGGTGACTTCTTGAAGCTTTGTGGTGTCTTGAATAGGTTTACCTGAAGTACGAACAAAGCCTAAAGTTCCTTCGGGAGAAACTTTGAGTGTATGCACAATCGTATCCTTTCCTCGTAGAAGAGTAACTTCTGCTTTCTTTCCGCGTTTGGCATAAAGCGCTTCTCGCGTATTGTCAAAATATTCGATTTTTTGACCATCGATAGACAAAATGAGATCACCATTTTTCAGAAATTTCTTCGAAGGAGAATTGGCTGGAACCGAGTCTATAGAATTACTGATTGTTCGAAAGGAAAAAGGTTCCATTTCACCTTTTTTGAAAAGTTCGTATTCTATGTTTTCGGGAAGCGTAATTTTTTCAGAACTTCCATCGGCGTGTTGAACTTTCAAATTTCTAGCACCACCTAACATGATGAATTTGTTGATATCCGAGGCGTTATCTAGTTTAGTTCCTTCAGATTCCAAAACAACATCACCTGTTTTGATTCCATATTTATTGAGCACGGGAGAAACGGCAAATCCACCATTCACATCTTTCGGATCCAATTTTGTTTCACCATAGGCAAATATCAGACAGATATAAATGAATATTCCCAGCAAAAGATTGACAGTAACACCTCCAACCATTATGATTAAACGTTGCCAAGCTGGTTTTGATCTGAATTCCCAAGGCTCAGCTGGTTTGGCCAATTGCTCCTTGTCCATGGACTCGTCTACCATTCCGGCAATTTTCACGTAACCGCCCAATGGAACCCAACCGATTCCCCATTCTGTTTCCCCAATTTGTTTTTTAGCAAGAGAGAACCAAGGATTGAAAAACAAATAAAATTTTTCAACACGAGTTTTAAATAAACGGGCTGGAATAAAGTGTCCTAATTCGTGAAGAGTCACAAGGATTGACAAAGATAATATCAGCTGCGCCGCTTGAATAAGAATTTGCATTTCTAGTTTTTAATTAAAGGAGGTAAATATAGTTTTTTCAAATGGATTCTGTAGTTTCCTCGTAGATACCATTGCGGATAAAGTAATCGAGAATAGCTTCTTTGATTAAATGTTGTTGATCACGATCTTCTAACGCAGGCAGTGGTTTTAACAATTCAAAGTGTGGCCAATTGTCCGCATCTCTTTCTGTAAAACGATAATAGCCCATGGGTTCTAGTAAAGTGCAGATAGCAACATGCAATAAATCCGTTTTTTCTTGCTTGGAGAAAACACGGTATCCATAGCCAAATTCATCGACACCAATTAAAAATAAGATGGCTTGCACGTCCATTCCTTCGCCATATTCTTTTTCAAGATGGCCTTTCAATTTTTGAAAACGTATTTCTATTTCGTAATCCACAATGCAAAAGTACACATTCGCTAGGGTTAAGGAAGTCAGCGTTCTAGCTTTTCTTCATAAATTATCTAAAGAAAATCAACAAATTTGAACGAATAACTGTTACCTTAGTAAAAAAGATTGCGTTATGAAAAAATTAAGATATTCCGTTTTGTTTGCATTGTCGATTATGTTTCTGGCATCTTGCGGCGGCGAAGAACCAAAAGAGGCGACAACGGATGAACAAAACGAAGAAACCTGTATTTACAAGTACAATCACGGTACAACAGTTTTGGAATGGACAGCTTTCAAATTCAATGAAAAAGCTCCCGTGAAAGGTACTTTTAAAGAGATCAATATCGATGGAACTCTCGAGTCCGAAGATGCAATGGCTTTATTGAAAAGTTTGTCTTTTGACATTCCAATTTCTAGCGTTGAAACACAAAACGAGGAGAGAAATGGTAAAATTGCAGAGCATTTCTTCGGTACGATTGCCACTCAAAATTTAACAGGAAAAGTTGTGAGTTTGGGTGATAATGGTGATGCTGTTATAGAAGTTTCAATGAACAATATGGCCAAACAAGTGAAAGGTACCTACACTTTTGTAGACGATAGATTTGAGTTCAAAGGAACAATGGACGTTATGGATTGGGGTGCAGGTAAAGGAATTGACATGCTGAACAAAATATGTAAAGAATTACATACGGGTACTGACGGTGTTTCGAAATTATGGTCAACAGTCGATTTATCTTTCACCACAACTTTGGAAACAGACTGCGAGTAAACAAGAATTTTATTCACAAAAACCACCGTAGAACATTTTTTTACGGTGGTTTTTTTGTGTTTTATAATTCGTATTCTTGTGTATGAATTATTTGGATTTACTTTTGGCTATTCCGCTGGCATACGCCGCATGGAAAGGATTTAGAAAAGGTTTTGTCATAGAGGTTTTCACCCTTCTGGCCTTTTTTGTCGGGATTTATGCAGGTATACATTTTTCAGATTTTACATCGAATATGATTAAAGAGAAAATGGACGTTAAAAGTGCATACCTACCGACAATTTCTTTTACCATCACTTTTTTAATTGTGGGCGCCATTGTGTTTTTTGCCGGTAAAGCGATAGAACAAGTTGTGAAAATAACAGCTTTGAGTCCAATGAATAAAATGGGTGGGCTTGTTTTTGGAACATTAAAAATGTTGTTGATTGTCAGTGTTTTGTTGTCGATTGTAGAGTCATATTCAGAAAAAAACGATTTGATTGCTGAGGAAACTCGTGAAGGTTCTATGTTATATAAACCGGTCAAGGCAGTTAGTTTATACACTGTACCAGGTTTAAGGTCGAGCAACATATACCTTCAAAATGCGTTTAAACCTGAATCCGACAGCACAGGAATGGATGTCAAAGAAATTTTCCGAGCCAAAGAAATAGCGGATAGTTTAGGGATAGTAGTCAATGATGCCAAACAATTGTATGAGATTCATCAGAAATATAAGTAAAGTTCTAATTTGCGTTTTACTGAGTTTTGAAAGCTTGGGGCAATCTCCTGTGCAATTCCTTAATCGAGAAATAACTCAGAGCCAAGCTAAACAGCCCTTTATTGGAATAAGAAAATTGACTATTCGTCGTTCTGGTCCTTATGCTGGTTTGCAAACAGGTAAGTTCTTGTCACTCGAATTTGGATACGAATTTCAGTGGAACAAAGTCACATTACGAAAACCGATTACACACGCATTCCATACAGGATTCAATTATAATTTTTTGCGTAATGTTTTAGGTTATGACGCAGGCTATTGGTTCAAAGTGGGTCGAATGAATTTAACATACGGGGCTAATGTGATTTTTAGAACAGATTTCGATGTGAATACTTTAGGTTTGGCGCCTGTTGTAGGTTTTAAATTTTGGCAATTGCATCTTCAAACAGGTTATAATTTTATGGGCCGCAGCGCAAAAGACATGGAAACCAATACATTTTTTGTTTCCCTGCGCTATGTTTTCATTCAGAATCGCGATTGGAAATGGTCGAAAAAAGAGGAGAAGAAAAAACCAAAGCAGGGCGTTAGATGGCTTTAAAATAAACTTCCTTGAACACCTCTCGGATCAATAAATTCTAATTGTACTTCTGGTGAATTATTATTGGGTCCATTCACAATTTTCGGATTAATTTTTCGTGCTGCTATCATTACGTTAGGACTCGGCATCAAAAAACCATCAATATCTGTAGGTTTTGCATTAAGCCAACCTTCCAATTGATCATCACGAAGCATAACGGGCATTCTTTTTTTTGTGTTGTGAATTTCCGACATGATTTCATTCGCTTCGCAAGTGATGATAGAAAAAGAAGTTGTGGTCAGTCCCGTTATCGGATTTTTGTGCATGTCATAAATTCCCGCCATAGAGAACAGTTCATCTGTCGCTGGATATACGAAATAAGGAATTGTTTCTTTGCCAACATGCTGGTATTCAAAAAATCCTGTCGATGGAACAATACAATGCTGCCTCCCGATTAAAGTCTTAAACGATGCCTTTTCGAGAATAGTCTCACTTCTGGCGTTGATTGTTTTGCTTGCTATTTCCGCCATATTTGTGCCATTGAACCAGCTGGGAATCAATCCCCATTTCATTGTCTGGATTTCAGGATCAACAGTTATTGTTTTCCACTCTGGATAAGAGAATGCACTTGCGTGAAACAAAGGTTCTTCCGCCATTTCAGCGGGAATTTCTTTCTTGTATTTCTTAGAAAGATCGACGTTTTTGGAGGTGAGGGAGTTGCTGTAACACATGCAATAAAGATAGGAATAAGTTGGAATTTGTTTCCCCCTTTGGAGGGGGATAAAGGGGGAGGACATGTGCCCAGGATTTGAGTTAAAAGTTTTTATTGAAGTGACGAGATATCCTCCCGCTCCGTCCCCCTCCAAAGGGGGAAGCCTAAAAATCAAAAACGGAGGCATTTTTATTTCCACAATAACGAGAAATAGCCTATATTTGCACCCTCAAAACCCTAGAAGTTATGTCTATTGGAGTGAAGATTTTTTCGGGACGTGCATCAGAAAAGTTGGCAACAGCTGTGGCGACTGCTTACGGTGTGTCACTTGGTGATGTTAAAGTCACGGATTTTAGTGATGGAGAATTTCAACCTTCATTTGAGGAGACTGTTCGTGGACAAGATGTTTTCATCGTTCAAAGCACCATGCCTCCAACGGAAAACTTGTTTGAATTGATGTTGATGATAGACGCCGCTCGTAGAGCATCTGCGCGAAAAATCATTGCAGTAATTCCTTACTTTGGTTTTGCACGTCAAGACAGAAAAGACAAACCGCGTGTTGCTATTGGGGCCAAATTGGTAGCCAATATGTTGATGACAGCAGGTGTAGATCGTGTAATGACAATGGATTTACACGCCGATCAAATACAAGGATTTTTTGAAGTGCCCGTAGATCACTTGTTTGCTTCAACAATTTTCTTGAAAGAAATTGAGAATCTGAATACAGGTAATTTAATCATGGCGGCGCCAGATGCTGGTGGTGCCAAAAGAGCCAATTCTTATGCAAAGAAATTAGAAATTGGTTTAGCGCTTTGCCATAAACACAGAAGAAGACCGAATGAAATTGCTGAAATGACAGTAATCGGTGATGTGGAAGGTAAAGATGTCATTCTTGTGGATGACATGTGTGATACCGCTGGAACTTTGACTGCTGCAGCTGACTTGTTTATGTCTAAGGGAGCATTAAGTGTTAGAGCATTTTGCACACACGCCGTTTTATCAGGTCCGGCTTATGACCGAATTAATAGTTCAAAACTGACAGAGTTAATTGTTACGGACACTATTCCTTTGAAAGGAAAAAGTGATAAAATCCGTGTGATAACAGTTGCTGATTTGTTCGCCGATGTTATTCGCCGAATGGTCAATAATCAATCTATCAGTTCACATTTTGTAATATCATAAATAAATCATAAAATGAAAAAAGTACAATTGAGCGGTTCGCTTAGAGCGAGCGTAGGGAAAAAGGGAGCGAAGGCGACGAGAGACGCTGGTTTGGTTCCTTGTGTACTTTATGGACAAGGTGAGCAAACTCACTTCGCTGTAAAGACGAATGACATTGAAAAAATTGTTTACTCACCAGATGTGTATCAAGTAGAAATAGATATCGAAGGAAAGAAAACGGTTGGTATCATTCAAGAATTGCAACAACATCCTGTGAAAGACACAATTCAACATGTTGATTTCTTAGAATTGAATGACAAGAAAGAGGTAAAAGTTGGTCTTCCGGTTCGTTTGACTGGAAATTCAAGAGGTGTATTGAACGGTGGACGTTTATTGCAAGTATTCCGTCGATTGAATGTTCAAGCTTTGCCAGCTGATTTACCAGAAGCAATTATCGTAGACATTACGAATTTACGTATTGGTCAATCTATCCGTATTAAAGATATCTCAAATGATAAAATTAAATACTTAGATGCGGCTAACGCTGTAATCGTTTCAGTTGCTCGTTCTCGTGTATCTGTTGCCGATACAGACGAAGATGAAGAAGAAACATCAGAAGCTGCTTCAGAAGCTCCAGCAACAGAAGAAGCAGGAGAATAGTCAATTAGAATTCATAAAAAATCCCTCTTATTCCGAATCTTATCGGGATTGGAGGGATTTTTTTTGTTAAGTAATAAGGATTTACTTCACCAGTTTTTTCAGAACTTTTTGATTACCAATAGTTACCTCAAGAAAATAAATCCCTTTGCTTAGTTCAGTCAAATTTTCTATTTTAATTTCTAGTTCATTGTAACTAGGCGAATAATTTCCTTCGTGAATTATACGACCAGCTCCATCTAGTAGCAATATTCTAATCTCTTCATTGGGCTTTTCGGCAAATACAAGGTGAATACTGGATTGGAAAGGATTGGGAAAGACTTGAAAATTGAAGTCAGCATTTTCTGCTAGATTTAGAAAACCACAGTTGTTTAAATTTCCTGGCATATTGTCGTCCAACCAATTTATTCGACGAGTTATCCAGTCTTTCAATTTCGTCATTTCTTCGGCATAGGATTGTGAAGGAGGCTGAACTTCTCCAGTTCCAGTGGCCGCACCCATATTTCCCCAGGTCAAATAATGCCAATTTTGACTTTCATCCACCACAGTAGCTATAGAATCAATAAATTGAAACATATAGGTCTCACTTAATATACTATTTCTTAAATTGGCGTATCTGCAACGAAGATCATTCGCAAACACAGAATCTTGTAATAAACGAATATACCAACCTGGTGCATTGACGTCTTGAGCTACTTCTTCATACATGAAACCAGATCCATCCTGAGAACCCGACCAAATATCCTTCAATGCCCAATCAAAATCCCAAACAGGCCCCGCTTTTAATTTTCCATAAGTTCCATCGGCATTGTCCTTTTTTTTGTAGAAAAATCTACTTTTCTTAAAACCATCGATATTTCTTGTAAGCTCATTAATGATGAAATAATCGATGAAAGATGAGGTTTGGATGAATTTTTTGTAGCCTAATGTGGGATTATTAAAATTGGTCGAGTAAAGTGCAGTTTCAAAATCGTTTATAAAATTTTGGATATAGGTTTTTTGTTCTTGCACTATATCATTGGGTTTTGGATAGTAATAGACATAATGAATGTCTAAATTTGGAAAACCGATCGGCGAAAAATTCGATTGCCAGGAGTTTGTATTATCCCAATAATCTACTTTGAAAATATAGCCTCCTGTCACATCTAAACCAGCAATTTCATTCGGATTTAATTTGGGAATATCCACGCGATTAGAATCTCGCTTTATTTTTTCAGACAGCAAATAAATGCCTTGGTATTCGCCATCCAAAATAACATCTACATGGCGGTATCGAACACCGTAATGTCCCATTTTTTCAAACAAAGAATAAGGCAATGCATTTCGCGCAAAAGATTTGTCGTTGTAATTCGCCAATAGCAACCAGTCATTTTCCGCAGGCATACCTAGTAGAGAAGAGTCAATGGAATTACCTAGGATATCATTTAATTCAATCGAATAAGGCTTCTGAGGAAGTGAAAATGAATAATTTCCACGGTATTCAATCCCGATTTTTCCGTTATACTCGTTGAACGGATCTGAAAGATAATTTCTGATTCCCGGGCCATTGTAAATTATTCCCATATCAGCTTGAACTTTTATATCCGTGTCAATTTGATTGCCATTAGTTGCTATCACTACAATCGGCAAATTGGATTCTGTCAATTGAAAATAATCAGCTGGCGAATTACCAAATGTAATGGACCAATTTTGGACGCTTCCTTCGTCTGCGAAAAAATCATCTGTAACTATAAGTTTCCAAATACCATTAGGGTTTTGTCCATTGTTTACCGCACCCATCTGTCCCATAGGCTTGAAAGTACCGGTAAAAGGCGCAACGCCACTCGTGATGGGAATGCTCGCGCTTTGGTTGTAACAGGTGTTTACCATATCGTCATCACCACCACCTATGGCTGAAGACAAAAGTTTAATCGTACCATCGGGCGCTTTAATTTTTATGGTCAAATCAGCCAAATAAGTGTGGACTAGGTTGAGACAAACGGTTTCTAATCCGAAAGAAGTCGTGTTAATTTGCTGTTGACTTAATGTCACCGAAACAGGAATTTCAACGGTTTGGTTGTCGAGAATTAGTCCCGTCCCACCGACAAAAGTTTGAGATAAAGAAAAAAAAGTGAATGTGTTAATTAAAGAAAACAGCAGGATTTTCATACGACGCCTTTAAGAATGAATCAAGATAAAGTTCATCTAAATTACTAATTTATCTCCCAATTTTGTTTACTCCCCCAAAAACAAAGCCTTCAACTCCGTCGCCTCACTTGGTTTCATTTTTCCGGCTAAAATTAGGCTCAGTTGTTTTCTTCTTAGAGCTCCATCAAATCGAGATTTCTCTTCTTCAGATTCTGGAACCAAAACTGGAACGTCGATGGGGCCACCATTTTGATCCACTGCCACAAAAGTGTAAATGGCTTCATTGCATTTGGTTCGTTTTCCGGTCACGTAATCTTCCACAAAAACATCGATGAAAATTTCCATAGAGGTACTGAATGCTCTAGAAACTTTCGCTTCTAAAGTTACGATGGATGAACTGGGAATTGGAATATTGAACGAAACGTTATTTACAGAAGCAGTAACGACAACGCGTTTGCAATGTCTGTGAGCCGAAATACTAGCCGTAACATCCATCCAAGCCAAAAGTTGACCTCCAAAGAGATTATTGTGTGTATTGGTATCGTTGGGCAAAACTAATTTTGTAGTAATGGTAAGTGTTTCTTTGGCTGTTCTTGATTTTGGCGACATGTTTCAAATTTTGGTGCAAAAGTACGTATAAATTCGGGGTAGGCTTCGACTGCGCTCAGCCTACGTTAATATTTAGTGCTTCGCATGCAGTAGCCGCGTAGGCTGAGTATAGCCGTGTGTAGGCTGAGCGTAGCCGAAGCCTACTTCAACAACTCCGGGTGCAATGCTTTAAACTTATTCAATCTCGGGATACTCACCGCTTGAATATAACCTTGATTCGGATGCAGTCTTTCGTAATCTTGATGATATTCTTCTGCTTCGTAAAACACATCTAATGGCACCACTTCCGTCGTAATTTTCGAGAATTTCTTCTTCAGAAGCGCGTTGGTGATATAATTTTCGGCAGTTTGTTTTTCGCTATCGTTTTGATAAAAAATCATGGAGCGATATTGTGGGCCTCTGTCTGGACCTTGTTGATTGAGCGTACTCGGATCATGCGAGTCGAAAAATACCGTTAATAAAGTGGAGTAGGAGATAACTGTACTGTCGTAATTCACTTTCACAGCTTCTGCGTGTCGTGTTGTTCCTGTACAAATCAATTCATAGCTTGGATTTTTTTCCATTCCTCCAGAATAACCAGATTCCACCTCACCAACTCCTTTAACCGATTCAAAAACGGCTTCAACACACCAGAAGCATCCGCTGGCGAAATAAGCAACGGCATTGGTTTCAACAGAACTCTTTTTTGTTTTTTTTATTTGACCATTTGGACTTTCATCCGTCACGGTTGCATTGCTACTTTGACATGCTAATAAAGCAAAAGTCAAAAAGTAAAACATTAGATTTTTCATACTATATAAACGAATAAATTGCCAATTTGGTTTTGGCGAATTGCATTTATATTTCGTCGTCGGTAGTTACATCCCCACGCAAGGCACGGAAACGTTTTCTTGCTTCAATGGTGTGCAAACTTCCTTTGTATTCAAAGAGTATTTTTTTATAATACTCTGAAGCTTTTTCACTATCGAACAGATGGTTTTCATAGATGTCACCTAGCTGAAAAACAGCATCGTCTGCAAGAATATCGAAGGCGTAATATTTCAACAACTCGTCCAAGTATAGGACGGCATCATTCCATTTTCCTTGCAATTGCATGGCAAATGATTTTTTCAAAAGAATGTCATCTCCCAAAGAATGGTAGTTGTACTTTGTTTGTATGCTATCAAAAAACACAAAAGCTTCATCATATTTGTGCTGCTCAATTAATAAATCACCTTTCGCAAACCAATACATGGCTTCGTAGTTGCTATCCAAACCAAAGTTTTCGGTTATTAATAAAGAAAGATCCATGGCATCGTTGGCAATCAACTTAGTAGTAGATTGCTTCAATACGTCCAATTGTGATTGCGCAAAATTGAATTCACCATCATAATAGAAAATGCGCGCATTTTTAAACTTAGCCTCTTGACCAATCGGTTCAAACTTAAAGTCTTTGTCGATTTGCATGTAATAAATAGAAGCCTCCCAAACATCAGCATTGAGCACATTGATGTCGGCTAATTCCATTTTAATTTCTGCCCTTTGCATAGAGGTCGTTCCAGGAATTTCCAAGGCATTTTTCAAACGGTCTATTGCCGAATTTGCTTTATCTGCGTAGAAAGCCTCAATATGGGCCAATTCTAGAATCAATGGTACAATTGTTGGTTTGTCACCCAAACGTTTTAGAGTTTCGCTATATTCTTCAATCGTTGCGGCAATTTCCGTTTGTCCATAATTTCTATTGGTGGTCACTTCAATATATCTTGTGTTCAAGAGTGCCATTTCTGCAGAATAGAAAAGACGGGTTTCAGGACCCAAATCGCGAACATATTTGAAGGCTTTTCTCGCCACTTCATATTCCTTATTTTCTCGACAAATTTTCCCAAGTTCAAAAACACGCTCTCCTCCACCAAATTCTCTTCTGTCTAAAGCTTCAACTTGTATCAAGGCTGCATTAAAATTTTTCTTTTGGACAAAAAGCCACACCAACATATCGCTATAGGTATTATTGTCTGGTTCTTTCTGAACTTTTTCTAGCAAAACTGTTTTCAAGTATTCATATTCTTTATCGTCTTCAGAGGAAAAGTTAAGTTGACGAGAAAGAACATTTTGCACATAATTTATATACGATGGATATTTATCCAAAAGATCAATATAGGATTCCATCATTTTTTGCGTTTGACCTGTCGCACCGTATAATTCAGCAAATTGCAACTGCAAAGGATACGTGTCCTTGAGCATTTTCTTCCCTTTTTCCAATGTTTTTAAGGCGTAATCGTTTTTGCCTTTTGCTCTAAACGCGTTGAAAACACTTATGACATTGCTTGCGTTGTTTGGTAAATCGTCGATCAATTCATCGTAAACTTTTCCGGCTTTGTCGAGTTGACCATTATCTTCGTAAAACTGGCCAAGCATAACGGGATAATCATAATCGAAACGTTGATTTTTAACCTGTTTTTTTAGAAGTTTTTCGGCATCACTAAAAGCTTTAATCTGATTGTAGCAATCATAAAGTCTTAAGAAGTTGGCCTTTGAAGGATCTTGATCGTAAACTTTTTCGCTATAAATGATGGCTTTTTCATATTCACCTCTGCTATAATATGCTGCTGCCAATTGCGCGTCGTTGTTTTGTCCGAACGAAGGCAGGGCTGCGAATATTGCTAGGAAGAGGATGAAATGTTTCATTTATCGGGTAAAGTACAAATTATATGCCTTTTTTCTTCTGATTCTTTTTCATTTGTTCGTTTGAGAAAGCATCCATTTTCTCAAACAAGCGGTAGTAAACTTCTAAACAGCGCTTTTGTTCCTTCACAAGGTCCTTTGAGAGCGTAAGCATTGTATTCAATTTTGATTTCTCATGGAGAATATACTCGCTGTATTTCTTTCGATCGCCATCACCATTTTCTATATCATAACGCAAAAGACGAAGGCTTTCTTTCATTTCATCACAACCTTTTATGAGGTCCATATGGTCACCATGAAAATGACCGAGCGCTTTTCGTGCTTGTTTGAGGTCATTTATTTCATTCGCGAAAACAGGATCAATTGTATCGGGAACAAAGTAGGTTTTGAATCGCAATTCTACAGCTGATATTGCCGACGACATCTGATGTGTGCTGTCGTTTTGATTTTCCTTTAATACTGAAGAAAGGCTATCAATCGACTTTACCATTTTATCTATAGATGCCAATTGTTTCGTCCGGTTCAAGTCAGAACAAGAAAAGAACAAAAGTCCAGCCGTTAAAATGAGGATGAATGTTTTCATTTTTTAATGTAAATGTATGAGAAATATAACCTTCTTCAGCGCTTTTAGCAATATTTAAGAAGCTTAGTCAATGCGATTAAAACCAGCGAATGGATGAAGTACCTCTGGTAAATTTATACCATTTGCAGTTTGGTAATTTTCCAAAAGCGCAGCTACAATTCTTGGCAATGCGAGAGCAGAACCGTTAAGTGTGTGGCACAACTGAGTTTTTTTGTCATCACCTTTGAAACGCAATTTCAAACGATTGGATTGGAAGGTATCGAAACGAGAAACAGAACTTACCTCTAACCATTTTTTCTGTGCGGCAGAATACACTTCAAAATCATAAGTCATGGCAGAAGCGAAACCTGTATCACCACCACAAAGTCTTAAAATACGGTATTGTAAACCTAGTTTTTCTAACAATCCTTTGATGTGATTGACCATTTCTTCCAGTGCTTTTGCTGTATTGTCAGGATGCTCGATGCGAACAATTTCCACTTTATCAAATTGGTGCAAACGATTCAAACCGCGAACATCTTTCCCATATGAACCAGCTTCGCGACGGAAGCAAGGTGTATAACCAGTCAATTTATGTGAGAAGTTAGCATCCGGCAAAATAACATCACGGAATATATTCGTGATTGGAACTTCTGCTGTAGGAATCAAATATAAATCGTCGATCGTACAATGATACATCTGACCTTCTTTGTCGGGCAATTGACCGGTACCAATTCCAGATGCTTCATTGACAACAAGCGGCGCTTGAATTTCTTCATAACCCGCTTTTTCTGCTTCAGAAAGGAAAAAATTGATCAATGCTCGTTGCAATTTCGCACCCTTTCCGCGATAAACAGGAAAGCCAGCACCTGAAATTTTTACACCCAATTCAAAATCGATAAGGTTGTATTTTTTTGCCAAATCCCAGTGGGGAAGCGGTTCGAAGTCGAAAGTTGGTTCTTTTCCAGCCTCAGCGACGGTTTCGTTATCCAGTTCACTTTTTCCTGCTTTCACGAGTTCGTTGGGAACGTTAGGAATCTGATAAAGCAATTGCTGAATATCGTTTTCCAAGCCATCTACTTCACCTTTCAAATCACCTTCTGACGCCTTTAACTCGACTGTTTTTTCTTTCGCGGCATTTGCTTCGGCTGCTTTTCCTTCTTTGAAAAGCATACCGATTTCTTTTGCCAAGACGTTGAGTTCAGCCGCAATAGTTTCCAACTCCGTTTTTTTCGAACGCCATTCCGCATCTTTTTCCAAAATGGAATCAAGAATAGGTGAAGCATCAAAGTGACGTTTGTTCAAGCCTTCAATGATGGCTTCTTTTTCGTTTCGGATTCGGGTGATTTCGAGCATTGTATTTAACTTTTTTGAAAGATGCGAATTTAAGGAATTGCACTCAATTATTGAATGTATATTTAGATTTCGAGGACATAAAAAAAGCGTGAGGGCTGAGCCGACACGCTTTTTAAAATTGTTTTACGTTTCTTATGCCTCAGCCGTTTCAAATGGAACTACTGATACAAACGAACGATTATCTTTTTTACGACGGAATTCAACAGTACCATCCGTTAATGCAAACAAAGTATGGTCTCTTCCGATACCTACGTTTACACCAGGGTGATGAGCTGTTCCTCTTTGACGAACGATAATGTTTCCAGCTATAGCTGCTTGACCTCCGAAGATTTTCACTCCAAGACGCTTGCTAGCAGATTCACGACCATTTTTCGAACTTCCGACTCCTTTCTTATGTGCCATTGTATTTTATTTTAAATTCTGAATTTGACTTCAGAAAAAATTATCAATTTAATAATTAAGCCTTGATGCTTTTAATTGCAATTGAAGTGAAAGCTTGACGGTGACCGTTTTTCTTACGGTATCCTTTTCTTCTCTTCTTACGGAAAACGATTACTTTGTCTCCTTTTACATGAGCAAGAACCTCTGCGGTTACTAATGCTCCTTCTATAGCCGGGGCGCCTAATGTTATTTTTCCGTCGTTATCTGCTAAAAGAACTTTGTCGAACTCAAGTTTCGCACCTACTTCTTCTTTCAAACGATGAACATATAACTTTTGGTCTTTTTGCACTTTAAATTGCTGCCCTGCTATCTCTACGATTGCGTACATATAGCTTGTTATTTGTTTGTTTAAAATCCTAAATTGGAGGGCAAAGATAGAGATTTCTTTTTAGAGTGCAAACAATAAGGTGATTTTTTATTGCATCTATTATTTTGATTCGAAGTCGGCGACATTTGATACCATTTGAAGCTCTTCACGCATTTTATCAATTCCTAATGTGCAAATCATTTCAAATGCCGAAGGTCTCAAATATACAAATTACAAATAGTCTTTCACACTCTCCTCTGCATATACCTTATTTTGATTCAGGTTTGCCCAAAGGGTTTGAAGGAATTCTTTTTTGTTGTCGACAGTGCCAAAAGGGACGTGCAATTGCAAATCGTCTTTGTAGTCGAAGTGCAAGGTTTCTTGGTGAATATATATTTTGCGCAAACCTAGAAAGTAGATGGCTTTAATTTCTCTGTCGGCAAGCACGAGCGCTTTTTTTGTGATTCCTATGCGCCACGTTTTGGTGTAATAGGAGAATATGGTGAAAATCCAAATATCGACAACACCGATTCCGTAAGCAAGTGCAATGGGCCAGCCTTGCGGACACATACGGTATAACCCAAAACAAACGGCCAAAAGTGCAGCAGATTCCAGGATATTATAAAGAACGACACGTTTTTTTCTTTCTTGACTGACTTCTTGGTTCAAGACGAATTTGTCTTTTTTACTAAGAATTTGCATTCCTGTCCAGCGTTTTAAACTTCGTCTGATAAGAATGGTGAATACCAATCCACCAGAAACCCAAAAAATAGCTTGCTGATATGGTAGTTGTCCGCCAGTCGTTCTCAAAGGATCGATTGCTAAATCGCCGCCAATAAAAATGCACAGTAACATGATTGGTATTGTTACGAGCAAGAGTATGATATTGGTTATTTTATTCATTTGGGATAAGCTTCAGCTTACGTTTTAACTCTTCTATGCGTTCTTTATTTTTCTCTATCTTAATTTCGAAATCCTTTTTCATTTTTTCTGCACCTGCAGAACGACCGAAGAATCCAAGGTTGTTTTCGAATTGTATATTTTCTTGTTTGATCGAATCAATTTGACGACGAATATCACTCATTTCTTTGTCCAACAAACGACCTGAGTTGGGTGATGCTTTGAAGGTGTCCATTTTGGCTTGGAACATTACTTTTTCTTTTTCCGCACCTTCCAGTTTCAATTTTTCGTAATGACCGTCCATCGCTTTTTTGAAGTCATTGTAGATCTTGTCTTTCATTTTAATTGGCACATGACCAATGGCATTGAATTTTGAAGCGAATTCTTTCAAATCGGCAATTCCTTGCTTTTTATCCTCGCCTATTTCGTATATGTTGATTGTATCGATTAAGGCTTGTTTTTCGTTTAGATTAGCCTCGTTCTCTTTGTCTTTTTCTGCAAACAAAGCTTGACGCGCATTGAAAAACACATCACAAGCGGCACGAAAATCTTTCCATAGTTTTTGTTCTGTTCTATGACCGGTATGACCAATTCCTTTCCATTCTTTCTGCAGCTGAATCAACTTATTCGATGTCTCTTTCCAATCTGTTGAAGAGTTCAATTCTTTCGCTTTATCTATTAGCTTTTGTTTGGCGTCCACCAAGTGTTTGCTTTCATCGCGAAGGGTGTTGAAGAATTCTTTTTTAGCGTTAAAGAATACATCACATTCTGAACGGAATTCTTTCCAAACTTCTTCATTTTCTTTTTTTGGACCAAAACCAACGTGTTTCCATTCCTCTTGAATAGCTAACAATTCAGTTGTTTTCGCTTCCCATTCTTTTGAAGTAGTATATTCTTCAGTGCCTTGAATAGTGGATTTAACCTTTTCGATTAACTCTTTTTTCTTGTCGATATTTTCGGTTAAAACCGTTCGTCTTTCATCATAGAAAACGTTGATTTTAGCATAAATGGCTTTTACATTTCCCCAATATGCTTCTTTCATTTTTTCCCACTCTGATTCACCAACAGGCCCAATTTCGTCCCATTCGTTTTGCAAAGCTTTCAATTGCGTTTCGGTTTCTTTCATGGAATCCAAATCCAAAAGCGCTTGGATTTTGTTGATGACCTCCAATTTAAGTTGTTCGTTACGATGCAAATCGTGTTCTTTCAACTCCTTGTAGATTTTCATGTTGTAGAAGAAGCTTTCCAAAAGTCGCGAATATTCAGCTTGGATATCGTCACGTTTTTCGCGAGGGATATCTCCCGTCAGCTTCCATTTTTCGTGAATTTCTTTGTGAGCGTTGTATGCTTTACCGATGTTCTCCTCATTTTGGATGACGTCGGATAATTGACTGATTAATGCACGCTTTGTCTTCAAGTTGTTTTCTTGAAGTTCTTTTTTCAAATCCACGGCATCTTTCCGCTTCATTTGAAAAACACGATTTATTTCGAAGAATTCTTCACGAATTGGGTCTACTTCTTTATTTTCTTCAACCGCTTCTCCGGCCTCGAGCGAGGCTACTTGTCTCAAACGTTCCTCTTCAATAAGAAAGTCCTCAAACTTTTGCTTCAATTCACTTACTTCTCGGCTCACTTTTAAAACTTCGGTGGTATCCACCAACTGTTTTAAATTCTCTAAAAATTCTACTTTTTCCATCGTTCTGATATTAGGCAAGAGCCTCACTCATCGTGAAACACGATAGTGCTACAAATTCTTTAATTCGGTTATCAATATCTTCTTGTGTAATGCTGGTTAATCTTTCTGTTCCAAACTTTTCGCAACAAAATGAAGCCAAAGCTGAACCAACAATAACTGCTCTTTTCATGCTCTCAAAACTGATATCGCCTGTACTAGACAAATACCCCATGAAACCACCTGCGAAAGTATCACCTGCTCCCGTTGGATCAAAAACCTCCTCTAATGGAAGGGCTGGAGCATAGAATACTTGTGTTCCGTGAAATAAAAGTGCCCCGTGCTCACCTTTTTTGATAATCAAATATTTACAGCCCATTTCACGTATAACTTTGGCTGCTTTTAACAAGCTGTATTCGCCAGATAATTGACGCGCTTCTTCGTCATTAACAATAAGCAAATCAACTTTTGAAATCGTTTTATGTAAATCCTCCAAGGCGATGTCCATCCAGAAATTCATGGTATCCATAGCCACTAATTTCGGACGAGTTGTCAAGCGGTCAATAACAGTAGATTGAACTTGTGGAGATAAATTTCCTAACATTAAAAACTCAGTTCCTTGATAAGAATCAGGTATAATAGGATCGAATGTTCCAAGTACATTTAATTCCGTCACTAAAGTATCACGTGAATTCATATCGTTATGATATCGTCCAGACCAAAAGAAAGATTTTTCTCCTACTTTAATTTGCAGACCTTCTAAATCTACATGTCTAGATTTCAAAGTGTTCAACATTTCCTCAGGGAAATCATCACCGACAACAGCACAGATACGCTGATTTTTCTCATAAAAAGAAGCCGCCAAGGCGATATACGTTCCAGCACCGCCAATAATTTTATCTGTTTTGCCGAACGGCGTTTCTATAGCGTCAAATGCAACGCTCCCTACTGTTAATAAACTCATTGTTTTTATTTTGCCCCGCAAAGTTAAGTAAAATGGACATAGTAACTCTATTTCATTGCTACAAAAGCTTTCGATATAAAAAAGTATTGAAGGAATGAATCGTTGTAGTTTTTGAAATTGTGAATACTTTCCTGAAGGATTGGGTTTTACTTTCAATACAACTTGTATTTTTGTTAGACTTTATGAGCAATTCCAATCCTTTACGTGTATTTGTTTTTCTTGCAAGTATTGCCTTGTTGGGCGGGATGTTTTCACTTTTGATTCCGAAAGAGGGGCTTGCCGTTGGAGAGGTGGAGGTGAAATTTATTTCAGCTGAGGATATTTTAAATGCGCCAAAATCGAAAAAGAAGGATATTTCTTCGATAATTTCGATGGTCAATACGGAAGAGCAAGCTGAAAAGCCATTGATTCGTCATAAAAACAGATCAAGTGGCAAGATGGGAGCACCTCGTGTTGTTAATTACGAAATTAATAATTCAACGGTGATTCACCTTAACGAAACTGGTCATGATAGGTTAAAGAACTTTTTTGACAAACTGGAAAGATTGGCGAAAGAGAAAAAGAAGATGCACATTCTTCATTTTGGTGATTCGCAGATTGAAGGGGATAGGATGACTGGATTTATACGTCAACGAATGCAGGAAAAATTTGGGGGTTATGGACCGGGTTTGATCCCAGCTACAAATGTCTATAGCACAATGGCGTTTCGGCAAAGTTTTTCTGAAAATTTCACACGATATACTTGTTTTGGTGGACCAAAATTGTCCAACAAGAATTATGGAGTTTTCAATTCCGCTGCACGATTCACTCCTGAAAATGTGGATACAACTAAAAGCGAAGCACAGGTAGCTTGGATACAAATTGGGCCAAATGGTGCAGCCCAAAGCAGAGCAAAGAGCTACAATAATGTGAAGATGTTTTACAATTCTTGTACCGTATCATGTCAGCTTCGTGTTTATTTAGGTGAGAATTTAATACATGAAGAAGCCTTATTAACAGATGGAAAGGCACACAGCGTGAAACTTGATTTTGCTGGGACTCCGGGCAACTTAAAATTTGAATTTACAAGTAAGAAAAGCCCGAATATTACTGGTTTTTCTTTGGAAGGTGATTATGGTGTGCAGGTAGACAATATTGCCATGAGAGGTTCAAGCGGTACATTTTTTGGTGCTGTGGATAAAAATGCCTTTGGTCAAATGTTAAATGATTTGAGTGTAGATTTGGTTATTATGCAATTTGGTGGAAATTCCGTTCCATGGCTAAGAGACAGCGCCTCAGTTCGTCGTTATGCCAAATTTTTTGGAGGGCAATTGGAGACTTTGAAAAGATTAAAACCGGACATGGCTATTGTTTTTATAGGACCGAGTGACATGTCGAAATTGAAAAATGGAGAATATGAAACGTATCGACTTTTGCCATACTGCGTGGAACAATTGAAGAAAATAGCGTTAAGTTCGGGCGTTGGTTATTGGGATCTTTTTGAAGCAATGGGGGGAGAAAATTCAATGCCAGCGTGGGTTGAAAAGGATTTAGGAAGATCTGACCATATACATTTCAGTATAGCAGGTTCGCGAATAGCCGCTCAATTATTTTATGATGCGTTTATTTCGGAATATTTAAAAACAGAAAGTGAATGAATTGGTTGTATACCATAACGGTTTTAATTTTAATGTCTACACAGGCAATAGAGATAACGGATCCTAATGGAATACGCAAAGAATCCTTGTCGGAGTATCAGGCGCCTAAAATTTTCCATTTGGATAGTTCTTATTTGCAGCGTTTTTCTGTGGTAGATTTCGAAAAGAATTATTTTCAGTTTTATTCAGACGAAAGTCCTAATTGGGAACATTTCTTTGCGCTATACTTAGATATGAAGAATCACAAACAAGGCAAGTTAAATTTCTACCATATTGGCGGTTCTCACCTTCAAGCAGATATTTATACGCATGAAGTTCGTGTGAAAATGCAAAGTCAAAACGAACTTTTATTGGGTGATAGAGCTTGGGTTTTCCCTTATGATTTGGCGAGAACTAACAATCCATGGAGTTACGAGTTTTCTTCTCCAAACAAATGGGAACGATATCGTTGTGTAGTGAAAGAAGATGCCGGAGAAGATTTTGGCTTATTGGGCATCAAAATAGTCAATCGTGATTCTATTTCTAGTATGCATTTTCGTTATTATAAAACGAAAGTCAAATCAGACATTCATAGAATTAGGGTCTACCACAACAAAGGTTATTTCCCCTTTGATATCAGTTGGAAAGAGAAAGACGATGTTTTAGTAAGCGAACATAGAAATGAGGAAAAAGGATATTCAGAATTTGAATTTAAGTATCCATTTTTGTCTTTTGATTTGAAGTTTACACGAATGATTTCGAACACTTTTCCTTTGGAAATATATGGATTTGAATTGCTGAACGATTACCCTGGAATTAGTTATTCACCAATTGGTATAAACGGGGCGGCCCTCGATCATTTCAAAGTTTGCCGACGGTTTGAGGAACAATTGACAGTCACTCCGCCAGATTTTTTCGCTTTTTCTTTAGGAACAAATGATGCGTACGTGGCTCCTGAATCCTTTGATCCACAGGTTTATAAAGCCAATTTGGACACCATGATTCAACTTGTTTTGCGGGTGAATCCAAAATGTGCCATTTTACTTACTGTTCCGAATGATTCCTATTTCATGCGTACCAATCTTAATCCGAATATTGCCAAGCAAAGAGAGGTGATACAGGAATTAGCTACAAAATATCAATGTCCTGTTTGGGATTTCTATGGAATAATGGGTGAAATGGGCTCATCAATGAAATGGCACCGTAATAAGTTGATGCAAAGTGATTTGGTTCATTTTACTGTTGCAGGTTATCACTTGAAGGCTGACTTGTATTATGATGCTTTCGAAAAGGTAATGCAACAATTTGCTGAGCGCGAAGGGGAAACCGTTAATAAATAGGAGTGGAAAATTTTACCCGTTTCATTGATATTTTTTCATTGAATTTCAATGAGGCAACCCCACTGAACTTTACTCAACTCAATTTTTGGATTTTTTTTCTCGTCGTTTTAGGAGTTTATTCGGTTCTCGAATTTCCTAAAAAACAAAAGACGATAGCTTTTTACACCCTCACTCTATTGGGTTTAGTAGTTTTTCAGTATCACGACACCGCACTAATTTTTGGGGCTTTGATACTGAATTACAGTCTGTTTCGAGAGAAATGGCGTGTATCTGGGCAAAAGACTGCAGTACTATTGTTTTTAGGTTTGGCAACGGCTGGTTTTTATTTCTGGCGTTTTTCTCTAGGACCAATAAGACTAAAGTTTTCGGTATTAGATGTTTGGATATTAGCAATTGCTGCTATTTTTCTTCTAGCGCGCTACAAAGATAAATTTTGGGTTAGGAGTTTCTTTTTGACGCTCATCAGTTTATATTTTTATTACAAAACTTCAGGTTATTTCGTTTTTCTTTTGGCACTTAGCCTTTTGGTGAATTATTTCATTGGTCGATGGTTGTTTAAGGCTGAACGCAACAAGAAGCTTGTTTTAGGACTAGGGGTAACGTTTAATTTGTTGGTCCTTGGTTATTTCAAATACACCTACTTTTTCACAGATGCTTTCAATACAAGCTTCGGCACGGAATATGAAGTGCATAATATTTTTTCTCAAATTGGCAATTGGCTGTTTGATTCAGAGAGTTTTGTAGACAAGATACTTCTGCCTGTGGGAGTATCA
This sequence comes from Crocinitomicaceae bacterium, assembly GCA_041751955.1. Taxonomy (GTDB): domain Bacteria; phylum Bacteroidota; class Bacteroidia; order Flavobacteriales_D; family Crocinitomicaceae; genus UBA2040. The sequence continues at coordinate 78,164 of JBGSIB010000056.1, forward strand.
TTTTTCACTTTTCAGAGTATTTCCTATAGTGTAGATATCTATCGAAAAGAAATTGAGCCCGTTCGGAATTTCTTTGATTATTCCTTCTTCGTTACCTTTTTTCCTCAACTGGTCGCTGGTCCGATAGTTCGGGCGAAAGATTTCATACCACAAATTAGACAACCGTATGATTTGGATAATATAGATTTTAGTTGGGCGATTATTCAAGTTGTTAAAGGTTTGATAAAGAAAATAGTATTAGCCGATTTTATCGCTGTTCATTTTATTGATTTAATTGCTGATTCTCCAGAATCTTATCCGGGATTTGTAAGTGTAATGGCGATGTGGGGCTATTCCTTACAGATTTACGGTGATTTTTCTGGATATACGGATATCGCCATTGGTTTGTCCAGGTTGATGGGTTTCAAGTTGCGGGAAAACTTCGATTCTCCATATAAGGCGACAAGCGTGGCTGATTTTTGGCGCAGGTGGCACATATCACTCGGAACTTGGCTTCGGGATTATTTGTACATTCCATTGGGTGGAAATCAAAAAGGTGGAATAGGAACTTACATTTTATCAACGATTATATTCATCTTCCTTATTTTCATTACGAAATGGTACGCTTTAATTTTTGTGTATTTAGGTTTGCTCATTTTGTATGCTTACGGCTGGTTGTTCATCAAAAACTTCAATCGGCTCGTTCATCGAGATTTAAATCTATTGGTAACCATGATAATCGGTGGATTATGGCATGGAGCGAGCACTAACTTTGTGATATGGGGTGCTTTAAATGCAGTTGCATTGGTTGTCTACAAATATTGGAAAACTATAAGCCCATATGAATTGAGTGGTGGTAAATTGTCTCGTTTTTGGAAGATATTCATCACATTTAATTTCATCACTTTTACGCGGATTTGGTTCCGTTTGGAAGATGATGGTCAACCAATAGCAATGCTAAATCAAATTGTCAATCATTTTGATTTTTCTTGGGCAGTTTTTGTCAAGGTCGTAATGAATTATTGGTTGGTGTTTGTTGTTATTATTTTTGGATTCATTTTACATTGGTTACCCAATAAAATCAAACATAGTTGGGAGATTGTTTTCGAACGACTTTCTTTGCCTTTAAAAATAGGCACGATTTCAATTATACTTTTTTTCGTTTATCAGGCATCCGTCGGCGGAGGGAAACCATTTGTTTATTTTCAATTTTAGAAACGAAAAACCGTCTCAACTTATTAGTGGAGACGGTTAATAAAACAGCAGTTAGTGTTAGTTTTATTTTTTTCAAGACAGTGAATCTTTTGGCAGGAACCCAATGTTCCTTGTTGCTGCTGGGATAAAAATAACCATTCTTTAGATAGTTTTTCCTTTAACAAGGATGAACGGTCAATTGAATGAGTTAACGGTAAAAATTTTGAAGAGCTAAATAGAAAATTGATTCAAAAGATGTCTTTTTCTTCTCGAAACTGGGACTTGAATTCCATTAAAAAGTATGACAGAACCACCATTTTTTGGTGTATACTTCTCTATCTTTTTAACGTTTACAAGAAAGCTTTTATGCGTGCGAATGAACACGGAACTATCCAAAAGTGTTTCGTATTCCTTTAAAGTTTTGGAGATCGTGTGTTTTTCTTTTTCACAATGTAAAACACAGTAATTTCCAGAAGCTTCTATGTAACAGATACGTTCTTTTTCAATGAACCTCATGTCTCCGTTATAAGGAATTGCCAATGTTGAAGCGCTGGGTGTATCTTCTTTATTGACATACGCTAAAAGTTCACGAATTGAATTATTGTTTTCGTTTGGTTTGAATTCTTTTTGAAGTCTTTCCGCAGTTTCTTCCAATCGTTCAACGTGTATGGGTTTGAGCAAGTAGTCGAAAGCCGCATATTTAAAAGCTTGTATGGCGTATTGGTCATATGCAGTCGTAAAAATAATTTTGCCCGAAAAACCCTCCAATTTGTCAATGAACTCAAATCCTGACATTTTGGGCATGTTGATATCAATGAATAGAATTTGGGGTTTAATTTCTTTCATTTTTTCTAACGCCTCATATGGATCTTGCGTCACGAATTTCACTTTTATTTTCGGACAATATTCATCAAGCATGGAATTCAAAACTCGGCAGGCAGATTTTTCGTCATCTAAGATAATAGCAGTAAGAACCATTTTATGTGCTTAAGTCAATTTGTTTTGAAGTGTTAATTTAGGAATTACTAACTGAACGCAAACACCCGTTAAATTATTTTGTGAATTATCAATTATATCTATTTCCATTTTTTTATTGAACAATTCTTCGAAAAGTCGAATGCGTTCCCTGATATTATTTATTCCAGTGGATTTGTGATATGGTTTGCTCTTTTTTTCTTGATTCAGTCCTAGCCCGTTATCCTTCACTTCGCAAATAAGCTTGTCGCCTTTCATTTTGAAAGAAACGCTTATTTGACCTGCATAATCCAGTGCTGCAACCCCATGCCAAATTGCGTTTTCCACAAAGGGTTGGAGCATAAGTGTGGGGATGTAGGTTTGGTCAATTATTAGTTCTTCATCAATATGAAATGTGTAGTTGAATTTATTATCCAAACGTCGTTTTTCTAAATTAAGATATTGTGTTAAAAACTGAACTTCCTCCTCAAGCGTGATGAGGTTTAGTTTCGCTTGATCCATTATGTTACGCATCAAAACTGCAAAATCGGCCAAATAAATTTGAGCGGAACGTTTATCGTTATTGGACAAATAACTCTGTACAGAATTAAGGCTGTTGAAAGTAAAATGAGGATTCATTTGAGATTGCAGAGAGAACAGTTCAATGGACAAGGATCTTCGTTTTCGTTCTTGTGTTTTTATTATTCTCCAACGAACCAATAAAACAACCAATATTAGAATAAGAGTGAAACTTATTAATAATACCCAGGTTGATTGCCACCATGTGGGATTAATTTTGATTTTATATCCAAAAAGAAAACTAGGTTTATAAAATGACGACTCCGCTTTAAAATCAAATGTGTATTCGCCTGCCGAAAGTGAAGAGAAGTTGAAATTATCATTGTCGTTTTTTACCCATTCACCACCGTTAATTCGATAATAAAGCATGGTTGGATGGGCGCTGTGATTGACACATGAAAACAAGAAATTCAAGTTGTTTTCATCATGTTTAAAAGATAGAGTTTTCGTCAATTCTCTAAAAGTGCCATTTACTTTTAAACCCTCCAAGGCAAAATTAATTTTCTTTAATAGTTTATTTTTTTCAAGTGGGAGATAAAATATAGTCGTATTGGTTACCACAATTAATGTATCTTCGATTTCATGAATATTAACGACGTCGTTTACTTTTAAAGTCGTTTTTAAATCCATCCGTTGGGTTTCATTCCATTGGTTGTTGCGAAACGAAAACTGCTGCACTCCTACATCAGTGTGTACCCAGAAACTTTCCTTCTTTCCTTTATAAATTCCTTTTACCCCATTAGACAGTATATTTTGAGACCATGGTTTTAGTATGCTTGTTTTTTGGTCATAAATCCAAATACCTTTGTCCCCCGTTGCAATTAGAATTTGATCTTGGTTGAGATAAAATCCACTAATTCTTGAATTACCAAAAACATCAGGAAAGAATGCATGAAAGTCCATTTCATTTTTGCCATCTTGAACGAATAGTCCTTTTTGAGTGCCGACGTAAAGTGCTTTTTGAGTTTCCGTAATACATTTTGTACGACCAAGACTTGTATTTAAAATTCTCTCAGAGTAGGGTCTTTGAGATAAATCAATCATTGCTATTCCAAATAATCCATAAGTATATATTCTGTCCTTATATCGATTGCTTACAAAGAGTTGTCCAAAACTAATGTGATCATCTGCGAGCTCAATTTTTTCTGATTTTCCTGATTTAATTTCGTACAGGTACCAATTCGAGTCATAATTATAAATGCTAAAATTTTTGTAAAAAAGGAAACCATATCCAATTTCAGTCGTAATTGATTTTTTTGGCTTTTCTGGCGATTTCTGCAAAATTTGTCCTTTTATTTTAGACAAATCTAAATTCTCACCTTCAATATAAACTTCACCATTGTGTTCAATACTATATACACATCTCTGATTGCGTTCTAACTGTATTTGAGAATAATTTGTTTGTGATATCTTAAAAAGACCATGATTTAATGAGGTTGCCCAAATATTCCCTTCGGAATCTTGCATGGCAGAAACAAAAATTTCATTTGGGAGGTAATGTGCTTTAAAAACCCATTGTCCTTTTTTTATCCTGAATTCAAAAATCCCGTCCGATGTCGCGAATATTTTCGTTTTGTCATTTTTAATGATATGATATACCTTTTTGAATTTAAACTCCGCTGCTAAATCGTTATCCTTTGCTTCATAATACATCGCGGACCTGCTAAAAGCTCCTAAATCAAGGTCAAAATTTACTTGAGCAGATTGTCTATAAGAATCAAAATTTTTCTTTCGTATTTTGGGAAAATATTTGCTCATCACTTCTGCCCCTTTTGGGTCCGTTGCAAAGAAAATAGTTTCATTTCTCATCCCAAGGGTTGTAATGCCCGTCCCAATGGATGGTGAAAACTCACATTTTAATTTCTGGTCAACTTTTAATAATCCGCCATTTCTATCTTTAAATGCACCAATGATCAGTTCTCCTTTTTTTGGCTCTATGATTTGACTAAGTACTGAAAGTCTTATGCTTTGATCTACATTTTCAAGTTGATGTATTTCTCCGTTGAAATAATATGTCGGCAAACTACTTACATGTTGAAACCAAATGCGATTTAAAGAATCTTCGTAACAGCGTATAACTGTATTATCAAGTAGACCATCTTCTACGGTAAAAGTTTTGAAGGTTTTTCCATCAAAACAAGTTACCCCATAATCTGAGCCAAACCAAATTCTATCCGAATGATCAATGAGAACATGGTACAAGGAGTTCGTTGGTAAACCATCAGAAATGTCGTAGTTCCAAAATACACGCTCATTATTCTGCGCGAGAACTGAAAAGTTCGCGAAAAGTAAAAATATAGCGGCTAGAAAATGGCGTACGATCATGTTCTACATTTCAGCTCTAGTTTTGATCCAACTTTTTCACCATCGTCAAAATGGTCGCTAAGGCTACGGTTTCCCCTGTTTCGTCATAAACGTCTACGAGGAACTTGACAATTCCTTTGGCAATATCATCCTCAGTTCTTTTTTCTTGGTCCATTTTTTCTTTTACGGTAAAGCGCACACCAATTGTAGCCCCCGGATAAACGGGTTTCACAAATCGAGCTTCTTCCAAACCATAATTGAGCAAAACGGGTCCTTTTTTCGGGTCAACGAATAAACCTGCCGCTTTGGATAAAATAAAGTATCCGTGTGCTACACGCCCTTCGAAAATAGTTCCTTCCAAAGATGTAACATCCATGTGCGCATAGAAATTATCTCCTGAAACATTCGCGAAATTGACGATATCTGCTTCTGTAACCGTGTGTTTGTGGGTGAAAACCGTATCTCCAACACGAAGGTCTTCAAAATGTTGTCTAAAAACATGTGGATTGGCTTCTGGCATTTCAGCACCAACTTGAAATTGCTGCGTGATTTTAGTAATCGTTGTTGGATGCCCTTGAATGGCCGTTCTTTGCAAATAATGCATTACACCTCTCTTTCCGCCCATTTCTTCTCCACCACCAGCGCGACCAGGTCCACCGTGTGTCAACAAAGGCATGGGAGAACCATGTCCCGTACTTTCTTTTGCACAGGCTTCGTTTAGAATTAAAATACGACCGTGCATACTCGCAGCGCCCAATACAAATTCCGTTGCTTCTTTGTCATCTGGTGTAACGATGGAAGAGACAAGTGACCCTTTCCCCATTTTCGCTAATTCAATGGCGTCTTCTATATTTTTATAAGGCATGATGGTAGAAACTGGTCCAAAAGCCTCAATTTCATGAACATCGGTATTTTCAAATGGTTTTTCGTTTCGGAAAAGAATAGGAGAGAAGAAGGCACCTTTGTTTCGGTCCGCACCAGTCACTTCAAAATTTTCCATGTCGCCAAACACTATTTCTTGTGTTTTAGCCAAAGTTTGAACACTTTCGGTAAGTCTTTCCACTTGTGACATAGTTGCTAGAGCTCCCATTCGCACACCTTCAATGCTCGGATCTCCAATGATCGTGCTTGCCAATCGTTTGGCAACTCCTGCTTGAACTTCGTCTATTAAATCTTCGGGAACAATAATTCTTCGAACTGCGGTACATTTTTGTCCTGCTTTTACAGTGATTTCTTTGGTAACTTCTTTGATAAAAAGATCAAATTCAACTGTTCCTGGCGTAGCTTTTTTTCCTAAAATCGACGCGTTTAAAGAGTCAGCTTCTAAGTTGAACGGCACGCTTCTTTCGATAAATTGAGGAAGTGATTTTAATTTTCTTCCTGTGTATGCGCTTCCCGTGAACGTTACAACATCCTGTGAATCAACAAAGTCTAATATACCTCGGCCTAAACCAACGACCAATTGCAATGCTCCTTCGGGCAATATTTTCGATTCGATAATATCTCGGACCATTACTTCAGTCAGATAGCATGTATATTCTGAAGGTTTCACTATTGCTGGAACTCCAGCCATAAGATTTACAGCAATTTTTTCCAACATTCCCCAAATTGGGAAATTGAAGGCATTAATATGAATAGCAACACCTTCTTTCGGCACCATGATATGATGGCCAATGAAAGTTCCTTCTTTCGATAAAGGTGCGGCGACTCCGTCAACATAATAGGGTAAATCTGGGAACTGTTTTCGGAGTGATGCATTGGCGAATAAATTTCCGATTCCACCTTCAATATCTATCCAAGAATCCACTCTTGTGGCACCTGTCCAGGCACTTACTTCATAATATTTTTTCTTTTTTTCAAGTAAGAATAGGGCTAAAGCCTTCAACATTCTGCCTCTTTCTTGAAAAGTCATTTTACGCAAAGCATGACCTCCATTTTTTACGGCGTATTCTGACATCGCTTTATAGTCCAAGCCTATGCTCGATACCTCGCCAATTTTCTCTCCTGTAATTGTGTTGTATAGGGAAGTTTCTAAACCTTCACCATCCATCCATTTGCCCAAGGCATAACTTTGATATCGTTGCATAAATTACAATTGTAAGCCTTAAAGATAAATAAAATAGAGATTCTTCGTTTGGAAGATCCTGTAAAAAGGAGATGAATTATGGAGAGGGGTTTAAACCAATTGAAATGAGTCAGCGTGTTGCTCTATTTGATCCAAAATTTCAAAAATCTCAGATAAATCAAAAGATGTAACAAGCTTAGTTCGATAATCTTTAAAATGTGCGATTCCCTTGAAATAATTGGAATAATGGCGTTTCATTTCTGCAACACCAAGAATGGGTCCCTTCCAATCGACGCTCATTTGTAAATGATCACGAGTTATTTGAACGCGTTCTAGCACGCCCGGAGCAGTAAGGTGTTCACCTGTTTTCATGAAATGCTTAATCTCGTTAAAAACCCAAGGATAGCCTATGCTTGCGCGACCAATCATTACACCATCTACACCGTATTTGTTGCGATATTCAATCACTTTTTCTGGCGAATCAATGTCACCGTTTCCGAAAACAGGTATGTGCATTCTTGGATTGTTTTTCACTTCACCTATCAGTTGCCAATCGGCATCTCCCTTGTACATTTGCTTGCGGGTACGACCATGGATGGAAATTGCCTCAATTCCAACATCTTGTAATCTTTCCGCGGTTTCAACTACAAATTTCGTTTGATCATCCCAACCTAATCTGGTTTTTACAGTGACAGGAATATTTGTGGCTTTGACGATGGCTTCTGTCATGCGAACCATTTTTGGAATATCTTGAAGAATACCAGCGCCAGCACCTTTACAAGCGACTTTTTTTACCGGGCAACCGTAATTTATATCAATGATATCCGGATTCGTTTTTTCAATGATTTTTGTTGCTTGCGTCATGCTGTCGATGTCATATCCAAAAATCTGAATGCCCACGGGACGTTCATATTCATAAATATCCATTTTCATAACCGATTTTGCCGCATCACGAATCAATCCTTCGGAGGAAATAAATTCTGTATACATTAAATCGGCACCATGTTTTTTACACAATGCCCGGAAAGGCGGATCACTTACGTCCTCCATTGGAGCAAGTAAAAGCGGAAATTCGCCCAATTCTATATCACGGATTTTTACCATCAGCGGTGCAAAAGTAGGTCATTTTTGAAGAATTTGGAATTATTTGTTTTTTTAACTTTCCAAGCTTAACTCATGAAAAATCAAACGGTATTCGTTTTCCACCTTTAAGTATATTATTTTTACCTTCTTGAAGTATTCTTGATGAGACTTCCTTAAATTCAATTAACTATGAAATTAATTACTTCTTTTACACTTCTTTTATTACTTTTTTCTGGGCAATCTATTGCACAAAGTCCTGGTGATACAATTGTTGTCAATACATTTAATTATAGTCAAACTGCAGGTTCTGGAATTCGCGATACCAATATAAATTTTCCTGTTTTACCCGGAGTGACATTTGAACGCATTATCATGAAGTACAACATGAGATGTAAAAATGGACTTGTTTCGCCTCCAGTGAGTGGTCAAACCAATCTCGGCTGCGGTGAATGGGATTATAGCTGTAATACCTATATTCATGACTCTACAAGAATAGATTCTGTTCAGTTTACTGCCTCATCACATTTAATCTCTGGCTTTTCCGGGACTTCTTTTAGTTACACCAACTCGCCTCAATATAACTACTACCAGTACACGCAACAAAGTGTTGTTTTGAACTCCATAGTAAATGAAAATCAGTATAATATATTAACGGGAACTAGTCCTGTTTTCGATGCTTTCGCGGCTTCGAATTATTCGGGTAAATCACAATATCTGTACACAGCTAGTGAACTAATGGCATCTGGTCTTACCGCAGGAAATATAGATGGTTTTCTTGTGAATGCATTAAACGGTGGCGCTGTGAATTTCCTTCGAATTAATATAAAAGGAACTACTGCAAGTGTTTTAGATTCGAACAATATTTCTACAACTGGTTTTACGCAAGTTTATTTTAGTGATTTTAACTTTGTAACAGGTTCGAATCGACTTCAGTTTTATACGCCTTTTGTCTGGAATGGTACCGATAATGTCATTATTGAGATTTCATTTACAAACAGTGTTGCAGGTTCAAATGTAGTTTTAGAAGGTACAGCGTCTTCAACGGATTTGTCGCTTACCGCGAACAACGGCTATTATCAAAACCTTGCCGCAAACGGGCACATTGACTTGCCAACTAATGGACTGTCCAGTATTTCTAATGAAGTTACCGTTTCTTTCTGGGCATTTGGTGATGCAAATTTGTTACCAGCAAACACTTCCATTATTGAAGGTTTAGGAGCATCAAACGAAAGAGATTTGAATATACATTTACCTTGGAGTAATGGTCAAATATACTGGGATTGTGGTGGTAATCCTGATTACGATAGAATTAATAAGGTTGCAACAACTTCTGAATATGAAGGTCAGTGGAATCATTGGTCATTTGTGAAAAATGCGGCAACAGGAGTAATGCAGATTTATCTTAACGGAGTGCTTTGGCACTCAGGCACAGGTAAGGTAAAACCAATTGATATTGCACATTTGGTAGTTGGAAAAAGTGGCACTTACACCAATAATTACAAAGGAAGCATCGATGAATTGCGCATATGGAACAAAGCATTAACTGCTACAGATATTCAAAATTGGATGAAGGTACCCTTGAATTCTTCTCATCCTCAATATGTGAATTTAGTGGCCTACTATCCGTTTGATGAAGGAACGGGTATTACAACGAACGATTTATCACCAAACGGTGCGATTGGCACTTCAAACGGTTCAACGGTTTGGTCTTCAACACGCGGAATTAAATTGAATCGCTTTTTTACCTCTACTGGTTTTCGTCCAAGTTTGACCTTGGTAAATGGCACCTATCTCACTACAATTTCACCTCAACAAATGCTCGATTCTACTTTGGTTATTCCAAATACTGTGGATGAATTCACAATTATACCTCACCCGGGAGTTTTAATGGATGATGAGCTTGTGAGTATTTCATCAAATCAAGTTTGGGAAGCTGTTGGACAAAATCTATACGACGGTGAGACAGGGGCGCTTATTAGTACAATTCCGACTACACCAGATAGTACAATTGTACCAACTACGCTTAACTATTTGCGGAGATATCCAATGAAATTCGAAATAATGAGTTTTGTTACACCTTATGGAATCAATCTCAACCTTGGTCCTAATGGTAAAACATGGACTTTTGACGTAACGGATTTCACACCAATTTTAAAGGGATTGAAACGAATGACTATGGAAAGAGGCGGGCAACTTCAGGAAGACATGGATATCCAGTTCTTGTTCATCGTCGGCACCCCACAGCGCGATATTATTGATATTAGAGAAATATGGAGAACAGAATCTAGAAGTTATACTTCGATATTAAGCGATTCTTATTTTGAACCAATTGATGTTCCTTTAGTTGCTAATGGGAATAAATTTGTTGTTAAAACAGCAATTACAGGACATGGTCAAGAGGGAGAATTTATCCCTCGAACTCACTTCATGAATGTTAATGGTGGTGCTCCTGAATTTTCTTGGCAAGTTTGGAAAGAATGTGCTGAAAATCCTGTTTATCCGCAGGGAGGAACATGGATTTACGATAGAGCAGGTTGGTGTCCTGGCATGGCCACTGACATTCGTGAAAATGATATTACTTCGATTGTTACGCCTGGAAGCAATGTCAATTTAGATTACGGACTAAACAGTGCATCGGGAACATCAAATTATATAGTGAGTAACAAACTGGTGACATATGGCCCCATAAATAATGCTGTTGACGCCAGAATTGAGTCCATCAAACAACCTACAAATCAGGTTGAATATCAACGTATTAATTCAATATGTAACAATCCGGTAGTTGTATTGAAAAATACGGGTTCAACGATTATTTCGAGTGCGAAAATTAAATATTGGGTAAACAATCCAACCAATGCTTTAACCCATGATTGGTCGGGAAGTATAGCTGAAGATGGTTTGGCAGACATCACCTTACCTTCGCCTCATCAACTGTGGACCAGTTTATCGCAAGTAAGCAATGAATTTCATGCCGAAGTCATTGAAGTAAATGGCGCAGCGGATGGATATGCGTTCAATAATCATTTAATGACCAGCTTTGATATTCCTCCAGTGGCGCCAGCCAACTTAGTGATTCATTTCCGGACGAATGCTGCGGGAGGCGAGTCCAGTTATGATGTTCGTGATGACCAAGGTCAAGTGGTTTTTGCGAAAAGCGGAATGGCTAACAATACTTTGTACAAAGACACTTTGTATCTGCCATTGGGATGTTTTAGTTACAATGTGTATGATTCAGATGATGACGGAATATCGTTTTTTGCAAATAGCGACGGAACAGGATATACGCGCTTTTATGAATTAGGTGCTGGACTTGTGAAAACTTTTATTCCAGATTACGGAAGTGGATTCACCTATAATTTTACAGTTAATTTCCCTTTGTCGTATGAAGAATTAAATGGAATTGAAAAATTATCCGTGTTTCCAAACCCGACAAATGACGAATTGAATATTTCCCTTCGTCAAGTAAATAACGATGTGGAACTAATCATGATAGATCAGCTGGGCAAACAAATAAGAAGAGAAAAAGTCATTGCAGATAACGGTATTTTCAATGGTATATGGGATATTTCTGAATTGCCTTCTGGAATTTACTTTTTAACCATTCGCGATGGAGCTAGTGCTCAGACGGTAAAGGTGGTGAAGCAATAGAGATAATTTAGAATTGAAAATTAAAGAGCGCCCTTTCCTGTAATTAGCAGAATTGGGCGCCTTTTTTTTGTAACTGGGATAACTCGAATTAAAGGTAAAACGGTATTATTTTGTGAGAATTGTCAGATAACGTTCCAGGCATTGTTTTTCAACTTGCGCTACCAAAACATGAAAAGCTTCTTTGGATTTATTCGTTTGAACGTTTTCCAGAGCTTCATAATACTCCATGCGGTTGGTGTGGTCTCCTTTGATATTGGCAATGACATAACCATTTTTGAGTAATATCAAATTCATGATAAGACGAGAAGTACGACCATTTCCATCCACAAAAGGGTGAATGGTAACTAAACGCTCATGCATTTCAGCAGCTAAAATTACGGGATGCAACCTATTTCGGTTTTCAGCATACCAAATGAAATAATCTTCCATTTGTTTCGGCACCAAAAAGGGCTGAGGTGGAGTGTGGGCACTTCCTTTTATCATGACTTGCACATTTCGGTATTTTCCAGCGGCTTCGGGAAGAATCCCTCGAAGAATCAAGTTGTGTAAAACCAGAACTTCGCGCTCTGAAATGGAAATCTTTTTCTGCACCAAATCCTTCATGTAATCAATCGCTTCTTTGTGATTGACTGCTTCGAGGTGCTCACGCATGCTTTTGCCTGAAATGGTCAAACCTTCATTGACGATAAGATCTGTTTCTCTTAATGTTAATGTATTTCCTTCTATTCGATTACTTTCGAAGGTGTATTCTAACTCTAGAGCTTGGGCGATTCTGTAGCTGTCAAATTGACGATATTTGTCAAGTTCTGTTTTTAAATTTTCAATTTCTGACAAAAGTACAGTCAAATTATTCGAAAGTGCTGGAGCCGTTTGATATTGGCCCATTTCCTCTTGAACCATTTGTAAGGCGGTATTGGCCATTGGCTCATTTCCGATTTCAGCTAATATTTTTTCTTTTAGCCAAATAGCGAGTAATTCGTCTGTATTGAGATCCAAGTGCAATGAGAGCTGGATAACTTGATCACGCGTAGGTATGCGAGCTCCACTTTCAAAACGGCTAATCAAAGTTGGGTCTATTCCCATCAATTGACCCAATTCACGTGCACGTAAATTTTTTGCTTTTCGAGCTTGTGTTAAAAGTGCATTCATTTTACTTGACAAATAATTTCATGACAAATATAGTCATTTTATTTGGGTTTCAAATTTTTCCACCAATTATTCCGGATCTAACACCAATTCGCCTTCTTTTTCCTTCTTGGCATCTTCTTTCCACTTCTGCAGTGTTTTGTTGATTTTCGTATTTTTATTGACTTTCTCTTCAACTATGGGTTCCTCTTTCTTGGCTGCACCAAACTGCATTTGAATAGTTTCTTTTGGCTTTTCTTTGGCCTTGTATGCAACTACTGAGGTATCTTTTTTGAACATTCCTAATTCTGCTTTTAGCATTTCTTTTGTAGTTTGTTTTTCCTGCTGAAAGGTCTCTTTGGCCAAAAGTCGTTTTTGTTCTTTGTCCCACTTTATGGTCGGATTATCGAGATTGCCGTACATGTGGCAGAACAAAAGTAATCCTGTTCCATCGTCCACAACTTCGCCAAATTCGGTTTCCACTTTAACTTTTTTGATGTCTCGAAGATTGAAGTTGAAATGATAATCTATGTTGTTGTTAAAGTCATGCGTTCCTGCCAAATCCACAGTCAAGGCATTGGAAGCAATCGTCATTTTTGGAATGGTCAATTTTCCATTGGCAATAGTAATGGTGTTTTTGAGTGTTTCAAATTTTAAATCCAACAGATTTTTTTCAAATGTCGTGATGTTATTTTCTTTCAAAATCAGCCTTGTAGCTGTAGAGCTTTGCAAACTGCCGGAAATGCTTTTAAAAGCTTCAACATTGGTGAGTTTTCCATTGTCAACTTGTAAGTCTAAGGTCGCTAAAATCTGATTTGAATTTATACCAGAACGAAGGTCAAATGGCGCCGTGAATTTAAGATTTGCCGATGCCGATCCGCTAATGTTTTGGGAAGATATGACTTGTTGGTCAAAATTGTCCCATTCACTAAACAAAGGCTGAAAAGCGATATTATTAGACGATGCTTCTGTGCTTATGGTGAAAATTTCGGGAGAATTCTCTTGTATCAGAACATTTCCATTGATTTCCGCTCCAGCATTTTGAAGACGCAAAGCCGTGAAATTTAAATTACGACCATTTATTTTTAAGTTGGTGCCGAGTTGCTTGAACTGATGCTTTTCGTACTGAAGATTGTTTGCTCGAAGCTGCACGTTGGCAACAATGTCATTCGGAAGAATGAAATTTCGTCCGTTTTTAATCTCCTCTGCTTTATCACTCGATGAAAAATCTTGAACATCGATGTAAGCACTTTTTACGTCCATGTTGGCCAACAAATTTCCTTTTTTGTTCAAGTAATTTTGAATTTGCTCTAATTTACCATTCAGTAATAAGTCCGACTTACCTACTGTCAAACTTATTTGCTGAATATCTAGAACATTGCTATTTAACAACATTCCACCTGTAATATGGTCAAAATAGCGTTTGTCATTATTCAATTGACAATGAACATTTTGGAAATCTAAGTCGCCCGAGCAAGCACTCAAATTGACACCCTCGCCTGTTGTTTGTATGTCAAATTTACTGTCAACGTTAACTTTACCAGAAGTTGATTTCACAGTTGGAATAGGAAAAATACAATGCAAAACAGCTAAGTCAATTCTGCCGTTTGCTTTACCTTGATATCTAGGTTTATTGAATTTTGTCAAAAGTAAATTGCCCTTAAACGGTCCTGCTGCGGTGCGAAATTGAAGTTCTTTTAGGTTCAAATGCTCGCCGTTTCTTTTGTCTACATTACCATAATATCCATCAATATTGATATTGGAAATCCGCAAATTTTTGGAAGGTTCTACGATATTTCCGTTTTGAATGCCGAAAACACATTCAATTTCTCCTTTTTTATTTTCTACTCGTTTATCCGAATAGTGGAGATCAAATTGCACCTTTCCCGTTCCTTGAAAGTCTTTAATTTTGTCAGTTCCTTGATGATGCAGACTTTGCGCTAATTGAACCAATTGTAAATCTTTAGCCTTTAAACGCACATCGATTAAATTTGGCTGAACCGTCAGCGCAAATGAAAAAGGTAAGTCGGCTATCGTTACTGGCGCTTCTTTCAAAAGGACAGAACCATCTTCTTTATTGACCAGTAAATTGAAATCAAAATGCGCTGTTTGATGGGTAACCAACTTTACCTTCCCACTTTGCGCATAATTGATATGCAAAGTGCTTTCAACATTCAAATCAATGAGTTTTTCTGTAAAGTCACCGGATAAAACCATCTCTTTTAATTCAGTAGACTGATATTGCTCCGCATCATAATTGGAATAGTCTAAACGGAAATTTTCAAAAGCGACCTCTTTTAGCGAAAATTCAAAAGAAGACGAAGTGGTATCTTCCGACGTTTTTACAATGTCGTAATTGTTCCTTCCTTCTTTGAAATTTTTGATATGCGCATATCCTGGCGAAACTTCTATCTTTTTTACTTTGTACTCTTTTTTAAGAATATCAAAAGGGTTAAACTTCAAACGAACGCGCTCTGAATAAAATAAAGTATCAGTTTCTTGAGCATCTGGAACAGCATCTTTTATGTAAAGTTTATTAAAGTCGACGCTCAAATTTGGAAAAGAAGCCCAAAAAGTTAAATCAATGGATTCCACCTGAACTGGGGTATTCATATTTTTGTTCAATTCAGTAACTACTTTATCTACGATTTTATCGCGCATCAAGTAAACAGTGATGGAAATGGATATACACAGCACGAAAACAGAAGCAAAAATCCATTTGCTCACTTTCAACACTTTTTGAAGTGTTCCTTTTTTATTGTTTTCTTTTTTCATGCCTATCTCTCTTTATAACGTGGCCACCCCATTTTTTGTTACGTTTTAAATGTCGGTAGTTTATAAGAAAAAGGTATTTAACATCTGAATTGGAATAATTTCTGATAATTCTTGGCAGAGTTGTTGAAGACACATGTATTTTTGACCATTACAATGAAAGTATTGTTGATTTTTCTGAGCCTATCTTTTTCAAGCTATTCGCAAATGGTATTGAATGATTCTGAACACTTGAATGATGATGTTATCGTCTTCAATCCCGAATTCATAAGATCCCGAGGCATCAGTATAATTAAGGGACGTGTTTCTGTCAAAAAACCGAGTGCAACTATAAAATTAACCAATGATTACCGAGCTTTTTTCTTCGATACACTTGGCCGAATAACAACGAGTTTTGAAACCACCCGTTCGTACGACACCCTTTGGAGAGAATACATTTATAACGGAAAAGGATTTTTGATATATCAAAGTTTTGGAACAAGAGCAAGATTTAACTACACGACCTACAATTATGATGAAATGGGCAGATTAGTGGGTGTTGAAGAATTTCAACGAGAGAATGATTTCATGGGAATACCTAAAACTAATCTCTTCAAAAAAAGAACTTTTGAGTATCAAGACTGTGATACTACTTGCAGAAAAACAATCAAAAGTGACAAGGGAACTCCTTTTATGAAAGAGGAAATGTTTCCCTTGCTAAATGGAAAACCAAAGCGTATTGAAAAAAGGTATTTGGCCACCAATGAAGGTACAATAGAGTACTTTGATTACAGTCCATATGGTCAAATTGTAGAGCGAAATACCTTGAGCACCAGAGAGAAACTTCAAAAAGAACGATACAGTTTTAGGTACGATGACTTAGGAAATGTCAAAGAAAGGAAATATTTTGATGAAGGCGCATTACGTATGGAAACCCAATATATCATAAATGAAAATACCGGTCTATTATCCGCTTTAATTGAAGAAACCGATGAAAAGACATTTTTGACGATAACGCAATTTCGAACTTACGAGTATTATGATTAATCCTTCTGAATCATGCGATGAACACGTCTCATTAGAAAAATAGAAATGATCATAGTGGCAATTACTACCATTCCAAGAATAGGGTAATTCAATAATTTACCATCCGACGCTTGAACTACAATTAATCCAGCACACATTGAGGCAATGGCTCCTGACATACTTTGTACTGACGAATTGATACTCATGTAAGCTCCTCTGTCATTTGCTGCTGGAACAGCAGTTATCATAGCGGAAGAAGCGATTATTCTAGCATTTATTCCGATAAAGAGTATAACATTTAGTACGATAGCTATCCAAAGAGGAGTCAAACCTAAATTGGTATAAATTGCAACGAAAACAAATGTGAGAGATGTTCCGAAAATAAACACTTTGAATTTGCCAATTTTATCACTCCATCGACCTAGGATAGGACCAAAAACAATTGAAAAAACACCCGTTACGACATACAGAAAAGGAAGTTCTTTTAATGAAATCCCTAAATTTTCATTGGCAAATTCAGCTCCGAATGGCATCAGCATATAACCACCTGTCGACAGAAGGGCAGTAGCGGCGAAACCAATCAAATATCGTCGTGTACTTAAAATTTCTTTCATTTGTCCGAAGGGCTTTCTGGCCTTATTTTGAAGTACATGAGCCGTTATTGGATTCATTTTCAACAAAATAGTGATTGCAACTAGGATAGAAAATCCAACGATGACATAAAAAGGGAAATGCCAATTGTATCGATCGGCTAAATAAAGTCCAAGGGGAATTCCTAACACTTGACTTGCTGCAAAAGCGGTTTGAACATAGCCCATAACTCTTCCTCGTTTCTCTATAGGAAAGAGGTCGGTGATAATTGCGTAAGAAATAGAACTCATCACACCACCAAAAACTCCCGTTACGATTCTTGCTCCTAACAAAAATTCATAAGAAGGTGCCATCGCACAGAGAAAAGTTCCGAGAATAAAGCCTGAATAGAAAAAAAGTAAAAGTCTTTTTCGATCGAATTTATCGGCAAACAAAGCAGAACTTAATCCTGATATTCCAGCGCTAACGGCATAGGCTGATACGACCAGAGCAAACTGTGCTGTCGTGATTTTCATCTCTTCCAATAAGATGGCGCTTAAGGGTGAAAGCACCATAAAATCAAGAATTACGGTAAACTGAACCGTCGCTATGATGGCGATAATAAACTTCTCGTAAGAAGTAAAGGTCGGTTTTGCAGCCATTTATTGGTGTTGAATAGTTAGATTTTCACCAGTCATATCTGTAGGTTTGGTTATGCCCATCCTATTTAAGATAGTCGGCGCAACATCCGCTAATTTACCTTTGTGGAGTTTGATGTTTTTATCTTTTGTAACAAGTATCGCTGGAACCGGGTTCATACTGTGAGCCGTATTTGGTGAGCCATCTTCGTTTACACAGAAGTCAGCATTTCCGTGATCGGCAATCACTAAAAACTCATATCCTTTTTCTTGACCGGTTTGTACAACGTCTTTTAGACAAGAATCAATTGTTTCAACGGCTTTGATTATGGCGGACACAACTCCAGTGTGTCCCACCATATCTGGGTTGGCAAAGTTCAAACAAAAGAAATCAGGACTGTCATTTTGGATAGATTCCACGATTTTATCCCGGACCTCTGGAGCGCTCATTTCTGGTTGTAGATCATAGGTCGCAACTTTGGGAGAGTTGACTAAAATTCTTGTCTCACCAGAAAAAGCTTCCTCCCGACCACCACTAAAAAAGAAGGTAACGTGTGGATATTTTTCTGTTTCAGCGATTCGAACTTGAGATAAACCAGCATCCGAAACCACTTCACCGATTGTGTTTTTTAGATTGTCTTTTTCAAAAATAACATGTACGTTTTTAAATCTTTCATCGTACTGGGTCATTGTATAATAGTGCAAATCTAGAGGATGCATGTTTTGTTCGTGAAAAGCACTTTGTGTCAACGCTGTAGTTATCTCTCTCGGTCTATCTGTTCGGAAATTGAAACTTATCACTACATCACCTTCCTCAATATTTCCATCAACACCTTCTATCAAAGATGCTGGTAGGAATTCATCAGTCAAATTATTAGTATAAGCGGCGGATATAGCTGCATGAGATGTTGGAAAACTATCACCTATTTTATCTACCATTAAATGGTAAGCTTTTGCTATTCTTTCCCATCGATTGTCTCTATCCATAGCATAATAACGTCCAATGATAGTTGCAACCTTAGCACTTTTATGTTCTATTTCTTTTTCTAGTTCTGCTATGTATCCCAAGCCACTTTTTGGATCACAATCTCGCCCGTCAGTGAAAGCATGAATAAATACTTTTTCTAAGCCTTGACGCTCGGCTAAATCGCATAATGCATAAAGATGTTCCTGTGAACTGTGCACGCCACCTTTGGAAACGAGCCCCATCAAATGGAGTTTACGACCGGATTCTTTTGCAATTCGCATAGCTTCCAATAATTCTGGGTTTTCAAAAAATTCTCCATCGCGAATCGATTTATTGATACGGGTTAATTCTTGATAAACAATTCTTCCAGCACCAATATTCAAATGTCCAACTTCTGAGTTTCCCATTTGTCCATCAGGCAGTCCAACAGCTTCGCCAAAAGTAGTCAAGGTGGTATTCGGATAATTGGTCAATAAACTGTCCATAAATGGTGTGTTTGCCATGAAAACACCGTCGGATTTGTCTTTTTTTCCTAGACCCCAACCATCCAATATTATCAATCCAAATTTCTGTGTCATTGTTGTAAAGTTACTTGAAAAATAGCGCCGTTGGGTTCACGGTTTTTATAGATTATTTTACCCTTGTTGAGATGAACAAATTCCCTTGAAATGTATAAACCAAGACCTGTGCCTTTTTTGGTTCGGGTTTCTTCATTTCCTGAACGCATGAACTTCTCGAAAATATCTTTCTTCAATTTTTCAGGAACACCTGGACCATTATCTTCAACAGAGAACCAAACTTCTGTTCCTTTTTTGCCTGCTTTAATTTCTATTTCAGCATGTTCACCGGCATATTTCATTGCGTTTTCTATTAAGTTCACAATGACCGTTTCGAGCATGGCAGAATCTGCTGTTATAGTTAATTCTGGTTCAATTTGTGCGGCTATATTCTCCACATTGTAAATACGTCGGAATCTCTCGATGATCACTTGTAACAGAACATCCAATTTGAAAATTTCACGATTGATATAAACGGTATTGTGCTCCAATCGTGTGGCGTTCAAGATATTGTCAATCATGTTTTCCAAACGAACGTTTTCTGAAATTGCTTTATCCAGCAAGTCATTTCTTTTAACCTCGTCCAAATCTCTTTTACGAATGGTTTGTAAGAATAATTTATTGGCTGCGAGTGGAGTTTTTAGTTCGTGGGTAACAGAGAGTAGAAAATTCCTTTGTCTTTCGGATAATTGAAGTTCCTTTTTAATGGATTTTCTGATTTGCCAAAGCCCTATTATAATGATGACAAAAAAGACTAAACCTTCACCTAAAATCATCAAAACTTTTCGAGAAACACCTTTGTCCGCAATTACATTTATTTGCGTCAATTCGATTAAATGGTAAGCCCACCACGAAAATTGCAACAAGACATATCCTCCAAGTACGTAGAAGAATATAGCCGTTTTTCTTTTCATGATCTCAATTTCAATAGGCGCGTTCGTTCTTGCCTTCTTTCCAATTGATAAACGCTTTGTTAACCACTTTGTTCCCACCAGGAGTTGGATAATCTCCGGTAAAATACCAATCACCCAAATTTTCTGGACAAGCAAGGTGCAAATTCTCGATAGTTTGATAAACAATTTCTACCTGAGCCTTTACAGATGCAGGTTTCAATAATTCCGATATTTTAGCCGAAATTTCCTCAGCTGTAAAGGGCTTGTAGATTTCTTTGACGTAGTTTTTAATTTGTTCTTTCGGTTTATCCGCTTGACTGATACACTTTAAGTAAACATCATCAATCAGCTGATCCATTCCTCTGTCTTTTAATAAAGAAATGGCAGCTTCAAAGGCAATGAAATCACCCATTTTCGCCATGTCAATTCCATAACAATCTGGATAGCGAATTTGAGGCGCTGAGGAAACTACTACAATCTTTTTCGGATCCAAACGATCAAGAATTCTTAGGATGCTTTGTTTCAAAGTTGTTCCTCGTACGATGCTGTCATCAATAACGACAAGATTATCTTTTCCTCGTACAACTGATCCGTAGGTGATATCGTAAACATGTGCCACCAAGTCATCACGCGAATCATCCTGGGTAATGAATGTTCTCAATTTGGCATCCTTAATCGCTATCTTTTCAATTCTAGCGCGACGATAAATAATTTCTTGAAGCTTTTCAGGGGTGACATTGGGTCCTAAATCCAAAATCGCTTTGTATTTTTCATCATTCAGGTAGTCTTCCAATCCCTTAATCATTCCATAAAACGAGACCTCTGCCGTATTAGGTATAAATGAGAAAACAGAATTGGCCAAGTCGTAATTTATTGTTTTTAATACTTGAGGCACAATATTTTTACCTAATTGCTTTCTTTCTCTATAAATATCAAAGTCACTTCCTCTAGAAAAATAAATTCTTTCAAACGAACAACTTTTTCGTTCAAGAGGAACGTTGATTTCACTTTCAGAAACTAATCCGTTCTTTTTTATGATTAGGGCGTGACCTGGTTTCAATTCGCTCACCTCCTCTTCTCGAAGATTAAATGCTGTCTGAAGAACCGCACGCTCTGAAGCTACAACAACGACTTCATCATTTTCAAACCAAGAAACAGGACGGATTCCAGATGGGTCGCGCAGCACAAATGCGTCTCCATGACCAAATAATCCGGCCATTGCGTATCCTCCATCCCAATCCTCAGATGCTTTCTTTAATATTTTTTCAATATCCAATCGCTCAGCTATCTTTTCATAGATCTCTTCATTGGAATAACCTTGTGGTTTCAAAAGCGAAAACATTTCTTCGTTTTCAACATCCAAAAAGTGACCGATTTTCTCTAAAACAGTAACCGTGTCAGACATTTCCTTGGGGTGTTGCCCCAGGTTTGTAAGCACCTTGAAAAGCTCGTCAACATTGGTCAAATTGAAATTTCCAGCCACAACTAAATTTCTCGTAATCCAGTTGTTCTGTCTTAAAAACGGATGACAACTTTCGATAGAATTTCGTCCAAAAGTTCCATAGCGAAGATGTCCAAGGAATAATTCTCCCGTAAAGCCAACATTTTTCTTTAGGTATTCAGGATCATTTAACAGTTCTGGATTTTCCAATTCCAAATCCATAAATCGTTGTCCAACATGGTTAAATAAATCGTTTATGGGTTGTTTTGCAACACTTCTATGTCGAGATATATACCTTTCACCAGGTTGCATATCCAATTTGATATTCGCCAAACCTGCTCCATCTTGTCCTCGATTGTGCTGCTTCTCCATTAAGAGTTGCATTTTGTTCAATCCATATAGGGTTGTCCCGTATTTTTCAAGATAAAAAGATAACGGTTTTTTCAATCGTAAAAGGGCTATTCCGCATTCATGCTTAATCGCGTCGCTCATGGGATAAAATTCCTTGGTTTTAGTTCCGCAAAATTAGTGATTTATTTCCAAGCAAGGAGGATTTGAAAGAACCATATTTTGGATATACTTGAAAAGGCAACCATTTGATAATTATTGAGTTTTAATAGTAGATGAATACTAATGGTAGCACCAAATAGTCTTGATTCTTAGCTCAATTTAGTTTAAGTTTGTTAGTTGTGAAAAATTATATTCTTTTCATTCTGTCGATATGGCTTGTTTCGTCTGTGTTTTCACAGTCGAATGAGGACGTATGGATGCATCCAAACAAAGGTCAGTGGGAGAATATAATTTTACATAAATTAGATTTGGCTGGAGGTGATATGTTTGTTACACGCCATGGAATGACATTTCATTTCAATAATGCCGGCGAAATATCCCATAATCACAGCAGTAGCGATCCAGATCATCAAACAGTAGAATTTTTGAAAGGTCAAGTCATCACCTACAATTTTTCAGGAGCGAATTTTGGAGGTTCAACCCAAGATTCGAGACCAGCTCCCTTTTACGACAATTATTACCTTGGAAATGATCCTTCAAAGTGGAAAGGTGAAGTTTATGCCATTGGCCAAACTCGACTTCCTAATTTTCTTCCAGGAGTCGATATGATCTATGAAGGAGGAACAGACGCGATAAAGTATACCCTCGAATTGGCACCCAATATCAATCCTAGCACGATTCAAGCTGAAATTGAAGGAGCAGATAAGATTACTCTTTTAAAAAATGGAAAATTAAATATTCAACACCGATTTGGAATTATTCATGAGTCCAAACCTGTCGCATGGCAAATTGTTGATGAGAAAAGAATAGAGGTTAAAGTTGAATTTACGCTCAATGGAAACAAGTTATCTTACACTTTGGGTAATTATGATCCAAATTATCCTTTGGTCATAGACCCAAGTTTAAATTTTTCTTCATTCAGCGGTTCCACAGCTGATAACTGGGGTTCAACTGCGACGCCGGATTCTCAGGGAAATGTTTTTGGAGGAGGAATAGTGTTTGCGGCAGGTTATCCAACGACAACTGGTGCATATGACAATTCATACAATGGCGTGCCAGGCATCACAACAGTAGATGTGGCAATCACTAAATTTACTTCCAATGGAACGTCTTTACTATACTCAACCTATTTGGGAGGTGCAAGTAGTGAATTTCCCAGTAGCATGGTTTGTGGTGCAAATAACGAACTCTATGTTTTGGGTTTCACTGGTTCTTCAAATTTCCCGATGGTTGGAGGCTATGACATGACCTATGGTGGAGGGGCTGCATTTGTAAAATATACCATGAATTATAACGGTAGTGATATTTTCATTGCACGATTCAATGCGAACGGGACAGCTATACTTTCATCTACCTACTTGGGAGGTAGCCAAAATGATGGAATCAATGATTTTTCCGCCAATTATAATTATGGAGATTCTTATAGAGGAGAAATATCTTTGGATGCGAATTACAACGTCTATATCACATCTTGTACATTGTCTTCAAATTTCCCTACAGTAGGTTCAGGAGGCCAGTCTTTTCAAGGGAATCAAAGTGCCGTTGCCGTGAAACTGAATCAAAGTTTGAGCAATGTTCTTTGGTCAAGATACCTAAGTGGTAATGGCAGTGATGCTGGTATGTCAATTCAAATTGCCAGTGATGGTTCTGTATATGTGGCAGGAGGTTCAAATTCGCCAAGCATGGGCTTTTCTGGTGGTGTTTCTTCTGTAAATAGTGGTGGGCTTGCCGATGGTTTTGTTATGAAATTAAATGGGGTAAATGGTGCAACCTTGGCTGGAACATTTATCGGAACTAATGAATATGATTATGCATTTTTCGTTCAGCTAGATGTAAATGATGATCCATATGTTTTAGGTCAATCTACAGCGAGTTATCCAATTACTCCTGGAAAATATGGCACAGCTAATTCAGGATTGTTTTTAAGGAAATTCACCAATAATTTGTCAAGTATTCAATGGACAACAATGATTGGTGCAGGATCAGGAACAGTGGAAATTTCACCGACAGCATTTTTGGTTTCAGACTGTTTTGATATCTATATAGCAGGTTGGGGAGGACCATTGAACAATCAACTCGGAGTCGGAAACGGTTCTACCACCAACGGATTTTTCGTTACACCAGACGCATACCAACTAACAACAACGGGTAATGATTTCTATCTTTTGGTATTAAATAGCAATGCTTCAGCCATTAAATATGCCACTTTCATGGGAGGTAATTCAGCCGCACCTAAGCACGTTGATGGAGGAACTAGTAGATTTGATAAGTCGGGAAGAGTTTACCACGCTGTTTGCGGAGCTTGCGGTGGAATTGCGAATGGTTTTACAACAACACCTTCGGCATATTCCACAACGAACAATAGCTTCAATTGTAACATGGCAGTCTTCAAATTTGACTTAAGTGTTATCGTGCCTTTGATTAATGTTCTGGATCCTTTGATTTGTTACCCTGAACCCGTGGTTTTTCAAAACTTGACAGTCAATGCGGATATTTTCAACTGGAGCTTTGGTGATGGAACATTTTCAAATGTGCAAAGCCCTTCTCATATTTATCCTGGTCCAGGAACATATATTGTAACGTTAATAGCTTCAGATTCTGCGGGTTGCTACCAAGCAGACACCTCAACTTATATTATAGATATTGGCGATTTTTCAGGAGGAATTGTTCAACCAACCGACACATTATGCGAAGGAGAATCTTATCAATTGCAGGCTACAGGGGGTGGGACATATTTGTGGTCACCACCACAATTTTTAGATGATCCAACATCGGCAACACCTGTAGCAACGGTTAATGTGACAACAGCTTTCACCGTGATAGTAGCAGATTCTTGTGGTGCTGATACTTTATCCGCGACCTTGTATGTGCATCCTAGAAATACAGGTATTTCAAACGATACCAATTTGTGTATCGGACAAAATGTTGGCTTATGGGCATCAGGTGGAGGCACGTATAGTTGGTCGCCGACCACCTATTTGAGTAATCCAAATATTGGAACACCACTGTGCACTCCTGATTCAACGATAACTTATACGGTTACCATTACAACGCCAGATAGCTGCGTTTTTCAAGAACAAGTTACAGTCACGGTCTTTTATGACCCTCCTGTACCTATTATGGATGACACCGTTCGGGTTTGTGCTTTTACTTCACAGTCTGTCACAGTTAGTGGTGCTGATACATATTCCTGGAATCCATCTCCCTATTTAAATCCTCAAGTTGGAGCAACTGTTTTTGTCAGTCCAATCAATGGCCAATATTTCGTATGTAATTTCACGAACGCATGCGCCACTTTGGTCGATAGTATCTATGCCGAAGTTATTCATCCTGATATTTCGGGGTTTGGTGATACAACGATTTGCCGAGGAGATTACGCAATTTTATCAGCATCTGGAGGTGTATCATACGAATGGGAACCAAATGCCCAGAATATAAATACAGATGGAAGTTTGGTACAGGTGAATCCTTTTTTCAATACAAATTATAGTGTTATTGGCCAAGATATTTATGGTTGTTTTGATACGGCTTTTGTTCAGGTCGACTTATATCCAATTACCGAGGTATCTACGGATGTCAAAGTATACGCGATTATTGGAGAGATTGTGGAATTGAATGCAGTTGGATCACCGCCTGGAGGAAATTATCAATGGTTCCCCCCAGATCATTTAACCTGTCCGAATTGTGCGACTACGGAAGCTACACCGAATGCAGACTTTATGTATGACGTTATTTATACCGACTTAAACGGTTGTCAGGCGAAAGCTGGAGTCCAATTAATCTATGATGCGTCAATATATATTCCTAACACATTTACGCCAGACGACGATGAATTTAATGGCTTATTTAGTGTGGTACCCATCAATGTAAAAATATTTAAATTGGATATTTATAACCGATGGGGTGAGTTGATCCATGTTATGACTGAGTCTGCAAATTACTGGGATGGTACCTTTAAAGGAATAAAATCTCCAGATGGGGTTTATACATGGAAAATAGTATATAACGATTTGTATGAAAAACCGCACCAACGAACAGGACACGTTACCTTAATTAGGTAAAATAAAAAAGGGATTAGACATTTGTCCAACCCCAGTTCTGTAAAAAATAAATTTTATTGTTTGATACAATTCATCGTACAAATATCACTTACTCCACCAGCAGAAACAGTAACATTTATAGATAAAGAACTACCGTTCAAAGTTCCAGATCCAGAATAGTTTATTCCTCCTTGGGTATCATTGAAAGATATAGTACTTCCGCTTACAGTAGCTGTTACACTTGCATTAACATTATAGAAATTACTAATAATGATGTTCGTTTTGTTTGAACTAGATGCTATAATTGCTATAGAATATGAATCTGATCCACTGCTGCATGTTTCGTTTACGCTGTAGCTACCAAAAAATTTGTCTCTTGGATATACACAAGAACCGTCATCTTTTTTGGCTTTCGATTCAAAATTTTCCGCTAAGCTATCTGTTCAGCCTTCCTTTTTACATGAGTTTAATGTTCCCATTGTGAAAAGTACCCCAAGTACAAATAGGGATTTAAAAATAAATTGTTTTTTCATAAGAATCTATATTGGTTTGAATTAATACTAAGGCCAATGTATGAAAAATTATTTATACTCAATGCGATGTCACACAAATCTCTTATCAATTTCCATGACGTGCCCGCATTTTTTGCAAGTGCGCATTTCTTCTGAAGAATAAAACTCCTTGAATCTAGAAAGGAAATCGACTTCTATGTTCTCCAGATTGAATTTATAATCTTGAAGTGGGGTATTGCATTTGTCACAAAACCACATGAGTCCATCCTTGTATTCAGTATGCTTACGCACTTTTTCAATGACCAATCCCACTGTGTTTTCACCGCGAATTGGGGAGTGCGGTGTGTTTGCTGGCAAAAGGAAAATATCTCCTTCTTTGATGTGTATATCTTTTACTTCACCATTTTCCTGAATTTTAACAAGAATATCGCCCTCCAATTGTATGAATAACTCCTCCGTTTCATTGTAATGAAAATCTTTTCGTGCGTTGGGCCCTCCAACAACCATCACGATAAAATCTCCCGCTTCAACATATAAATTTTTATTTCCAATTGGTGGTTTCAACAAATCTCTATTGTCGTCTATCCATTTCTGAAGATTGAAAGGTGCAAGCATATTTAAGGTGTTTTTTGTAAAGTTAAAAACAAAAGAACAGAAATAAAAAAAGGAATGATAATTCTCGTAAATCTTCTCATTAAAAAAGGTAAAAAGGGAGGTTCACTAGCATAATTTTTAACCCATTCAATAAATTAAATCAACATGGAATTCACCATCTTCAAAATATTCGTTTCTTTTTTGCTAATTTCGACTTCTATATTATTATCCATGAAAATATCATTAGAAAATCAATTTGCCTTAGTTTCCGGTAGCACCCAGGGAATCGGAAAAGCAGCTGCTGAAGCTTTAGCTGACGCTGGCGCAACCGTTATTTTGATAGCTAGAAATGAAGATAAATTAAAGGATGTTAGGGAAAAATTACCTACGCCAAATGGACAAATTCATTCTTACCTTGTGGCAGATTTTTCAAACCCAATGGAACTTAAAAAAGTAATTACAAATTGGGTAAATGAAGGCAATCATGCAGATATTTTGGTCAATAATACAGGAGGACCTAAAGGTGGAGCTATTGCCGTGGCTCCAGTTGAGGAATTTATTGCTGCTTTTAATCAACATTTAATTTGTAATCACATTTTAGTTCAAGCGCTTTTACCTAAAATGAAGGCCAATAATTTCGGAAAAATCATCAATGTTATTTCGACTTCCGTAAAACAACCTTTACCACAACTGGGCGTTTCTAATACTGTTAGAGGAGCAGTGGGAAACTGGAGTAAAACATTGGCGAATGAATTGGGACAGTTTAATATTACCGTAAACAATGTTTTACCAGGAGCAACAAATACGGAAAGACTGAAAAGCATTGCCGAGAACAAATCCAATATAAGCCAAGAGTCTGTAGATAATATATTTGAACAAATGGCGAATGAGTCCCCTATGAAAAGAATTGCTGAACCTACTGAAATTGCAAATGCGATTTTGTTTTTGGCTTCTCCAATGAGTTCTTATATCAATGGAATCAATATTCCAGTTGATGGTGGACGCACGAAGTCTTTATAAAAACTACCATAGTAAATTGACATGACCTACCTTACGCGTGTTAATCTCGTAACGCGTGCTGTAAACGATAACGTAGGTGTAAACGCCATCTTGGGCTTTTGTACTTCCATTAATTGTTCCATCCCACTCAAAATTAGGTTCGCTAGACTCAAAAATTAATTGCCCCCATCGGTTAAAAATTTTGATATCGAAGTTTATCATTCCAATAGCAGACGCTTTAAAAACCGTATTGAATCGATCACCATCTGGTGTAAAAGTATTAGGAACATATAGATAGGTTTCGCCTAAAATCTCAATTCCTTTCTTCGTAGAATCTATGCAACCGTTCACGTCAGTGGCAATTAATAAAATCTCATAAAGCCCTGGTTCTGGATACGTTGCGTTGGGATGCACCAATGTAGAAGTCGTTCCATTACCCAAGTCCCAAAAATATGATGCACCATTCACTGTTAAATTTTGGAAGGTAATTGGTAAGTCTTCCATTATAGTTTGGCTGGATATGATAAAGTCAGCCTCAGGTTTTTGAACAGTTATCGTAACATTATCAGAAAATGTGAATGTCTGGCAATCATCAGAAACGGTTGCGGTATATGTGGTAGTGGAAAATGGATTGACGGTAATACTAGGTTGCGTTTGACCTGTCGGTAACCAGCTGTAATAATAAGCACCCCATCCACCAGTAGCCGTTACTGAAACTATCGCATCTTCTCCTGGACAGATCAAAAGTGGATCGGACATATCCAACAATAATGGAGGACTTGTGATAGTATACAATACACTTGCAGTTTCTTGCAATCCACATTGATCAGTAACAAGTACCTGGTAGCTTGTTGTTTGACTTGGTTTTATGTAAACAAATGAATTAGAGCTAATTATAGCTCCATTGGTTCCGGTCCATTGATAAGCGTATACACCAGTTCCACCTGATGCGGTAACATTCAAAGTATCTTTCAAATAAGGACAGATTTCAGTTATATCAGGCGTAACAATTAAGCTGATCGGGCTGTAAACAGGCACGGTAACAGTAACACTAGCCGTTGCTGACTGAAATAAACAATTATCTGTAACCGTGAGATTATAAGTCGTGGTTGTCGTCGGATTTACTGTTATTTCATCTGTATTGTCTCCGGTACTCCAATTATAGGTATAAGGACCAACTCCTCCTGAAGGAAAAGAAGGAATGGTGATTTCATCTCCAGAACATAATACGTTCGTATCTATTAAATTCAACCCCACTGGTTGTAAATCATTAATCCCTAAATTGAGGATAATGGGGGTTTGATTACCGCAAGGGTCCGTCATTAAAAAATCTATTTTAATGGTTTCAAGCCCCTCAATTAATGCGTCTGCCAAAGCATTAAATGTGAAATTGATAGAAGCTTGTCCAGCTGCAAAGGTCACACTAGCAGGTATAGGGCTATAATCCAAACCAGATGTTGCTGTCCCTGTTACACTTACTGGAATGGTTAATGGTGTACTTAAGTTTCCTTGTCGATTCAAAGTTACAGTTGCACTTACACAACCTTCAGCCATGACATTTGGGTCCGTAAAAGCCTGACTAGACAATGTATACGTAATATCAACTGGAGTTTTTGAGCTTAAGCTATTGGCCTCGAGAAATATTCCAGAGTCGAATATTCGATCTTGTACATCTGCTACGGCAATTCGAAGATGATAGGTCTGTCCACATTGAACCTGAGAAACAGCTTCTAAAACTTTCGTAAACCCATCGTATTGCAGATAATTACTGGAAGAATTGTAAGGGGCGTTTGTCCCAATTCCGTTGTTATTGTAATATGCACAATTCACACATGGTCCGAAATTGGCCGTACCATTATTTACCGAGTTAATCGAAATAATAGCATTGCTCCCGGGAATTCTTGCAATATTTTGTTGTCCTGCAATTCCAGGACCGGAAATGAAGAACCCGAAAACATCATTGAAAGGTTGATTTACGTATTCTGGATATTCCTCCGAAGCAAAAACGTATTTGAACCTTACCGTATCGGAATAAGGTATAAAATCAAATTCTAGAATAGATGCATTGTAAGTAGGAGAACCTCCTATAACAGATGATAACAATGGACTTCCTGGCGCCCCATTATCTATTCCAGCGTTCGGTTTGTTGTTTGGCCCATGAGGTCCTTCTCCCGTATTCATTACGGTTCCAGTAGTTAATAATACACCATTGATTATACCAAGATTTGTGCCTGTCGCATTAAAGGAGCCAATAGCGCCACCTGAACCAGTAAATTGAATATTTGATACTGTAACGCCAGAGCCTAAAAGCACATTTTGAACCAGTTGTGCTGGAGACATTGCAGTACTTGTAGTTAATTGTCCAAATATGGAAATTGGAAAAAATATAAGGGCGATATGTATTAGGGCGCGGAGCAAGTTTTCTTTTTATATAGAACGTATAAAATTGATTATGGTTGATGTTTTTATAGCAATAAACGTGCTAATTCTTGTAAATTTAAGTGAATTTAACATCTAGTACAATCATTTCAGTGCTTAAAACGTAATTTTGTCAAAACAGAAGATGTGAATATTTTCAAGAAAACGATTCAGAAGTTATTGGAAGATGTCCGAATTACAACGAGTAAACCTGATACTTATGAAGGCCACTCATCGTTTGTTACTTCACGCTTGCGATTGATATCTCTTACTACGGTTATTCTTTTGCTTTTTGGAATTTTATTTTTTGTTTTCATTTATTATGGTCCTACCAAAAGTTATTTTAGAACGGAAGACGTCAGTATTGCAAGACAAGATTTAGAAAAACAAAACGTTAGGGTTCAGGAATTAGAGGAAAAAATTCAAACTCAAAGTAATTTCATTAAAAATATTCAAGACGTTTTATTGGGAAAAATATCTCCGGACTCAGTTTCGAGTAAACCTAAAAGCATGAACAATGTTGATATTATGGATGTTGATGTTGCCACAACATTGGAAGAAAAGAAATTAGCCAAAAAGGTGAAAGACGATATGCGAACCGTTCAGAAAAAAAGTGAGGCAGATATTAAAAAAGTGCTCTTTGAGGCGCCAGTTAGAGGCACAATTTCAGAGGTGTTTTCTTTTGATCGTCACCCAGCAGTAGATATAGTTTGTAAAAAAGAAGCAAGTATCAAAGCATGCATGGATGGCGTCATTCTGTACAGTGGTTACTCAAAGAATGACGGAAATTTTGTTATCATAGATCATGGAGGTGGCTACGTTTCTGTATACAAACACAACAAGGTTAACCTAAAAAAGAACGGTCAGCGTGTTCAACTAGGAGATCCAATCGGTATCGCGGGAAACTCAGGCGAAAACAGTACTGGGCCACATCTTCATTTCGAACTTTGGTTTGAGCAACGTCCTGTCGATCCTCAAATCTTTATGACCTTTTAGATTATTATTCCTTGCATGGAGGAAAGTTTGAAATAAATTCCTTTGGATGCCATCAGTTCATCATGTGTTCCCGTTTCGACAACCTTACCTTGTGATAATACGATTATCTTGTCGGCATTTTTAATTGTACTCAAACGATGCGCAATGACCAAGGATGTGCGACCTTGCAATAAATGCTCAAGTGCCTCTTGAACCAATACTTCAGATTCTGTATCGAGAGCAGAAGTCGCCTCATCCAAAATCAGTAAACTTGGATTTTTAAGAATCGCTCTTGCTATGCTCACGCGTTGCTTTTGTCCACCAGAAAGTTTGTTGCCTCTTTCCCCAATATTGGTGTCATAACCGCTTTCCATCTGCGAAATGAATTCATGGGCGTTGGCTATTTTCGCGGCTGAAATCACATCTTCTCGCTTAGGATTTTCTATACCAAAGGCAATATTATTCGCCACACTATCATTAAAGAGAATGGATTCTTGAGAAACAATACCAATATGGCTGCGCAAATCATCTGTTTTCAATTGATTTACTGGAATTCCATCATATAAAATTTCACCAGAATCTATTTCGTAAAATCTCGCCACCAAATCAGCAAGCGTGGATTTTCCGCTGCCAGATTCACCTACCAAAGCTATTTTCTGACCTTTTGGTATATCAAACGAAATATCTTTGATGACTTCTGTATCGTTATAACTGAAAGAAACATTTTTAAGTTGAATACCTTGTTTCAACTCGCTCAAACTTTGGGCGTTTTCAGCCTCAAATATTTTCTCATCACTGTCTAAAATTTCATTGATTCTGTTTTGAGAAATGGAAGCTTTTTGAAGAACAGCCATTGAATTGGCAACACCTTGAATTGGTCTCAATAGCTGAGAAAAAACAATTATGAAACCTACAAATTCCTCTCCGGTTAATCCACCAGTGCCGGCTGAATCCAAAATCATTTTACCACCGAACCAAGCTATGCAAAGCATCACTCCAGCACCTAAAGTTTCATTTAATGGAGATGAAATATCTCTTTTACGAAAGCTTTTCGTTGTGAGTTGCTGATGACGAAGATTCGTTCCTTCGAAATTTTTTCGCATTTGCTTTGTTGCATTGAACGCTTTAATAATTCGAATGCCGCCTAATGTTTCATCCAAGGTTGAGTTTAGTACGCCAAATTCTTCCATCTCTTGCTTGGCGGTTCTTTTTAAACTTTTTCCAATTCTTGAAATAACAAAAGCTGAAATAGGAAGCAAAGCAAAGGACAACAGTGTTAATTGAGGACTCCAATATACAAGTAATCCAATATGAAGAAGGATGGCTATTGGTTCACGAAAAACTAATTCTAAAATAGCTATTACGCCGTTCTCAATTTGTCCCGTATCGTTGTTTACTCTTGACACTAAATCGCCTTTGCGCTCATCTGTGTAATAAGACAATGGCAAACGAAGTATTTTGGAGTACATTTTATTCCTCACATCGCGTACAGTAGCCATACGCAACTGAGATTGATTCCAAATGGCTCCATATCGACTTAAATTTTTCAATAAAAAGGCGATAAAGACAGATATACAGACAAACATAAGGGCTCCCTTGGCGTCAGACTCCACCATGGATTCCATGAAATAATTGAAATAATTTCCGCAATAACTAAAGAAAGAAACGAATCCTCCATCCCAAATGGGTTTTGTTGGAACAATAATTTCTTGTTCTGGATTGAAAATCAATTGCAGAAAGGGAATAAACAGTGCAAAAGATATAAGGTTGAAAATCACATACAAAAGATTAAAAATGATGGTCAACCAGGCCAACATTTTGTACTTGAATGTATATCGGAAAAGCTCTCTGAAGTTTTTCATTCGTCACAAAGATATGATTTTGTCATGCTATGCGATGAGGTCGACTCAACATTTCTTACTTTTGCACCATGGGTTCAATACGACAAGGTAAAATAGAGGCAGGAATACAACAGGAGTTAGCAACTGTTTTTCAGCGCCATGCGAGCGAAATTTGTTTAGGGGCCATGGTCTCCGTTACAGCAGTGCGGATAACAACAGATCTTTCTTTAGCGCGATGTTATGTTAGTGTTTTTGCTGGGCCAGATCCAAAAGAAGTTTTGGCGAGCATAGAATTGAACAAAGGAAAAATAAGAGGCGATATAGGAAAGCGACTGAAAAACATGAAAAAGTTGCCCAATTTGGCTTTTTTCATCGATGATTCTTTGGATTATGCTGAAGAAATTGAAGATCTATTGAAAAAATAGTCTGTAATCAAAGTCCCATATTACATAGCAAGAAGGTATCTTTTTTCAAGGAAAAAGCAAAATGCCATACATTGGATTACTGGAGTTTCCATCGTGGGAATTATGGTTTCCACTGCGGCGTTGGTCATTTTATTATCTGCATTTAACGGTATCGAAAAAATGGTGGAACAATTGTATTCCGATTTCGATCCTGACATAACTATCCGAAGTGCAAAGAGCAAGACTTTCTTTGACAATCAGTTGGATGAAAAAACCATAAAAGCCGTTCCAGGGGTAAAAGAAATATCTTTTGGTATTGAAGAGGTAGTTGTTTTGAAACATGAGAAAAAATGGGTCAATGCCAATATGATAGGTGTTGATAAACATTTTCTTTCCATCAGTAAAATGTCTGAGCACATGGTTGATGGCTATCCAAATTTGAAAGAAGAGGGCCAAGATTTAGCCATAGTCGGAGCCTCATTACTGGATAAATTGGAGGGTTTTATTCCTTCAACAGGTTATGAAATGCTAACTATTTATTCGCCAAAACGAAATCTCAAAATGCGTTTGGGAAAGAATCCTTTTGAAACCAGAACGATCAACGTTTCCGGAAGGATGAATTTCAATCGCGAGGTGAATGCTGAGTTCTTAATTGTTCCAATCGAAACGGCCCGTGAACTTTTGTCATACTCAACGGAGAACACTGTAGTTTTTGTAGATGTGAAAACAGGTCTTGACAATGAAAAAGTGAAACAAGAATTAAAAAATAAATTAGGTCCTGGTTTCACCATCAAAACGAATTACGAAAAAAATGAATTGATTTATAAAACCAGTCAATCTGAAAAAGTAATTGTCATTATCATCTTGCTTTTCATTTTTGTTATTGCCGCCTTTACTCTGGTGGCTGCTATGACCATGATGTTCATAGAGAAAAAAGAAAATCTAGGAACACTTCAAGCTTTAGGAGCAGACAAACCATTTATCTTCAGGATATTTTTTACCGAAGGACTTTTAATATCATTTTTCGGTATTTGCATCGGTCTTTTGATTGGTTATGGCATTTGTTTAGCTCAAATCAATTGGAGTATCTTAACCATGCCCAACTCTGCTGGTGAACCTTTTCCAATGCGCATTTCTTGGCAAGATGGAATTCTCATCATTTCATTGGTTTCTTTAATCTCCGTTCTCGCTTCATATTTACCCGCGAAGTATCTTTTGAGAGGAGATAATCTTTTAGCAAAAAAAGATTAATAGCAACATAATCTATTCGTCAATTAGCTTGTTGAACTTTAGCGGATAACAAGTAATTTGTACGTTTTTTTTCTGTTCAATTAAAAACGTGAACATGCAATGATTTTTGTTGATAAACTTTCCAAAATATTCAACATTTTTATTTTGTAGTTTTTGTAATTAATTACCTATCTTTGCGCCCAAATTTAGAGTTTAATACTAAAAAGACACTTCATGTCAAACAACAAAGGAAAAATCGCCCAAGTAATCGGTCCAGTAGTAGATATAAGCTACGAAAAAGGAACATCTTTACCTAATATCTTCGATGCATTGTACGTTACGAAAGCTGACGGTACAAAGGTAATTTTGGAAGTTCAATCACATATTGGTGAAAACAACGTAAGAGCTATCTCAATGGACTCTTCCGACGGTTTTACACGAGGTATGGAGGTTACTTCAACAGGTTCAGCGATTAAAATGCCCATTGGTGATAAAATCAGAGGACGTTTGTTTAACGTAGTTGGTGAAGCGATTGATGGAATCAACGAAGTGAGCAACGAAGGAGGTTTACCAATTCACCGTGAGGCTCCGAAATTCGAAGATTTGTCGACAGCAACTGAAGTACTTTGGACAGGTATCAAAGTAATCGATTTGATTGAGCCTTATGCAAAAGGAGGTAAAATTGGTCTTTTCGGAGGTGCTGGTGTAGGAAAAACAGTATTGATTCAGGAGTTGATTAACAATATCGCAAAAGGACACGGTGGTTTGTCAGTATTTGCTGGTGTTGGTGAGCGTACTCGTGAAGGGAATGACTTGCTTCGTGAGATGTTAGAGTCAGGAATTATAAAATACGGAGACGAATTCATGCATTCTATGGAACAAGGTGGATGGGATCTTTCTAAAATTGACATTGAAGGTTTAAAAGAATCAAAAGCAACGTTTGTATTCGGACAAATGAATGAGCCTCCTGGAGCACGTGCTCGTGTGGCTTTGTCTGGATTGACTTTGGCTGAATATTATCGTGATGGTGAAGGTGACGGACAAGGGAAAGATATCCTTTTCTTCGTTGACAACATCTTCCGTTTCACGCAAGCAGGTTCTGAGGTATCGGCACTTTTAGGTCGTATGCCATCAGCGGTAGGTTACCAACCAACTTTGGCAACAGAGATGGGTGCCATGCAAGAGCGTATCTCTTCTACAAAAAGAGGTTCCATTACATCGGTTCAAGCGGTTTACGTACCTGCGGATGACCTTACCGATCCAGCTCCAGCGAACACATTTGCTCATTTGGATGCAACAACGGTATTGTCTCGTAAAATTGCAGAGCTTGGTATTTACCCGGCGGTAGATCCTTTGGATTCAACTTCACGTATTTTGACAGCGGAAATCGTTGGAGAAGAGCACTACAACTGTGCACAACGTGTGAAATTGACTTTGCAACGATACAAAGAATTACAAGACATCATCGCTATCTTGGGTATGGATGAGTTGTCTGAAGAAGACAAAATGATTGTACACCGAGCGCGTCGTGTTCAACGTTTCCTTTCTCAACCTTTCCATGTTGCTGAGCAATTTACAGGATTGAAAGGAGTATTGGTAGATATTCAAGAAACGATCAAAGCATTCAATATGATTTTGGACGGAGAATTGGATAAATACCCAGAAGCTGCGTTTAACTTGAAAGGTGGATTACAAGATGTAGTTGAAGCTGGAGAGAAAATGTTGTCTGAAACGAACGCTTAATATTTTATAAGATGTTAGTAGAAATCATAACACCTGAAGCGAACGTTTATGCTGGCGAAGCCCTTTCGGTTCAATTGCCAGGATTAGACGGTTCATTTCAAATTTTGAATGGTCACGCGCCAATTATTTCGGCTTTGCAAAATGGTAAAGTCAAACTAGAGTTAGCCAGTTCATTCGAACGCGAAGAGAGTACAAGTGAAATGATTCAAGAAGATAAAGCAAACGATAAACTTATTTTCATCGATATCAAAGGTGGAGTTGTAGAAATGCAAAACAATAAGTTGATTGTTTTAGCTGAATAAATTATCTAAAAATCTGTTAAAGAGGGATTTGGAGCCTGTCCGCTGACGAGGAGGATTCAATCCCTCTTTTTTCGTTAAAGCTTGTTAAGCATGGAATTAATGTTTCATATCTTCGTTTGAATGTTTAAATTCGTCACTGCAAATTCCTGATTTGAATGGATTTACTATCAAAAATAGATTTAAATAATACACCGGAGCATATCGCCATTATAATGGACGGTAATGGTCGTTGGGCCAAACAGCAAGGGCACATGCGTTTGTATGGGCACAATATCGGTGTAGAATCTGTTCGAGAAGTATTGAAAGCTGCAAAAGAACTGAAGGTAAAATTCCTCACGCTATATGCATTTTCCACCGAAAATTGGAATCGACCAAAAGAAGAAGTGGATGGCCTAATGGATTTGCTCGTTAGAACCATTGCTGGTGAAGTTGATGAATTACACGCTTCGGGTGTTAGTTTGAAGGCAATTGGTGATTTGGAAGGTCTGCCGAATGACTGTAATTTAGAGTTGCAGCAAGCTATTGCAAAAACGAAAGATAATACGGATATCAATTTGGTTCTTGCTTTGAATTATAGTTCAAGATGGGAAATGACTGAAGCCACTCGCTTAATCGCCAATGATTTTAAAAACGGAAAAATTTCGGAAGATCAAATAAACGATGACTTAATAAGTTCCTATTTAACCACAAAAAATATTCCTGACCCAGAGTTGTTAATCCGCACGAGTGGAGAATACAGATTGAGTAATTTTTTACTTTGGCAAATTGCTTATTGTGAATTGCATTTTACCCCTGTACTTTGGCCAGATTTTACGAGAGACGATCTGTATAAGGCCGTTTTAGATTACCAATCGCGCGAAAGAAGATTCGGAATGGTATCTGAACAAATTTCAAAGACTTTATGAGAAACACCACATTCCTATTTTTCTTTTTCGGATTATTCACTTTTTCCTTTGTTCACGGACAGATTATTGATCTCGACACGACAAATAATAACGGACCTACAGTTATCAGTTTACCATTTGAAGTGGATTACCTTTCACCAAAGGAATATGATTTAGGACCGGTTCGGGTGGAAGGAGCCGATAATTTTGATCACAATTCTATTCGCTTGATTGCTGGTCTGCGTCCTGGACAAAAAGTAACTGTGCCTGGAACCCAATTTTCGAATGCTATTCGCAATTTATATAAAGAAGAAATTTTTTCATACGTGGAAATAGCTGTTGAAAAAGAAATTGCCGGAATACTCTATGTAGTAATAAAAGTAGAGCCAAGAGCCAAACTTTCTCGTTTCAAATTCAGAGGTATCAACAAGAGAGAAGCTGATAAAGTGAGAGAAGAAATTGACTTGTATTCTGGTCGAACGATTACAGAGAATTTGCTTTATGCCACGCGAAATAAGATCAGGGGTTATTTCAGAGAGAAAGGTTTTTATGCAGTTGACGTTACCATCAATAGACAAGTTGATACGCTCATAAACAACTCAGAAATTTTCTTTATTGACATTAAAAAAGGAAGTAAAGTAAAAATCAAAAAAATAGAAATCAACGGAAATCAATCCATATCTGACTTCAAAGCAAAAAACACCATGAAAGATACCAAATCGAAGTTGGATTGGCGTTTTTTCAAAAAGTCGAAGTTTACCGAGGCGGCTTATGAAAGAGATAAAAAAGCAATTCTTGATAAATATAATGGTATCGGATTACGTGATGCTGCTATTGTTAAAGACAGTGTCTACAATATCGATGCGAAGAATATTGGCATACTAATTAATATTGACGAAGGTGAGAAGTACTACTTTGGGAATTTTACTTGGGTAGGGAATACAAAATTTAGATCAACCTTTTTGGATACAATATTAGGGATTAAATACGGTGATGTATTTGATAAAACACTTTTGGAACAACGGATTAATTTTAGTTTGGATAGTCGAGACATTACTTCACTTTATCAAGACAGGGGTTATTTGTTTTCTCAGGTAGTTGCTATCGAATCCAATGTCGATAATAATCACATTAACTATCAGATACGTATACAAGAGGGCAAGGAAGCACGGATCAAGAATATTATTATTCGGGGAAACAATAAAACCAACGACTACGTTATCCGACGTGAAATCAGAACGAAACCAGGCGATTTATACAATCGAGGTGATATCATTCGTACACAGCGCGAATTGGCTCAATTAGGTTACTTCGATGCACAACAAATTGGTATAGTTCCTATTCCAAATCCGCAAGATGGAACTGTAGATATCGAATACACGGTTGTTGAAAAATCTTCGGATCAGATTGAACTTTCAGGTGGTTATGGTGGTGCAGGAGTGAACGGCAGAGGCACTGTAATTGGAACGCTTGGTTTAACTTTCAATAATTTTTCTACAAAAAACATTTTCAAAAAAGGAGCTTGGGCACCTTTACCAGCTGGTGATGGACAAAGATTATCCATCCGTGCTCAATCCAATGGGCGCTTTTACCAAAGTTTTAATTTCTCTTTCACAGAGCCTTGGTTAGGTGGAAAAAAACCGAACTCATTGACCATGTATGCTAGTCATACTTTGTTGAGCAACACAGGAAATTTAAAAACAAATCCAGATTTCCGCGGAGCGTCAATTTCGGGTGGTGGAATTGGCTTTGGGCGAAGAAAGAAAATTCCAGATGATTTCTTCAGCGCTTATTATGAGTTAGGTTACAACTATTACGATATCCGAAACTATAATGTTTTCCCTGTATTTACCAACGAAAATGGATTTGCCCATGATATCAGTTTGAAATACGTTTTGCAAAGAAATTCAATCTCTGAACCAATTTACCCACAAAGTGGTTCCAACCTGACTTTTACAGCTAAAGCAACAGCACCGTATTCGCTTTTGGATAATATTGATGATTACAGTTCGCTTTCCAATCAAGATCGATTCAAATACCTAGAGTATTATAAGATGAAATTCACCGGAGCTTGGTATTTCCCGTTGACGAAGGATAAAAAATTAATTCTTTCTCCACGCATTGGATTTGGTTTCTTGGGAGCTTATAATCAACAAAAAGGAGTAATTCCTGTTGAACGATTCTCATTAGGTGGTTCTGGATTAACAGGTGTAAATCAATTGGGTGGTAGAGAAATCATTGCCTTAAGAGGTTACGAGGATGGAGCACTTTCAACACAAGGAGGAGATCCATTGATTGCAAAATATACCATGGAGTTACGTTATCCAATCTCTCTAAACCCTTCTGCAACTTTCTTTGCGCTGGCGTTTGTTGAAGGAGCGAATACTTTCCCGAGTATCCGTCAGTTTGATCCCTTTAATGTGAAAAGAGCCGCAGGTGTTGGATTAAGAGTATTCTTACCAATGTTCGGTATGCTCGGTATTGACTACGGTTGGGGCTTCGACAAAATAGATGCTTGGGGAATTGGAGCAGGTGCGGCTAATTCAAGTGTGACTACTAAAGGGTATACTTCCAAACTTACTTTCTCTATTGGCATGAATTTAGGAGAGCTTTAAAATAATTCATTATATTCAACGTTTTCGAAGTCTAAAATTAGCAGCATGAAAAACCCTATCATTCTTATATTATTCATTTTTGGCACGGGCTTTGCCTTTGGTCAGAAGTACGGTTATATTGATTCAGATTACATCTTAAACAAAATGCCCGAATACACGGAATCAAAAGAAAAGCTAGACAAATTGGCGGAACGTTGGACAAAAGAAATTGAAGAAAGAATTACTCTTGTTGATAAAAAGAAAGCCAATTTCGCTCGAGAAGAAGTTTTGCTTCCAGAAGAAGAAAAGACCAAAAGATTGGCCGAAATTGAAAAATTGGAAATGGAAACCTTGGAAATGCAAAAATTGCGATTTGGTGTCAAAGGAGATTATTTCTCAAAACGCCAAGAGCTGATTAAACCGATTCAAGATAAAGTTTATGACGCCATGCAAAAAGTTGCATCAAAAAGAAATTACAGTTTCGTTTTCGACAAAGCGAATCAAAGTAATTTGGTGTATGCAGACAGTAAATTTGACCTCTCAGATGAGGTATTGAAGGAGCTGGACATCAAATAGTTTAAATTTAAAAACCGAAAAAAAGAATGAAAAAGTTATTAGTAGCATTATTAGTTGTAATCAGCACAGGCGCTATGGCGCAACAAAAATTAGGACACGTTAATTCTCAAGTTTTGTTGGATACCATGCCTTCTAGAAAAGAAGCAATTAAACAAATGCAAGATTTTGAAAGAGATGGCGTTAAGGAATTACAGGAAATGCAAAAGTCTTTACAAGTAGCTACCGAAACCTTAAATAGTAAACGCCCTGGGATGACTCCCATAATGATTCAAATTGAAGAAAGTAAATTGCAAAAGAAAGAGCAAGATTTGAACGACCGTCAACAAGCTTTACAATATGAAATTGAAGCCTTGGCAGAAAGTTTAAATGCGCCTATTTTGGAAAGAATCAAGCAAGCTGTTAAAATTGTTGCTGATCGCAAGAAAGTGAATTACGTTTTGGATGAAACAACAACCTTGTATTTCGATAGTGGTATCAACTTGACGCCAGAAGTAATCACTGAATTGCTGATTTTGGATAAAGAAGCAATGAAGAAATAAATAAAACAAATTTTATACCGAAGCCAGTCTCGTTTTCAAACGGAACTGGTTTCTTTTTTTGTAGCTTTGTTTATCATGAGTGCAAGCAAAAAAGGACCAATTGGTGTTTTTGATTCTGGTTACGGCGGTTTAACTGTACTGAAAGAATTAAAGAAAAAATTGCCGGAGTACGATTATCTGTATTTAGGGGATAATGCGCGTGCACCATACGGAACACGGTCCTTTGAAGTTGTATATCAATTTACTTTACAAGCGGTAAAAGAATTATTTGACCGAGGTTGCTCCTTGGTTATATTGGCGTGTAATACAGCTTCAGCTAAGGCATTGCGCAGTATCCAAACCAACGATTTACCTAAAATAGCTACTGAAAAACGTGTTTTGGGTGTTATCCGACCAAGTTCTGAGTATATCGGTGATTTATCAAATAGCAGACATGTCGGAATAATGGCAACTCCAGGAACAGTCAAATCGAATTCTTATAGTATAGAATTGGCCAAGTTTTTCCCTGATTTAGTGGTCACAGAATATGCGTGCCCTATGTGGGTGCCGCTAATTGAAAACAACCAACATGAATCAGTGCCTGGGCGAATGATGATAGGGCAAGACCTTAATAAAATCTTAAGAATTGATCCTGAAATTGATACTTTAGTTTTGGCTTGCACGCATTATCCATTGGTGCAGGATTTCTTGGAACAGAATGTACCAAATGGTGTTCAAATTGTTGCACAAGGCGAAATTGTTGCAAGTAGTTTAAAGAATTATTTATTCAGACATATTGAAATTGATAATCTTTGCAGTAAAACCGGAAATATTCATTTTCTAACTACGGAAACAACCGAAATTTTTGAGGAAAAAGCAACAATATTTTACGGTGAAAAAGTGATTGCCGAAACTGTACACCTCTAATTTAAGGACTGTAAAAATCATTTTTCTTGGTGAATTTGTTCTGCAGATAAATCAGCTATCCTTATTTTCATTGCATAGTAACAAATTGTTAATAGAAAGTATAGAAATACTTCGATTTTTGGTCGTAATTTTGTTCCAAGGTTGCGCTGAAATCCTTGAAATTGCCTTAAAATGGCTTTTTAAACCAGCGTAACGGAGGTCAATATTTCAGTCAAATGAAATTCGGTTATTTTGCATTCTTTGCAAGCTTTTTCTCTAGTTTTTCTTTGTTTTCACAACAACTAGTCATCAATGAAATTTCTCAAGGCACTGGGGCAAAGGAATATGTGGAATTTGTAGTGATTGGGTCACCTACTTGTTCAACACCTGTACCATGTTTGGATCTGAGATTGATGGTTCTCAATGACAATGATGGATATTTTTCTAGCAGTGCTAGCGGATCAGGTATTGCAGCGGGTGCAGTTCGATTTGCTGACATTCCGTTTTGGAGTTGTATTCCACAAGGAACAATAATTGTCTTATACAACAATAATGATGTTAATCCTGCACTTCCCCCAGACGACGTATCGATGACAGATGGCAATTGTCGTTTAATCATACCTGTTAATTCAAATCTACTAGAAGGCCAAAGCGCATCCCCAAGTAGTGCGGTACCTAACGCTTATCCTTCCTCAGGTTGGGTGATTGGTGGTGGATTGTGGGGGCAAGTTGCTATGTCGAATTCAAGCGATTCTTTCCTTATCCTCAGCAGCATAAATAGTGCAACGCCGAGTTTTTCTATTAGCTGGGGAAATAATAATTTGAACAATCTCATTTATTTTACCAGTGCTACAGGAGCAGTATTCTTCATGAACAATAGTACTAGCAATAATCCTTACATTCAAAACAATTGGACTTCAGGAGCAGTTGGGTCACAAGAGACACCTGGCGCTGGTAATAATGTTGATAATACCAATTGGATAGCAAGTATGAATCCGCAATGCGGAGTGGGTATTCCATTTTTACAAGTCAATTTGAACGCCACGAATGAAAGCTGCCCGGGCTCTTGCGATGGTACTATTTCGACTGTAGTAACAAATGGAACCAGCCCATACAGTTACAGTTGGTCAAATTCAGCCACCACCCCAAATTTAATTAGCTTATGCCCTGGGACTTACGTCGTGCAAGTCACAGATTTGAATGGATGTTCTCAAAATGCTAGCACAACCATTCTTGCTGGTATATCTGGTGGAAACGCATCAATTCAGGCGGCAGGCCCTTTTGATTTGACAGCTTCACCCTATCAACTTGCGACTGATACGGCTGGTGGTGTTTGGTCATCCAATTGTGGCTCATGTACCAGCGCTACTGGTATATTTGATCCGAGTACAGCTGGTGTTGGAACTTTCCAAGTATGTTACACGCTGGGTGCAGGCACCTGTTCAACTGTCGCTTGTATCAATATCACGGTCACCAGTTGTTTACCTTCTTTTACCCAAGAAACGGTGGCGATTTGTCCAGGAGATACTATTGATATTTTTGGTCTAAG
The DNA here is from genome assembly GCA_041751955.1 of Crocinitomicaceae bacterium. Lineage (GTDB taxonomy): Bacteria > Bacteroidota > Bacteroidia > Flavobacteriales_D > Crocinitomicaceae > UBA2040. The sequence continues at coordinate 122,533 of JBGSIB010000056.1, forward strand.
TGTTTATAATTCAGGAAGCTTTTCTCAAGTTGACACCAATGCAAGTGGCTGCGATAGTACCCATACTATAATCGTCCTATTGAATACTATCTTTCCAATTCATTTTACACAATCTTTTTGTGATGGTGATTCAATTTTAGTCAATGGAATATGGTTTTCTGAAGCATTTTATGGAGAACAACAGTCTATTGATTTTAATGGCTGTTTGGTCACAAATACGACCACAATTACTTTAGAGAATTGTTATGTTGAAGATTTTTTCTTGTATATTCCAAATGTTTTTACCCCTAATAATGATGGTACCAATGACGTATTCAAAGTTGAATTATTGGGTGGTTTTCTGAACCAAGGGTTTGTTCTCAATAGATGGGGTGAAATTATCGCTGCGTTTGATGATTTGAATAGAACTTGGAACGGTAAATCGTTATCGGGAATTGATGTAGTAGACGGTGTTTACACTTGGGTTGTGTACTACACGCCAATTGGTAAAAATCAAGAAACGATTCAAGGCTTTGTTACAGTAATTCGATAATCTTTTTTCGAAATCTTGTCTTTCCTTAATAAATACGCAGACTATTGCTTTGTTGTTTTTACCTTTGCATCAAAATCGATAAGATGTCAGAGAAAAGAACAGAATTGAGTGAAATTGGTGAATTTGGATTAATAAGCCATTTAACAGAAGGTTTTGAAAACAAAAATACTTCGACGATTTTTGGAATTGGCGATGATGCTGCGGTTCTTGAAAGAGATGATGAGTTCTATTCTTTATTTTCCACTGACATGATGTTGGAAGGCGTACATTTTAATTTGATGTACATGCCTTTAAAACACTTGGGTTACAAGGCGGTGGCTAGTAATGTCTCCGATATTTCTGCGATGAATGGCCAAGCAGAACAAATTACTGTAAGTTTGGCGGTTTCCAACCGTTTTCCGAAAGAAGCCTTAGAAGAATTATATGAAGGAATTAAACATGCATGCGAGGTTTTTAAGGTTGATTTAGTTGGTGGCGACACGACAAGTTCATTGTCCGGATTGACGATCAACATAGCCATTATTGGGAAAGTGAAAAAAGAAGATATAGTTTATCGATCTGGCGCGAAAGAAAATGATTTAATTGTAGTTACCGGTGATTTGGGAGCAGCTTACATGGGATTGCAAGTATTGGAAAGAGAAAAAGAAGTTTTCAATGCCAACCCTAATATTCAGCCAGATTTGGATGGACACGATTATATTTTACAACGTCAAATGAAACCTGAAGCTCGAGTAGATGTCATTGAAATGTTCAAAGAGCTCAAAGTGGTTCCGACTTCTATGATAGATATTTCTGATGGATTGGCTTCTGAGTTGATGCATTTGGCAAAATCTAGCCAAGTTAGCTGTCAAATTTACGATGAGAAATTGCCGATCGACGCAAAGACATCGATGACAGCCATGGATTTCAATATCAATCCAAATACCTGTGCGATGAATGGAGGTGAGGATTATGAATTGTTATTCACCATTTCCCAAAAAGACTATGAAACAATAGCCTCAAATCCAAATTTCACTGTCATTGGTTACGTTTCTCATATTGGGGAAGGTTCACACCTAATCGATAAGAATGGAGCTGCAATCGAACTTACCGCTCAAGGTTGGAATCATTTTAGAGATTAAGTCAACCTGCCTTTTTCATTTGCTGATTAAATTTCAATTGACAAATTTCCAAGAAAGACATCCCAGTTGCTTTCGCTTCAGCCCAAGATATAAAGTCAAAATATTCGAGAGCGGTCGCTTGATAAGGATCTTTTGAAAGATTTTGAAGCGCTTGCAATAAGCTTTCCCACTTTTCAATGGCTTGAAACTTGTTGCTGACATTAACAAAACGTTTGGAGAAAACAATTAATGCTTCTTCAAAAGGATACAAACGATTCCGTTTTTTCAAGAAGCGTTGTGTTGATTTGCTAGCATACGGTAAGTACTCATAATCTTCAAGTTCTATATGAATAAAGAGTTCTAACAATTGAGCAAAAGAAACAATATCTTCTTTGTTATCCAAAGTGGTATCGTTCAATATTTTACGTATCGATTTAAGGGCTTTGGTATTTTCGCCAACAGAAAGGTAAATACTGGCAATTTTAAAATTTAAAAATGCTTTTCGCGTACTCGAGATTTTATCTGCAAAGCTTTTCAAACCTTCTTCGACTTCTATGATCCCTTTGTGGGCTTCATCAAAACGGCCGCGTCTAGCACTAAATGTTAGATTGATACTACTCACGGTTGAGAACAGTTTAACTTTCAAATCAATATCAGGAAGGCCTTCGGCAATTTTAACGAAATCACGCAAAGTAGTCAAATAGACTTGCGATTGTTCAAAATTACCTAAACTATCTGTCGTATAAATTAAATTGGTTAAAAGTGAAAAATAGCGTTCAGGATGTTGCAGAACCATATGGTCGTGCTTTTCAAATAAAGAAAGATTATTAACCATTGCTCGGTTGCTTTCTGGGTAGTTCTGCACGGCGAAATGGTAGGCACTTTCTATTTGATAACTCAAATAATTGGCTTCGAGTGATGTGACTATAGGCTTATCTAAATTTGAAAATTCATTGAATATAGAGCGAAACTCTGATTCATTTTCCATTGTTCTTACTTGGCCAAAAAGCGTCATTTTCTGTAATAACCTACTTTTGATGTTCCACAGTCTGTCTTCATAAATGGATTGTTCGTGTAGTTTTTCATCTTGTTGAAGAATCAACAGTAGATTCTCTTCAGAAATATCTAAATAATTGTTTTTTTCTTGAAGAATTTTCACTTTTTTTCGGATATCTATAAGAATATTATGCTGCTCATTTTTTTTGGCTAATTTCTCGGCGCTATGCAACAATTTGGTCGCTTGCGCATAGAGTGCTTTATTTATTAAAATATCAGCTGCATGGAGCATTTTGTGCAGCTGAGCCTGAATATTTGCTTGTGAATGAAAACTATCCAGCGCATTTAATATATGATTGTAAAGTCTTTTTTTGGTAATTGAAAAACGATTCAAAAAAGCTTCGCCTTTGAATTTTTCGAAAACCTGGTTTTCATCATAATCATCTTGTTTCTCCAAGAAATCAAAAAGTATCACATAATTATTTTCCTCGCCTATTGTATGACGGGAAGAAAGCAGCTTGAAATACCGCTTCTCTGATTTTGTCAGTGATTTTATCAATTCATGAAGAAAGTCATTAACCTTTGTAGACATGTATAAAAAACTTTATGTGTTAAACCTTGTAACTAATGTAAACAGGTTTAGCTTAACATTTTTTAAGAAGGTTTGAAGTGTATGAATTATTGATTTATTGGTTGAAAATTGAGCACAAAAAAAAGCCCTTCAATTCAGAAGAGCTTAATTTGATATAAACAATATTATAGTGATTTTCCTTTTTTACGTTTGTTACGATCTTCATCGTTATTAGGATCAGTAATTCCAGAAATAATATCACGAGTACCACCATGAACAGTGATGCTTTTATGTGTTCCGAATTCATGAGAATCTACAGGAGTCGATGAACGATTGACTAAAGCCTCATCTGAAAGCGAAGAATTTTGAGCATTCGGTTGAATGTCAGCTTTTCTACAAGAGAAAAGAAATCCTGTGGAGATTATTCCTACTAATATGATTTTTTTTGTTGACATACTATTTATTATTGCCTCTGTAACACTCAAATGTATGAAATTAGTTTCAATTTCCAAAATCTTCGTAAGGTATTTTGAGTAAAACGTAGGTTCCATTGATTGTACGGTCGTCTCCAATAATGTCTTCAGGACCAATGATTTCGAAGCTTTGGTTGGACATTTGTTTAATCAGTGAAATCCGTTTGCTAGTAATTTCCATACCTTGAGATTTATGATCACCATCAAAATTTTTCTTCTTACTCAAGCTTTGACTAATTCCGATTCCATTGTCTTGAATGCGCACCATTAGTGTTTGATTTTCCGTCCAAGCTTTCAGTTCAATTTTGCCTAGCACATTTTTTTTAGGCAGAATACCGTGAACAATACAATTTTCGATATACGGTTGTAAAAGCATGGAAGGAATTAAAATGCTCTCTGCCTCAGGCACATTGATATCGAAAGTGTACTCAAATTTGTCCTTAAATCTCATAGACTCCAGACTCAAGTATAGAGTCAATCGCTCAATTTCTTTAGTGAAAGAGGTTAAATTTCCTTCGGCTGTCGATGAATCTAAGTTCTTTCGTATAAGTTGTGCGAAATTGGTCAGGTACTTATTTGCCGAAACTTTATCTTGTGTATTGATGAAGTATTGTATAGAATTTAATGAATTGAAAATAAAATGTCTATTCATACTCGCATTCAAGGATTGTTGCTCCAAAGCCAATAATTTATTCTTTATCACGACCGTTTCTTTTTCACTTTTTTCTCGTTCGCCTTTTATTCTCATCAGTAAGAATTGATAGATGACAAAAGCTAAAACAAGTGCGCACAAGGAAATGAACCACCAGGTTTGATAGAATGGTGCACGGATTGTAAAAGGAATCAGTATTTCTTTGGATAAATTATTCTGTGGACCAATTGCTCGTGCATGTAAGATGTAATCTCCAGCTGGTAAACTGGTAAAATTTACAGTAGGATTTGAACTTGGGGGTGACCAATTTTCTTCAACACCTTCTAGCCTGAATTCATATTGAACTTCTTTAGGATTTGAAAAGGAGATGCCGTCAAATTCAAATGAAACATTATTTTGAGAATAAGGAAGAGAGAATCCTCTGCTTAGTTCTTTTTTAGAAAAATTCGATTTTTCATAATTCAATAAGACATTTTGCAACAAAAGTCTTGGGTGGGAATGTATAGTTTTTACATCACGCTCTTCATAAATGACCAGACCTGATGCTGTACCAAACCATAATCTTCCTTTTTTATCAACGAAACTGGAATTGAGATTTGTTTCGAGATTTATAACACCTTCCTGTATGCCAAAATGTTCTATTTTTTTTGATTTACCATTACTCCCAGGTTCATAGGAATATAAACCATTGTTTGTTCCAATGAATAATTTACTGTTGTTGAAATTCAAGAAATTAATAAACTTTGAAGCGGTTTCGCTTGAAAAGTTATGGTTCACTACTTTGCCATTTTCCAAAGCATACAATCCCTCTTCTGTTCCTAGCCAGAAATTTCCCTGATTGTCTTTTTTTAAACAAAATGTAGTTTTTGAAAAATTATCTACAGAGCTTATTTCTTTGTCTTTCCATTGGAACAGCCCTTTGTCTGTAGCTAGGTAAATTATTCCTCGAAAGATGTCGATATCACGAATCGTACCTATGTCTTCGTTCTCATTGTCGTGAATAGTCCTGAAATTTCCGTTTTGGTACAACATTAAACCTCTGGAACCACCAATATACATGGATGTACTAGACAATTTGTGAAGAGAAGTTATTTTATCGCCTAGCAGGCCATTCTCTTCGGTAAAAAGATTTTTCACAACAGTGTTATGTAGGGCCAATAATCCCATGTCAGTTCCAAACCAATTTAAACCATCGACTTCCATTACCGAGCACCAGAAAGTTGGAATGCCGTCGTAGATGGTTTGAAATTCACCATTCGTTTTTTGCAAAACTAAACCTTTGTTGAAGGTGGAAATCCAATATTGACCTAGTTTATCTTGATTGACGTCAATTATCAAATCTGAAGGAAGACCAGTACTTTGATTATGATGAACGAATTCTTCACCCGAAAAACAAATCAAACCTTTTCCGTCTGTGCCTATCCAAATATTTTGCTCATCATCCTCAAATATTCGATTTAGTGAAACCAATGGCAACCCTTTGTTTTCGTTTATAAATCTAGTAGTTTTCCCATCGTAAATGATTATTCCTTCTGCCGAGGCTATCCAAAGTTGTCCCTTGTGATTCGTATAGGCGCTTGCTAAGAACAACTCTGGGTCAACGGGTATACGTTTTAGTGTTTTAGAAGAAGAATTATACAAATGAATACCATCTTGAAAACTTGTTATGGCTAATTCGCCTTGAAATTCGGTCAAATCTGAAATAGTCCATTCCAGAGTTTCTACCAAGGGATAAAAAGTTCTAAAGTTCTTTGTCCAATAGACGCCATTGCGCGTAGCAATGAAATACTTTCCATCAAAGTGTAAAATATCACGAATCCTATTTGCACCCTCAGCTTCAAATACAATTGGTTTAAGCCCTTTAGTTGTCAACTCAAATAAGCCAGAACCATTTGTGCCAACAATGATTTTCTGACCAAATTTCACAATTTGGGTGACTTGAACATTTTTTGAATCAGAAGGCAAATACCAACTTTTGAAACGATTATTGACACGTCTGGAAATTCCGCCTTCATGGCCAACCCAGAGTGTTTGGTCAAAATAAGCGAGAGAGATAATTTTGTTATTGGCAAGTCCATCTTCGCGCGTAAAGGATGTGAAATCTTTTCCATTGAATTTAGCTAACCCACCCAAAGTGCCCACCCAAATGTAACCGTCTTTGTCTTGAGCAATCGATTTAACTTGCGTTTGAGGTAATCCGGCTTCTGTAGAATATTCAACAAATGAATACCGCTGTGCAGAACTTTCAAATGAGAGAAAAAATAGTAAGCCAACAAATAAAAACCGCATGAGTTTAATGTTTAAGACTGCGAACAAATTCTGATACGCGGTTGCGAGCGATTGGAATTCTATCCCCATTTTTCATCACGGCAAAATGACCATCTTCATTCAAATAATCCGTCATGTAATTGATATTTATGATATGGGATTTATGAATTCGATTGAACTTATTTTCGTCCAAAAGATTTTCATAAATTTTTAAAGTGCGCGTGTCCAAATAGCGCGATCCATCGCTGAAATGTAGCATGGTACAATTTCCACTTGCTTCGAGATTAATGATAGTATCATCTTCAACTATTTTCAGTCCTTTTGTATGACTAATAGCAATTCGGTTATTTGGTTTATTCCGTAAAAATGTGTCGGATAGATTCTTCAAAGAACGATAATAGGTCGTATAATTTTCAGGATTTTCAGAAAATAACTTTTTCGATTCCATCAATTTTTCCACGGATAATTTCAGTTCAGTAATATCAATTGGTTTTAACAAATAATAAACTGCATTCGCATTGAATGCGCGAATAGCATAGTCTTTAAATGCTGTTACAAAAACGACGAGGATTTTTGAATCTTCCAACTCCTCTAAAAGTTCAAATCCTTCGGAATCGGATGGCATTCGAATATCTAGAAATATAACATCGGGCTGAAGCTCTTTAATTTTTTCCAATGCTTCTTCCTTACCGTCGGCTTCGCCCAAAATTTCAACATCCTGGCAATGCTCTTCCAATAGTATTTGTAAATTCTTGCGAGCGAATTCTTCGTCGTCGATGAGTAGGGCTTTGAGTCTCATGTTTTTAAGTTTGTTTAATTGGCAAAAATCAAAGATTATCTATTTTAAAATTAGTTTAATTATTGAATTAGAATGAATTTTCAAGTCACTTGGTTTATAATAAGATGCGCTTTAAAATCGATTTCCAACCTTTGAATCAAAAGATAGTACAGATTAAATAGTTCTGAAAATTTGTTAAAACTCTTGTTATACTTTAGAGATATAATTTTGCACTTAAAACATAGATCATATGAAATCATCTCTACATCATCAGCCAGACTTTATTTGGATTTTTATCGACAACGGAAACTAATTTCCAAACGATAAAATTTTTAATAATTCTGTTCTAACTCGTTTCGTATTTTCCAAATGACTCATGTGTCCTGCATTCGGAATAATTGTTATTGGAATTCCTGACCACGCTACATCAATCTCTATTCTTTCAAGCGGACACAGCTTATCTGTTTCACCTTGTAGAATAGAGATTTTTTCTGAGTTTTCAAGCATTATTTTCAGTTTGTCCTGTCGATTGCGCATGGCAATAGCAGAGCTAGCGATATGTTCAGCGGGAATCTCAAATGCCTCTTGAATCAAGGTCTCTATTGCTAGTTGATGTTTTTCAGGCCTCGAAAACAATCCAGGTATGGCTTCGCGGATGAAAAGTTTTTTGTTCTTCAAAGCCAAATTAGCAACGCGTAATCTGTCGGCCTGCTTCTTTTCATCGTCTTGCCAGTAATTGGAATTCAAAAGAATGAGTTTGCCCTTTTGTTTCATAGATTCAAACAATTCTAGGGCAACATACCCACCCAATGAATGACCGATGAGATCAAATTCGAGTATGTCGTTCTCTTCTAAAGTTCGAAGAACCACCAAAGCTATTTGCTTCATGTTTTCTATTGTCGGTGCATGTTTAGACTGTCCGTGACCGGGCAAATCGATAGCAATTATCCGAAAATGAGTATCTAATCTCAAGGGTTCCCACATCTTATGCGATTCGAGAAAGCCGTGGAGCAATACAATGGTTTTACCTTTCCCTTTTTCTTGAAAAGAAAGAGAAAAATCTTGATTATCCATTCATCAAATCTTCAATTTCGTCTGCTTGTAGAGGAATATCTTTCATTAAGTTGAAGGCGGGTCCATTTTCTTGAATGATTAAATCATCCTCAAGTCGAATACCCAGTCCTTCTTCGGGAATATAAATGCCTGGCTCACAAGTGAAAGCCATTCCTGCTTGTATTGGTTTCTGAAAAAAACCAAGGTCATGGGTGTCTAAGCCAATAAAATGGGATGTTCCATGCATAAAGTATTTTTTATAGGCTGGCCAATCTTCACTTTGATTTTTAATATCCGTTTGGTCAATCAACTTCAATTTCAACAATTCACTCTCCATTATTTTCCCAACTTCTTTATGGTATTCTAGTAAAATTGTACCGGGAACTAACATTTTCTCAGCTTCGGTTTTAACATGAAGAACAGCGTTATAGACTTCTTTCTGGCGAGCACTAAATTTTCCGTTGACAGGGATGCATCTCGTCATGTCAGAAGCATAATTAGCATACTCAGCACCTACATCAAGAAGAATAACGTCACCATCCAAACATTGCTGGTTGTTTTGGATATAATGCAGTACACAAGCGTTTTTACCCGAACCAACAATTGGCGTATATGCGAAACCGTTGGACCGTATACGCAAAAACTCATGCATCAATTCTGCTTCGATTTCATATTCCCAAACACCTGGTTTGACAAACTTCAACAAACGTCGAAAACCGGCTTCCGTAATTTTGCACGCACGCTGCATCAATTCAATTTCTATTGAATCTTTCATCGAACGAAGTTCATGCATGATGGGAGCAGATTTGGCGACACGATGTGCAGGGTAATCTTTTAAAACTTGTTCAATGAAACGATCTTCTCGCGTTTGTACAATTGTTGACGCTCTCAAATGTTCATTTGTATTCAAATAAATGCACTCTGCTTCTGCCATAATCTGCTTGAAAATGGTGGCAAATTGATCTAGCCAATACACTGTTTTTATTCCAGAAGTATCAAATGCAGCTTTTTTAGTCAATTTTTCTCCTTCCCAAACAGCGATATGGTCGTTGGTTTCTTTTAAAAACAAAACTTCTCGGTGTGCTTCGTTTATTGCGTCTGGGAAAAGTACCAGAATACTTTCTTCTTGATCCACACCTGATAAATAGAGTATATCTCTATGTTGCTGAAACGGCATTGTACTATCCGCAGAAATCGGGTAAATATCATTGGAATTGAAAACGGCAACTGACTTCGAAGCCATTTTGGCACTGAATTTGGCTCTATTTCGAATAAATAGATTTTTATCGATTTGATTGTACTTCATTTTACTTTGTTTGAAAGCAGAAATTTAACGATAAATGAAGGATTAGAAGTTGAGCCGAAGGAAAAAATAGGATTTTTTGCATAAAAAAATTAGAACGTAAAAGGATTACGATGTGGTCATAGAAATTTGTATCATCAAAAAAGCAACAAGATGAGAGCAACGGAAAGAACAATAGTGAAACGGATAGAATGGTTGAACAATGAATCAGAAATGGTTCTATCTTGTGAAGTGCAAAGTGGAAGTTTGTGTTACAATACGAATATTGCCTTGCCTTCTTCTGAGCTTAACGGTGTAATCTCTAATTTGCAAAAACAAAATCCTGAAGAAGATATTAATGCCTGTTTGAAAATTGAGCAGTGGACAGAAGAAGATGTAAGTTTTGTTTTTGATTTTTCTCATTTCAACCAAATTGAATTCATGCTATATCGACCGACATTGGAGTTGGATTTCAGACAGATTCGAGCGTAAAACGTTAAATTCTAGTAAGATTTTTTGGTGGTGTGGTTCAATTTATAGTACATTAGCTTAACGAAATTGTATAGAATTATAAAACGATGAAAAAAGCACTTATATTTTCAGGTATTATTATTGGGGCAGTGTTGTTTGCTTGTAAAAAAGCAGAGACTATTCCTGCTCCTTCTGCTAAAGCAGATTTGAAAATTCACTTTGAAGGAACTATAAATGGTTCAGATGTAGAATGGACCAAGAATGTTGACGGTTATTATGCGGTTTCACGTAAATTGATAGTAGCTCAAGGAGGTGGAACAGGTTTACTAGATTTATCCTATTACTGTGGTATGTTATCCAATTCAAAATCAAGTGGAATCGAGATTGGTCTGGGGTCGTTGCCGCAAGATCCAACTTTAGGAACAAGTCCTACCTTGGTGACTTTGAGAGATTTTATGGATAACAACACCTCACCTGTATACTCAGACAGTTCAAAAGCAGGTTTTGAGGTAAGATACTTTAACGAAAACGGAAAATTGTTTGTTTCCGATGAAAACGTTCCAGGTTCAGTTCTTTTTTCCAATTATGTGGAGAAAGAGGATAATGCGGGAGAATACGTTCAGTTTCAAGTAGATTTTTCATGTGTTGTAAAACATTGGGGTAAGACGGTTACCTTGCCACTTCAAGACTCGGTGTTAGCCACGGCAGTCATACAAAGTGGCAAATTGACTGGATACTTTACCCGTTAAGAAATATTAACCGTTTTGGACTGACCAAGGCGGTTTTTTTTTCATTATGAGCGAAAGACTTAAAATAGCTGTACTAGGTGATTATAATTTTACTTATAACTCGCATCAGGCAACTAATCTTGCGCTTGACCATGCTGGTCGGTTTTTAGATGAAGAAATCAACTATTATTGGATTAAAATTGAAGAGGCAGCTTATTTCAAAATGCAAAATTTTGAAAAGTATGATGGCATATGGCTTGCTCCTGGTCCATTTAGAAATGTATTTTTCATCAATTCAATAATAGACATGTTGACACAGCTCAACATTCCAACCTTAGTTACAGGTGAGGGTTATCGGGCATTAATAGAGATACTCATTACGAAATACAATTTAAACCATCAGAGCGAAAAATTGGTTTCAGAAAATTTAGTAGAAGGTAATCATTTTGAAAGTGTGCATATAGTTCCTCATTCCAAAGAAATGATTTTGCTCTATGAAAATCATTCACATATAGAATTGACCTCGTCAAGATATAGTTTGTATCCTAGATTAATAAAAGCTTTACAAGAAGGAATAGTAGATATTGAGGCGTATAATCAATTAGAAGAACCTGAAATAGTTAGTTTATCGAATCATCCGTTTTTTTTGGCGATGGCTAATTGTCCCCAAATTTCGTCAACACGAGAAATACCACATCCAATAATTTACACCTTTATAAAAGCGAGTAAACAAATAAATCAGTTGGACGGAAAAAAATTGGCTTGATTGTCTTCAATTGATTTTTCGTATCCATTGTCAATTTTTAAATTATTTCCTTCGGCTGCTTTAACAGCCAGTTCATCACACCGTTCATTTTCGGGATGTCCGGCATGCCCTTTAATCCAATGAAAACGAGGTTGAAATTTTGAATGTAGAATCAAATATCTATCCCAAAGATCTGGATTCTTTTTCCCCTTGAAGCCCTTTTGTTTCCATCCAAAGACCCATCTTTTTTCCACCGCATCTACAACGTATTTCGAATCAGAAAATATTTCTACAGGATGATCTGTTGTTTTTAAACTTTCAAGTCCAACAATAACTGCTAACAATTCCATGCGGTTGTTTGTGGTTAAGCGAAAACCATCACTCAATTCCTTTTCTTTTCCAGCAAATTTTAAGACAACTCCATAACCTCCGTTACCAGGATTTCCCTTGGCGGCGCCATCGGTATAAATCTTAATGCTTTCTGCCATAAGGGCGAAGATAATAAAGCAAAATGAGCAGAACTTAAAAAACTTTGGAAACTTTTAGCTCAAAAATAGTTTCCAAAGTTTATTTGTTGTTATATTTGCACCCGAATAATGGATAAAAAAGAAGAAATAGCTTTAAAAGCGGGCGAAATGTTCATGAGATACGGCATCAAAAGTGTGTCCATGGATGATTTGTCTCGTGAATTGGGTGTGTCTAAAAAGACTATTTACACTTATTTTACAGATAAAAACGTTCTGGTTGAATTCGTATTGAGTACGAAAATGCAACAAATTCAAATGGGATGCGAATTCGTTCTTCAAGCTTCTAACACGGCTATAGATGAGTTGTTTCAATTCATAAATGTAGCTGCGCAAAACATGAATAGTATTCATCCCTCAGTGCTATTTGATCTTCAAAAATATCATCCCAATGGATGGAAAATGATACAAAAGCACGAAGAAGAATTCGTTTTCCCTAAAATAATCGAGAATATTCAACGAGGCCGTCAAGAAGGATTATATCGAAACGATTTTGATGCCGGTATTGTCGCACAAATGTATGTGATTGTGAATGACTCTATATTTAATCGTACAATCAAGGGTACTTCAGAAACTTCTATAGTACAAATATTTAATGAATCTCTTCGGTTCATACTTTTAGGTATGGCAACTCCAGAAGGGAAAAAGCAAATTCGAAATCTTATACCTTATGAAAAATAGTATTCAACTCGCAATACTGATTGGTTTGACTTTGATGTCCAAACCACTTTTTGGACAAGACAAAACAGCATTTAGTTTAACTGACGCTAAGTTATATGCGTTGGAGAATAACCCAAGTGTGTTGAATGCGTCTTTGGAAACAGAATCTTCTGCGGCAAAAAAGCGAGAAATTCTTGGTATGGGCCTGCCTCAGGTTAGTTTGGCGAGTTCGTTCAATCATTTTATTAATTTGCCGGTCCAAGTGGTAGGAGCAAATTTCATAAACCCCAATGCCGCTCCAGACGAAACAATTTCCTTTAAGGCCGGAACAAAGTACTCCTCTAACACAACATTTCAAGTCAATCAGCTTTTATTCAATGGTTCATACATCGTTGGGGTGCAGGTAGCAAAGCTTTTTGTAGATTTTCAAAAAACGCTCGAAACGCAAACGCAGGAGCAAGTGGTATTCAATGTCATACAAGCCTATCAATTAGCGGCAGTGGCAAAAGAAAATTTAGCCTTTGCGGATTCTATGTCAAATTTGACAAGGATTTTAGTGGACAAGCAAAAAAACTATCTTGAACTAGGCATGATGCGTCAGGACGATTTCGATCAATTGTCTTTTTCTTTATTGAATGCACAGAATGCTAAAATGGAAGCGGAGAATCAATATCAAAATGCATTGACGATGCTTAAAATGACGATGAGCTACCCGATTGAAAAAAGCATTGAAATAACAGATGAAACAGCTAATTTAATGCTTCGTAATAACCTAGGTAGTTCCGATTTGGGGGGCAATATAAATGTTCAAGTTGTTGAACAACAGCGCTTATTAAATACTTACAATCTGAGAAACATGCAAGCTGGTAAACTACCGACTTTGAATGCCTTTTTTCAACAACAGTACAACGCATACCGAAACACTTTCAACTTTTTCGCAAATGAAAAATGGTTTCCGCAAACTATGTGGGGTTTGCAATTGAGTATACCCATTTACAGTGGTGGACAAAAAGATGCTCAAATTAAGCAAGCTCAAATTTTGCTCAAACAAAATGAAAATACTTTGAGTCAGCTGAAGGAAAACTTGAAATTTCAAGAAGCTCAAGCCATGACAAATTTAGCTAATGCAAGACAGCGTTTGGAGCTTCAACAAGCGAATATAGATTTAGCGCAAAGAATATATGAGAATGCTTTAATTCGGAAAGAAATTGGTCAAGAATCAAGTGTTGATGTAACCCAAAAGTACAACCAAGTAATTATGGCACAAGCGCAATATGCAGGTGCTCAAGTAGCTGTTTTAAATGCCAAATTGGAATTAGAAAAATTATATAATCAAATATTGACAACAAAATAATAACTAAGAAATAATGGGAATGAAATTTTTTAAGTTTTTCGTGATAGGGCTGTTTGGAATATTCACGTTGCAGTCTTGCGGAGAGAAAGTTGAAGATAAGACTGAAGAAGTTTACCTTCCTTTGGTCAAGGTTTGGAAGGCGGAGAAGAAAACCTTTGAACACAAAATTAAGGTTCAAGGTACTGTTGAGACAGATCAGGACGTGCTTTTGAATGCTGAAATGGGTGGTTTAGTAACACGCGTTCATGTTCAAGAAGGACAATCAGTCCGTGCCGGTCAAGTCTTGATTTCTTTGGATGGTGCAGTTTTAGCATCCAATGCCAACGAAATTAGAGAGCAATTGAAATACGCTGAATTTTTACTGAGTAAGCAAGAGCAATTAAAAAGTCGTGGCTTAGGTACTGAATTTGATTACGAAAGTGCAAAAAGTCAAGTAACGGCTCTGAATGCAAGATTGCGTTCGGTGAATGTACAACAAGGAAAATCGAGTGTTGTCGCTTCTTTTAGTGGAGTAGTTGATAAGATTTATGCAAAAGACGGTCAAGTCGTTGGGCCTCAGAATCCCTTAATCAGATTGGTAAATAACAACAATGTGGATATCACAGCAGATCTTTCAGAAAAACATTTTTCAGCAGTCAAAATGGGGACAAATGTACAAGTCACTTTTCCAAACTACAGCGATACAATGTTGAATTTGGTGGTCAAAAATGTAGGGCAATACATAGAACCTGTCAACCGTACTTTCAGAATCGTAACTGAATTAAACAACAATAGAATTTTTCTGCCCAATATGCTTGCGGAACTTTCCATCACGGATATGCAGGTTGAAAATGCCTTAGTCATAGCCTCAAAAGGAATTATGAAAGATCAGAATAATGATGATTTCATTTATGTAGCTACCTCGTTAGGTAAAGACAAGTATTCTATTCGCAAAGTCGGTGTGAAAGTTATTGAAAGAATGGACGGTGAAGCATATATTCAAGTAACAAGTGACAAATTGGAACCGGGTGAGCTTGTTGTAACTGAAGGAGCCAAAGGAATTACAGAAAAAGATACTGTTCGAATCAGAAAATAGCATATTAGCATGAGCGAATCAACAAACAAAGGATTTGGATTGTCGACCTTGGCGGTCAACAACCGGAAATCTGTATTCCTAATTGCCATTATCATTTTTGTAGCTGGACTGGCTGCATACAATGGGATGCCAAAAGAGAATTTTCCTGAAATTCAAATTCCAGAAATTTATATTGGAATAGCAAAACCAGGATCCTCTCCTGAGTACATGTCTGAGAAAATTACACAAGCCTTAGAAAAGGAATTGGGTGGGATCAAACTTGTGGATGAGATAAATTCTAACTCAATTCATGGATATACGACTGTACGTGTGAAGTTCGATTTTAAAATGAAAGTCAGCGACGCTCTTCAAAAAGTAAAAGACGCAGTTGATAAGGCACGTACGAAAAGTGATTTCCCGCAGTTACCTATAGAGCCTAATATTTTTGAATTGGATCCGTCGGCTATGCCGATAATGAATATCAATTTAAGAGGAGATAATGCCGCTTTGTTGAAGGAAATTGCGGAAAATTTAGAAAAGAAAATTGAAGAATTACCTGAAATTTCAGAAGTAGACATTCGTGGCGTTCAAGAACAAGAGATGCGAATTGATGTCGATCCCATCAAGTCTCAAGCCGTGAATGTTTCCTTGGATGATATCCAGAATGCCGTGAATGCTGAACATCAGACCATTCCATCTGGCGAATTATTAATGGACGGTATGCGTAAAACCATACGTATCGATGGAGAGTTTAAAGATGCGGCTGAATTGCGCAAGTTGATTGTAAAAGATGATGATTTCCTACCGGTTTATTTGGGGGATATTGCGAATGTGTATTTTGGAAATTCGGATACTACATCTTTTGCACGTGAATTTGGTTCACCTGTCGTTATGCTAGACGTTAAAAAACAAGGAGGTCAAAACTTGTTGGATGCATCCGATAAGATAAATGTACTATTAGCTGAGTCAGAAAAAGATGGTACGATTCCACGTAGTGTTTCTCTTTCTGTGACGAACGATCAATCGAATAATACGCGTGATATGGTTTCCAACTTGGAGAATTCCATCATTTTTGGGATTATACTTGTCGTGTTGGTTCTACTTTTCTTTTTAGGTCTGAGAAATGCACTTTTCGTCGGAATAGCTATTCCACTTTCCATGTTGATGTCCTTTCTCATTTTGGATGCGATGTCTGTTTCCTTAAATGTCATGGTGCTATTCAGTCTTGTACTAGCTTTAGGAATGTTGGTGGACAACGGAATTGTGATTGTGGAGAATATTTATAGGAATTTGTCCGAGGGCATGAAAATAAAACCTGCTGTTATTCAGGGGGTTGGTGAGGTTGCTTGGCCGATTATTGCCTCAACCGCGACCACCTTAGCAGCATTTATACCACTCGCTTTATGGCCTGGAATAATGGGTGAGTTCATGAAGTATTTGCCTATAACCTTGATCATTGTATTGGGTTCCTCTTTGTTTGTAGCCCTAGTGATTAATCCAGTTTTAGCCGTGACTTTCATGAAGTTGGAAGAAAAAATTTCGACAAAAAAACGGATTTTCAGATTAGCCTTAATATTATTTGTTCTTGGTGTTCTCTTTTTGATAGGAGGAGTTCTTTCTATGGGTAATTTCTTGGTAATAATGGCCATTGTCGTATTGCTGAATTACTTTGTATTCACTCCTGGTGCTAAGCGTTTTCAAGAGAGCTTTTTACCTCGTTTAGAGAATTTTTATGCGAATTTTTTAACACGTGCATTGAAGGGTAGAAACCCTCTGAAAGTTTTGCTGGGCACAATTGGTATTTTCATTTTCGCCATTGTGTTGATGGTACTTTTTCCACCTAAAGTGGATTTTTTCCCGGAGAACGAACCCAATTATGTCAATATTTTCATGTCAAGACCGATTGGTACTGACATTATGAAAACGAATGAGACTACTTTAGAATTGGAAGCAGAATTGCGCAATATTTTAAGACCTTATTTGGAAGCTGATAGTAAGTACCCAGAAGGAGATAAAAATCGCCTAATTCGGTCTATTATTTCTCAAGTCGGTGAAGGTACAAGTGATCCTGCTCAAGGTGCATCAATGGGAAATACACCGCATAAAGCGCGTGTTACCATTAATTTCACTGAATTTCAATATAGAAATGGAGTTGAAACAAGCCAAGTGCTTGCCGAAATCCAAAAAGGGATAAAAGGCAAGTTTACTGCGGATGTCGAGATTTCGGCTGATAAAGAGCAAAATGGACCGCCTCAAGGTGCTCCAATTAACATCGAAGTTACAGGTCGTGCTGAATACAAAGATATGATTGCTGAGGCCACGAAAATTAAAAACTACTTGGACAGATCTGGCGTTCAAGGAGTTGATAAATTGAAGTTGAATGTTGAAAGTAATCGACCAGAGATTCCAATTATCGTAGACCGAGACCAAGCAAGAAAGCTAAGTGCTTCAACAATGTTAGTTGGGAACGCATTGCGAAAAGCCTTGTTGGGACAGGATATTACAACATATACAAAGAACGAAGAAACGTATGATATCGTAGTGCGATTTGATCAAAATAGCAGAGAAAGTTTAGATGCACTTTTGGATCAAAATTTGATTTTCCGAAACAATATGGGCAAATTAATTAAAGTACCTGTTCGTTCTGTGGTGAAAACGCCAGAAGAAGGAAGTTCTTTTTCAGCAGTTGTGCGTAAGGATCAGCTTCCGTTGGTTGCCATTAATTCTGGAGTTACGGAAGGGTTCAACGCCAACGAAGTAGTGGAAAAACTAAAGGTTAAACTTGCCGAATATGAAAAAGCAGGAAAAATTAAATCAAATATGACCTACAAGTTCACAGGCCAACAAGAGGAACAAGCAAAAGAAATGGCATTTTTGAGTAAAGCATTAATGATAGCTGTTTTCTTAATAACCTTAATAATTGTTGCTCAGTTTAATTCATTCTCGGCGCCAAGTGTGATTATGTTGACAGTATTGCTTTCACTTATTGGTGTATTGCTTGGTTTAGTTATTTCGCGTCAGAATTTCGTCATTATGATGACGATGATTGGAATAATTTCTCTTGCAGGAGTCGTCGTTAACAATGCTATTGTCTTGATTGACTTCATGAATATGTTGCGTAAGCAGAAAAGGGAAGAATTACAATTAGAAGAGGATGAAATGTTGCCTTATGATGAGGTGGTTAAGGCGGCGATAGAAGCAGGTAAAACACGTTTACGCCCCGTTTTATTGACGGCCATAACAACGGTTTTAGGGCTCATTCCTTTGGCTATCGGATTCAATATTGATTTCTTTAGTTTCTTATCTACCTATGATGCCAATATCTATTTTGGAGGTGATAACAATATTTTCTTTGCCCCAATGTCTTGGACAATAATTTATGGTCTGACTTTTGCTACCTTCTTAACATTAGTTGTAATCCCATCGCTTTATTTATTAATGGTGCAATTGAAAACTTGGATATATAAGCGTATGAATTGGAAAATGTCGAGCAATATTTAAAAAAAAGTAAAATATTTTGTATAATTTAAAATAGACTTGTATATTTGTTTTCATAATTAAGAACAATCAAAGGATTGAAAAATCTTTTTCAGTGAATAGTGGTTAGGTTAGGTTAGATTAGAAAAAGGCGACTCACCCGAGTCGTCTTTTTCGTTTTTGAGTAGCGTATAATTTAACAATTTCACAACCAAAAAACTTGAAAAAGAGTGGATAACGCAACCTTTTACAGTTTTTATTCGTTACATTTACTGTTACCTTTTAAAAAAAACTTACCATATGAAATCAATCTGTTTCATAGAATTGCTGACCCTACAATTATTTTGTAGACGAATTTTCGCTGTATTGGTGATTTCGTTGGCTTTCTCGTTCATTAGTTTTTCACAAATTCAGGATATAGAAGTGAATTCTACTATCCAAACAGGAATAATCCAGACAATAGATCAGAATAATGAACTGGGGATAATCCAAATGAAAGTTGTGGGAATGGATTTTGAAATGGCCCAACAAATCCGATTTGAATTTGTCAAATATCAAGGGGAAATAATAGGATACGGTTATTCCGTTTTGGACAATTTGATTATAGTATCTTACAATTCACCGATTTATCCCAATTTTCTTCAAGCCATTCTGGATCGTGTCAACATTGATGCTTTTTACAGTCAAAACGGACAGGATGTTTATTATCAAAAGGACGGGTATTCAGCATTTATCCGATAAAAAATTCTGCAATATGAAAAATCTTTATTTTCTAGTTTTTATCGTCATTATCAGTTCGTTTAACACAATTGGACAACTTAACTATACTTTTTCAACAAATACTTCTACGTCTTACACCTCGCTAACAGGTGCTACTACGGACTTTTCTGGAAATGTCAATGAACAAATTACAGGAAATATAGCTATAGGTTTTTCCTTTGAATATGGGTGTAATACCTACACAACGGTTCAGATTTGCACCGAGGGTTGGATGGGTTTGGGTAGTGGTTTTATTACCAACAGCAACAATGATTTAAACAACTCGAGTACACGACCAATAATCGCACCATTGTGGGATGATATCAGAAATGCGAGAAATGTTGGCCTAATAAGACATGTAACTACGGGCACTGCACCAAACCGGGTTTTCACGGTGGAATGGTTCAGGATGCGTTGGGATGACGGAGGAGGAGATAATAATAACGGTTGTGTTAGTTTCAAGGCTAGTATTTATGAAACTAGTAACAATATTGTATTCCATTATACCAATGATGTATCGGCTGTCTCCAACGGATCAGCCTCCATTGGTTTATCCGGTATTTATCCGGGCGATTTTTACTCGGTTAATGCCTCGCATGCAGTATCTACCGTAACAGAAACATCAAATATTTCGGCAAAACCCGGAAATGATAGAATGTATGTTTTTACCAATGTACCTGTGGTCGTTTGTTCAGGTGCTCCCGCCGCTGGAACTCTAAGCTCTTCGACTTCTTCAACAACCTGCGCGGTTGCAACGGTTGGCTTTACTGTAACAGGTGGTTCTGCGGGATGCGGATATACCTATCAATGGCAGTATTCAAATGACAATATTGTTTTCACTAATTTATTTGGACAAAATGGTTCAAGTATGACGGTGGACATTTTAACAACAGGTTATTATAGGCGTGTAACAACGTGTTCTGGAAGTGGTCTTTCCGCGAATAGCAATGCGGTTTTTATCACCAATAGTGGCATAGCACCTTCCAACGATTTGCCTTGTCTGTCAGATCCTTTGACACTGGGAGTGCCCGCCTCTGGGACGAATGTTTGTTCGAATAATGCTTTTGAACCTGTAAAACCAGCTTGTTGGACTGCAGGCGTTATCAATACTGTTTGGTATAGTGTTGTTGCGCCAGCTTCAGGAAGGCTAAGAATAAAAACCATCCTCCAATCGTCTCCTAATGTATTGCAGCGGACGCAGATGGCTTTATATTCAGGTACCTGTTCGAATTTAATTTATTTATTTTGCAACACAGATGCGCCAACTTGTGGTGGATACATCCCTCAAAACTCAGAGATATATTACACGGGTTTGACCCCAGGAATCACTTATTACATTTCTGTTGATGGAGAGATTGATCTTGTTGGTGACTTTTCAATTTTAGCAATTGATGGTTTGCTTAACTTTCCTTTAGTGCCTGGACAGGATTGTGACAATCCATTTTCATTATGTAATCCAACAACAACCATAGGAAACCCTGGATATCAGGCCATTGGGGGAGTATGTGATCAAACTGGAGCTGGTAATTGTACCAATGGTGAAGCGAATTCGGTTTGGTATACAATAAACATCAATCCTTTATTACCTCTACCAACTCAATTGACTTTTGACATTGTACCCAATGATTATGGTAATCCGAACCCAATTACTGGTCAAGCAAATCCTGGTTATTCAGGCGTATCGGATGAAACTGATTACGATTTCGTATTGTATAAAATTTCAGGTAGTGGTGCAACGAATTGTGCAGCTATTGCTAGTGGCGCAGCCTCAACATCCTGTAATTTTAGTTTTTTAGGAACAACAGGATGTTCTGCGAGTGGAAATGCTCCAGCGGCATATCCTGGTTTTGACGCGTCCTACGAAGTTGGACCAACTGTTTCAGCAGGGGAAACCTATATATTGGTGGTTCAAAATTTTTCCAATTCAACTTCTGGATTTACAGTACAATTGCCACTGACTACTCCTGCGGTTTATACTCCACCGACTACAGTTTATTGGTCGGGTGGTAATTTCAACAATGATTATACAAGCGCAGCCAATTGGGGTGGGTGCAATTCACCTATCTGCGGAGTTAATGCTTTTGTTACGGCATCATCTGCCAATCAACCTGTTTTAACAGCCGGTACTTACAGTGTAAGAGATTTATCCATTGGGGCTGGAGCTGTTTTAACTTTACAAAGTGGCGCTACCTTGCAGATTTGTGGAAATTTCACTAATAATGGTTCGTTGATCTGTCAAACAGGTTCAACAATCGAATTTATTGGTACAGGGACGCAAACACTTAGTGGTGCTTTTGAGAACAATGATTCCTTTTACAATTTTACGGTCAATAAATTGACGGGCACTGTTGTTATGACAAGCAACATCGATGCAGATGGAAACTTTTTAACGACGAACAATACGAGTATACTAAACACGCAAGGTTACAGAGTAAGAGTTGGAGGAAACTTTACCAATGCACGCGGTAACACAACCTTTGCTAATACGGGAACCACAGGTACGCTCGGTTTCTTCGGTACAGGTGCACGAACATATACACAAGGTTCTCAACAATTGGATTTGAATTTCGTAACCATGAATAAAACAGGTGGGGGCACGGTAACTTTGAATTCTAACATGTTTATTAAAACCACTACAGGAACATTAACTTTGACAAATGGTAAGTTCATCACAGGTGCAAATCGCATAGAGGTTGCCAATAGCGCACCAACCGCTGTTTCAACAGGAAATGTAAACAGTTATGTTGTTGGTAATTTATACCGAGATATCAATGGTTTAGGTTCATATGATTTCCCAGTTGGAACGACATCGCTTTACGAAAGAGCAAACATCAACTTTACAGCAGCGACAACCATTGGAACCTTACGCTCACGTTTTGACACTTGGCCGAGTGGACCAAATACATTAGGCTTGACGGATTGTGGTGGTACGGGTAATTTTATTCTGCCTTCTCAGAATATGGGTTATTGGACCATAACCGCCAATGGTGGAAATCCAACATCTGGTCAGTATAACATCACATTGTATAGTACAGGCGCCACAAATACAGCCGGAGCAACCGGTTGGACAGTTGAAAAAGCGACTAATATAGCTTCACCATGGGGATTAAATGGAACTTGTGCATTATCTACTGTATCTGTCATTCAAAGAACTGGCTTAAGTGGATTTTCTGTGTTTGCCGTGGCTCAATCAACTACTCCATTACCAATAGAGTTATTGGATTTCACGGGATATCGTTACCACGATATTAATATTCTGAAATGGACAACGGTTAGTGAATTAAATTCCGATTATTTCATGTTAGAAAGATCGAAAAACGGATATGATTTTGAAGTTTTAGAAAAATTGAACGCGCTAGGAAATAGCAATACCCCTTTTGACTACGCAGCGGAAGACAAAAATCCATTCAGAGGTATAACGTATTACCGATTGAATTTCTTCGATTTGGATGGTACAAATGAATACAGTAAAACCATTGCTATTTCGGATGTCCTTGCAAAAGAATTGAAAATTGGTTCTATTTATCCTAATCCAGGGACAACAGAATTGAACATTGACTTTTCAGTAGCAACTGAAACAAGTGTAAATATTTCTTTGACGGATGGTTCAGGTAGAAGATTAATGTCAACAGACTATGACGCCAAAGGAAGTGGTACATATACTATTAAAACAGACGATTTGACTTCTGGTGTTTATCTTGTTGTTATTACAACGGATGAAGGCTTCAAAGAAGTTTACAATTGGGTGAAGAAATAAGGATAGAAAATTAATATTGCTAGAACAATTGCAAATGCGGCGGCCACTAAAACGGCCGCCGCTGCTGTATCCTTAATTAATTTTATCTTTTCATTCTCGTTCGGTTCCATAAAGTCAGCCATTTTTTCTAAAGAAGAATTAATTATTTCAAGTGAAATTACTAAAGCGGAAATCAGCATAATAATTATCCATTCCAATCTTGCAATATCAAAGTAAAATCCGAGTAGAGTAACGAGAAACAAAGCGGTAATATGGATTTGAAGATTTCTTTCCGTTTGAATATTTTTGGCTAATCCATTAAAAGCATGTCGAAAGGCTTGTGATAGTTTTCTCATATAATCGTTCCTATGACCATAAAGGTAAAAATTACTGTAAACCACAATTGATTTATCGAAAGGCATTTCGTAAATTTGCACTGAACTTATACAGAAAGGTGGAGGGATAGGCCCTATGAAACCTTGGCAACCGGCAAAATTTGCAATGGTGCCAATTCCGATCCCGAAATGGGTAAAGATAAGTTGGGAATTGAATTCCGTATTTCTGTGCAAGTGGTATTAACAAAATATGACAAAGCAGAAATGACAATCAAAGAAGATTTAGAAAAAAGAATTCTTGTGCTTGATGGTGCTATGGGAACAATGATTCAGCGGTATACCTTGGAGGAAGATGATTTCCGCATAGGTTGGTTTGAGCAGCATGAGCAATCTCTAAAAGGAAACAATGATTTATTGTCATTAACACGTCCTGATATTATTAAAACCATTCATAGAGAATATCTCGATGCGGGAGCCGACATCATTGAAACCAATTCTTTTTCAGGAACATGGATTGCTCAAGCAGATTATGGTTTGGAGAAATATGTGTATGACATCAACTATCATTCGGCTAAAATTGCAAAAGAAGTTGTTGAAGAATTCAATACTGAATTTCCTGAACGAAAAAGATATGTTGCAGGTTCAATAGGACCGACAAACCGAACGGCATCTATTTCACCAGATGTAAATGATCCTGGTTTTCGAGGAATTACTTTCGACGAATTGGTGAATGCTTATGAGGAACAAACCAAAGCTTTATTGGATGGCGGTGCAGATATTCTTTTGGTGGAAACCGTTTTTGATACTTTAAACGCAAAAGCGGCACTTTTCGCCATCGATAATATTTTGGTGGAAAGAGGATTGGATACTCCGATTATGGTTTCGGGTACGATTACCGACCAAAGTGGAAGAACCTTAACGGGTCAAACCACCGAAGCGTTTCTTATTTCCATTTCGCATATGCCTTTATTAACGGTAGGATTAAATTGTGCACTTGGTGCTGAAATGATGCGACCGTATTTGCAAGTTTTAAGCGAAAAAACAGAGTTTGGAGTCAGTGCCCATCCAAACGCTGGATTACCAAACGAATTTGGAGAATACGATGAAACGCCAGAAATGATGGCGGAGCAAATCAAAGAATTTTTGGATGAAGGTTTGATCAATGTGATTGGTGGGTGCTGTGGAACAACACCAGCGCATATCAAAGCCATTGCCGATTTGGCACATGGGTATGAACCGAGAAAAGTAGGCTTCGACTTCGCCCTGCCTGCAAAAGGCACGCAGGCAGGTCAGCCTGAATAAGACTTGTAAAACGAACGGTTCTCTCCCCCTTTGGAGGGAAGAGAAAGTACAGCTTTCGAAAAACAAATGTAAGTGCAGTGAGGAAGGGGGAGGACACTGTATCTAAAAAAAAGAAATATCAAATTTGAAATCGAGAGTCCTCACCCTCGCCCCCCCCCTCTGAAGGGGAAGAAATTAGAATAACATGTCAAAAGCAACATTAAAATTATCCGGTTTAGAACCATTAATAGTAACTCCAGAAAGTAATTTCATCAATGTCGGTGAACGTACGAACGTCACTGGTTCTCGTGCTTTCCTTAGGATGATTAAAGAAGAAGATTACGAAGCTGCTTTAGCAGTCGCTCGTGATCAGGTAGAAGGGGGAGCGCAAATCATCGATATCAACATGGATGAGGGTATGATTGATGGCAAAGAAGCGATGGTGAAATTCATTAATCTTATTGCTGCTGAACCAGATATTGCTCGCGTTCCAATTATGATTGATAGTTCCAAGTGGGAAATTATTGAAGCAGGATTGAAGTGCGTTCAAGGCAAAGGAGTTGTTAATTCCATTTCTTTGAAGGAAGGTGAAGAAAACTTCATCAAACAAGCCAAATTGATCCGAAAATATGGTGCTGCTGTAATTGTCATGGCTTTCGATGAAAATGGACAAGCCGATTCGTATGAAAGGAGAATACAAATTTGTGAGCGTTCGTATCGGATATTAGTGGATATCGTAAAATTCAATCCGCACGATATAATTTTTGATCCCAATATTTTCCCTGTTGCAACTGGAATGGAGGAGCACAATAACAATGCTTTAGACTTTTTCCGTGCAACGAAATGGATTCGGCAAAATTTACCGGGTGCACACGTGAGCGGAGGAGTTTCCAATGTTTCATTCTCTTTCAGAGGAAATGACAAAGTGCGAGAGGCGATGCATGCTTCCTTTTTGTATCGTGCAATACAACATGGTATGGACATGGGAATTGTTAATCCTACTATGCTGGAAGTATACGATGACGTGGATAAAATTTTGATGGAATATATAGAAGACGTTATCCTAAACCGCCGTGATGATGCTACTGAACGTTTGTTAGAATATGCGGAAACAGTTAAAGGTGATGGCAAAAAACGCGAGGTAGACTTATCTTGGCGTGAAACCGATGTGAATAGTCGTTTGTCTCATGCTTTGGTGAAAGGAATTGTTGATTTTATTGACGAAGATGTGGAAGAGTGTCGTCACCAGTTTGAACGACCAATTGAGGTAATCGAAGGTCCATTGATGGATGGAATGAATGTGGTAGGTGATTTGTTTGGTAGTGGAAAATGTTCCTGCCACAAGTAGTAAAATCGGCACGTGTAATGAAAAAAGCAGTCGCTTATTTGTTGCCTTTTATTGAAGCTGAAAAAGATGGAAAACGAGAGTTTTCCGGTAAAGTATTGATGGCAACCGTGAAAGGAGATGTTCACGATATCGGTAAAAATATTGTTGGGGTGGTGCTTTCGTGTAACAATTACGAAGTCATCGACATGGGTGTGATGGTGCCTGCTGAAAAAATCATTCAAAAGGCAATTGAAGAAAATGTTGATGTCATTGGTCTCAGCGGATTAATAACCCCTTCTTTGGATGAAATGGTCCACATGGCCAAAGAAATGGAACGTGCAAATTTGAAAATTCCACTTTTGATCGGTGGTGCGACGACTTCCAAGGTACATACTGCAGTGAAAATTGATCAAAATTATACCTTGGGTCAAACGGTACACGTGTTGGATGCTTCGCGCTCAGTCACGGTAGTAGAAAGTTTGTTGACGCACAAAAAGGACGACTTTGTTTCCAATTTGAAAGAAGAATACGTGCGCGTTCGTGAACATCATGAAAAACACCGAGGCGCAAAACAAATGCTCACCTTGGAGGAGGCACGAAAAAACGCCTTTAAAATAGATTTCAAGGAAGAGGATTTATCTATACCGAAGCAATTGGGAACCAAGACATTCGTTGACTACGATTTGGCTGAACTTCGCGAATACATTGATTGGACTCCCTTTTTTCAAACATGGGAACTGCATGGAAAGTATCCGAATATTTTGACCGATGAGGTGGTTGGTGAAGAAGCGACCAAACTTTTCAAAGATGCCAACGCGATGTTGGATACAATAATTGCTGAAAAATGGTTGGAAGCTAAAGCGGTAATTGGTTTATTTCCAGCTAATTCCGTAAGGGATGATATTGAAATTTATTCAGACGAATCAAGAACTGAAATACTGCATGTCCAGCGAAGTTTGCGTCAACAGGGTAAGAAAACAGCGCTTGCACCAAATACAGCATTGGCTGATTTCATTGCTCCAAAATCGACAGGTTTAAAAGATTACATCGGTGGATTTGTGGTGACAACAGGTTTGGGAATAGATGCACATGTTGCGAAATTTGAAGCCGATCATGATGATTACAATTCTATTTTATTGAAAGCGCTTGCCGATCGGTTAGCGGAAGCCTTTGCAGAACGCATGCACGAGCGGGTTCGAAAAGAATTTTGGTGTTACGATGAAAAAGAAGGTTTGAGCAACGATGAACTGATCAAAGAAAAATACCGTGGAATTCGGCCAGCACCGGGCTACCCAGCTTGCCCAGATCATACTGAAAAAATCGATTTGTTCAGAATTTTAGATGCCACGAACCAAACCGGTGTTGAATTAACCTCTAGTTTGGCAATGTTTCCGACTGCTTCTGTTTCTGGCTGGTATTTCGCTCATCCACAAGCGAAATATTTTGGTTTAGGAAAAATTGCAATGGATCAAGTGCATGATTTAGCGGATCGAAAAGGAGTTACGAGAGATGAGATGGAAAGGTGGTTGGGGAGTGTTTTGGTTTAACCACAAAGGACACTAAGAAGGCGCAAAGGACACAGAGTTTTTAAGGAGTTATTCTTGGATTTTTCCACTGATTACTCTACGAATTCCATTTTTTAGTAAAGAAACATTAAAATTTATAAGTAGCCCAAGCTTGTAATCACCTAATTTCAAATAGGTTAAGGTTTGAGCTAAATGTACATCATTGAGTTCTTCAACGCTCTTTAATTCAATTACAACTTTGTTTTCGACAAGAATATCAATTCGGTATCCGCATTCTAGTTGAACTTCTTCGAAAACCAATGGCATTTTCTTTTCCTTTTCTGCCCACAATCCTTCTTGCATAATTTTGAAAAATAAGCATTCTTGATAAGCACTTTCTAACAGTCCAGGTCCAAGAACCTTATGGACCTCAATTGCGCAACCAATTATTCTATTTGCAATTTCGTTTTCTGTCATAATTATTTCGTTGTATTTCCTCTTTAAGTTAATAAGAATTATAATATTGCAGTGGTATAATTATATTTTTTGTGCGCTTTGTGCCTTCTTTGTGCACTTTGTGGTTAAACATTGTATTTTTACGAGATTGGAAAATGATCGATTTAAAGTAGCAATTATAGGTGGTGGGGCTGCGGGCTTTTTCGCGGCTTTATCTGTGAAACGGCATCATCCCGAGGCTGAAGTCACCATCTTTGAAAAATCGCAAAAAGTTCTTTCCAAAGTAAAAGTTTCCGGCGGAGGAAGATGTAATGTAACGAATGGTTGTTCGGATATCGATGAATTAATCAAAGCTTATCCCCGTGGAGGTAAAAAGTTGAAATGGGCATTCAAAGAATTCAACACAACCGATACCGTAAAATGGTTTGAGGACAGAAATGTGCCCTTAACGCTCCAAGATGACGGATGTTATTTCCCTGTTTCTCAAAATTCGCAAAGTGTTATCGATTGCTTGTTGAATGAGTGCCGACGAAATAAAATCACTATTCAGACGGGAAAAGGAGTAGAAGCATTGATTCCAAAAGAGGATGGGATAGAATTGCAGTTCAAGGAAGAAACCATTCATTTTGACAAAGTAATTATAGCTACAGGCGGTTCTCCAAAAACCAGTGGTTTGGATTGGTTGAAAGATTTAGACCATACGATTGAAGAATGTGTTCCGTCACTTTTTACCTTCAACATGCCAAATGAAAAGGTGAAAGAACTCATGGGCATCGTGAAAGAGGAGGTGATTACAACCATTCAAGGCACTAAATTAAAAGGAGACGGACCACTTTTGATTACACATTGGGGTATGAGTGGACCAGCTATTTTGAAACTTTCGGCCTTTGGAGCAAGAGTTTTAAGTGAGCGAGATTATGATTTTAAATTACTCGTCAATTGGACCAATGAACCTAAGCAGGAAAAAGTCGTGGCGGAAATTCAAGGAATTGTAAATGCGCATCCCAATAAGCTTCTGCCCAACTTCAAACCATACGGAATTAAAGAAAGATTGTGGCTTCATTTGCTGGAAAGAGCAGATTTAGTTCCGACTAAACGTTGGGAAGAATTGGGTAAAAAAGGCTTCAATAAATTGATAGAAGTTTTAACCAACGACACCTACGAAGTAAAGGGAAAAACGACTTTCAAAGAAGAATTCGTGACCTGTGGAGGTATTAGTTTAGAGGATATCAACATGAGTTCCATGGAAAGTAGAGTAGTAAAAAATCTTTATTTTGCTGGCGAAGTGATGGACATTGATGCGATTACTGGCGGTTACAATTTTCAAGGCGCTTGGACAACTGGTTTTATCGCGGGACAGTTAAAATAGGTTTTTAACATGAAACTTTTAAATTAACTTTGTTAAATGGAAGAACAACCCAACAATCCCCTTCATGGCGTCAAATTAGCCGATATCCTCGATTATTTGGTCGAAAAATACGGTTGGGAAGAATTAGGTGAGCAGATTAAAATCAACAGTTTCGTTAGCAATCCCTCTAAAAATTCCAGCTTGAAATTTTTACGCAAAACACCCTGGGCAAGGGACAAAGTCGAGAGTTTTTATTTGTATTCGAAGCGGCAGGACCAGAAACAAAAAAGGTCCGAAGGAAAATAATCGAAACTTTGGTTTTAAATTATACTTATCAAGTTAAGTCTTTTTCCTTCTGCATACGAGTGTAATAATATGGACTTTATCAACTTCAACTTTGGGGCCATTGCTAAAAATATAAGTGGCTTCAATTGATTTTGGAGTACCAAAGTATATTTTCTCATGTACTGATGTTTTGAAATACGCAATTCCATTTGAATCTGTCATTGAATATTGTTTTTCTGACAAATCTGGATTCCCCGGTGCAGCAGGATAACCGGCATAATAGTAAACTTTCGTATTTGGAATTGGAATACCCTTTTCATCTTGAAGAATCACTGTGAATTTTAATGATTCAGTTTGATTATAGCTAGCAAAAGGAAAGATTAGAATCAGTATGATTAAATATTTTCTCATAGTTTCAGAACGAAATTCGGCCTTTTTGTTACAGTTTGATTATTCTGGGATAAACACAATAAGTTGAAAGGAAATAGTTTCGCGATTTTTTCAAAATCCACAGAAATAAGAATTGATCCTCCAATCCTTTGTTTGGACTGAGCGAAGTCGAAGCCCAAAACAAAAAAAGCCTCACCTATCGATGAAGCTTTTTCGTTGTCTCACTAGGGCTCGAACCTAGACTCTTCTGTACCAAAAACAGACGTGTTGCCAGTTACACCATGAGACAGTTTCACAACGTTCACAAAATCCGAAGACTTTGTTGGGGTAAGCGAGTGCAAATTTAGAAACAAATTTTGAATTTCTGATAACTGATGAAAGAAAAAATTAGAAGATTTATTCTTTTTCTCAAAAATTAGGAATTAATTGTTTTTACAGTAATGATATATTCCTAAATTCGCAAGGCATAAACAGACGTGCACGCTAAATTGTTTAGTTCAAAGGATGCGTTTCACGTGATAAAACAATACTATGACATTTAAAAAATGGAATACGTACCTCGGATGGTCCGTTTTTTTGATTGCTACAATCGTATATTTCGTAACTGCTGAGCCTACTGTAAGTTTGTGGGATTGCGGTGAGTACATTACCGCAGCATACAAATTAGAAGTTGGTCACCCTCCAGGCGCACCTTTGTTTATGGTTCTCGGGAGATTGTTCTCTTTCTTCGCATCTCCAGAAAATGTTGCGGTTTGGATCAACCGGTTGAGTGGTTTAAGCAGTTCCTTGACCATACTGTTTATGTTCTGGTCGATTACAATGCTGGGCAAAAAAGTTATTTTGAACCGAAAAGCAGAATTATCCGTTGGGGACAAATTTGCGATTCTAGCGAGTTCAGTTGTCGGTGCATTGGCTTATACTTTTTCTGAATCTTTCTGGTTTTCAGCGGTTGAGGGTGAGGTTTATGCCATGGCTTCTTTGTTTACGGCAGTTGTATTCTGGGCTATTTTGAAATGGGATGAAGAGATGGCCATTGTTCAAAACGGCAAATTGGCTTCCAATGTTTATCCGGATAGATGGTTACTATTAATTATGTTCTTACTTGGTTTGGCAATTGGAGTCCATCTTTTGGGCATCTTGGTTGTTCCGGCAATTGGATACGTTATTTACTTCCGTTATCACAAAGAAGCTAGCATTAAAGGAATTCTACTTACAGGCCTAATTTCGATTGTTGTTCTAGGATTTATTCAAGAAGGCGTAATTCCAGGTTCCGTAGCCATTGCTTCTAAAATTGAAGTCATGTTCCGTAACGCGATAGGATTGCCATTTTTTGCAGGAACTTTATTCTTTTTCGCACTCATCGTTGGGGCAGCAGTTTATTTAATCCGCCGAGCGAGAAGAACAGGAAATACCTTGTTATACAATATCACAATGGGAATGATTTTCCTGTTGATAGGTTATGGTTCATTCGCAGTTATCGTTATTCGTTCCAATGCAAATACTCCCTTGGATGAAAATGACCCAGAGAATTTAGTGACTTTACATGCTTATTTGAAACGTGAACAATATGGTTCTTCTCCAATTTTCTTTGGTCAACATTGGAATTCTGAATTGGCACCGCGGGAAGAATGGGGCAATCGTTCACCGTTTTATTTAAGACGTTTTACCGTTGTAAATAATGATGAGGACATCAAAGGATTTAAAAGTGAAAAAGCTGCCAATGCCTTTGCAAAAGAACTTGGTTCAGGTGCTACGGTGGTTGAAAAATATTGGGAATCAAATGAAGAAGCCAGAATAAACGGAGTTCCAGCCTATTCTCAAACAGCATTTTTCCCGAGGATGTATTCCGATCAGGAGCCTGGAAAAATAGCAGGATATAAAAGTTGGTCCGGATATGATCCTAAAGAAGATAAAGGGACAGAAATCGGTAGTGATGGCCAGCGTTTGCCATCCTTTGGGGAAAACTTAACCTATTTCTTCCGATATCAAGTAAACTGGATGTACTTCCGCTATTTTATGTGGAATTTCTCTGGACGTCAGAATGATATTCAAGGTCACGGTGACCAAATGAGGGGTAACTGGATTTCAGGTTTCAGTTTCATAGATAATATACGCTTGGGAAATCAAGACGAGCATGCACCGTATTTCACGTCGGAAAATCCTTCTAATAATAAGTTCTTTTTCCTTCCATTGATTTTGGGAATAATCGGATTGGTATTCCATTTTTATAGAGCGCCAAAAGATGCATTCGTTGTTACGCTCGTATTCTTGTTTACTGGTTTAGCGATTGTAGTTTATTTGAATCAAAAACCATTCGAACCGCGTGAGAGAGATTATGCGTATGCCGGTTCCTTCTATTTCTTTGCCATGTGGATAGGATTAGGAGTCCTAGCGCTCTACGAAGCCTTTGTCAATTTTGGTAAAGAACAGTGGAAGAAGATTGCCATAGTTGCCGCTGCTGGACTTTTGTTCAGTCTCTTTTTGGATATGTTTGCAGATGTATCTTACCCGAATACTTTGAGTTGGTTGGTAATGGTATTAATTGGAGGTGGAGCTTTGGGTCTAATGTATGCCCTGCGAAAAGCCCTGAAATCCGAACAACAAGGTGCCATAGTGGCTGGAATTTTAGGACTTTTTGTACCATTGGTAATGGGTGTGCAAGGTTGGGATGATCACGACAGAAGTGGAAAAACTTCAGCACATGATTTAGCGTCGAACTATTTAGAATCATGTGGGCCAAACGGAATTCTTTTCACAAACGGCGATAACGATACTTTCCCTTTATGGTATTTACAAGAAGTTGAAGGTCAAAGAACCGATGTGCGGGTTTGTAATCTATCGCTCATGCAAACAGATTGGTACACGGATCAAATGAAAATGAAAGCTTATGAGTCTGAGCCACTTCCTATTCGATTCCGTGAAGATCAAATCTTAATGAATGCCGGTGGTACAGATGCAGTATATTTTATTGATTTGTTGAATCTTGCTGCCGGTGGAGCAGATAAGAAAATCTTGAACAACATCATTGGTTTACGTTTGAAAGCGAATAAACCACAAGCGATGAACGCTATTTTAGGATTGAACTCTAGAATGGCAAACATCATGTCTGCTTTCTCATCGGCAGATGCAAATTCTGCAAGTAGATTGGAAATTTTGAAACAAGCATTGACGACGGATGTTAGTCCAGACTTAGCTGTGAATATTGGTGCAAAATATACTGCTGCTGCTGAATTATTTGCAAGTCTTCGTTCTGGATCCGTGAAAGCGGGTTCTCAGGAACAAATTCAGGCGTTCCAAGAGGCAATGACAGACTTTGAGAAAACTTGGGATTACATCAATATTGATGCAGCCATGGCTTTTGTTCGTGATGACGCTAATATGATTTCACTTCAAGGAGATCGATTGACACGTATTTTCCCAAGTAAAGGCTTTATTTTGCCGGTAGAAGCCGAAAATGCGGTTAAATCTGGCGTGATTACAGAAGATCAAAAAGACAAATGTTTGACTGAATTACGTTTTGAATTTGATAAACAAGCTATTCAAAGAGAACAAGTTATGATTCTGGATATCTTAGCCAATAACGATTGGAAACGTGGAATTTATTTCTCTTCTCCAGGTGGAGGTGATGTTTCAATGGCCTTGTACAGACGACGTTTGTTGAAACAAAATGGAATGAACTTCGAATTGAGTCCATTGGCTGATCAGGCTTCTGCCGTGAATGCACCAGAGATGTACAAAAATCTATTGAAGAAATATTCATGGGGCTTGATGAACAAAGAAGGTATATTGACGGATTATTACACGCGACGTCACACGGAGCAATATCGTCAATACTTTGAAATTTTGGCTGAAGATTATTTGAGCAAGATTCAAGAAGTGAATCAAATTAAGTCAGCAGGACCAGAGTATGTGAGTCAAATGTTGGCTGCCAATCGCATGACACAAGCAGAGGCAGATCGTTTGAATGATTTGATCAAGAATGGCGATAAAATTGTTGCAGAGAATAAGAAAAAAGCAATCGAGTTGGTTGAATTTTCTTTGAAAATAATGCCTCCTTCAATGGTAATCGACCACGGTGAACCTCGCCAAGGAAGAGATACGTATGATATGGGTGGTGCAAAATATCAAAGTCAATCCGATGGTAGTTTGCATGTTTATGTTGAAACTTTGTTCGCTGCTGGAGCCAAAGAAAAAGGGAACAAACTCGGCTTAGAATTAGCAGGTCAGTTGGAATCAATAATCGATTATTTCTTGAAAAGCGACCCAAGAATTGCTTTCCAAAGCGGAAATACGGATGATTTATTTGCCGCCATGGATTCCTACTTCAAAATATCAGTTGCCGCTATGGATGCTGAAACTGGAGATAGAGGCGGAGCACTTGCAAAAAGAACGAAAAGCAATATCGACAGATGGTTCAATTCTGAATTGCCAAGTCAATACAGGAAATTGGATAACGCGGCAAGCTCTAACGGTGAATCGACGCGAAGAAGTTCAGTTGCTGGACCAAATACACGTATGAAATTCGCAGTTCAAGATCATTTGGACGCAATGGCTGTATTCTATGGCTTGAAAAAAGATAATTCTGTTCCACCAACGCCAAATGGAGGTGGAGGTGCGCCACAAATTGATTTGAATCAATTGATGAAGCAACAAGGGCAGTAAACAGAAATGACAATTTTTAAAACCCCGCGATTTCTAACTTGGATGTATCCGAGAAGGACGTGGGGTTTTTCTTTGGCAGAAAAGACGGTTTACCTGACTTTTGATGACGGACCAACATATCAACTAAGCGATTGGATTGTGGACTTTCTGGAGCACGAGAAGATAAAGGCTACCTTCTTCTGTGTAGGAGAAAACATCAGAAAACATCCGCACCAATTCCAAAAGTTAAAGGAGCAAGGTCATCAAATAGGCAACCACACCATGCGCCATGAAAAAGGAACAAAAACTCCTTGGGAAGTTTATAAATCATCCATTGACGAATGCGCAAAATTGGTGGGAAATAATTTGTTTCGTCCGCCTTATGGAAGAATCAATGCTTTGCAATCCAGAAGATTGTCGCAAAAATACCGCATAGTGATGTGGACCTGGCTCAGTTACGATTACGATAAAAACATTCGTATCGACACCATCCTAAAAAGTGC
The DNA here is from genome assembly GCA_041751955.1 of Crocinitomicaceae bacterium. Classification (GTDB taxonomy): domain Bacteria; phylum Bacteroidota; class Bacteroidia; order Flavobacteriales_D; family Crocinitomicaceae; genus UBA2040. Next base: position 157,817 of record JBGSIB010000056.1, read on the forward strand.
AAAAGAAAAAATTAAAGGAGGCGATATTTTGGTTTTGCACGACAATGAAAAAGTAGAATCAAGGTTGAAAGAAATTTTACCCGAATTGGTGTCGATTATTCGCGAGAAGGGTTTGGAGTTTGGAATTATCGAGTAAAGGAACTTGCCGCGAATTACTCAGATATACTTTGTTGAATGGCCACGAATTACACTAATTTTCACGAATGTTGGGGTATGCCTGAAAAATTTATTCGCGCTCACGTATCCACCGAGGATGATTAACTTCGTTGCTGTTGCACGGTCGTGTTTATTCGTGTCATACGTGGCAAAAACCATCTGAAACCAAAGCCTTGATTAACAGTTAATTACTTATTAAAATAAAAATTAAATGTTAAAAAACTTGTAGATTTTTTTTTTCTAAATATCATTACTCTGAAAACAAACAAATGTTATTCTTACCGTCACTGGAAAAATAACTATTACTTAATTTAATTTCTTCTTATTATGAAAAAAATCTCACTCATTGCTGGCTTTGCTTTTGTCAGTGCATTATCGTTTGGTCAATTTCCAACACTTTGGCCAACATCATCGATTAGCAATTCCACCTCCGCGGGTTATGTTGGATTGGGAATACGGTCAACGCCAAGTTCAACTGCATTACCGGCATATAATTTTCAACTGCATAGTGTCGTTGATTATATTTCACCTTCATATTCAACCATTGGCATGGACGGTGAGGGACAAACTTTTCCAGGAACTAATTTCGGAAAAACAGTTCGTTTTGGTATGACAAACTCAACAACTGGCAGTACGTTAACAGACGGTGTTGTGTTTCAACTTTCTAATAACGATTTCTTTATTAATAATCAAGAAGCAAAGAATGTATTTTTAACTTCCGGTGGCGTGAGTTTAAAACTCTCTGGATCCGACAACCGAATTTATGTTGGTTCAGCACAAAATACAGCAAATGAAATGGCCAAGTTTAACATAAATTCTTCAGAGAATGGAATGTTAATACGATCAACTTCTAATTCAGGGTATGGTCTCTCCCTAAATGTAGGAGGTTCTGTAAAAGCGCTTCAAGTTCTTGACCAAAACGATTCGAAAAAAAGAAATTTTTCTGTTACAGGAAAAGGAGAAGTTTTTGCCAGAAAATACACCACAACCCTATCCAACATACCCGATTACGTATTTGCAAAAGATTATCAATTGATGAGCCTTGCAGCCTTGAAAACGTTCATTACAACCAATCAACACCTCCCCAACATCCCTTCCGCTTTGGAATATCAAGAAAATGGCGTAGATTTAGGTGAAATGAATCGACTTCTGTTGGAAAAAGTAGAAGAATTGACGCTTTACTTGCTGCAATTGGAAGAGCGATTGAAAGTTGTTGAGGGCGAGTAAAAAAGCGCACTTATTTTTATTTACACATATTTCCATCTCCATGAAAGTACTATTCCCTTTATTTATTCTCGTTTTTGGTTTGTTTTTTTCTTGTAAGAAGAAGGTGCAGCCGGAATTGTTGGATGTGCAAGATCCTTGTGATTGTTTCGAGGAAGCAAATGCAGATTTTCTTATGGAAGAAGCTTCTACTTCGGTTGGCAGTGTCGCATATTTTACAGATACTGATAGTATTTTAGGGAGTAAAAACGTACGATTTAAGGCAATTCAGGACGGTGATTCGTACAAGTGGTATATTGGTTCTGAGGTGCTGACTACAAAAGATGTTACACGATTCTTTGGTCCCGCAACACTTGGTTCCACAGTGCCAATAACGTTAGTCGTAAATAAAACACCTAATAACAAGTGTTTCCAAAATGATGATGGATATGATTCAGTTGTGAAATATTTAACGGTTACGAATTATCCCATGTTTGACTTTGTTATAAAAGAGGCATATTACGGTTCAATAGAAGGCACTTACAGAGTAAAATCAGCACACTTACCGGATAGCTTTGACATTACGGTTAATTGTGTTTTGAATGGTATCAATCAGCAAAAACTCAATATTTTCAATTATGATGGCAATGGATCAGATTGTGTTTTACAATGTGAAATGAACAAAGGGAGTAATTACAGGGAGTTATACGCACTTGGTGGCACTGGCACTCTGGCATGTGATTATTTACAAGGATCAATTAAAAACCCTAAATCAGGAAAAGCGCAAATGGATTTTATATTCTTTTACCCAAGTCATCCCGATTATGCAGAAAGACAATACTTAGGAAGAAAATTAAACTAAATTATGAAAAAGAAAATACTCTACACACTTTTGTTTTTTTGTTCATTGAACATAAAAGCCCAAATCCTTATTGAGGTAAATACTATTTGTGATAACGAAATGAGCACCTATTGGGATGAACCAATAAATTTGAATTTACCTTATTGGGACGATGATAACAATTTAAGTACTCCCGATATCTTAGATGATCGATACCTGAACAGGTTAAACTGGGTTGATGGAAACACACCTGGAAATGGTTATACCACATTGAATATGCTGTTTACAGCAAATGATGCTTATGGGGATATGACAAATATAAAACCGATATCATCTACAAACCCATGGTATGACTATCTGTACTATGGGGAAGAATTCCTGCCTGAAAATGGTTGGGAAATGTTGTTACATAATTTAGGATATTATCCCAATAGTCTTGACCATCACCCATTTGAAGAACTTCAATTCACTCCTTATATAGTTTTGTACAATCGTTATACTGGAATCATACGGGTATTTGTTACATATGGCAAAAATCCTATTCCTGATGGCGCCATTGATGGTGTCAAAATTGACTTAAGTTTTGCATTAAACAGCTCTAGTCCTAACGATCCAAATAACATTGGTTCCGCAGTTTTAATGCATGGGAATTCAAAAAGTGTTTTTTTAGATGATTCAACCAAAGTTATTTTTATGAGCGCGGTCGCAGGAATTCCTGGGGGTGAAAACAAATGGTATAGTGCAGATTTTAAGGCAGCATATGATCCTTGTACATGCATATTTCCTAGTCGATTGAAATTGGCTTTTAATTGGTTTTCTACTACTTCTTTCGCCTTAAATGGGCGGCAAATTACTCTAAATGAAAATTTAACCGATGCGAGTGCCAGTCAGTTAATAGAAAAAGACTTTTTGGGATCCTTCGAATATAATGACGGGAGCAAAAAGGCTGAGAATGGATTTATCATTTATAAATCGATGGATAAAGCAGTTGATGATTACATTGCCCAATTAACACTTTATAAATTGAAATTGGATTCAATTAACCAAATTAATAAAGATTTGAATCGGAAATTAGCGATAGCGAATGCTTTTAAGGTTTTGATCTTATCTGGACTTAATCCAAGTGGGGCAATTGTAAGTGGAGTGTCAGTAAGTGCCGCAATAGCCGGAGGGGCAACTTGGGCAATCAATTTAGCCAATAATGCCTCAGATTTAATTGAGACGGATACGGTGAGGTTCTACACATTAACTAAGGAAGTAAAAAAGCTAATCGGAGCTCAATTTGATTTTTTTAGTGCATTAAATTTTAAGGAAAAACCTGCTCCCACAAAGCCGAGTCAGCCAGTGGTCTCCTATTCTGAAATGGCCTTTAAAGGTCAATTATATAACGATTTACCTATCCCAGGTCCAGATTTCATGTCACCAGGAACTTTCAAGAATACGGAACCATTGAATAGTCTCAATAACCCTTTGGTTCTTAGCTATCCAATATATAATGATGTAGTCGGAACATTTGCAGTTCTTGAGGCTCCTAGGATAGCCATTTCGCAAGATATTAATAATGAATTCATCAAGGACGTTGAATACAAATGGAATTATGAACAAGTGACACCATCACCAGCAAAATATTAGTCATGGACAGAAAATTTTCAAATTAAATTGAATAGTGACTTGAAATTTGCACTTAATTCAACTTTGGATATAAAATCTTATAACATTGAATTGGCTTTCGTTATAAAAGATTCTATTATTGGGCCGAATTGGACTGGCAGTGTTGGTACTCCCGATTTAGTTGGATTCCAGCAATGCTTTACTGACCCAAGTTATACGACTAATTTAATCTCTCTTGACCATGATGTTGATGATTTGCTGCCTCTTTATAATTACTATCCATTTGAAAACGGAATTGATTTTGATACACCTCCAGGATACACCGCCTTCAGGCCAATTTATCCTTCGCCTTATCAAGTGATGTCTTCTTTTAAAAAAAACAGGGTTAGAACATATGAATCTGAATTCATACCTTTAGATGCCTTTTATGAATCGGTGTATGAAATAGGAATTAAAAATGACCGTGTCGGACCCGTTGCCATGAATGCCATTGTACCTAGCGCAAACCAACATGGGTTTAAGAATGACCTTCAAATTGAATTGAAAGTTATGGTCGAATTAGAATTTTTCACGGTCAATCAATATGGAGAGAATAATAAGTCTGTTGAAATATACACCTATAAAATTCCCAAAACTAACTTCGATACAATAACAGGTGATTTGGTTCCAAATTTGGCATTCACGAATTATAACATTGACTTTCCGAAAAATTTGAATTTTGTTGATGTTAGTATTGATGGTTCCGCGATAGATGGTTGCGTAAAAATCGGCAATTCTTATTTATGTAAAGCAAGAGAGCATATTTCATTGAGTGGTATTGTAACCACCTCAAGCGGATATAATGTCAATTTTATTGCAGGTGAAGAAATTGTTGAACATCCAGGAAGTCTAATTAGTGGTGAGGTAATTCGTCAAATCAGTCCCGTGTATAATTACAATCACCCAATGCCGCAAGTAAAAGAGGACGAGATTATTTCTTTTTGTGGTGATATGAATAACCCTTCGGCTTATCAAGCGAATATTATAGGCAAAGTGATGTTACAAGAAGGAGCTAATGGTTTGAATGAAGATGATTCAATGGCTGAAACTTTTGAGCCTTTGAGCATACGTTTGTTTCCAAATCCAGCAACAAACTCTGCTGTCGTATCTCTTTCTCGTTTTGTAGAACAAGTGAAAATTGAAATTCTTGATTTATCTGGTAGATTGACCAACTGTTCAATTGTGAATAATCAGCTCAATTATGCGATCGATTTAAATAAATTGGAATCAGGTCTTTATGTTGTTAAAGTATCTTCACCCGAAGGCACCATCACCAAAAACCTAATTGTAAAATAAGATAGAATCAAGCTTTGATAATGCTGGCTTAAAATCTAGCATTATCGAAGTTAGTTCGGCATTAAGCCACAAAGAGAAACGGAAATTTTAAAGTAAGAATAATATAGCATGAAAAATCTCCTCTACATTTCTATTCTTTTCCTTGTCGTGATCTCCTGCAACAAAGAAAAACGCTATTCCACCAAACTCATGAAAGGTGAAACCTGGAAAGTTACAGGCGTGTATGTGGACGAAGAATATTACGGCTGGGGCGGAACCTGGAAAATCACGAGTGATGTAGATATTTATGATTCGATTCCGGGTGCATTGTGGTCGGCAAACAGCCAAACGGCCACTTTTCAATGGCAGTTTCAAGACAAAGGAAAAAGCTTTGTGATATCCTACAAAGACCCAACATGCGTCAATTGCACCGCACCGCCAGATGAATTGGATTTTCAATGTTATTTCCTTTCTGGTAAATACGCCGTTGAGCGCCACAAGAACAGAGCCATGAAATTCACCAGTACCGAGACGGTTGGTTTTCCGGGCAAGAACGTCAGGATTGAAATAGAGAAGGTGTAAGATGTTTTGCCACGTTTATTTTTGCCACGAATCACACTAATTTTCACGAATGTTGGGTATGATGATGTGCAAAATTATTCGTGTTCACCTTGCAGTCGAGCATGATTAGTGGAAATTAACTTCGTTGCTGTTGCACGGTCGTGCTATTCGTGGCAAAAAAATGCGTCCAAAAAACCTTGGCATTCCCCCCTTATTTGCGTTTGAAAACAGGAACAGTAGAACAAGGTTCGCCGTACATAATCGATTTGACAACCGGTTGCAAATGCTCGATCATATTCACCATAGCGAAATCTGGAAAAGGAATATCTGAGCATCCTTTGATGATTACACGTCCATCTTGTAGATGCTTCAACGGAATATTTTTGATATTGGCGGATATCATTTTTTTAACCAATTCATCTTTCGTTCCAACCAGATAAAAAGCGGCAATTCCTTCTAGTTGAGAAGCGACGAGCATGTAGGCCCAAGTAGGGACAATAGCATCCGCTGAACAATCAATATACACGGCTTGATTCGCATATTTTTGCCAATCATTTTCTTTGATCCAAGCTCTGAAATCTTTTTCTTTCAGGATCAATCCTTGCCAAAGTTGTTCGGCAATATCGATTTCAGAAACCATCAAATTCGGCTTGTAATCTGCCAAATCCATGGAAATCAAACCGCTTTCCTTTACTTTATTTCGTATTTCTTCCATTGTGTTGTACAAAAATACATCAATTCAATTGGATGGGTAGGGCAATTCCCACTTTCAAGTGAAGAAATTCAATCTCCGTTAATGAAAACTCAACTGAAATGAGCGAAAGTCAACTTTTTCACTTAAAATATTAATTTTGAGTCCCCGATTTAAAGGAAAACGTAATTATGATCAGGACTCTATCTAGATTAACATCAGCATCTTGTTTTGTAACAGCATTCTTATTTTTAGCGGCTTGTTCAAAAGGAAATCCCGTAGTCGGCAATTGGAAATTGGTAGATATTGATTACTCTCGACATATTGAAACGATTGATCCCGAAATGCGTCAGGCTTTTATCAATTGGGATGCGACTCAGCGTGTGAATGTTGTGAACAAAACATTTTTCAACTTCGAAGAAGACGGAAAATTGAAGTTAAAAACCACAGAATTTGGTGGTGGAGAAGAACTGAATGGTGGAACTTGGTATTTGAACGAGTCAAAAGATTCGCTTTATTTGAATAGTACGGACAACGAATTTTTTGGCTTGAAAGCATTGGGTAATGACACCTTAGTACTTGATTCAGGCGATCAACCTTACCGTAAATTGATTCTCGTTCGACAATAGTGCTGACATTCTGTCGGTAAAAATGTACGGGCATAATCTTTGACAAACATGCTCCGTGAAAGAGCAAAAAAATCATCCTTTTGGTTCTACTTTAGAAGCCATTTTATATCCAACGGTATTACTCGTAGTGCTTTGGCTGATTTACTTTGCTGAACAGCTATTTCCTTTGATCAATTGGTCACATTTAGGCGTTTTTCCAAGGAATATAAAGGGATTGATTGGTGTGTTTTTTATGCCTTTGATTCATGCTCCAAATGATATCAACCATATTCTTGGCAATTCATTACCCATTCTTTTTTTAACGGCAACAGTCATTTATTTCTACCGAGAAATTGCTTTTCGGGTAATCGCTTTATCGTGGATTTTTACCGGTATTGGTGTATGGATTCTAGCAGCCAACCAAGGTTCTTTTCACATCGGAATTTCAGGAATAATATACGCTTTAGCCACTTTCGTTTTCGTCAGCGGCGTTATGCGAAAATATCTTCCCTTGCAAGCCATGGCACTGTTTGTTGCTTTTATGTATGGCGGCATGGTTTGGGGCGTTTTTCCAACGGATGAAAGAATTTCATGGGAAGGCCACTTGTCAGGAATGATCGTCGGATTAATAATGGCCATTTGGTATTCCGACAAGGGACCAAAAGCTCCGAAATATCAGTATGAAATTGAAAAAGAAATGGGTATAGAGCCACCGGATTTTGAAGGACAATATCTAGAAAAAATGCGACTTTTAGATGAACAACAAAAAGAAAAAGAGCGTATCCAGTCTTTGAATATCAGCGCACCTGTGAAAGTCGTTTATTTCTATCGCGAAAATGTGATGCCAACACCACCGAAAACGGAAGTAGATAAACCGAAAGACGGAATAGATTAAAGTATATTTGATCGAAATCGATCCGCCAAGTTACCCGTTGCCGAAAAAGCCTCTTCCCACACATCAAAAGGAAAAGTGATGCAAACATATTCTGAAGTTTTCATTTCATCTGTTGTGTCCAGAAAATAATTGGCCGTATCGGAAATACCGAAATTGTGACCAATAAAAACCAAATCATTTTGATCTTTTTCAGACCAAATGTGTTTCAAGTAAGTTTGCAGAGAACACAGGTACAAATCCTCCAAGTAGCGGATGTTTTTTTCTTGAAAATTAGCTTTAATTCCTTCAAGAGTTTCCATAGTTCTTGCGGCACTAGAGCACAACACAGTGGCATCTTTTAGATTGATTTTCTTTAAATATTCATTCAGTTCTGTACACTGATTCCAACCTCTTTTCATCAATTGACGGTCAAAATCTTTCCCTGTAGGAGAAAACTGATTTGTTTTGGCGTGGCGAATGAGATGTAAACGCATGACATTTTTTTTGTAAAAGTACCAACCTTCCTGCAATTCGTATCGTTTTGAAGGATAAGACTATCAATAATTAGTGTTGAATAACAGCTTAAATTTCGTAATTTGCATACAAATGGCGTCATACGAACGTTAAACAATTGGATGAAAATCGATCAGGAACTTCTAAAGTCCTGCATTAAGGATGATCGCAAGGCACTTGAGCAGTTGTACAAACACTGCTTCCAGACCCTTATGCCCTTATGTTTTCGCTACCATAACAACGAAGAAGACGCTCGTTCCTCACTAAATATTGGTTTTGTAAAGATTGTTGGCGCTCTAAAAGATATTGATTTAGAAGGTTTCAATTTCGGTGCTTGGTCGAAACGTATCATGAACAATACGCTCATCGATGAATACCGAAAACGAAAAAAACAACAAGAACGCTTTTCGAGCACGGACCAAGAATCGGAGCTAGATTATTTTGCTGATAGTCATGAAAATGATGCTATGTCGAACATGGGAACGGATTCCATTTTAGGCTTGATTAAAATGTTGCCCGCTGCCACAGCGCAAGTATTTAACTTGTATGTGATAGATGGATACAACCACAAAGAAATAGGAGAAACCCTCGGCTTTGCTGAAGGAACCTCAAAATGGCATTTATCTCAGGCTAAAAAGCTGTTGAGAGAAATGTTGGATAAATTAGAATCGAATAATAAACGAATGGTAATATGAGTTGGACAGATGAAGAATTGAGTGAAATGGCGAAGGCTGCTCATGCGGAGCAAACTTTCGTTTATGACGACTCATTTTGGAAGGAGGCTTCGGCTTTGCTGCCTCAAAAGAAAAGACGGTTTTTGCCCTTTTTATTCTTGGCTTTAATTCCGCTTGCGGGTGTCATGGCTTATTTTGCAATACCTCAAAAACAGGTATCACAAGGGGAGTATGTTGCTAAATCTATGGATTTACAGTCGAATGAAAAGGCTCAGGTTAATTTTGCAGCAGTACAATCGACGTCAAATAATAGTGATGAGAATCTTTCTGCAAATGTTATATCTGCAGACGGAAAAGAAAAATCCACGCCAACATCTTGGAATAATGGAAGTTCTTCAAATTTCTTGGGAGCGAATAATCGTTCAACCCGAGTAAAGATGAGTTCTCCGAGTATTGGCTTGCCTGGCGCTGAAGAAGGGAAAGCACAGACTTTAATTGCTGTCAATGAACCATCAAATGATTCTTTTAATTCAACAGAGATACCAACACCAGCTGTTGATGATGAACTAACGATTGAGAATAGTGCTCCGCAGAATGAAGTTTCAAGACCTCAATTGAAAGGATTGGAGTTGAATAAATTGGAGAACATTGGATTTCTTCCGCCATTAGCATTGTCTTTTAACTATTCAAATGCACAACCGCCGTTTCCATCTCTTTACACCAGAAAACCGAGAAACTACTGGAACATATATGCTCAAGCTGGATATGGTATGGGTCAATCCTATGTATTCAATCAGGTCGGACACACGAACAGCTTTAATTTAGGAGCTGGAGCCCGTTATAATTTCAAAGGATATTTCCTTCAAATGGGATTGGCTGGTGAGCTTCAGAAAGTGAAATTGGAAGTAAGTGAACGAGCGAAAATTTACCATACTTCATCAACGATTCTTGAAAACTTGTTCTCTTATCGTCAATTGTATCGAATTGAAATGCCAGTATCGTTTGGGTATGAACTGAAAAATCATGTTTTCCAAGCAAATCTTGCACCGGCCTATTTGTTGAGTTCAAAAATGGACTACAAATATTTAGTAGACGGCAGTGCCATGCGCGATGAGACAATTTACGGTGACAAGACAGGATGGAAAGATTTCTCTTTTGGTGTAGGCCTGGGATATGGTTACAAAATTTTCAAAACAGTAACAATCGGTGCCGATCTAAAATGGCAGTTGGTTAATCAATTGGATAAAAACATAGTGAGCGAAGGAAATGTTCGACCATTTTCTGGTCAGGTGTTTCTTCGTAAAACTTTTTAAAATAAATAATGAAAAAAATAATTTTACTCTTTTTAGTTATGAGTGTTTTGGTTTTCTCTTGTAAGAAAAACCAAATAGAACCTATTCCAGAAAATAATATTCCCGTATTCACTATTGATGGTGAATTTGGAGGTGAATCCATTCACTATTCGGCTGGTGATGACGGAATTGTTATGAACGGGGCAATAGAGACAAGGAATGGTGTGAACTATGCGTATGGAGAATTTACGAACGGCAGCACTAAATTTAAATTAGGGATTTTTGATGGTAACGTAGCCATTCCAGGAATTCAGGGAAGTTTTGCGGTAGGTGATACCTTCTTTTTTGCCAAGAAACGAACAGAACCTTTGGCGTATTTGTCAGCCGCGATGTTGACAAGTGGTTCGAAAATTAATAGTGTAGATTGGTATGCAAATTCAGTTTTTCTAGGAAGTAATAACGTTGAGATAAAAGAACCAGGTGTTTATAAAATTTGTGGTGAATTTACTTTTGATGATAATTCAACTGAGACAATTTGTAATACAATGTATCTTGGTTTTGAAAACGATGTAGATGTTTCTGTTCGTCACTTTTTAAATGAAAACAGTATTTTGAATTTGTGGCTAGAAGGAAATGTAAGCGATATTGATTCCGTTAGATGGTATTTTGGAGATGAATATAAATGGACTGGCGAAACATGTACCAAAGATTTTAGTTTCGAACCAAAACTTGTTACTGCGAAAGTTTTTTATGCTAACGGTGCTGAAATAAGTAAAACAATCCGAGTTGACGGTACCTTTAATGGTCATTGGATTGATGATTTCTCCGTATTCCAATTACCGATTATTGAATCCAATTGGGATTATAACGTAGGCTTGGAAGTAGAGCGAAACGGTCAAACATTCTCAACATTCAATGTTACCAACTACAAAGGGAGCTTTATTGTGAAAAAATTGGATTATTATGTTCATCCAATGACAGGTGCACCAATGATTCGCATAGAAGCTGATGTAGATGCAAAACTCAAGTCATCAACAGGCGCAGTGGTTACTACAACCTTAAATGTTGTTTTGGGTATACCAAAAATCAACTAAGACATTCCTTTTTCCTACCTTTGCACAAAGGCAAGCTAGTCTATCGCTGGTGTTTTTAGGACATCAGAGGAAAGTCCGGGCAGTACAGAGCGCCACACTTCCTAACGGGAAGGTCTCGTTTTTAGCGGGAACAGATAGTGCAACAGAAAACAAACTACCCCGACAAGCTTGCTTCGTAGGGGAAAAGGTGAAAAGGTGAGGTAAGAGCTCACCGGCGTTTCAGTGATGAAGCGTGCAGTGTAAACCTTGTGGGCTGAAAGATCATGTAAACCGAGGCTTGAGGGTTGCTCGCCCAATCTCGGAGGGTAGATCGATTGATCCCGTCGGTGACGTCGGGACTAGAGAAATGATAGACAATTCACTTTGGTGAATCACAGAACCCGGCTTATGGCTTGCCTTTTTTTAATTCTCTGAAATCCAGTATTATTCATGAAAGTAAAATAACTGTAATGAATACCGTCTGAAGCAAAATTAACGCGCAAAACAGTCAGTCTAGACAAGTGAATCATAGGTTCGATTTCAACAGCTTTTAGCGGTGTAAGTAGTGTTTTGTTGAAAATTCCTTTTACAATTATGGAGTTATTGCAATAACGGATGTAAGTGATTCTTCTGAGCCAACCAAAGAAAACTGTATAGATTAGTGTTGCTGTGCAAAATACTGTGAAAGCCAAAGGCATTTTGAAAAACAAAAAAATGAAGTAGGAAAGCATGGCATAACTACACAATAGAAAAAAAGTAATTAGAACAAGTAAAATGCGGTACCGTCTTTTGTTGTAAAAATTTTTGGAAGTCGGCGTATTCATAGTCCTTTTGTTGCTTTATGATATACGTTAAAAGTAAAAAAAGGGTTTTTAAAGGGCAATTTTATTTATAAACCCTTCGTTTTTAATAAGTCCTTGAAAGATAATCGTTTCGGGACTTTTCGTATCGCCTGTTTTGAGAAAAGGGAAAAGTCCGATTTTTTTAGCCAACTTGTTTCGCCAAGATTGATTTTTACAATAGTCATACAGCAATTTGGCATTATAGCTATATTTTGCTTGCTTGACAATGGCGATTCCTGAGATTTTACCGACGGAGCCTTTGTAATATTGATCTGGGAACGTGATTTTGTTTTTATCAAGAGCTGAACTGTAAGGCAAGATTTCCATGAACTTTACATCCTTACCCTTCAAAGAGTCACTGCGCATCAATTTGTTGTACATCTCGTTCGGAATTACCTTTGGATATTTCAAAGTCAAACCACCAATCAGATTTGCCCATTCTTTTCGATCACGAATGGCTGTAGCATCAATTTTGACGCGTTTACTTCGGAACAATTGACCATAATTGTTAAAAAGTGGCACTGAGTCTTGTGGGAAACGGAATACAAATGGGTCTATCATCAGTCCTTGATAATATTCCTTTTCATCTTTTGGT